>JBBCHB010000075.1:0-46589 GCA_037200015.1 Aliidongia sp. | reverse complement strand
AATCTACCCTCCTGAAACCTTGGCCAAGCTGAACCAGAGATGGATGGCGGCATAGGCGCGCCAGGGGCGCCAGGCGGCCGAGCGCGCCTCCAATTCCTTGATGCTCGGAATGCCGTCCGCGGTAATCGCCGCCTTGCGCAGACCGAGATCGCCCGACGGAAACGCGTCCGGCTCACGCAAGGCCCGCATCGCGACGTATTGCGCGGTCCAGGGACCGATGCCCGGCAGCCGGCACAGCCGGGCGACCGTCTCGTCGAGCGGCAGCAGCGGCGCCAGCAGGTCCGGCTCGCTGGCCAAGGCCGCAGCCAGGCCGGCAATACTGGCGGCCCGCGCCCGCGGCACCCGGAGCACACCAGGATCGGCCCGGGTCAGCGCAGCCGGTGCCGGGAAGACATGGGTCAGTCCGGGCGGTGGCGCGCCGTCTTCAAGCTGCAGCGCCTCGCCATAGGTGGCCGCGACCCGTCCGGCCAGCACCGTCGCGGCACCGACGCTGATCTGCTGGCCGAGAATGGCGCGGATCGCCAGTTCGAACGGATCCCAGGCGCCGGGCACGCGCAGCCCCGGCCGCGCCGCGACCATCGGCGCCAGCAGGGGATCGGCCGAGAGCTGCGCGCCGATCGCCGTCGCATCGGCATCGAGATCGAATTGCCGTTTCAGCCGGTTGACGATGGTGCCGAGCGAACCGACGCCGGGAAACCGGATCGTCGCCTCGAGCTGATGCGCCTCGGCGACCGGCCGGATTTCGACCACGCCGTGCCGGCCGTCGAGCGCTATGCTGCGCCGATAGCAATCGCCTTCGACTGCCTCGACCCCGGGAATGGCGCGCGGCCCGAGGAAGCCGAGGAGCAGCGGCCAGTCGAAAGGCGGATGATAGGGCAGCCGAATGGTGACGCCGCTGCCCGGCGGACGGCTCTTGGCGGCCCGGCGCAACGCGCTTGGCGGCCGGTCCCAGCTGCACCGCATGGCGTCGTTGAAGCGGCGCAGGCTGCCATAGCCCGCGGCCAGCGCGACCTCGGTCATGGGCAGCGTAGTATCGGCCAGCAGCGCCTTGGCGAAGAGCAGCCGGCGGGTCTGCGCGACCATGATCGGCGCCGCGCCCAGATGATGCTTGAACAGCCGGCGCAGATGCCGCCCGCCGACGCCGAGCCGGCCGGCCAGGGTCTCGACATCGCCATCATCCAAGGCGCCTTCGTCGATCAGCCGCAGCGCCCGCGCCACTGTATTGGCCGTGCCGCGCCACACTGCCAGCTCCGGCGCAGCTTCCGGCCGGCAGCGCAGACAGGGCCGGAAACCGGCGGCCTGCGCCGCCGCCGCGGACGGCATGAACAGACAGTTCTCCAGCTTGGGCGGCCGGGCCGGACAGATCGGCCGGCAATAGATCCCGGTCGAGGTCACCGCAATGAAGAAGCGTCCGTCGAACCGGGCGTCCCGGCTCAGAAGAGCGCGATAACAGGAATCATGATCGAGCATGGCGCGCATTATGCCGCCGCCGGCGCTGCCGTCTCGCCATTTTCGGACGCGACCCTGCGGCGCGTTAATGCGCCATCACGATCGGGATGCGGCCATAGGTCAGCAGATGGCGCGTGGTGCCGCCCAGGATCGCCTGGCGCAGCCGGCTTTGGGTGTAGGCGCCTCGCATCAGGATGGTGGCGCCGACTGCCTCGGCCGTGGCCAGGATCGAGGCGCCGGTCGAGCCTGCGGTCTGCGCGCCGACTTCTCCCTCCGACCGGATGCCGTGACGGCGCAGATAGAGGTGCAGCGCTTCGACTGCCTCGCGGCTGGTGTCTTCGCGATAGATCGAGACCCGTCCGGCAACGCGCAGCAGATCGGTCGATTGCGTGACGGCGGTGCTCGCCTCCAGGCTGCCGTTCCAGGCGATCATGACATGGGCGAGCAGATCGTCCGGCGTCTCGGCGATGATCATGGTCGGACGGCCGGTGCCGAACACGGCCGGCTGGAATGCGCGGCCGCCCAGGAGCTCATGCGTATCGGCGTTGCTGATGACGATGAAGTCGCTGAGCCGGCCGCCCTCCTCGACCAGCACGCTGAAATCGCCGACCACTTCCGACCAGCTCGCGGAAATTCGCTGCTCGGGATATTCTGACGGGATCGCCGACAGCGCGTTCCGGGCGCACCAGGAATCGAAGTCCTGGCGCGCCTGCAGCCCCGCCGTCTCGCTCTCGTGTTCGATCCGCTGGAAGTCGATGCCGCCGCCGATCAGCTCCGGCAGGTTCATGAGGGCAGCCTTCGTGTCGAGCTGCACGAACAGCACCTGGATATGGGCGCCCAGGCGTTGCGCCAGGACATGGGCGGCCTCGAGCTGCGGCGCCACATCGGCATGAGCCCAGGTCGGCACGAGAATCGATCGGATCGCCATGGTCTGCCCTCCACCGGATGGTCCGGCCGTACCAGTCTCCACCACTCGCCCGGCTTTGCAAGGTGCATCTCGGCTTGGCCCGATTCCCATCACATATGCTTGAGATGGCAGTAATGTCTCTTTTTCGCCCCGCTTCCTCCGGGCCGTCCAATGATCTACTGACGGCGACGCGAGTTCTGAGCGCCCCTCAACCAATTGGGGACAGAAATCGGCATCTTTCAGCAGATGCCGGCACGGTATAGCGCCGCAATTCCGGGTGCTCGGATCTTGCCGTCGGCACATTCGCGGTCCCGCTCTAGCGTTCATCGCAGGCGACCGTCGGAATTCTATTATTCGGGGAGGATATAATGATTTTCTCGTCGTATAGAACGAGCGCTGCCACCATTGCGCTCGGCGTGCTCGGTACATCCGCGGCCTTCGGCGCATCGCCGGTTGCCGTCGATCTGGGCGGGCTCGACCCGCAGGCCTCGGCTCAGACGATCTCCGTCACGGTCGCGTTGAAGCTGAACGATCCGAATGGCGCCGAGGCCATGATCCGCCGGCTCGCCACGCCGGGCGATCCGCTTTATCAGAAATTCCTGACACCCGATCAGGTCGAGGCCCGATTTGGACCGACCGGGGCGACCGTCGACAGCGTGACGGCCAATCTGCGGCTGCACGGGCTGACTGTGACACGGACCAGTTCGACGACGCTCAGCGTGACCGGCACACCGGCGGCGCTGGAGAAAACCTTCCAGACGAGCCTGCATCAATTCCAGATGCCGGCGACCGCGACGACACCGGGCTACAGTTACCGCGCAGCGACCAGCCGGCCCACCCCGCCCGCCGAGATCGCGCCCTCGGTCCAAGCCGTGCTCGGGCTCAGCACCGCTCCAGCGTTTCATACCAATTATCGCTTGGCGCCGGAGAGCCTGCTCGCCACGAAAAGCGCCAACCCCTCTGCCGGCGGCAACCCGCTCGGCTTTCTGACGGTCAAGGATTTCGCTGCGCTCTATAATGTCGATCCGCTCTATGCCAAGGGGGTGACCGGCAACGGCCATACCCTGGCAATCGTCACCTTGGCGGGCTTCACGCCTAGCGACGTGTTCGGCTATTGGAGCTCGCTCGGGCTCAAGGTCAATTCGAACCGGCTCAGCGTCGTGGATATCGACGGCGGGCCGGGCGCTCCGAGCGACGCCTCCGGCTCGGCCGAAACCACGCTCGATGTCGAGCAATCGGGCGGCATCGCACCGGGCGCCAAGATCATCGTCTACCAGGCGCCCAATACCAATCAGGGCTTTCTCGATGCCTTCGCCGCGGCGATCCAGAGCAACAAGCCAGACTCGATCTCGACCAGCTGGGGCGAATGGGAGTTCTTCAACAATCTGGCCAATTCGCCGGTAACGGATCCGTTCTCGGGCGAGACCGTCAGCGCACTGCAGGCAACGCACGAATTGCTGCTCGAAGCCGCGTTGCAGGGCCAGAGCTTCTTCGCCGCCGCAGGCGATTGCGGCGCCTATGACGTGTTCGACGAAGTTCCGGCCAACGACACGACGCCGCTGACCGTGGACTATCCCGGCAGCGACACGGCGATCACCTCGGCGGGTGGCACGACCCTGCCGGGCACCCAGAGCTTCGGCCTGCCAAGCGGCAAGACGCTCAACATTACCGTGTCGACCGAACGGGTCTGGGGCTGGGACTATCTGGAGCCGCTGTGCAAGGCGCTTAACCAGGATCCGATCACCTGCGGCATCTACCCGGTGGGCGGCGGCGGCGGCGTCAGCGTGTTCTTCTCCGAGCCGTTCTACCAGTTCCTTACCGCCGGCGTGCAGGCCAGCCAGTCCGGTCAGGTGTTCGCCGATGAGAGCACGACGCCACCGACCACGATCTTCGCCCTGCCCGGCCATTTCCGGGGCCGCAACGTGCCGGATGTCTCGTTCAACGCCGATCCGGATACCGGCTACATCATCCCCTACACTTCGGACAAGACCGGCTTCAGCGTGCTGAACGGCGGCGGCGGCACCAGCTTCGTGGCGCCGCAGCTCAACGGTGTGACAGCACTGCTCAACCAGAACGCCGGTCACCGCCTCGGCCTGCTCAATCCGCTGCTCTACGGCGCACAGCTGATCGGCAGCTTCAGCCGCAGTTCCGTCCTCAACACGATCTCGACCGGCGACAACTGGTTCTATACAGCCCGCAACGGCTACGCCCCGGCCGCCGGCCTCGGCACGTTGAACGTGTCTGCCTTCGCGGCGCTGACCAAGTAGGACACGGAACAGGGCTTGCCGCCGGGCATGCCCTGTTGCCACTGCCGGCCTTGCGGCGCATTCTTCAGCTTCACTGCAGGAGATGATCATGCCGAGAGACGGCGACCGCGATGGCAGCGGCAAGAGGCCGTCGCGCAATGTACTGGGCGGCGTGCTCGAAAGCTGCTCGACCAGCCCCGTGACCGGGTTCTTTCGCGACGGCTGCTGCAATACCGGGCCGCAGGATGTCGGCAGCCACACGGTCTGCGTCGTGCTGACCGCCGAGTTCCTGGCCTTCAGCAAGGCGCGCGGCAATGATCTGTCGACGCCGGTACCGGAATGGGGCTTTCCCGGCCTCAATCCGGGCGACCGCTGGTGCCTGTGTGCGCCGCGCTGGCAGGAGGCTCTGGATGCAGGCAAGGCACCGCGCGTCGTGCTGACCGCTACGCATGAAGGCGCGCTCGCCAGTTGCGACCTTACCGACCTGAAACGCCTTGCGATCGATCTGAATTAAGACCCCGTCCGCGGCAGCCGGCCGAAGCCCGGATGGGCCGGGTCGTTATAGCCCGGCGTCGAAGGATGGCCGGTCGCGACCAGATCGTCGATCAGCGCCTCGTCCTCGGCCGTGAAGCGATACTCCAGCGCCCCCAGATATTCCTGCCATTGCTCCTCGGTGCGCGGGCCGGCGATCGTGCCGGTCACCAAGCGGTTGTTCAGCACCCAATTGAGCGCGAACTGGCCCGCGGTGATGCCGCGCGCCTCGGCATGGCGCTTGATCGTCTGGGCCAGCGCCAGCGTCTCGGCGCGCCATTCCGTCTCCTGGATGCGCTTGTCGCCGCGGCCGGCACGGGTATCGGGCGGTGGCGGCGTGGAGGGATCGTATTTCCCGGTCAGCACGCCGCGCGCCAGCGGGCTATAGGCGATCACGCCCAGCCCGTAATAGCCGCAGGCGCTCAGATGCTCGGCCTCGGGCACGCGATAAGTCGCGTTGTAGCAGGGCTGGCTCGCCGCCGGCCGGTCGATGCCGAGCTGGTCGGCCAGCCAGGACGCCTCGGCCACGCGCCAGCCACGGTAGTTCGAGACGCCGAAATAGCGGATCTTGCCCTGATGCACGAGATCGCCCAGCGCCCGCACCGTCTCGGCCAGCGGCGTGTCGTGGTCCTCGCGATGCAGGTAGTAGAGGTCGATATAATCGGTGTCGAGCCGCTTCAGGCTGGCCTCGACCGCGTCGAACACCCATTTGCGCGACAGCCCGCGCTGGTTCGGCCCCGAGCCGCGCGGATTGGCCAGCTTGGTCGCGACGACCCAGCGGTCGCGGTCGCCCTTGATCGCGCGCCCGACAATCTCTTCCGACTTTCCGTCACTATAGGCATCGGCCGTATCGATAAAATTGACGCCGCGCTCGCGCGCCTGGTCGATGATGCGGACGGAAGTCGGCTCGTCGGTCTGGCCGCCGAACATCATGGTGCCGAGCACGAGCGGCGAAACCTTGAGCCCGCTGCGGCCAAGATTGCGGTAGTCCATAACCCGTGTCCCTTCGATCGAAGTCATGCGCCCGACGCCGCCGAACGGGCCGAGATCAGGCTTCAATGTCGCCGCGTCATGCACCGGACGGAACCGGCCACGGCGTCGCAGCCGCGAAATCTTCGCATCAGAAGCACTCGAAGCGCAGGCAGAGCGCGTTCAACACCGGTACCGGCCCGAGTGCGATGATACCGGCGCCGACGATGTCGGTGTCTTCGCGCCGGATGAAGTTCTCCTGGCCGCTGGCATAGCGGATGGTCGTGCCGTTGGTGCTCTGGTCGCTGAGAATGAAGCGGCCATCGGACCACTGGATCACGGCATGTCGGCGCGAGACCGCCTGGTTCGCGATGACCAGGTCGCAATCCTGGCGGCCGATGGTCAGGCGCGGCCGGCTGCGATCGATCACGAACTCGCCGTCGCGCGCCGTGATGCGCAACTGCGGGGTGGTGCGGACCGCTTCGCCGGCCGGGACATAGGCGGTCCGTTCGAGCACGACTTCCCACTCGACGCGGAACACGTCGATCGGCCGGTCCTTGCCCTTGATCTTGAATTTATCGATTGATTGCAGCACGAAGCCGCCGGCCGGCAACTTCTCGGCGAGATCCCGTCCGATCAGGATTTCGTCGGGCAGCGCCAGCGAGCAGAGCCGCGCCGCCTCGTTGCAGGCATCGCCGAAGAGATCGGCCTCGCGCAGGATCACCTCGCCGGACTGGATGCCGATGCCGAGATGGATGAGTCCGGTCTGATGCAGCTGCTGGATCGCGACGGCACTGGACACGGCGGAAGCGGCATCGTTGAAGGACGCCATCAGCCCGTCGCCCAGGCGCTTGATCACGCTGCCGCCGGCGCGCCCGATCAGCAGCTCGCAGCGCGCCATCGACTCGCCGACCGTCGCGGCCGCCGCATCATTGCCGATGTCGACATAGAGCTTCGTGCTGTTTCGCGTATCGGCAAAAAGTACGGCGCGCACCTGCGAGGTCGACATGCTGCCTCTTTAGGTTGAAGCGTCTCCATCGGCAATGGCGCCGGCCCGAACCGCGCGTCGATTGGTAAAATAGGTCGATCGCGCAAGGCGGCGCAACTCTTTCGCTGAATTCGGCGCGGCTAAGGCCGGCGCCAGCCGCCGCCCAGGGCCTTGAACACGGCAATCTGGTCCTGGACCAGTTGCGCGTCCGAGGCGGCGACGGCAGAATCCGCGCCGACAAGGGCCTGCTCCGTCGTCAGCAGATCGAGATTGCTGAGCGAACCGGCAGCATATTGGTCCTGCGCCTGGTCGAAAGCCTCATGCTCCTTGTGCTGGGCGTCGCCGAGCGCCTGCCGATGGTCGAGTTCCGAGCCATAGACCGCCAGCGCCTGCTCGGTCTCCTTCAAGGCGCTCAGCACCGTGGAATCGAAGCTTGCCAGCGCGACCGAGGTGTCGGCCTTGGCTTCATGCAGCCGGGCGATCGGGCCGCTCATGTTGGGGAAGCTCCAGCTGATCGACGGCCCGACACCCCAGGTCAACCCGCCTCCGGAGGTCAGATCCGACGGCGTCGTCGCCGCCCCGCCATAGAGGCCGACCAGGCTGATCCGCGGGTAGAGTTCTGATGTGGCGACGCCGATCCGGGCAGTCGCGGCGGCCAGGCGGCGCTCGTCCTCGCGGATATCGGGTCGGCGCTTGAGCAGCGCGGCGCCCGTCGCCGACCGGGATCAGCGCATCGAGCTGCGGCGGCGCCGTGCATGCCTCCGCCTCCCGCGGGGCATTGGCGGGCGTGCGCCCGAGCAGCGCCGTCAGCTGGAACAAGGCCGAGCGCCGCTGCCCTTCGAGCGGCGGGATCTCGGCACGGACTTGGGCGACGAGCGCTTCGGCCCGAGCGACGTCGAAGCTCGAGGACGCACCGGCCGAACGGCGCTGCGTGGTGATCGACGCTTCGCGGCTCACCACTTCGAGCGAATGGCGCGCGACGGCGAGCCGGTCGCCAAGCGTGCAGATCTCGGCATAAGCGCGCGTTGTTTCGGCGGCGACCGTCACCCGCACCAGGTCGCGCGCCGCAGCGGTCGCCGCGGCATCGGCGCGCGAGGCTTCGATCGAGCGGCGGACATGGCCGAACAGATCGATCTCATAGGACATGTCGAGCACATCGTCGAACAGCCAGGTCGACTTCGCACGATGCCGGCCAAGCTCCAGGATCTCGTCGGTCGTGGCGTCCCGGCCGTAGATCCCGCCAACTTCGACCGTCGTCGTTGGGTAGCGCTCGGAGCGTGTCGCTTCGAGCGCCGCCCGGGCGACCGAGAGATTCGCTTCGGCAGCAGCCAGATCGGTATTGGCGGTGAAAGCCTCCGTCAGAAAGCCGTCGAGCATCGGATCGTGTAGAGCCGCCACCAATCGTCCGGCGGCTGGTCCGGCGTCTCCGCCGAGGGCACGGTCGAGACCAGCGGCGCTTCCGATCCGGAAGGCGGCGCCGGCGGATCATAGTCGGGACCAACCGTGCAGCCGGCCAGCAGGGACGCAAACACCAGCACGCGCCAGGCAGCAATGGTCACGGCTTCGGCTCCCGCGCAGCGAAGAACGGACGAGGCGAGGCCGGACCAGGCGGCCCCGCCTTGCGGATGGTCAGCAGCAGCAGGGCCAGCGCGGTCAGCAGCGCAATCGCTATGAAGGAGTCGATGATCGACTGGGTCGTCGCAGAAATGCGCACGGTATTGCCGAGCAAGGCCGCCGCACGGGTCGGACCCGCCGAGGGATCCCCCGCTTTCGCCGTAGCGGCGGCATAGACATGCAGCCGGTGGACGACCTGGTCGTCGCCGGCCCGGACATGCAGCCCGATCAGGTTCGAGGCGACCTGCTCGCGGATGCGGACGAAGGTGACGATGAAGGCCTGACCGATCTCGCCGCCCATCAGCCGCGCCGTCTGCAGCACCGTACCGAAGGTCAGCGCGTCTTCGATCCGCAAATGAAGGATGCCGAAGAACACGATCCCGGAGACGGCGAAGCTCTGGCCGATGGCTTGCAGCAGCTGTGCCGGCAGGAACTCGTCCGAGCCCCAGAGCGGCGTCAGCCCGTAAGCCATCGAGAGGCAGGCGGCACCGATGCAGATGAAGCCGATCGAAGCGACCAGACGCGCATCCGCCCGTGTCAGCGCGTAGCCGGCGAGCGGGCACAGGAGCAACTGCGGCGCCGCGACCCAGATCAGCGTGTCGCCGGTCTGGAGTGATTTGTAGCCGCGCACGGCGCCAAGATATTGCGGGATGACATAGGCTGTCGCCAGGATGGTGAGGCGCAGAAAGCTAACCAGCAGCAATTGGGTCAGCAGGGTCGGTGCCAAGGCGACCCGATAATTGACCAGCGGACAATCCGTGCGGGTTTCGTGAACCAGGAAAGCGGCGACCAGCAGCCCGCCGCTGAGCAGCAGCCCCCAGACCAGGGCCGGAATTCAGCCAGTCCAGGCGGTTGCCCTGATCCAGCGCGGCATAGATCAACGCCAGCCCAGCACCGCCCGCCGTCAGGCCGAACAGATCCGCCGGCGGCCGTTTCGGCGGCGCCGGATCCGGCCGCGTGCCGAAGCGCAGGCACAGCGCCATGCCGAGCGAGAGCGGCACGTTCTGCCAGAAGATCCAGCGCCAGGAGAGCTGATCGACGTACCAGCCTTCGAGCGAGGCAGAGATATTGGCCGATAGCTCCAGGTTCAGCGCATAGAGGGCCACGCCATAGGCCCAGAATCTAGGCGGCGTGTTGCGCAGCAGGAAGCCCAGGGTGAGCGGAATGAAGAAACCAGACGCGACGCCACCGGCAAATTGCAGCACGAGCAACGTGGCCAGGTCGCCCGACCAAGGCTTGAGCAGAGAGATGACCGCGAAGGCGGCCGAGGAATACATCAGAGGCCGACGCGGGCCATAGGCTCCGCCCAGCCACATCGCTGCCGGCGCGATCAGCATCTGGGCCACTGTCTGCGCCGTTGTAATCCAGGCGCCCTCGTCGAAGCCGGCATGGACCGCGCCGCGTACATCGCCCAGACCGAAGGTGGATAGCCGGCCGTTCAGCGTCGAGATGAAGGTGGCAAGCAGGACCGCGGCCAGTCCGAGCCAGGGGATACCCGGCGCCGCGGCCGGTGCGGCTGTCCCCGGGGCAGCGCTCATCGCCGCTCGGCCGCCCGGGCATCGACATTCGCGATGACCGACATGCCCGGCCGCAGGCGGTCGGCCAGGCCGTCGGCATCGTCTATCGCGATCTTCACCGCGATGCGCTGGACGACCTTGGTGAAATTGCCGGTCGCATTGTCTGGAGGCAACAGGGCGAATTGCGCGCCCGAGGCCGGCGCGAAGCCCAGCACATGACCGTGCAACGTGTGGTCGGGAAAGGTGTCGACGCTGATCTCGGCCTTCTCGCCGACCGCCATATGGGTCAGCTGCGTTTCCTTGTAATTGGCGATCACCCAGAGATGCGGCAGCGGCGTCAGCGTGTTGACCTGGCCGCCGGCCGAGACGTACTGGCCGGGGAAAATCTGGCGCTGCCCAAGCACGCCGTCCTGGGGTGCTACGATTCGGGTATAGCCGAGATCGATCTTCGCCAGATCGAGATCGGCCTGCTGGGCACGGGCCTGCGCCTCCGCCTGACTCAGCTGGGCCGCGAGCACGCCGAGCTGGCTCGCCGCCGCATCGGCTTGGGCACGGTTCTGCGCCAATTGCGCCGCGAGCTGGGCGTGGCCGGTATCGAGCTGTTCACCCGCGGCGGTGGTCGAGGAGCCGGTTTCGAGCAGGCGATGCTGCCGCGCCCGGTCGCGGCCGTTCTGGTCGAGATTGGCCGCGGTCGCCTCGACGACGGCCTTTGCCGCCTGGACATTGGCGTCCTGCAGCACGCGCTGCGCCTTCAGCGTCTCGATCTGCGCCCGGGCGGCCGCAAGCGCCGCCTCGCCCTTCGCGACGCGGGCGCGGTAATCGTCGTCGACGACGACTGCAACGACCTGCCCGGCCTGGACCCGCTCGAAATCCTGTACCGGCACGTCCCGGACATAGCCGGGGACTTTAGCGGCAATCGGCGTCAGATCGGCCTGCAGATAAGCGTCGTCAGTCGATTGCCAGCCGGGAGCGCCCAGCCAAGCATTCCAGCGCGTCGTAAGGAACACGAGGACGGCAATGGCGAGGAGCGCGACCAGGCTGCGCCACGCTATCTCGACCGCCCTCGACCACCCGGTACGCGGCTCCACGTTGGTCATCGATCCTCGGCCGCAAGCCGGCGGTCGCGCCGCCAGGCTGCCGGTGTCTGACCGGTCGCGAGTCGGAACAGGCGGCACAGATGCGCCTGATCGCTGAAACCGCAGGCCAATGCGATTTCGCCGAGTCCGGCCTTGCTGGAGAGCATCAGATGAGCCGCCCGATCGAGCCGGCAGCGAATGACATAGGCATGCGGCGTTTCACCGAAACTCCGCTTGAAGGCGCGGCAGAAATGGCCGGGGCTGCGTTGCACGACAAGGCTGAGATCCTTGGTATGAAGGGGTTCGTCGAGATGGTCGTCGATGAAAGCACACAGGCGGCGGATCTGCCAGCCGGCCAATGCGGTGCTCGCGGTCATCGGATCGCCCTGGCCGGGCGCGCGCCGCAGCAGCGCCAAGGCCTGCCCGATGCCGGCCGTTTCAAGCCGCGCCGCGACCTTGCCGGCCAAGGCCTGACCGCCAGCGGAACGACGCATATCGGGCGAGACTTCTGATTGCATTATCGACGCCGCCACCGCAGCCACCCTGTCATCGGCAGTCCAAGCCTGCCGGGACAGCATGCACGCCGCGGGCGATGACGCGCCGTTAGATGTCATTTGATCTTGCAAGGCCGCGCCGCTACCGCCCTGGGGCGAGTTGCACGCTATCAATTTCAAATGAAGTCTAACGAGCACTGTCCACCATGGAAGCGCAGGCTGCCCGCGATATCGACAAAAGTTGGAAGGGGTTCAGGATATGACCGAGACCGCGACATCGAGATCCGGAGCGCGCCCCTTCGTCATCGCGTGGACGATTGCGCTGCTGTTCTATGTCCTCGAATACGCCACGCGGTCCTCGCCGGCCGTGATGATCCCGCAGCTCTCCGGCGCGTTCGCAGAGACGGCAGTCGGCGTCAGCGGGATCCTGGGCGCCTACTACTATAGCTATTCCTTGGTCAGCCTCGTCGCCGGCGTGGCCTTGGACCGGGCGGGAGCGAAATACGCGGTCGCCTTCGGCGCGGCCGTGCTCGGGATCGGCTGTCTGGTCTTCGTGCTGGCCAATCCAATCGAAGGCTATGCCGGCCGGCTGTTGCAGGGCGCAGGCTCGTCCTTCGCCTTCACCGGCGCAGTCTATCTGGCGTCGCGCGGCTTCTCGCCCCGCTCGCTCGCCACGGCGATCGGCGTCACGCAATGCCTCGGCATGCTGGGCGGGTCGGCCGGGCAATTCCTGGTTGGGCCGCTGCTCACCGCCGGCATCGACTGGCGCAGCTTCTGGATCTTCTTCGGCCTCGTCGGCCTCGCCCTCGCCGTCCTTCAGTTCCTGATCACGCCGGGCGACAAGCAGCCGGCCGGGGCCTCGAATGGCGGCCTCCTGCGGCCCTACGCGATCGTGCTCGGCAATCCGCAAACCTATCTTTGCGGCCTGATCGCCGGGCTGCTGTTTACGCCGACCACGATCGGCGACATGACCTGGGGCGTCGCCTTCTTCCAACAAGACATCTCACTCGATTTCGGGCACGCGGTCACGGTGATCTCGATGGTCCCGCTCGGCTGGGTCGTGGGCTGTCCCCTGATGGGCTGGCTCGCCGACCGGATCGGGCTCAGGAAGCCGGTGCTGATCGGTGGCGGGCTGGCGATGCTGGCTATGGTCGCCCAAGTCACTCTGATGCCGCAGCTGCTGCCGGCGACCGTCGGCATGTTCATCTTCGGAATCGCTTCCGGCGCGGCGATGATCCCCTATACCATCATCAAGGAAGCCAACCCGGACGAGGTGAAGGGCTGCGCGACCGGGACTCAGAATTTCCTCGTCTTCGGCATTTCCGCGCTGATCGGCCCGGTCTTCGGCGATCTGCTCGGCCGGGACACTGAAACGACACCCGATCATCTGGCACATTTCCGGGAGTCCGGTCTCTTCTGGATGGCAGCCATCGCGCTCGCCATCGTCGTCAGCTTCTTCCTGCGCGAAACCGGCCACCGGCAAGCACCTCGATCACAATCGGAAATGCATCTCGAGCCGTCCACGAGCCCGTAACGCGCGCGCCGTCAATCCTGGAGGTCTACATGACGAAAACAGCAGCTCAATTCCTGGCCGACACCCTGAAGGCCGTCGGTGTGAAGCGGATCTACGGCGTGGTCGGCGATTCCCTGAACGGCTTCACCGATGCGCTGCGGCAATTGAAGAGCATCGACTGGATCCATGTCCGGCACGAGGAGGGGGCCGCCTTCGCCGCCGGCGCCGAAGCACATATCACTGGCGAGCTTGCCGTCTGCGCCGGCAGCTGCGGTCCGGGCAATCTCCATCTCATCAACGGGTTGTTCGATTGCCAGCGCAGCGGCGTTCCGGTTCTGGCAATCGCCGCCCATATCCCGAGCACCGAGATCGGCATCGACTATTTCCAGGCAACCCATCCGGAAAGCCTGTTCAAGGAATGCAGCCACTATGTCGAGCTGGTGTCCAACCCGGAGCAGCTGCCGCAGATCCTGACGCGGGCGATCCGCGTCGCCATCGCCAAGCGCGGCGTCGCCGTCGTGGTCATTCCCGGCGACGTGGCGCTGAAGCCGCTCGACGCCAAGGTGCCGCACTGGCTCGTGCCGTCGAAGCCGCTGATGCGCCCGAATGACGACGAGATGCAGCATCTGGCCTCGATCCTGAACGAAGGCAAGCGCATCACGCTCTTCTGCGGCGCCGGCTGCGCCAGTGCCCATGACGAGGTCGTCGCCCTCGCCGCCAAGCTCAAGGCGCCGATCGTCCATGCCTTCCGCGGCAAGGAATATATGGAATACGACAATCCCTACGATGTCGGCATGACCGGCCTTGTCGGATTCGCATCCGGCTATGCCGCAATGAAGAATTGCGACACGCTGCTGCTGCTCGGCACCGATTTCCCCTATCGGCCGTTCTACCCGACCAATGCGCGGATCGCACAGATCGACCTCCGGCCGGAGGCGCTGGGCAACCGCACGCCGATCGAGCTCGGCCTGCTCGGCGGGGTGAAGGAGACGCTGGCCGCGCTGATGCCGCTGCTCCACGACAAGACCGACCGCGCGCATCTCGACGATGCACTGCACGACTACAAGAAGGCGCGCAGCGATCTCGATGCGCTGGCCGAGAGCGGACCGAACAGCAGCATCATCCATCCGCAATACGTCATGCGGCTGGTCAGCGAATTGGCGACCGACGATGCGATTTTCACCTGCGATGTCGGCACGCCGATCATCTGGACCGCGCGCTATCTCAAGGTCAACGGCAAGCGGCGGATCATCGGCTCGTTCAATCACGGCTCGATGGCGAATGCCATGCTGCAGGCGATCGGCGCGCAAGCCGCCGCCCCCAGCCGGCAGGTCGTCTCGATGTCCGGCGATGGCGGCTTCACGATGATGATGGGCGACTTCATCACCCTGTCGCAGATGAACCTGCCGGTGAAGGTCGTCGTGCTCAACAATGGCACGCTCGGCTTCGTCGAGATGGAGATGAAGGCGAACGGTTTCCTCGACACCGGCTGCGATCTCAAGAATCCCAACTTCGCCGCGATGGCTGAAGCGATGGGAATCAAGGGCATCCGGGTCGAAAAGCCACAGGACCTCAAGGGCGCCCTGGCCGAAGCGCTGCATCACACCGGCCCGGTTCTGGTCGATGTCGTGAGCGCCCGCCAGGAACTCGCCATGCCGCCCAAGACGACGGCGGACGAGGCCTATCATTTCGGCATGTTCATGATGAAGGCCGTGCTCGACGGCCGGGCGAAGCAGCTGATCGACCTGGCGAAGGTCAATCTCACGCGGTGAGTCGCCCTCTTATGTGAGAGACTTAAGACCAGCCGTCATCCTCGGGACAAGCCCGGGGATGGCGGCGTAGCATGGTGCAGGCCGACCATCCCGGGCGACGCCGAATTCATGAATATTGCCGCCCTTAGTCAAAACGGAGACCCGAGCGATGGACTTCACGGCGCTCTCCTCTCGCGGCTGCAGTTCGCCTTCACGATCTCCTTCCACATCATCTTTCCGTCCTTCACGATCGGGCTGGCGGCGTGGCTCGCCGTGCTGGAAGGGCTGCATCTGGTGACGGATCGGCCGGTCTATCGGCGGCTGTTCGATTTCTGGCTCAAGATCTTCGGCCTCGCCTTCGGGCTAGGCGTCGTATCCGGCATCGTGATGGGCTTCGAGTTCGGCACGAATTGGAGCCGGCTGTCCGAGGCCTCGGGCTCGATCCAGGGACCGCTGCTGTCCTATGAAAGCTTCACCGCCTTCGCGCTCGAAGCCTCGTTCTTCGGCGTGCTGATCTTCGGCCGGCCGCGCGTCTCGCCGCTCAACTATTTCATCGCGACCCTGATGGTGGCGCTCGGCACGACCTTCAGCGCGTTCTGGATCATGGTGAACAACAGCTGGATGCAGGTGCCGGTCGGCTACGAGATGCAGCACGGCATTTTCGTGCCGACCGACTGGAGCGCCATTATCTTCAGCCCGGTCGTCTGGGTCCGTTTTCCGCATATGCTGATCGCCGCCTATCTGACCGGCGCGTTCTGCGTCGCGGCGACCGGTGCCTGGTACCGGCTGCGCAATACCTATGGCGCCGAGTCGCGGGTCATGCTGCGCATGGGGCTGATGCTCGGCGCCGTGCTCGTGCCGATGCAGCTCTTTTTCGGGCATCTGAACGGCGACTATGTCCATGACAAGCAGCCGATCAAATTCGCCGCCATCGAAGGCCGCTGGCATGACGAGCAGCCGGCGGGCGAGGTGCTGATCGCGCTGCCGGACGAAGCGACCGAAAGCAATCGCTTCGAACTCAAGATCCCGGTCCTCGGCAGTCTGATCGCGACCATGCAATTCGACTCGAAGGAGGTCGGCCTGACCGATTTCCCGAAGACGGACCGGCCGCCCATTGCCATTCCCTTCTTCACCTTCCGGCTGATGGTCGGCTGCGGATTGCTCATGCTGGCGCTCGCCTGGCTCGGTTCCTTCTTCGAGCTGATGGAACGGATGGACCGCCAGCGGCTCCTGCTGTGGGCGACGTTCCTCAGCTTCCCCCTGCCCTTCATCGCCACGCTCACCGGCTGGTTCACGGCCGAGGTCGGCCGTCAGCCTTGGACGGTCTATGGCCTGATGCGAACGGCGGATGCGGTCACACCAGGCCTGACCGCCGGCGCCACGCTCACCTCGCTGATTTTCTTCGGCCTGATCTACACTCTGATCTTCAGCTTCGGCACGCTCTACATCTACCGACTGCTCCGGGCCGGGCCGGGCGGCGCCAAGCAACCGACGCCGATGAATGCGAAGCGACCTTTGTCCCTGCCCGGCGACAGCCCCGCCGCCGAAGTCAAGCCGGTGGAGGGCTGGCTATGATCCTGTTCTGGACCGCAGCGCTCGCGCTCACCACCCTGCTCTACGTCCTGCTCGACGGCTTCGATCTCGGCGTCGGCATCCTGTTCGGCTTCACCCGCAACGAGGAAGATCGCCAGCGCATGCTGGCGGCGATCTCACCGGTCTGGGACGGCAACGAAACCTGGCTCGTGCTGACTGCCTCCATCCTGTTCGGTGCGTTTCCGCTCGTCTATGCGACGCTGCTCTCGGCCTTCTACTTGCCACTCGTCCTGATGCTGGGCGCGCTGATCCTGCGCGGCGTCGCCTTCGAGTTCCGCTACAAGGCCCTTGCCGCGCGCTGGGTCTGGGATCTGGGCTTCTCGGTCGGCTCTCTGGTCGCGACCTTCGTCCAGGGCATGACGGTCGGCGCCCTCGCCGCCGGCCTGCCGATCCAGGACGGCCACTATGCCGGTGGCACCTTCGGCTGGTTCAGCCCGTTCGCCTGCCTGTGCGGAGTCGGGCTCTGTCTCGGCTATACGCTGCTCGGGGCCGGCTGGCTCGTCGCCAAGGGCGAAGGGCAGTTGCGCGACCGCTCCTACGCTGTTCTGCCGGCACTCACGGTCGGCGTCTTCGGCTTTCTCGCAATCGCCTTCGTCTATGCGCTGGCGCTCAATCTGCGGATCATGGACCGTTGGCTGGAGCGGCCCTATCTGATCGTCTTTCCGGCGATCGGCGCCTTTGCCGCGCTGCGGCTCGTCCGGGGCATCCAGGCCCGCCGCGACCTTCAGCCGTTCCTGATGACCTCACTGATCTTCTTCTCGGCCTTTGCCACGCTGGCTGTCTCGTTCTGGCCCTACATGATCCCCTTCGCGATCACGATCGACCAGGCGGCAGCACCGGAGACGAGCCTGAGCTTCATGTTCTGGGGTTCGGGGCTGATCGTTCTGCCGCTGACGCTCGGCTATACCGGTACCGTCTACCGCATCTTCCGCGGCAAGGTGGTCGATGGCGGTCACTACGAATAGGCCGGTTCACTCGAAGCTGGCATCGAAGATCTCGACATTGATGATCTCCGGCTTCTTGATGAGTTCGCCGTCCGGCCCGAGTCGAAAGGATCGCCGCAGCGTCGACACGACAATGCCCGAAAAGCTCTGATGCGCACTAGCATATTGCGCGATACCGACGCCGGTCATGCTCAGCGCCCGATAGTCCAGCCGGCGCTGGATGCCGTTGCGGTCGAAATAGAACACCTGCTCCGACGCATGGGTCGCGATGCGCGGCGGAAAGATGACTTTCAGGCGGCGCCACGTCTCGCCCCGTTCCCGCCATGGTTCGAGTTCCTCCGTCTGAAAATCGGAACCCGCGAGCAGAAACGGCACCGAGACATAGTTCCAAATCACCAAGCCGGAGAAATAGGCGAAATCGAGATCGTCCCAGGCTTGGTCGTCGCTGTGGCCGAGAAATACCGAACGCGGATCGGTCCGGACCGCCAGCTCGGTCCCATCCGGCGTCTCGATGGCGACGCGATCCGGTCGATAGACATAGCGCCGATCCGGTTCCGGCCAATGCCGGAGATCCGGACCGATTGCGTCTCGGTCGATCCCTCGGCCACGACCTCATTCAGCGTGCCGGCCTTACCCTTGCGCGCGATCAGGGGCCCGCCGATCGAGATATGCAGGGTGAAGCGCTGCAGGTGTCGCCACCGATCAATGCCGCCATGGGCATCGAGGGCATCTTCGAGCAGAGCCATCCGGCAACTCCGATCCGTACCTCTTCGGGCCTGGACTACCAGAGTAGCCCCATGATCGGGATCTTGGCTTGTATCGCCCTGATACAACCTTCGGATATTCGTCGAGCCACCTATTCTCGCAAGGCTGAGACTAGACGCAATGCCGCTCCACCTCGGCAAGCACGCGTCCCGCCAGCCGAAGATCGACACTGTCGAAGCCTTCGCTGAACCGGTCGCGGATCGGAATCAGCAGCCGCTGGGCATCGTCATAGCGGGACTGAGCCGACCAGAGCTGAGCAAGGCCGGTCGCCGCCCGTATTTCCCAGGACAAGGCATCCTGCCTGCGCGCCCAGTCAAGCGCCCGGGAGAACAGCTCCTCGGCGACGGCCGGGCCGCCGCCATCCGGGAGCAGGGCGATCTCGCCCCGGATCCGGAGAATTTCGGGCAGGCACCAATGCTCGGCATCGAGCCGCATATGCTCCGACGCGAGCACGGCGCCGAGGTCGGCCCCGGGCGTAGCCGGACATGGCCATGATGCGCAGCTGTTCACTCAACAGCAGCGGGTGAAACACTTCGTAGCGGGACCGGGACAGCATACCGAGGCCGTCGGACAGCATCTTCAATGCGCGCTCGACCTGGCCGCGCCGGCCCAGCGCGATGCCCATCAAACAGAGACCGAGCCCGTGATAGCTCTCGACATCATGCTTGCTCGCGAGTTCGACCAGTTCGCCGATGCAGCTCTCCGCCGCAGCAGGATCGCAGCCCGAAATCGAGAGGGTAAATCCATTCCAGGCGAGCGCGACGCAGAGTGGAACGGCATGAGCCAAACTCCGCGCCTCGCCGATTGCGCGCGCAGCGGCGCGGCGCGCCTGGTCGGGTAAGCCTTGGACCCACAGCAGATTGCCCAGCACCGAAAGCGAGTCGACTCGTCGATCATAGCCGAACCGCTTGAGCTGGACCTGTCGCGAGATCTCGTCGTCACGCTCGATGCAGCGCAGCAGATGGTACCGGGCCTCGCCATGCGACCCGAGATGGTGCTTGCTGACGCCGAGCATCCAATTCGCCATCGCGATCGGCCCGAGCGTCCCTTGCCTGTTCCGCCAGGTTCAAGCATTGACTGGCCAGCGCCGCCGCATCGGCATAGACCGGCCGCCGGATCTGCATTGCCCAGAGGACCAGGAACGCGATCAGCTGGTGCTCGACATCCTGGAGCTTGCGCGCGAGGCGGAGCGCCCGGGTCCAGCTCGCATAGGCATCTCCCGATATGCCGCCCGTGAACATGAGCGCGCTGCCGAGCGCTGCCTGGATCACCATCTCCTGGCGCGTCGCAAGGCCGCCGGCGTCGAAACACTCCGCGGCCCGCGCCATCCAGGTGCGGCACTCGGCAAGCAGGGACAAGCTGAGCCAGACCGGCGCCGAATTCGCCGCGACCGCCACGCCGATCGCAACGTCGCCGCCGGGCAAGAATGCCCAGGCCAATGCCGCCCGGATATTGTCGATCTCGCGCGCGCCAGCCTCGGCCTGGCCGGCTCCCTCGAGCAAATCACGATAATATTCCGCATGGCGCCGGGCTATCGCACCCGCCTCGCCGCTTTCCACAAGCTTGCCCCGTGCATAGGTCCGGGTCGTGTCGAGCAATCGATAGCGCGACGCGTCGGCATCGGCGCTCACCAGCGACTTCGCGACCAGCCGCGCCAGGGTTTCGACGACTTTTGGCCGATCGTCCTCGATATCGGCAGCGATCGCCTCGGCAGCATCGAGCGTGAAACTGCCGATGAAGACGGACAGACTGCGCAGCATCGCCCCGTTCCGGCTCTGACAGAAGGTCATAGCTCCAGTCGAGGGCGGCGCTGAGCGTCTGATGCCGGGGTAGCGCGGTGCGCCGCCCCTTCCATAGCAGCTCCATCCTGTCGCCGAGAAGCGAGGCGGTGCCCCTGATGCCGAAAGCCTCGACTCGACCGGCGGCCAGCTCGATTGCCAGCGCGATCCCGTCCAGCCGCCGGCAGATCTCGGCGACGATCGGGGCATCGGCGTCGCTCAGATCGAAACGGTAATCGATCGCGGCCGCACGCGATACGAAGAGCTGCACGGCCGGAAAGGCCAGCGCCTGCGCGGCGGTCAATGCAACCGTTTGCTCAGGCGGCGTCGCAAGTGGGAACAAGCGATGAATATGTTCGCCTTCGACCCGCAGCGACTCCCGGCTGGTCGCCAGGATATGGATCTGCAACGTCTCTTGAAAGATGCGCTCGGCCAGCAACGCCGCTGCGTCGATCACATGCTCGCAGCTGTCGAGGACAATCAGCATCCGCTCGTCCGGCAGCGCAGCGAAGATGCTCGGGATCGGATCATGGGAATGCACCCTGAACCCCAACGCGGCAGCCAATGCGCCGGGCACCAGCAGCGGATCGCGTACCGTTCCGAGATCGACGAAACAGACCGCGCCGCCGAAGGCCGGGAGCAGCGCATGCCCGACCGAGACCGCGACCGTCGTCTTGCCGATGCCGCCGGGTCCGATGATCGAGACGAAACGGTCGGACATGAGCCGCGCCGTGATCGCGGCGACATTGTCGTCGCGGCCCACCATCCGCACCAGCCGCGACGGAAGCGGGTAGCTGCGACCGGTGGCCCGATGCCCCAGGCCGAGGGTCTCCGGCACGTCCGGACGGGAAATCGGCGCGACGAAGCAATAGCCGCGGCCGGGAATTGTCGAGACATTACCGAGCGCCCGACTGCCCATCCCCGAGAGCCCGCCGGAGCACGACCATCTGGAAGCGCAGGTTGCCTTCCTCGACCGTCATGCCGGGCCAGACGCGGGCAAGCAGATCCCGCTTGCCGACGACCTTTCCCGCCTGATCGACCAGGACGAGCAGGATCATGAAGGCACGATCGCCCACCGCAACCGGAACGCCCTCACGTTCGAGCCGGCGCTCCGCCGGGATAAGGCGAAACGGACCGAACGAAATGACTTCTCTTTTCAAGCCATCGTGCATTCGACGTCTCACTAGGTTCAGACGCTGTGCAACATCATTTTGCTGCGATATCAAATCCCGCGAACCGTTCCTGTCCCGGTCCGGAAATAGCTCGATCGCCCACCTGATCGAGCCCGTCTTACGGCGTTCTCGCCACAGACCCTACGAGGTACGAGATATCAATTGCAATCTCAAAGGCAGTCGTTATTTCGACTCTGAACTGCGCCAGTATGCACCTCTTCGAGCCGATTCGTGAGTCGGCGGCCATGCAGTATTGGCAAGGCACGACTATTGCCGCGATCACCGCCGCAGGCGAGAATGCAATACGAGCGCCAATAGCCGCAAATTTCGACGAGAGCGAATGAACCGGATCCGATCGCGGCTGTCTCGGGGGGAGAGCCAGGAAGCCACACGCAAAAGACTGATCGAGGCGCACGCGAGCAGATCATAAATTTCGGCGTCACGGCCGCCTCGATCCGCCACATCGCGGAAGCGGCCGGCTATTCCCAGGGCGCCATTTACTCCAATTTTGCGAGCAAAGAGGCGCTGCTGCTGGAAGTGATGCGCGATCACTTGGTCGGCGTCGTCGCGAAATTCGAAGATCTGGCCGCGGCAATTACCAATACCGCCATCGAAAACGGTGATGTATCGCTCGCTCTCGCCCAAGCCGGCAATTACTTCAAAGCGTTGAGCCCGCGGTCGAACTGGTCGACTCTGGCAGTGGAATTCCAGCTTCACGCCAACCGGAGTGCGGCCTTTGCCGATGACTACGGTGCAATGCGCGCCGAGTTTCAGCAGCGCATCGGCGCCGCCTTGGGCCGCATCTTCGTGCATCTCGGACTTCGCCCGCCAATTCCCGCGGAAGAATTCGCCATGGGGCTCGTCTCCACCTCGATCGGCTTCGCGATCCAAGGTGACGCGCTGTCGTTCGAAGCCAGGGGGCGCTACATGTCGGCCGTATTCCGCGCGCTTTTGCTCAGCTCGGAACCGATCGAACGATAACGCTCAAGACCTGCGGGCAAAAAGCCCCCCCAGGGCCGCCGTCAACTGAGTCCGGGAAAAGCTGTAGGAGAATGCGCCGTAGACAAGGACCCCGGTGATGACCAGCGCGATGAAATTGACCTTCTGATCAAGCCATTCCAGACGCAGGAACGGCAGGCTCAGAATGCCCGTCATGATGACGGCGCCGAGCAGCGACCGGAGCGGCAATCCGAGCAGCAGCGAGATCGGGAACGTGGCAGCGCCGACGGAGCACCGGCAGGAAAAGCGGCAGCACGAGCCAGGGACGAATCGCAAGCGCCACGCAGGTCACGTTCAGCCCGAACGGGGCTGCACACAACACGGTCACCAACACTGAGATCGCCTGGATCGTCGCCGTCGTCCTGAAGACGGAGGACAGTTTCGCGGCGAGGAACACCGCATCCAGGCAATAGGAAAATACCAGCGGCAAGCCGCTGAGCATGACGAGTTGCGCCGCGACGGTTCCGGCCAGCCAGCGCTGGTCGAGCCAGACCCGGAGCAAATCGGGCATCATCGCCACCGCGCCGAGCATGACCGGGAACGACAGCATCGCGACGTCCTGGGCCATGCTGGCGAACCGCCGCCGAAACTCCGGCGATCCCGGCTCGACGCCGCGCATCTCGACGCGGCCCACCGCGACCCGCGGAACAATGTCGTGTTGACGGCGATATCCAGAAACCGGGTCGCCAGGATGTAGAGACCAAGTTCGCTCGGGCCGAGCACATAGCCGAGTATCAGGCGCGGCAGCTGGCCGCTGCCGAAAATCATGACTCTGGCAGCGAAGACGTTTATCGCGACCGGTCGCATCTCGCGAAAATGACTGCCGGACCAGCCGAGACGAAAGCGATGGGGGACCGACAGCCACGAGATCACGACCTCGGCAACACGCTGTGCCAGCACTTGCAGCGCGAGCGCCCAAACGCCGCGCTTCGGCAATCTCAACAACATCCTCGACCAGGATGCGACGCAGTGCCAGATCCTGCAGCTGCCCTCGCCCATGCTGAGCAATGGCGAGTTCGCTGCGGTCTGCCGGCATTTGCAGGACACCACCGTCGAGCTCGATTGCAGCTATGACGTGACCGAAGGCACGCTGCGCGACGCGCTGCAACGCATCCAGCGCGAGGCGGCCGATGCCGTGCGCGAAGGCCGCACCCATGTCGTGCTGAGCGACCGGGCGATCGGGGCCGGAGCGCGCCGCCGTGCCGATGATCCTGGCGACCGGCGCGGTGCACAGCCATCTCGTGCGCCAGCAGCTGCGCACCTTCACCTCGCTGTCGGTGCGCACGGCCGAATGCCTGGACGTGCATTTCGCCGCCGTGCTGATCGGCGTCGGCGCCACCTGCGTCAACGCCTATCTGGCCGAGGCGACCATCCTCGACCGGCACCGCCGCGGGCTGCTGCCCGGGCTGACCCCGGCCAAGGCCGTCGCCAATTACAAAAAGGCGATGGATGACGGCCTCTTGAAGATCATGGCGAAGATGGCATCGCCGTGATCTCGTCCTATCGCGGCGCCTATAATTTCGAGGCGGTCGGGCTGTCGCGCTCGCTGGTCGCCGAGTTCTTTCCGGGCATGACCTCGAAGATCTCCGGCATCGGGCCTGCAAGGCATCGAGGTCCGGACGCGCGAGGCGCATGAGCGTGCCTTCGCCGAGGATGTCATCGCGCTGCCGATCGGCGGCTTCTACCGCTACCGCCGCGGCGGCGAGAAGCACGCCTTCGAAGCCGACCTGATCCATATGCTGCAAAGCGCGGTCGATCGCGATTCCTACGCGACCTTCAAGCGCTATACCGAGGCCGTGCGCAAGCAGCCCGCCGCTCAATCTGCGCGATCTGCTCGACCTTCACCTATAAGCAGCCTTCGGTCTCGGTCGACGAGGTCGAATCGATCACGGAGCTGCGCAAACGCCTGGTGGCACCCGGCATCTCGCTCGGCGCGCTCGGGCCCGAGGCGCATGAGACGCTGTCGATCGCGATGAACCGGATCGGCGCCAAATCCGACAGCGGCGAAGGCGGCGAGGATCCGGCGCGCTACAAGCCGCGCGGCAACGGCGACAACGCCTCCTCGGCAATCAAGCAGGTGGCATCCGGCCGGTTCGGCGTGACGGCGGATTACCCTGAACAATTGCCGCGAGCTGGAGATCAAGGTCGCGCAGGGCGCCAAGCCCGGCGAAGGCGGCCAGTTGCCGGGCTTCAAAGTCGACAGCCTGATCGCGCGACTGCGGCACTCGACCGAAGGCGTCACGCTGGTCTCGCCGCCGCCGCATCACGACATCTACTCGATCGAGGATCTGGCGCAGCTGATCTACGATCTGAAGCAGATCAACCCGGAGGCCAAGGTCTGCGTCAAGCTGGTCGCCCGCTCCGGTATCGGCACGATCGCGGCCGGCGTGGCCAAGGCCAAGGCCGACGTCATCCTGATCTCCGGCCATAGCGGCGGCACCGGCGCCTCGCCGCAAAGCTCGATCAAATATGCCGGCATCCCGTGGGAAATGGGCCTGGCCGAGGTACATCAAGTGCTCGTGCTGAACCGGCTGCGGCACCGCGTAAAGCTCCGTACCGATGGCGGCATCAAGACCGGCCGTGACGTCGTCATTGCCGCGATCCTCGGCGCCGAGGAATTCGGCCTCGGCACCGCCTCGCTCGTCGCGATGGGCTGCCTGCTGGTCCGGCAATGCCATTCCAACACCTGCCCGGTCGGCATCTGCACCCAGGATCCTGCGCTCCGCTCGAAATTCGAGGGCACGCCGGAGAAGGTCGTGAACCTGTTCAGCTTCGTCGCCGAGGAGGTGCGCGAGATCCTGGCCGCGCTCGGCGCCCGGACGCTGAACGAGATCATCGGCCGGACCGATCTGCTGGGCCCAGGTCAATCGCGGCTGGGCCAATCTCGACGACTTGGACCTGAACCCGATCCTGGCCCAGGCCGATCCGGGCGAGTATCCGCGCTATTGCACGCTGGACGGCCGCAACGAGGTGCCGGATTCGCTCGACGCCCAGATGATCAAGGACGCTGCCGCCCTGTTCGAACTGGGCGAGAAGATGCAGCTCACCTACAACATCCGCAACACGCAGCGCGCCATCGGCACGCGGCTCAGCTCGATGATCACCCGGAAATTCGGCGGCACCGGATTGCAGCCGGGCCATATCACGGCCCGGCTCAGAGGCTCGGCCGGACAGAGCCTGGGTGCCTTCGCGGTGCAGGGGCTGAAGCTCGAAGTGTTCGGCGATGCCAACGACTATGTCGGCAAGGGGCTGTCGGGCGGCACCATCGTGGTCCGCTCGATGACGGGCGAGCCCGCTCGCCAGCCATCGCAACACCATCATCGGCAACACCGTGCTCTATGGCGCCACCTCAGGCCGGCTCTTCGCCGCCGGCCAGGCCGGCGAGCGCTTCGCCGTGCGCAATTCCGGCGCGGACGTCGTGATTGAGGGCTGCGGCTCCAATGGCTGCGAATACATGACCGGCGGCACTGCCGTGATCCTCGGCCCGGTCGGCGAGAATTTCGGTGCCGGCATGACCGGCGGCATGGCCTTCGTCTACGACCCGGGAGAACCGCTTTCCGAGCCAGGCAAATCCTGAGAGCATCACCTGGCAGCGCATCGAGACGGCTCATTGGGGACGATGTGGTGCGCGGCCTGATCCGGACCCATGCCCAGGAGACGCAATCGCGCTTCGCCGAGCAGCTGCTGAACGACTGGGCGCGCGAGAGCGGCAATTTCTGGCATGTCGTGCCGAAGGAGATGCTGGCCCGGCTGGAGCATCCGCTCCGGGTCGAAGCGGCGGAGTGACGTCGGCAATATGCTTGTCGGCAAAAGTCGGCGTGAGGCGTAGCAGGAAGTATTAGCGGGACATTTGGCGGCGCGCACGCGCCGCCGGATACCCGCGGCATCCACGCCTGCTCTTCTCGGCGCGGCGCCTCAGGGACTTGTCATGACGTTTCTCGCGAGAGTTTTGCTGGCGTGCGGGCTGATCGGATACGGCCTGCTCCCGTGTTCGGTCGAGGCGCAGACGATCTGACGATGTCGACCACGCCCGTCGCCGATATCATCGCGCTTGCCGCCACACTGTCGAACGACGGCATCGTCGATGTCCCGAACCGCGGTGCCGCTGCCTTCGCCGTCGCGACGACCAATCTCGGGGCGACGGCGACGATTACCGTCACAGTCGATACCGGGACGGCTGATCTGCCGCTGTCTGCCACGATCTGCCAATCGGATCCGAGCCCCGGCGCCAGCCTCGGCGCGCCGGCCAATTCCGTCACGCTGAGCGACACCGGAGGCATGACGCCGACCTTCTCCATCTTTCTGCAATCGAACGGTCCCATCACCTTTGCCCCCGCCTCCTCGCGGGTGTTCGTGCGCTTCGAGGATGCCGACGGCAATCTGCATGGCTCGACCAGCGTCGCCATCGAGACATTCTAGCCACGGGCGCAGGCGGTCGGGCGGCGAGTTCCGGTCGACACTCGGACAGGTCGAAATAACCGACATGCAATTCGCTGCGGAGGTGCGGCGACATTACCCTCGCCCTGCCGCACCTATACGGGTAGCTTCACGCGGAAGGCTCCAACAACGCGATCCGCCCCCGCCCGACACGGCTCTGCGGCATCAGATCGATCACAGAGGAAACTGAGCCGGAATCGGAACGGAGATGCTGTCCATAGGAGGAATCCGGGTAAGTTTGACCGCGTCGGCCGGTGTCGGGCACAGTAGGCCCTTCAAACGGGCTCGTGATCCGCTCACCCCGAGGAAAAGCAGCCGAGAGCGCCGGTTCTGAGCAAACGAAGAATTATGCGAGAAAAGAGGGAATTTCCGGTCAATGACTGCATCTAAATCGATCACCAAGCATTTCGCGCGGCAACGCTTCGCTTCAAAGAAGCGATCAAAAGAAGAGTTATTAAAATTTGCCGGGAATGCATAGTAACCCCCATTATTAATGAGATACATAAATCGGCAATGGGCATTGGGGGTGACGTTAGAGGCGACGTCATCGGCGAATTGCGTGACGTTGCGGGCGGGGTCGATCAGACAAAAGGTCTTTTGCTGACGTCCATGCAGAATATCCAAATGGACGCCCTCCGTACAAGGGGACTTTATTCCGCGCCTGCACAAATAGATCAGATCTTTTTACTGACGCATTACAAAACATTGGCAGCGTCGGCGAACAAATTCGAATTCGATGAAATAGGATTCAAATGTTATTCGCAGAACTCGGAAGATGGGATATTGTTATATATATTCTCCCTGATAGGAACGACAAACAAGGTCGTCGTAGAAATTTGCGCCGGCGCGGGGCGTCGAATGCAATGCAGCGAACCTCATTATCAATCACGGTTGGACAGGCATTTTGTTCGATGAGATGCCAACAATGTCGCCATCGGAAAAGCCATTTTACCGGGACAATCCGCGCTGCTTCATTCGGCCGCCGCGCCTCGTCGAGGCCTGGATAACCCGTGACAACATCAACGCGCTGATCCGCGATAATGGGGCATCTGGCGAAATCGATTTGCTTTCCATCGATATCGACGGGAATGATTATTGGATATGGGAAGCGATAGAGTGCATCAATCCGCGCGTCGTCATTGTCGAGTGCCAGGCGAATGGCTGGGGGCACTCGCGCGCCGTGACGATTCCCTATCAGGAAGACTTCGTTGCCGACTTTATCACGGATGGGTCGGGCTGTATTTATCTAGGGGCTTCGCTACCTGCCTTCGTTAATCTCGGCAAAAAGAAAGGATATCGCCTCGTCGGCGTCGAACGTTATGGATTCAATGCCTTTTTCATCCGCGACGACATTGGCGTGGCGAGCTTCCCGGAAAAATCGGCGAAAGAATGCCTCGAGAAATCCTTTAGGACTTTCGTCCAGATGCCGATGGCCGAGTCCTTTTACAATAAACCCTGGATCGACGTGTGAGGCTGCGCGCGGGAACGCAGCACGCGAGAGCTGCTACAGCGCCATGTAGTCGCGTGCGCCGGCCATGACGGCCGCGCCGAGCGGCGTGAAGCGCGCATGGCGGTCGATGGTGGCGATGCCGTCGGCAAAGGCGCGCCGGTGGCCGGCGAGGCTGGCCCGTACTTCCGCTTCCTGCTCGGCATTCAGCACGCCGGACTCGAGCAGATGGTCGACGGCCTGATGCATGCGCGCCGTGACATAGGTGGCATGGACGATGCCGTCCATCGGCCGCGGATCCAGGCGCAGCGGCGAGGCGTAGCGCTCGGCCTCGTCATTCTCGATCAGTGGCCCGTCGGCACAGAGACCGAACAGCAGATTGTGGCCGCTTTCGTGGGCCAGCGCCTGGACCATGTCGAGCACGGTCTTGTGCGTCCGGGCGTTTAGGATGATCGCGCCCCAGAGCATGAAGGACGAAGCGCCGTCGAACACCACGGCGCCCCGTTCGTCGGGGCCGACGGCCAGCACGATCTCGCGCAGGATCACGCGCAATTCGGCCGCGAGCACCGGATAGCCGGCATCGAGCAGCGCCAGCGCGGCAGCGATCCTGTCCCGGCAGGCCGAAGCGAGCGGCGCCGGCGGCGGGAGCAGACGGAAAGGCATGCCGGGATCGGTATCGACCAGACGGCCGTAGCGGTCGGGACGCGGCATCCTGCGCCGGATCGAGCAAATCGATGACGAGCGGACCGTCGGGCTGGTTGGGTGCGGCCAGGATTTCTGCAATACGCTGCCCGGCGGCGTCGAGCCGGTCCGACTCGATATCAAGCACCAGATCGCAATAGGCGCCGAACACCTGGGATGACACGGGCGCCTGCGCGAGACGGCCGAGAAACCGGTCGAAATCTCCCCGCGAATAGGTCAGATGCCCCCGCGGCCTGGTCGAGTATGTAGCGCAGGCTCTCGCCGAGGCGGGCGCGCATGCGACGGTCAAGGTCACGCGCCGCGATCCGCGCTGGGCTCGAAACCGAGGCGTTCGGTCATGCCGAGACTCGCCTCGGACCGGATTTGGCAGGCGTCAGGCGATCCGCTTCGCGCCGGGCTTGCTTGCCGACCTTGGCGCCCAGCTTGGCCATGCGCGGATCGGTCAAACGCTGCGCCCCCCTGCTCGCTCTCACTGCGTGCGGCCTGATCGAAGCCGAGCAGCTTCGACCAATCGAGTTTCGACTTCAGCGATGTCGCGATTTCAGTCATGGACGGCAGCCCCCCTGCTGTTATGCCGAGCTACGGTATTGGAGCGGCCCCGGCGGGTCAAGCACAACCCCGGAGCGGTCCGGCGGCACGGCCCTTTCGGCTTGCCCGGCATGCCCTGGATACCGCAATATCGCGCAGCTCGGATCGCCTTCAAGCTGCGGCCGATTTTCGTTCCACCCCTATTCTAAAAGCGCCCGAGGCCCGCAGAAACGTGATCGTTTTTTTGGTAACCGAAGAACATCGTTACACGCTGAAAGACGTCGTGGCCGGCGCCGGCGAGACCCGGATCCAGATCGCCAGCTACGGCGAGCTGTTCGGCTCGACCCATCTGCTGCCTGCGACCTATGTCTTCACCGATCTGGACAGGCTGCCGGCCTGGCAGGTGCGGCAGGCCGCAAGATCCTACCGCGCCCTGCGCGACCAGGGCGCCCGCGTGCTGAACGACCCTGCCCGGCTACCGAGCCGCTTCGGCCTGCTTCGGCAACTGGCGCTGTCCGGTCACAACCAGTTCAATGCCTATCGTGTCGAAGAAGGCGTCATCCCGGCGCGCTGGCCGGTCTTCCTGCGCAGCGAGGGCGACCACGGGCCGCCGCTCAGCGATCTGCTGCACACTTGGGACGAGGTGCGGCGCGAAGCCGAAGCCGCCCTCGATGCCGGGCGTGCCGCTGACCAGCCTGCTTATCGTCGAATACGCCGCCGAGCCCGTGGCGCCGGGGCTGTTCCGCAAGCTCAGCATGTTCAAGATCGGGCCGAGCGTCTTCGCGACGACCTGCGTGCACGACACGCAATGGCTCGTCAAATACGGCAAGAACGGCATCGCCACGCCCGAACTCTATGCCGATGAGCTGCGCATCACGCGCGACAACCCGTTCCGGCCGGCCGTCGAAGCGGCATTCGATCTGGCTCGCATCGAGTATGGCCGCGCCGATTTCGGGCTGATCGGCGGGCGCGTGCAACTCTACGAGATCAACACGAACCCGACCATCAATCTGCCGACGGAACACCCCTCGCCCTATCGGATCGAAAGCCAGAAGATCCTGCGGGACAATCTGTTCGCCGCGCTGCGGGCGATCGATACGCCGGACCCGTAGCGGCGAGCGAAGGGGGATAGGGTGGTCCCTGGCAATTGCACGGCGAGCAGAAGCGGAGTGCCGCAACGCTCTCCTCTCCGCTCCATTGGGGCGGAGAGGAGAAACCAGCCCCTACGCCACCCCCTCCGCCGCCGCGAGCTGGGTTGCCGACCGAGGCGAGCAGCATTTCGTAAGCGTGGTTCACGATCTCGTCGAGCGAGCGGGTCCGGGCGAACATTGCGCCGGGCCTCGGCGACGAACTCGTCGCGCGTCGGCAGCTGCGGCAGATGCAGATTGCTCGGCAGGGCCGCGGCCCGGTCGCGCGCGCGGTTCAGCGCGTCACGCACATTGGTCAGATCCGGCCCGTGCAGCGCGGCGGCCAGGGCAGCGGCGATCCGCTCGTAATTGAAGCGCGCGGCGAGCTGCTCGGCGGACCGGGCGATGACGCGGGCGCTCAGGCGCTGCTCGTTGCGCAGCACCGTCTCGGGCGGCGACTTCATGTCCCAGACGATGCCGACCCAGGACAATGCCTTCAGCACATAGAAGGTCGGGTCGTATTCCCACCAGCGGAAGCCCTGGCGGACGCTGCTCTGATAGGAATGATGGTTGTTGTGCCAGCCCTCGCCCATGGTGAAGATCGCGAGCAGCCAGTTGTTGCGAGAGAATCGTCGCCGGTCACGTAGCGTTTGCGGCCATGCACATGGGCCAGCGAGTTGATGCAGAAGGTGCCGTGATAGACCAGCACGGTGCTCCACAGGAAGCCCACGACCAATCCGGACCAGCCGGCGATCAGGAAGCACAGCCCGGCGAGCACGAGCGATGGCACCTGCTCGAAGCGGTGTGCAGCAGCATCAGCTCGGGATAGCGGGCGAAATCGGCGATCTTCACCAGATCGGTCTCGCCATGCTGGCGCGCGAAGATCCAACCGAGATGGCTGTAGAGGAAGCCGCGCTGCCGCGGCGAATGGACATCCTCGGCCGTATCGGAAAAGAGATGGTGATGGCGATGCTTCGCCGCCCCACCAGAGCACGCTCTTCTGCGTCGTGCTCTGCGCCACGCAGGCCAGGAGGAACTGGAACACCCGGCCGGTCGAATAGGATCGGTGCGAGAAATAGCGGTGATAGCCGGCGCCGATCGCGAAGATGCGCAGCCAATAAAGCCCGACGCAGAGGGCAACGGCTTCGGCCGTGACCCCGGTCCAGATCGCCGCGAAGCAGCCGAGATGGACCAGCACGAAGGGAATGGCCGAAGGGTAGATGATATCGTCATGGGCGCCGTCGGGCGCGGTCCTCCGGGGACATGGAGGAGTCCTGTCTCAACATCGTCTCGAAAATTCCAAAGCAATAATTCGGTCAGTCCGGAACATATAGCGCGCCCGGCCGGATCGCCAGCCCTGCACGGCGGGCACGGAGCCTTGCCTGCGACCATTTTGCCGGGACCGGCTCAGTTCCCTGACCGCAGTCTAGCGCCCAAACCTATCCGAAGTGTTAGGGCGCAGACCGGTTCATTCCTCGTCCGGCGCCGCCTTCAGCGCCAGATTCTCCAGGAAATTCGTCACCAGCGGGACTTCGGACACCAGCATCTGGACCGTGACGAGATCGCCCGACTTCATCTCGATGCGGAATTCGATCTCCCGTCCCTCCTCGATGACCTGACCCTTGTTGATATGCCTGAACCGGCCGAGAAGCTTGGCCATGACCCACCTGAATTTCCGCTGCGCGAAGCGCGTGTTGTGCCACCGATCCGGCAGCGGTGCAAAGGACGATCGTGTCGGCCGCCGATTGCCGAACCTGGCCGAACAATCATGGACAAAAATCTCGCTGCACGTGTATCATCGCCACACCCTGGATTGCATGCCGCACAAAGATTATTTCCCTCATGATTTCGTGAATACCGTCCTGTGCAAAAAACTAACAGGACTCGAGTAGTGTCGGGCGGGAAGTCGTGGATTTATTTTTGAATATGAAAGAAGGACGTTCAAAAATGGCGGATTCGCTGACCAAAAAACTGCTCTATGTCGCTCGTGAGACCTATATTATCACGGCAAACGGTGCGCTCGCCGTAGCGCCGGCGACCGCTTCGGCCATCGGTTTCTTGAATGCGCCGCAAGGCTTCGTGTCCGGGCCCGAGGCGATCGATGCCGGGCTGGTCGGGGAAACCGCGGATGGGATCATCATCGCGTTCCGCGGCACGCTGCCGCCGAGCAGCCCGAATACCGGCCAGATGATCCTCGACTGGGCGACCGATTGCGACGCGCTGCTGGTGCCCGATACGGGCGGCGTCCCCGGCCTCGTCCATCAGGGCTTCCGCGACGCGCTCGATATCCTCTGGCCCGAGATGGAGCCGGTCATCGCGGCGCTCAGCGCCGCGTCGCCCAAACAAGCCGTTCTACGTCACCGGGCACAGCAAGGGCGGCGCCGTCACCTATCTTGCCGCGATGCGCCTGCGGACCGCCTATCCGGCCAAATTCCCGGTCTTCGTCGCGACCTTCGCCGCCGCCCGCGCCGGCAACGATCTGTTCGCGCAGGCCTATGACGCCGCGATCCCGCACAGTGCCCGCTTCGAATATGCCGACGACCTAGTGCCCCACCTGCCGCCGAGCGATGCGTTCATCGAGATGTTCAAACGGGTGGATTTCTTCGCCCCGACCCTGAACGGGCTGACGCCGGGATACGCTTCGGTCGGCGATCTTCATTTCATCGATTGGGATGGCAACCTTGTGGGTGACTCCAATCTTCTCGAATTCCATCGCTTCACGCATCTGGCGGAGTTGATGGTCGGCTTCGGCTTCCAGACGATCGCGGACGATCACAGCATCGCGCCGGGTGCCGGCTACGACAAGGGCGTGCCCTAGATAATTTCCCGGCGCCGGATCCAAGCCCGCGCCCGGCCGTTGATCACAACGTCCCGACGACGCCGGTCTGCGTGGCCGCGGCGGTCTTCGGCCTCGGGCCGGGCGCCGAAGCGGCCGCGTCTCGCGCGCTCCGTCAGGCATCACACCAAGGGCGGAAAGGAACATCGGCATGGCCTCCTATGTCGAAGAGAGCCTCGTCACCAACGAGCATGTCGTCTACACGGGCGCGCTCAGCAAATGGCCATATTTCTTCCGGATCATCCTCGGGATCATCCTGGCGCCGATCCTGATCGGCTTCATCATCCTGATCGACCTGGCGATCAAGTTCCGGGCAACCGAGCTGGCCGTGACCAATCGGCGCGTGATCGCCAAGTTCGGCGTGTTCCGGCGCAAGACCTTCGAGCTCAATGTCGACCGGGTCGAGGCGATCCAGGTTGACCAGGGCATCTGGGGCCGCATGCTCGGCTACGGCACGCTGCGCATCGCCGGCGCCGGCAATTTCGACCCGATCCCGAATGTCTCGGCGCCGATGGCATTCAAGAAGGCGGTGCTGGAAAGCCAGGAGGCCTGGCACGACTCCTTCGCGCGGTGATCGACCGATCCGATCCGCAATACTCGCGCGTGCACTCCGGCGCGCAGATCTCCCGCTCGTGACTTGTACCGCTCCCCGTCATGCCGCATGATACCGGCAAAAGATCTTTTAGATCCAGCGATTAGTTCAGCCAATAGAACTTGGGGAGGCATCGTGGCAATCATGAAGCGATCCGCATCGGTCAAGCTTGCCGCATGGGCGCCGCTGGCGCTCGCGGCCTCCGCCGCGTTCGGGGCATCGGCTGCGCAGGCGGCCGACCCGATCAAGATCGGCGTCATCGCCGAGGCACAGGCCGTCGCCGGCTCGTCGCTGCAACCGGCCGCCAGCTCGCCGCCGAAGAGATCAACGCCAAGGGCGGCGTCGATGGCCGGATGATCGAGATCGTCAATTACGACGACCATTCCTCCGCTGCCGAAGCGGTCCGCGCCTTCCAGCGGGCAGTCAGCGAGGACAAGGTCAATGCCGTGATCGCGAGCTATGTCAGCGAAGTCGTGCTGACGCTGGAGCCCTGGTCGGCCCGGCTCAAGACCGTACTGATCACGCCGGGCGCCGCCTCCGACGTCATCACCGAGAACATCGCCAAGGATTACGAGCACAACAAATACACGTTCCACGGCTATCTGACCTCGAGCGAGCTCTCCGAGCTGGTCTGCGACGCAGCCAAGGATCTGCTGGTCGAGCCGCTCAAGATGAAGACCGCCGTCGTGGTCAGCGAGGATGCCGCCTGGACCAAGCCGCTCGATGACGGCTATCTGAAATGCCTGCCGACGATCGGGCTGCAAGTCCTTGACCATGTCCGCTTCTCGCCGGACACGACCGATTTCACGCCGATCTTCAACAAGGTCGAGGGCGAGAAGCCGGACGTCATGATCACCGGCATCTCGCATGTCGGCACGCAGCCGACCGTGCAATGGACCAGCCAGCAGGTGCCGATCCCGGATGTTCGGCATCTCGTCGCAGGCAACCAATTCGACCTTCTGGCAGGGACACCAACGGCGCCACCCAGGGCGTGCTGTTCAGCGCCGTCTCCGGCCCCGGCGTCGCGGTCACGCCCAAGACGCTGCCTTTCGTCGAGGCCTATCAGAAGAAGTACGGTAACGTGCCGTCCTATGCCGGCTTCACGACCTATGACGAGGTCTACTACATCGCCGAGGCGATCCACCGCGCCGGCACGACCGACAGCGACCGCGCTGGTGACGGCGCTGGAGGGCGACCGATTATGTCGGCACGATCGGCCGCGTCCAGTTCCTGCCCAAGGGCGATCCGCATGTCCATGGGCTGAAGATTGGCCCGGGTGCCATCACCGGGCTGATGCTGCAATGGCAGGACGGCAAGCAGGTCAATCTGTGGCCGAAGAACCTGGCCAACGGCAAGCTGACCTTCCCGTCCTTCATCAAGACTGCGGGAAATTGAGAGGGTCTGCCAGGATAAGCGCGTCGGCAGGGCCCGAGCGTTCCCCCACCTCACCCCAACCCTCTCCCCCCCGATGGGGCGGATGAGGGAGCTAAAGGAAGCGGCCTGCGCTAAAATCTCCCTCTCCGCCCTTCAGGGGGGGAGGAGGGTCGGGGTGAGGTGGGTCGCGCCGCGTGAAAGATCTTTCCGCTTTGTCAGAGGCCGCCCCATGATCTTCTGGCAGATCTGATCGATGGCTTCGCCATCAGCGCGCTCTATGCGCTTGGGGCGACCGGCTTCACGCTGATCTTCGGCGTCTCGGGCGTGCTCAATCTCTCGCATGGCGCCATCATGGTCGCCGCCGCCGTGGCCGCCTGGGCGGTCAGCGGGCTGTGGGCATGGCGGGGCGTTCGGCGCCGCCCTGGTCGGCATCCTGGTCGGGGTCGCCCTCGCCTATGCGACCTATTTCATCACGGTCCGGCCGATCCAGACCTCGCGCCGCATCGCCGAGGCGGAGAAGGAGATCTTCATCCTGACCGCGACGCTGCTGCTCGGCATCATCATTCAGGAAGCGATCCGCCTATCTCTTCACCAACAATGCCAAGACCGCCCTGCCGCTGATCGGCGGCGTGGTGACTTTCCTCGGCGTGCGCACGCCGGCCAATGAATATTTCACCGCCGTGACCTGCTGGGTCGCAATCGGGCTGCTCTGGCTGCTGGTCAACCGGACCCGCGCCGGCAAGGCGGTGCTGGCCGCCTCGATGAATCCGCGCGGCGTGACCCCTGCTCGGCTTCGAGCTGTCCAACATCTATCTCGCCGTCTGGGGGCTGTACGGGCTGCTCGCCGGCATGGCGGGCGTGCTGCTCGGCATGTTCCTCGGCGTCAGCTCCTACAGCGTCGGGCCGCTGACCGCGAGCGCCTTCTCGATCGTCGTGCTGGCGGGCTCGGCAGCGTGTCGGGCTCGCTGATCGCGGCCTATGTCGTAGGCTATCTGGAGACGGATCACCGCCTATCTGATCTCGCCGGAATACCGCACCATCCCGGCCCTGCTGCTGCTGGTCGCCGTGATGTATACGCGGCCGCAAGGCCTGTTCGGGCGGCGGTGACGGCGATGCGCGGCACCTTCACCTCCCGCCTGTTCTGGATCGCCGCCGTGGCGATCGTCGCCGGCTCGGTGCCTGCCGCTCTGGGTCTCGGGCTATGTGCTGGGCCTGCTGACCGTGGCCTATTACACGGCGGTCTTCGCCATGTCCTGGGACCTGCTGTTCGGCTTTGCCGGCGAGGTCAATTTCGGGGCCGACCTTCCTGATCGGCCTCGGCGCCTATACTGCCGGGATCCTGGACAGCCAGTTCTCGCCCGACATCTCCATCTGGCTCTGCATCCTGGCCGGCGCCGCCGCGGGCGGTGATCGGCGGCGTCGTACTGGCGCTGCCGGCCTTGCGCGTCAGCGGGCCGTATTTCGGCCTGACCACTTTGGTTGCGGTGCTGATGCTGCAGAAATTTCGTCGTCGTCTTCGCCGATCTGACCGGCGGCGAGATCGGCCTGTCCGTACCCGACGTCATCACCATCGATTGCCAAGGCCAACTACTACATCGCCTTCGGGTTCATGATCGTGGCCGGCGGGCATGCTGTTCGGCCTGTCGCGCTCGGCTATCGGGCTGATCCTGCAGGCAAGCGGTCAGGATGCCGTGCAGGCCGGGGCACTCGGCTTCAACGTCGCCAAGCACAAGCTCTTCGCTTTCGCGGTCCAGCGCCTTCTTCTCCGGCCTGGCCGGGGCGCTGATGGTGTTCTACATGGGCACCGCCTCGGTCGGCACCTTCGTCGACCATCTCGGTCGGCGTGCAGGTCATCATCGCCGCCGTGCTGGGCGGCCGGCGCACCGTGCTGGGCGCAGCACTCGGCGCCGTGTTCCTGATCGCGCTGGGGCGAGGCGCTGCGGCCCGCTGGGCGAGTTGGCGACGCTGATCGTTTCGGTCATCGCGCTCATGGTCATCCTGGTCTTCCCCGAGCGGTTTCCTCGGCCTGCTGCGCGGGAGGCCGGGCATGACCGCGCCGCCCATGCTCGAAGTCAAAGGCCTGACCCGGCGCTTCGGCGGCCTGATCGCGGTGCGCGATCTTAATTTCGAGGTCCGGCCCGGCGAGATCCTCGGGCTGATCGGCCCGAACGGCTCCGGCAAATCGACCGTGATGAAGATGATCATGGGCGTGGTCCGGCCGAGCGGCGGTTCGATCAAGCTCGACGGCGTCGAGCTGGCCGGCCTGCCCGCGCATAAGATCGCCCGGCGCGGCGTCGGGCTGGTGTTCCAGCATTCGCGCCCGCTCGCCCGCCAGACCGTGCTGGAGAACATCAAGGTCGCACTGCTGCCCGACAGCCTGTTCGCGCTCTTCGCCGATCCGAGCGTCGACGGCAAGGCGCGCAGCATCGCCGAGCAGGTCGGCCTCGGCCATGTGCTCGACCGCAAGCCGCCGACCCTCGCCTTCGCCGATCTGCGCCGCCTGGAACTGGCCAAGGCGGTGGCGCGCCATCCGAAGCTGGTGCTGGTCGACGAGCCTTTCGCCGGTCTCACTGCCTCCGAAGTCGCGCAGTTCTCGGCGCTGATCCGGAAATTCCGCGACGAAGGCCGCGCCGTGCTGCTGGTCGACCACAATGTCAAAAGCGTCTCGGCGCTGGTCGACCGCGTGCTGGCGCTCTATCTGGGCGAACGGATCGCCGAGGGCACGGCCGCCGAGGTGATGCGCGACGAGACGGTGCGCCGGGTCTATCTGGGTGGCGCGCTAACCGGCGGCGTGCGCACGCCGCGCAATGCCGCAACGGCCAAGCCCGGCCTCACCGTCGAGAATGTCAGCGTGCTCTACGGCAAGGCCCAGGCGCTGCAGGGCGTGTCGCTCCATGTCGAGGAAGGCGAGTTCGTCTCGCTGGTCGGGCTGAACGGCGCCGGCAAGACCACGTTGTTCAACGCGATTTCCGGCCTGGTGCCGCATTCCGGCGCGATCGGCTGGGCCGGCGAGACGCTGGCCGGCCGCTCGCCCGCGGCGATCGCGCGCAACGGCATCGTGCAATGCCCGGAAACGCGCGAGCTGTTCGGCGAGATGAGCGTGCACGAGAATCTGGGCCTCGGCGGCAATCATCTCGACTCGGCGGAACGGGAGGAGCGGCTGGCCTGGCTGCTCGAACTCTTCCCGATCCTGAAAAGCCGGCAGGCCCAGATGGCGCGCACGCTGAGCGGCGGCGAACAGCAGATGCTGGCTATCGCCCGCGCGCTGATGATGAAGCCGAAGCTGCTGATCCTGGACGAGCCGACGCTGGGCCTGGCCCCGGTGATCCTCGAAACCCTGTCCAAGGCGCTGGTCCGCCTGCGCCGGGAATCGCCGATCACCGTTTTGCTCGGGGAGCAGAATGTGACATTTGCGCTCCCCCACGCCGATCGCGTCTATGTGCTGGACCACGCCCGCATCACCTGGGAAGGTCCGCCCGACCGCTTCGAGATGGAGGGCGGCGGAGAACTACCTCTAACAGGACGATCGATATGACCGAGCCCCAAATGAAGCTCTACGCCTTCTGGCGTTCGATGGCGGCCTATCGGGTGCGTGTCGCCCTCGGCTTGAAGGGCATCCAGGCGCAGGAAATCCCGATCAATCTCGATACCGGCGAGCAATTCGCGCCGGATTTCCTGGCCGTGAACCCCGAGGGCGCCGTGGCCGGCCCTGATCGAGCCGGGGCACCCGCCGATCACGCAGTCGAGCGCCATTCTGGAATATCTGGAAGAGCGCTATCCCGACCCGCCGCTGCTGCCGAAGGAGCTGCATGCCCGGGCACGGGTGCGATCCCTGGCGGCGCTGATCATCAGCGATACGCATCCCTTGATCGTGCCGCGCGTCCGTAAGTATCTGACGACACAAGCCGGATTCGACGATGCAGCCTGGCGCGCCTGGCAGATCAACTGGCTGTCGCGCGGCTTGACGGCCATGGAAACCCGCCTGGCCAGAGATCCGGCGACCGGTGTGTTCTGCCACGGCGACCAGGTGACGATCGCCGATATCTGCGTCGCCGGCATCGTCGCCGTCGGCAAAGTGTTCAAGTTCGAAGCGGCGGACATCCCGACGGTGAACCGTATCGTCGAGCGCTGCGAAGCGATCGAGGCCTTCGCACGGGCCAACCCGATGCGCCAGACCGGCGCGCCGGTCTGAACATCGGGATTTGGTTTCGCGACAGGCCGCTCAGCGCGGCCTGTCGCCGACGATGGTGACGCGCTCCATGCGGCGCACCGCCGGCCAATAATCCGAGACGGCATAATGCTGGCAGGCGCGGTTGTCCCAGAAGGCGAGCGAGCCGGCGGCCCAGCGGAAACGGCATTGATATTCCGGGATCGCAGCCTGGGCGTAGAGATGCTTCAGCAGCGAAGCCGATTCATCCGCCTCCAGGCCGACGATGTGCTGGGTGAACGCGGCATTGACGTAGAGCGCCTTGCGTCCGGTCTCCGGATGGGTGCGCACGATCGGGTGCTCGACCATCGGATAGGCGCGGTTGAACTCCTCGATCTCGGCTTCAGACTTGCCGGATTTGCGCATGCGGTTGCGGAAATGGCCGAAATCATGCACCGCCATCCGGCCGTCGATCCTGGTCTTGACCGTGTCGGTCAGCCCGTCATAGGCGAGGTACATATCGGCGAACAGCGTGTCGCCGCCGACCGGCGGGACTTCGAGCGCGCGCAGGATCGAACCGAGCGACGGCTCCGCGCGCCAGGTCACGTCGCTATGCCAGGTATTCTCGCGGCCGCGGCTCTCGCGGTCATGGGTGATCGCCAGCACCTCGGGATAGCCCGGCTTGTGCGGTGCGAAGGGATGCACTTCGAGCGTGCCGAATTCGCGGGCAAAGGCCAGGTGCTGCTCGGTCGTGATCTCCTGATCGCGGAAGAACAGCACCTTCCATTCGAGCAAGGCCGCACGCAGCGCCGCCAGGGTTTCGGGCGCTTGCGCCTGCGCCAGGTCCAGCCCCTGGATTTCGGCGCCGATCACCGGGCTAAGGGGTGCAAGCGCCAGTCCGGCGTCGTCGAGTTGTCGTGCGAGATTGCTCATCGGTGTCCCTCCGTCCGCGGCCTTGTCCCGGCCTCTGCAACCAGTTTAGCAGGATCGGGCGGAAGAACACCCTGCGATCAAGTGACCGGCGCCGGGTTGAACAAGGTCAAGGCGTTGAACAGGCCCCAGCGATCCGACCAGGGCTTGGTCCGGCCGCTCGCGACATCGAGGATCAGGCGGAAGACCTGCCAGCCCATCTCCTCGATCGTCGCCGTGCCGGTCGCGATCGGCCCGGCATCGAGGTCGATCAAATCGGACCAGCGCTCCGCCAGCTCGGTGCGCGTCGCGACCTTGATGACCGGTGCCGCGGCGAGGCCGTAAGGCGTGCCGCGGCCGGTCGAGAAGACTTGCAGCGTCATGCCCGAGGCAAGCTGCAGCGTGCCGCAGATGAAGTCGCTGGCCGGCGTCGCGGCGAAGACCAGGCCCTTCTTGCGCACCCGCTCGCCCGGCGCCAGCACGTCGACAATCGCGCTGGTGCCGGATTTGGCGACCGAGCCCAGCGCCTTCTCGACGATATTGGCGAGGCCGCCCTTCTTGTTGCCGGGTGACGGATTGGCGCTCCGATCGGCGCCGCCCTTGGCGAGATAGTCGTCATACCAGGCCATTTCGCGGATCAGCGCACGGGCGACATCCTCGTTCACGGCGCGCGGCGTCAGCAGATGGATCGCGTCGCGCACCTCCGTCACTTCGGAGAACATCACCGTGGCGCCGGCGCGCACCAGCAGATCGGCGGCAAAGCCCAGGGCGGGATTGGCCGTGACGCCAGAAAACGCGTCGCTGCCGGCCGCATTGCAGGCCAATGACGAGGTCGCTCGCCGGGCAGGTCTCGCGCCGGCGGCGATCGAGGATGCGCAGCCGCTCCTCGGCCATGGTCATGATGCCGTCGACCATGGCGCCGAAGCCGTGGAATTCCTCATCCTGCAGCCGCAGCACTCCGGTCTGGCCCTCGGGCAGCAGCCGCTCCGGCACCAGCTTCTCGCAGCCGAGCCCGACGACCATGCCCTCGCCGCCGAAATTCGGATGGCGCGCCAGATTCTGCAGCGTGCGGATCGGCACGGCGGCAAGCGGCGCATTGATCGCGACGCCGCAGCCATAGGCATGGGTCAGCGCCACGACATCATCGACATTCGGGTATTTCGGCAGCAGCTCGTCCTTGATCCGCTTGACCGCGACGTCGAGCGTGCCGGCGACGCATTGCACGCTGGTGCTGATGGCGAGCACGTTCTTGGTGCCGACCGTGCCGTCGGCATTGCGATAGCCTTCGAAGGTGTAGCCGTCGAGCGGCGGCAGGGCCGGCGGCACGCGCGTCGCCAGGTCGAGCCGATCCAGCGCCGGCGCCGTGGGCGCGCGCAGCTTGTCCTCGGCGACCCAACTGCCTTGGGAGATCGAATCGACGGCATAGCCGATGATTTCGCCATAGCGCCGGATCGGGGCGCCGGCCGCGATGTCGGAGAGCGCCACCTTATGGGCCTGCGGCACGAACTCGCGCAGCGTCAGCCCGTCCGGGAAGACCGTGCCTTCGGGCAGACCGAAGGCGTTGACGACGATCGCGACATTGTCGTCCCCATGAAGCCGGATATAGCGCGGCGTATCGCCGGGCGGTACGGTTCGAGCGGACATCTCCATCCTCCGGGTCAGGCGCGCACTTCACGCGCCGATCTTCTTGCCTGCAAGGTAGGACGAAGACCGATGCGGATCTATAGTTCAGGAACTATCGATCGATGCTGAAATTGGATCGATGGCCACGTCCCGCAAGTGACACTCCCGGATCGGCAGGGACTCGTTGCGGTCGCGCGGCGAAGAGGCGAGGATAGCATCTCGTTACCGCCCCGGAGGTCCACAGCCCGTCCATGCGCACCCTGTTCCACCTTCCGCTCTGCCCGTTCTCCCGCAAGGTCCGCGTTGTCCTCAAGGAAAAGAACCTCGATTTCGAGCTGAAGCTTGAGCGCGTCTGGGAAAGGCGGGCGGAATATCTCGAGATGAACCCGGCCGCCGAGGTCCCGGTGCTGGTCGAATCGGACGGCAGGGTGATCGTCGATTCGGGCGTGATCTGCGAGTATCTGGAGGAAATCTACCGCGAAAGGCTGCTGCTCGACATCGATCCGGCCGACCGCGCGGAGGTGCGCCGCCTGGTCGCCTGGTTCGACCTCAAGATGAACCGCGAGGTCACGCAGAACCTCGTCGGCGAAAAGATGATGAAGCGGATGATGGGCTACGGCAATCCGAACTCCAGCGCGATCCGCGCCGGCCACGCCAATATCCATTACCATCTCGACTACATCGCCTTCCTGGTCGAGCGGCGGCGCTGGCTGGCGGGCGATCATTTCTCGCTGGCCGACATTGCGGCGGCCGCCCATCTCTCGGTGCTCGACTATATCGGCGACGTGCCCTGGGCCGAGCACGAGCCGGCCAAGGATTGGTATGCGCGCATCAAATCGCGCCCGACCTTCCGGCCGCTGCTGTCCGATCATATCGCCGGTCATCCGCCGCCGGCGCATTACGCCGATCTGGATTTCTGAGCCGGCGCCATGCCGCAGATTTCCGGACTGCTCGAAACCCGCGCTCTATGTCGAAGATCTCGCCCGCTCGACCGCGTTCTACACCCAGCATCTCCAGCTCGCCGTGATGCTGGAAACACCCCGGCTGGTGGCGCTCGACGCCGGGCGGCAAGGCGTGTTGCTGCTGTTCCGCAAAGGCGCCAGCGGCGAGGACATGCCGACCCGCGGCGGTATCGTCCCCGGCCATGACGGCAGTGGAAGGCTGCACATGGCCTTCGCCATCGCCGCCGAGGATTATGAGCCCTGGCGCCTGCGCCTCTCCGACCGGGGCATCGCGCTCAGGAGCGAAGTCACCTGGCCGGCCGGCGGCCGCAGCCTCTATTTCGACGACCCGGATGGTCACGTGATCGAGCTGGCGACGCCGGGGCTTTGGCCGGAATTACTAGGGCGGGGGCGGATTTAGCCGCATCCGGCACGGACCCCCGCCCGCTTGGCGGCTGTGAAAATTTGCGGCGGCGTCCTCACGCCATTGGGGCGGGCGTCCCGCCTGCCTTGCCGGCAGAGCCGGCAATCATCCATCGCGCGACAGGCTGTGCCGGCTGGTCGCCGGCAGGCGGGCGGGACGCTCGCCCCACTAAGAACGGAGCCTTTCGCGGTACTTTCACAAGCTCTCGGTGGGACAGGATTTACGCTCTAATACCAAGTCTCGGTGATCAGTACGCATGTGCCCAGTCGCGCAGGCCGATTGAGATGATGTTCCAAGGCTGATCGACGAGTTTGTTCCAGGCGTAGCAACAGTGATCGACAATGTCGTCGTAGGACCTGAAGATTCGGTTCGAAAGCCAGTTGTCGCGCATGAACTGCCAGATGTTTTCGACCGGATTGAGCTCGGGGGATTTCGAGGGCAGCGGCATCAAGGTGATATTTTCTGGGATGTCGAGTTTGTCGGAGAGATGCCAACCGGCCTGATCGAGCAGCAGTACGGCGTGGGCGCCTGGCGCCACAGCTTTGGAGATTTCGTCCAGATGCAGCGCCATTGCGGCCGTGTTGCACCGGGGCAGGATCAATCCGGCCGCAACACCTCTTGCCGGACAGATCGCCCCGAAAATATAGGTCGAGCGCGTCCGTTGATCCTGCGGAGCCGACGGCCTGGTGCCGCGCTTGGCCCAGCGCCGGGTGATCTTGTTCTTCTGGCCGATCCGAGCTTCGTCTTGGAACCAGATCTCTATCGACTTGCCCGCCGCATCTCGCCGGGCAATCTCGTCCAGCTTCGCGGTGAAGTTTTTTTAAATGCCGTCATGGCTTCGGGGTCTTGCGCATGGTGGCGCGGGCGCGCCGAGAGCTTGCGCAAATTCAGGGCGCGCAGCTCCCGGCTTAGCGTTGGCTTGCTGATGGTGACCCCGAATTCCTCCAGCACCCATTGCATCAGATCGATCAGTCGCCAGCGCACCACGCCGTGGACCGCCGGGATCGGTCCAGAGTCGATGATCTGCAGCAGCGCCTGGCGTTGCGTCTCGTTCAGCAGCGACGGATTGCCGGGCGCTTTACCGTCAATCAAGCCAAGCGGCCCCGCGGCGTTGAAGGCCACAACCCAATCCCGAACCGTCTGGAGCCCGACGCCGCCGAGCTTCGCGGCCGCGCCGCGAGAACCGCCATCATAAATCGCCGCCAACGCCAGGAGCCGACGCGTCTGCCCGGCGTCCTCAGACCGCTTCGCCAACTGGCGCAATTGATCCCCGTCGTAGTCCTCCCGAAGCCGAACCGCTGCTGCCATAGCAAACTCCACATCGTTTGCTATGGTGAATCACATCCTGCCGCTCTTGGGAATCCCCCGCGAGCGTCACGAGAGTCTCACTCACTGAGATTTGGTATAAGCGCCCTTACTTCAGCCGCAGTAACCCGGTCCGGCCCGACGGCGGCGACCGCGTTCTTCAGGTCGTCGAAGGATCCGACCGTGCCCTCGGCGTCGATCATGAAGCGGTCATCGAGCAGCACGCCGTATTTGCCGTTCTGCGAGGTGCGATCGTATTGCTGGATCGTCAGCACGCCGTTGACCCGGCCGACCTTGTCGAAGCCGGTGGCGGTCTCGCGGTCGGATTCGACGCCGAACGCCGCCGCGATCGAGGCGAGGGCCCCGGCCGCCGCCAGATCCGTGACGCTCAGCTTGATCGATTTGGTGCCGTTGCCATAAGTCGCCTCGGCATGGACCGTACCCAGCACGGCACCGCTTTCGCTTTCGGTGCGCTTGAAGCCGCCGGGCAGGCTGTCGGGCAGCAGCGCCTTCAGCTTGTCGGCCGAGATGGCATTGACGGGAGGCGCCGGCGGGGCGTTCGGGTTGTTCGCCGCCTGCTCGAACTGCTTGGCGATGCTGCCGATCTGGTTGGCGGCGCTTTGCAGCTTGTTGACGTCGAGATGCTCGCCATTGGGCAAGTCGATCGTGCCGTTGCTCTGCGCGCCCGGCGCGATACCGGGATTGGTCGGGCTCAGCGAAGCAAGCGTGCTGAGGCCGACCACCGGCACCATGATCGCCGCCGCGATGAAATAGAGGATGATCGCCGCGACGATGGTGACCAGCGTATAGACCGGTGCCTTGGCCTCCGGCGACTTCATCAGCCGGGGCAGTCCCAGATAGAGCAGATAGAAGCCGTAGAGGCCGAGCAGGCTGAGAAACGAGATCGAGGGGATCAGGCCGAAAACGCCGGCGACCCAGCTGGCCGTCATGGAATAGGTCGCAACCTTGAAGGCCTGGATCCGGCTTTTTTGCCCGTCGAAACTGGGCGCCAGCGCATCGATGATCAGCGCCAGCAGGAAAACCGACAGGAGCGACAGCAGATAACCGAGGATCGCCTGGGACAAAGCCGCGCCGACCGACGGACGGTAATGGATGATCCAGGTGCCGTAACCGAAGACCAGCCCGCCGACCGCGGTGCAGACCGGCCCGATCGCGGCGAGTACCAGGATATACCCCGTATAGAGCCCGCCGATGGAAGCCGGTTCCAGGTCGATCCTGACCCATTCCGCGGCCGGGGTGAGCAGGATCGCCTTGACGCGCGCGATGATGGCGGTGAGATCGACGGAACGCTGGTCCTGGACGCTCATGGTGCCACCCGCGCTGTTTCGTCGCAGACGATAGCGCCGATTCGTCCCGTAATCGATGGTTATTCCAATACCGCTCGCTCATGGGCGAGCAGCCAGCGTTTGCGGTCGAGCCCGCCGGCATAGCCGGTCAGGTCGCGATTGCCGCCGATCACGCGATGGCAGGGCAGCACGATCGCCACGGGATTGAGCGAATTGGCATAGCCGACTGCCCGGCTGGCGGAAGGCCGGCCAAGCGTCGCCGCCAGCTTGCCGTAGCTCGTTACCGTGCCGCCGCGGATCCGGCGCAGCCCCTGCCAGACCTCGCGCTGGAACGCCGTGCCGCCGGTCTCGACCGGGATGTCGTCGACGGCCTCCAGATTGCCGGCGAAATACGCCGCGACCCGGCCCGATGCTCCAAGCGGATCGCGACTCTCCGCCAGGCGATACGCACCGTAGCGCTTGGCCAGCAGAGCGTGCATGCGGCTCTCATAGCCTTCGAAATCGAGCGAAACCAGGCTGGTATCATCGGTGACCAGCAGCACCAGGCCGATCGGACTCGGCACGCGATCGATCTGCAGCTCCAT
>JBBCHB010000074.1:0-46993 GCA_037200015.1 Aliidongia sp. | reverse complement strand
CATTCCGCCGCCAGACGCACAGATTGATGACGTCGATCCGAAATGCCGAGGTTTCGGTCGTGCCCGTCATGCCCGGAATTCCCCTTGGCCTCACTGCAGGACGCTATACTAGGCCGAGAGACTGGCTGCGGGATACGGCCTCTGCGCGGGCGCTGACTACCCGGCTTGAGAAAGATGTGCTTTGTGTGCGACTTTCTCGCCCTCCGGAGAGGTGCAAAGGCCTCGCGCGCTTCGTTCGTCGGGCACTCCGCGGCTGATCCCGTGGGGGGCCGACTGCGCGCTAGCCCATGTTCACCTCCGCGCCTCGGCTGCCCCCGACCGGCACCGCCGTACCCCCCCATCCGGGGGATATATCGAGCAGGGCTTTGCCGCAAACTCCCCCGAGGGGCCGAGCGCAAGGACACCGCCCAAACGAAATGTGAGTGAGGTTCTGCAATGAGTAAGAAGGTAGCCCAGGTCATCGTCGAGACGCTGAGAGCGGCTGGCGTGAGAAACTGCTATTGCGTCGTCGGTGATACTCTCAACCTGATCGCGCACCACATTTCGCAAAGCACGATCGAGTGGGTGGGTATGCGCCACGAAGAGGCGGAGCATTTGCCGCCCAGGGCGAAGCCTCGTTGACCGGCACCCTCACCGCGGGTCGCCGGAAGCTGCGGTCCCGGCAGCCTGCATTTCATCAACGGCATCGTCGAGGCAAACCGCAATCGCGCGCCTGTCATCCTGATCGCCAGCCAGGTCGTGCGCGACGAATTGGGGTTCGACTTTCCCCAGGAAGTCGACTTCAAGGCGATCTACGGGAGCTGCAGCGTCTATTGCGACATGATCCTGACCCCCGAACAGGCCCGGCGCAAGACCGTCATGGCCTGCCAGACGGCCATCGCGAAGCGCGGCGCGGCAGTCCTGATCGTGCCGGTCGACATCTCGCATTCCGACGTCCATGACGACGTGCGTTCACGGTGCACACGAGCCATCCGGTCGTCCGTCCGACCGATGCCGATCTGGACGATATTGCCGACATCATCAATGCCGGCCAGAAGATCGCCATCTATGGCGGGTCGGGTTGTCGCGGCCGCGCATGACGAGATTCTTCGCGTGGCCCGAGATCCTCAAGGCGCCGATCGCCCATACGAGCCGGGGCAAGGACCTCCCTCGAATACGACAATCCGCACAATGTCGGCATGACCGGGATCATCGGCAACGAGGCGGCCTATCACGCCGTTCTTCAGTGCGACACCTTGCTGCTGCTCGGCGCGGATTTCGCCTGGCGGCAATTCTATCCCAAGCACGCGAAGATCGTGCAGATCGACATCGAGCCGACCCATCTGGGCCGCCGCCATCCGTGACCGCGGGATTGGTTGGCGACATCAAGGCGACGCTCGAAGCCTTGATCCCTCGGCTGCAGGAAAAAATCGACGCCCATTTCCGCGATCATTTCGTCAAGCGCCACGCGACGGTGATCGCCCACCAGAAAGAGAAGGCCGCGCCGAAACGACGCGACACCATTTCCGGATCTACCTGACCGAACTCATCGACCGGGCGGCGGCCGACGATGCCCTCGTGGCGGGCATGACGGTACGCCGACCGTCTGGATGCATCGTTATTTCACGGCCACCGCCAAGCGGCGCTTCTATGCCAGCCTCCTGCACGGAACCATGGCGGCTGCCATGCCGACCGCGCTCGGCCTGCAAAAGGCGGCGCCGGCCGCCAAGTCATCGCTCCTCTCGGCGATGGCGGTGATCGGGATGCCTGTTCGGCGATCTGATGACCGCGGTCCAGGAGAAGCTGCCCATCAAGATCGCGGTGTTCGACAACTGGAAAGACTGGGCTTCATCGATATAAGAGCAGAAATCGGAGGGGATGCTGCCGCTCTAACACCATCTGCAAAATCCTGATTTCGGCGTGGTCGCAAAGGCGATGGGGTTATGGGGCCGCACCGTCGCCAAGCGGACGAGCTGGAGGCGGCGATCGGGGAGTGGTTGGCTCAACCGGGCCCCGCCCCTGCTCACTGTGAAGGTCGAAAGCATGACCCTGGGTGATGCCTCCGGCGATCGAGTTTGGACCAGCCTATGGCATGGCCCTCTATTCGGCGCGGGCCGTGCTCGGCGGACAGGCTCACGACCTGATCGATATGATCCAGGAAAACTTCCTCTGACGTCCGGCAGTCTTCGACGGCGGCGCGCCGGAAGCCCGGGCGACGCGCGGCGCTCACCTGCTTCAAGGCCTCTGCGGCTGGCTAGACCGTCAGACCGTGCCCGCAAGCCTTCGGCCAGGTCGCCGACATGATGCAGGCGCTATTCCGCGCGGATGATCCGTGCGCCCGCAGCTCGCGAAAGCCTCGCATTGCGCGGCAGCGGCGCACGCATCGGTCCACGAGCGTCCAACTGCGCTGGGAGCGGTGCCCAGAAGTCTTGATTGCCACGCCCAAGCTTGGTCGAATCGGCGAGCACGACGGACATGCCGGGCCTGCTGCATCATCAGGCTTTTCAAGGCGATCTGGTCGAGGCTCGCTTCGCACAGCCCGCGCTCGGCCGCGAGACCGTCGGCTGCTGGTGAACAGCGTGTCTGCCGTCATCCGGTGCATCGCGTCGATCGCCAGTGGGACCAATCGTGCTCATGCTGGTCGTGCGTACGCGCGCCGCCGAGCAGGGGTGAGGTCGATGTCCGGCTCGCCCGACAAGGCCGCGACCAGCGGCAGGCTGTTGGTGATGACCCGGTGCCGGCGTCCCGCGCAGCAGCCGGCCGAGGGCCGCTACGGTCGAGCCGGCATCGTGGCACTCAGCACCGTCGTCATCCCGCCAGCAGGCCGCCGCCGCAGCGCGCGCAATTGCTTCCTTTTGCGCACCATTGATCGCCTGTCGCTCGCTCAGGCTCTCTTCTGGCGCGGGTACGCTTGATAGCGTTGGCGTTCGACAAGAGCTGCAGGTCGCGGCGCACCGTCGAGGCGGAGACGTCGAAGCGCCGGGCCAGCGCCTCGACATCGGCCTCGCCGCCGCGCAGCGCGTCCAGCAGGATCGCGCGCCGTTCCTTGCTGCGCATGGCCAAGCCGTCAATGCGCCTGCTTGGGCGCCAGCTCGACCGCCTGGCGCAGCGCCTCGATCATGCTGCGCTCATCGGCGACGCCCGTGCCGGCGATGTCGAAGGCGGTGCCATGATCGACCGAGGTGCGGATCACCGGCAGCCCGACGGTGATGTTCACCCCGGCTTCGAGGCCGAGCACCTTGATCGGGCCGTGGCCCTGGTCGTGATACATCGCGACGACGATGTCGTAGTCACCGCGCCCGGCCAGGAAGAACAGCGTATCGGCCGGCAGCGGCCCCTTGACGTTCCAGCCCTTGGCCAGGCAGGCGGCGACGGCCGGGGCGATCTTCTCTGCCTCCTCGCCATGGCCGAACAGCCCGTTCTCGCCGGCATGCGGATTGATGCCGCAGACGCCGATGCGCGGGTGAGCGATACCGGCCGCGACCAGCGTCGCCTGGGCGCGGCCGATGACCCGCTCGACCAGGCCGGGCTCGATCCGCGCAATCGCGTCGATCAGGCCGATATGGGTCGTCACATGGATCACGCGCAGCTTGGGCGAGGTCAGCATCATGGACACTTCGGGCGTGCCGGTCAGCGCGGCCAGCAGCTCGGTATGACCAGGATATTTATGCCCGGCGGCGTGCAGCGCCTCTTTGCTCAAGGGGGCGGTGCAGATGCCGTCGGCCATGCCGGCTTCGACGATTCTCACCGCCCGCTCGATATAACGGAACGCCGCTTCGCCGGAGACCGGGGAGACCTGTCCGAAGGGATGGTCCTTCGGGATCAGCTTCAGATCGATGCATTCGACTGCATCCGGCTCGAAGTGCGCCGCCGAGGCCTCGCTCAGGGCGTCCACACGGAGTTTTGCGCCGACGATCGCCCCGGCTTGGCGCAGGCGTTCGGCATCGCCGACGACCAGGGCGTTGCACATGTCATGCACTTCCGGGTGCATGAGCGCCTTCATGATGACTTCCGGACCGATGCCCGATGCATCGCCCATGGTGATCGCTATGGTCGGACGGGTCATGGGTTTTCCTTTTGCCTGAGGAGTCGCAGGTGTTCGGCGCTGCGGGCCAGGCTGCCGGCATCGCCGAACGCGCCAGCCTTGGTGACGATGGGGATGGCGAGGGCGCCAAGCGTAAGGCCGAGGACGACGCCGGGCTCGATCTCGTCGACCAGCCGGATCCCGCTCACGCCGAAGCGCGAGAGCAGCGCCGCCGCCGTCTCGCCCCCGGTTGCGGCGAGGCCGCCCAGATGCGCGGCGGCCGGGGTCAGCGCCTCCGCCAGGGCTTCGACCAGGCGCGGGCCGATCGAGAGATCCGGCGCGTCGTCGGTCCGGATCTCGACCAGCACATCGGCGCCGGCATCGAGTCCCGCGGCGACGCGCCCGGCGAGCGCCGCGAGGTCGGGGTTGCGGCCGAGCAGCATTGCCGGCTCGACCGGGACGTAGCGGATGCCGGGTGTGTCCCGGAGTTGGCGGGCAGCGGCCCGAGAGATCTCGGCGAGCGAGCCGACGACGATGAGCGTGCCCTGGCCGGTCGCCGCAAAGGCAACCGGTTCCGCCGGCAGGCTAGGGGCCGCGGCAGCAAGGGCATGGGCCAGTCCGGCGCTGCCGATGAAGAAGGTCGTGGCGCTCACCGGCAGGCTCGCCTCCGCGATGCGGACGAGGTCGGCATCGGTTTCGGCATCGCAGACGGCCACGATGTCGCTGCGGCTCGCGAGATCGGCAAAGCGCGCCTGGAGCGCGTCTCGGCCGCTCCGAATCAGGGCCAAGGGCAGTTTCTCGCCGACAATGCCGGCACTGGCCAGCATCTCGACGAGATCGGCGCTCGGATAGCCATGATCGCGGCGCCAGAGTTCGGTCGTTTCGAGCGGCTGGTCTTTGACACGGATCCGCCCGTCCAATGTCGTCCGGCCGGTGGCGGGAAAGGCGGGGGCGAGGATGCCGAAGGCCGCGCCTGCGCAGCGGCGCACAGCCTCGATCGCAGCCTTCGTCTCAAGCGCGGGATGGCCGCGCAGGGTGGAATCGATCTTCTTGAACAGGATGCGGTCGCCGTCGAACAACCGGCCGAGCACAGCGCGGTGACGGGCAATAGCGGCTTCGGCCGAGAGCCGCCGGCTATCGGTATCGAAGGAGAAGACCGTGCTTCGGCCGCATCGGCGGTTTCGGCCCAGCCGACGGTGGCGGCCTGGCCGCGCGTGGCGAAGGCGATCGCGCAATCCGATGCACCGGTCAGATCGTCGGCGACGATCAGCCAGCGCCGGGGCAGGGCGGCTTCAGGGCGCATCGGTCGGCGTGTCCTCGGGCGCGGCGCCCACGGCGCGGGCGGTCCAGGCGGTCGCGAGCGGCACCAGAATGGCGGTCACCATGACCGTCGCGGCCACCAGCGCCGTCGCCGGCGCCGCTGCGGCGGCATAGGCCGGGTTCGCCGCGGCGACGATGGCCGGCACGGCGGCGGCATTGCCCGCAGTCGAGGCGGCGGCAACTCCGGCGACGCCCGTACCGCCGGTCAGGCGATCGGCGAAGAACAGCGGAATGCCGGTGACGACCAGCACCGCCACGCCGAGGCCGATGCCGAGCAGCCCGGCCTGCCAGACCTTGGCGAGATCGAGGCTGGTGCCGAGCGCAAAGGCGAAGAACGGGATCATGACCGGGACGGCGCGCGACAGGAAATCGCGCATCTCGCGGTCGAGATTGCCGAGCAGCATGCCGGCGATCAGCGGCAGGATGCCGCCGACCAGCGTCGGCCAGGGAAAGGCGGACAGTCCGGCCACGCCGAGTGTCACCATGGTCAGGAACGGCCCGGATTCGAGCGACATGATCGAATAGGCGCCGACATCGCGCGGCCGGCCATATTGCCCGAGCAGCGCCATGTAAAGGCCGCCATTGGTGTCGTTCATCGCAGCGACGATCGCCAGGGTCGAGAGGCCGGCGAACAGGCCGCCGGTAATCGGCGCCTCGCCCAGGACGTGCCCAAACAAGATGCCGAACAGCACGGCGATGCCGACTTTCACCGCCAGCAACGTGCCACCCTTCTTCAGGATATAGGGCGTCGTGCTGAAATCGATGCTGGCACCCATGCAGACATAGAACACGGCGAGGATGGTCAAGGCGCCGCTGAACAGCGCGCCGGTGAAGGAGCCGAAGAATTTCGGCGTATCCGGGAGAAACGTCGCGAACAGCGCACCGATCACCAGGGGCACGACCATCATGCCGCCGGGAACGCGCTCGATGCTCCGCTTGATCGGAAATTGCGTCACGTGTCTCTCCCTTGCGCGGATAGCGTATTTTCGCTGTCGATCGGTCGACTCTATCTTGAGCTTTTCGGGAGATTGCGCGATGTGCGCAGTTTGGGTCAATAGAATTGACGGATTTGCGCAGTCAGGAGCGAGGCAATTGCATTGCGGGCTCGCCGGCACTGCCTCAAGAGGCCGGGGTCAGCGCCGAATCGATCCGCGATTTCAAATCGTTGAGCGAGACCGGCTTGACCAGGTAGCCGTTGATCGCATGCTCCTTGGCGAACAGGACGGTGTCGCGCTGTGCGTCACCGGTCAGGAAGACCACCGGCGTGTGCGCGATGCCGGGTAGCTTCGCCTCGCGCAGCTGCTTCAGGAACGCGCGCCCGTCGACCGGCTCCATATGCACGTCGCAGAACACCAGATCCGGTCTCGTGCGCAGCAGTTCGGCATAACCGGACCGGCCGTCCTCGGCCTCGACGATCGAGCGGATGCCGATCTGCAGCAGCATGCGCCGGATCAACGTCCGCGTATGCTGGTCGTCTTCGATGATCAAGATCGAAATCTGTTGATATTCCAGCATGATTCGGTTCCTCAGGCGGCGCGTAGCGACGCAGTCGCGTCCAGCAATTCAGCATGGGTCGGCGGCAGCAGCTCGGCCAGGATGCCGGCGGTCTCGACATCGCCGCCATCGAGGCAATCCTGGACGTCGCTGGCGATCTGTCCGAGCCGCATCGCGCCGGCCGAGCGGGCCGCGCCTTTCAAGGCATGGGCGGCCGCCCGCGCGGCATCGGAATCGGGCGTCGCCAGGGCCGCGGTAATGGCCTCGACCAGTCGCGGCACATCGGCCAGGAACTCGTCGAGGAAGCCCCGGGCTTCGGCATCCCATGCGCCAAAGGCCTCCAAAAGCCGAGCAAGATCGAGTATTTTCGGGTCAATCTCGGGGATTGCTGCGCCAAACTCCGCCACTTCGGCGCACAGGCGCAGCACGCTCGCCTGGGGCAGCAGCCGTTCGAGCGTTTCAACCAGCGCGGCGCTGTCGATCGGCTTGGTGAGATAGCCGTCCATGCCGGCGTCGAGGCATTGCTGCCCGGTGCCCGGCAAGGCGTCGGCGGTCAGCGCCACGATCGGCCGGCGGGCCGTCTCCTCGCTTCGGATAATGCGGGTCAGCTCGAACCCGTCCATTTCGGGCATGTGGAAATCGGTCAGCAGCAGGCCGAAGGGATGCTCGCGCCACAGCGCCAGGGCTTCGCGGCCATTGCCGGCGATCTCATGGGCATAGCCGAGCTGCGACAGCAGGCGTGAAATGACGATCTGGTTGGTCCGATTGTCCTCGGCGACCAGGATCGCCCCTCGAGCGGCATGCGCCCGGTCGAGCGGCGGCGGGCGCCAGCGGCCGATCGGGCCTGTTGCCCCGCTATCCCCGTCGGTCGAGATCGGCGCGGCCCAAAGCGGCGGCGATGACGCGCCACAGCCGATGGCGCTGGATCGGCTGGGTCAGCGTCGAGAAGAAACCGGCACGCTCCGCGGCATCCAGCGTCGACGCCAGGCTGCGCGGCGCGACCAGCACGGGCTTGGCGCCGCTGCGGGTCAGCTCCGTTGCGAGCACCTGCAGCCGGGCGAAGGCGGATGGGCCGGCACTCCCGGACATCAGGACGATCGATGAAGTGCCCCCGGCTGCGTCGTCCCATTCGATCGCAGTGATGCCGGCACCGGCCAGCAGATGGGCCAACGCCGCCCGCTCCGGACCGGCGAAGCCGAGCGCCTGGATGCGCGCATCGGCGATCGCCACCGCCGGCGTATCCACCGCGCCATCGACCACGCCCAGCGGCAATTCGAACCAGAAGGTCGAGCCGGTGCCGAGGACCGAGTCGATGCCGATGCTGCCGCCCATCATGGTGCAGAGCCGCTGGCAGATCGACAGGCCGAGCCCGGTGCCGCCGAAGCGGCGGGCGGTCGAGGCGTCCGCCTGGGTGAAAGGCTGGAACAGTCGGGCACGCTGCTCCTCGCTGAGGCCGATGCCGGTATCGCTGACGGCGAAGCGCAGCCGCAGGCCGCCAGCTTCGCCCGGTTCCGCGCCGACGCTCACCGCGACGCCGCCGGTCTCTGTGAATTTCACGGCGTTGCCCATCAGGTTGAGCAGCACCTGCCGGATCCGGGTCGGGTCGCCGGTCAACCGGTCGGGGATCGCCGGATCGAGATCGATGGTCAGCCCGATACCTTTCTCGTCGGCCCGGCCGGCGATCAGCTCGCCGGCGCCCTCGACCACCTCCAGCAGCGAGAACGGCACCGCTTCGATTTCGAGCTTGCCGGCTTCGATCTTCGAGAAATCCAGGATGTCGTTGATGATCGTCAGCAAGGCCGCGGCCGAGGACCGGATGATCTGCGACATGCTGCGCTGATCGTCGGTCAAATCGGTCTGGTCGAGCATTTCGGCCATCGACATGACGCCGTTCATCGGCGTCCGTATCTCGTGGCTCATCATGGCGAGGAAGGAGGATTTGGCCCTGGTCGCCGCCTCGGCCTCGTCCTTGGCCAGGCGCAGCGCGTCTTCGGCCAGCTTATGCGCGGTCACATCGCGCATGACCCCGATAATCCCGTGCATTTCTCCGGCAGAATCGAGGAAGGGCACGCGCGTCGTCTCGATCTGCAGAACCAGGCCTTCGGGCGTGACGCCGGTGCTGTCGTCGGTCCTCGGCTGCCGCGCGGCGATCACCGCCTGCTCGGCCGCCTGATGCGGCGCGGCCAGCTCCGGCCCGAGCAGCTCGGCGCTGGTGCGGCCGAGGATGGCCTGCTGCGGCTGCGCCAGATTATGGGCGAAGGTCGCGTTGACCACGGTATAACGGCCGTCGGGCGCCTTGACGAAGATCCCGTCCGGGATCGTGTCGATCAGCGAGCGCAGCAGCGATTGCTCCCGCGCCAGCGCCCGGGCACTTTCGATCTGCCGATGCCAGCTCCGATGCAGCAGCCGGGCCGCCAGCACGCTCGACACACAGAACAGCAAGGCGAAGGCGCCGAGCCGCCAGGCCTCGGTCCGCCACGGCGCCAGGTAATCCTCGGGCGCCTCGCCGACGCTGACATAGAAGGGATAGCCGGCGATCTTGCGGAACGACAATTGCCGTTCGATGTCGTTGATGCGCGAGCGTGTGCGGTAGGTCGCCTCGGTCTTGCCGGCCGCGACCAGCCGCGTCAGCTCGTCCGAGGCGATTTGCTGGCCGATGGTCCGGCCGCCCTCCGGCTCCGGATAACGCACGACGATTTTCAGCGCGCTGTCCCACAGCGTGACGCTGCCATGCGGACCGATATCCAGCCCGGCGAAGAGATTGGCCAGGCGGTCGATCGACAGATCGCCATAGATGATGCCGCCGAAGCGCGCCTCGCCGTCGGGATCGGGCAGGGTGTAGCGCCGCGTCTCGACCAGCACCCATTCATGCGAGACCCGGCCGAGCAGCGGGTCGGAGAAGACCAGCCCGGCATCCGGTCGGCTGCGCTGGGCCTGGAAGAACGGCCGGTCGGCGAGCGAGACATGCGCAGTGCCGGAGCCGCCATAGCCGTATTGCACCACACCCTCGGCGTCGGTGATGCGCACGCCCTGCACTTCGGGCAGCCGCGCCGTCAGCTTGGCCAGATAAGCATCGAGGCCATCGGGGCTCATGCCGTCGGCTTTCGACTGCCGCTGGATCTCGTCGCCCGTGGTCTGCAGCGCCAGGTCGATCTTGTTGATCGCGTCGGCGATAGTCTGCTCGACCACCCGGGCCAGCGTCGCGGTCGAGACTTCGGCCCTGGCATCCGCTTCCGCCCGGCTCTGATAGAGCATGAGCGCAACCATCGCCGCGACGAAGGCATTGAGCAGGACGACGCCCAGAACGAGCAGGGATGTAAAGGATCTGGCCGTCACGATGCGCCGCCATGGGGCTCGAAGGGAGTGGCCGGCGCAGGATGGCACAACCGCCCCGGGCAGGCGCCAGCCGGTATGTTCAACCGGTTTGTCCCGGGTGGCATCGGTGCACAGAGGTTTTGACGGCGTGAGCGCCGCTTGGCTGCCCAGCCAGCCCTGACGCCGGTCGGTTCGGATACCCTCGGATGGTCGGCTCAGGATTTGCGCCGGCCCGCTCTGCGAGGGCGAAACCAAAAACCGAATTTCGTCTGGTGGCTCGATCGGGCCGACAGCAGACCGGCCGCTTTGCGCAACCGGCATGATGGAGCGGACATTCGTGCCTGCGCGTCTCGGGATTGCTCGTCCGGAGTGGCCTGCTCCCGTACCGGCATGCTCGCGCGGACGATGCGCTGTTTGTCCGCAAACCCGTCCGGCAATCAATTTGTCCGGAAACTCATCGCCAATCCGGCTTGCCGGATAAATCACTCGGTGATCGCCAAACGGCGGGATGGCGGACCGGAAAGTCGGCTGTTGCTCGAACGAACCCCTTGCCGAGGAAGCCAACGTTCTGGGGCATCTCCGAAAGTGCGCAAACCGGCTCCGACCTCGACCGTCTGAGATGGGTGGGGAGCGGTCCTCGCGCTCGTGGCGTGACTATGGCTGGATTGCTCCCCATTTTGGTCGTACAGCCGGCCACCAAGACTTCCCAACACCGGACATTCGCCAGACACCGCGTTAAACGTCTAACCTCCGGCAAAGCCAACGCGGTTCAAACTCCTCCAACTTGCTAACCACAGAGGTCGATCATCGTCGCCCACAATCGAGTGGTAGCGCCGAAAGATGGTGCCTTCACGGAATCATGGAATGCCACTATCATCACGCCCTAAGGCGTGGGGGCGGGGCTCGGGACCGGGATTTCGCGCTGATCGCCAAACTGCACGGGAAACTACGCTGGCTTAGGACGTATGCTGGCTCAGGACGAGCGCTTAATGACTCTTGTAGCACATCGCGATCCTAACTCACTGTTCATCCGAACGCCGCTGGATATTGACGCGCAGCTTCTGAAGCTCCTCGACGCCAAGGGCGCTGATCCCGATTTTTGGTCGTCGAAGGACCGAGATCGAACCGACAGCGCGCACAGCATCTTCCAGTATCCAGCGATGATGGTTCCTCTGGTTCAGCGCCGATTGCTCGGCGCGGTGCTGGAGGCCTGGCCGGACATCCAATCGGTCTACGACCCCTTCATGGGATCGGGCACCTCGCTAGTGAGCGGGATGCACTATGGCCTCAATGTCTACGGCAACGACATCAACCCGCTAGCGGTGCTCATCAGTCGAGTCCGGACCGCCCGATCGGTGGAATTTACGGTGGGCGCAATAGCCGAGCAGGTGGCCAATAAGGCTGCAGCTGATCGGCGAGACACAATCGAGACATCCATGGCGAACCGCGAAAAGTGGTTCCAGGCGGATGTCTCGCTGGAACTGTCACGCCTGCGGCGCGCGATCCGCCAGTGTGATGACCTTTGGGTCCGGCGGTTTCTGTGGGTCACCCTCGCCGAGACCGTTAGACTGACGAGCAACGATCGAACCTCAACATACAAGCTGCATGCGCGGCCGGCGTCCGAGATCGAAAAGCGGGCCTTGTCGCCGATCGCCGTTTTCCGCGACCTGGCCCGAGAGAATGCCGCGAGCTTCTCGACGTTCAGGCGTCGGCTGAATGAAGCCAAGCAGCTCAAGTCCGCTAAGTATGTCGCCGAGACCTACGCGCGGTTCGGGGACACGCGTAACGCTCAGGACTACTGGGCTGACGCCGCGCCGTTCGACCTGCTGATGACCTCTCCGCCTTACGGAGACAATCTGACCACGGTCACCTATGGTCAGCACTCTTATCTCCCGCTCCACTGGATAGATTTCAAAGACATCGACCCGGAAGCGGATATCGCGACCCTCCGAACGACCCACGAGATCGATCGTCGCAGTCTCGGCGGCACGACGAGCGATAAGGTGTGGACTGAGGCGAAGTTGCTCGAAGCGTCGCCTCGGCTGAAATGCTTCGCAGATGGACTGCCTGCCAAGCCGGACGATGCGCGGGCCAGGCTGATCCGCTTCTATAGGGACTTCGGGGCTAGCCTAGACAGCATCATCAATGTGATGAAACCGGACGGCTACATGATCTGGACTGTCGGCAATCGCAACATCGCCGGCAAGCAGGTGCCAACCGACCTGGTGCTCGGCGAGCTTGTCGAAGGCCTGGACTGCAAGGTGGTTACCACCCTGACGCGACGGATTCATCACAAGCGTATGCCCGACCGTAACGCCAGTTCGGCGACCATGCGCGAAGAGAAGATACTCCTCGTCCGTAAGATCGAGGCCTAATCCGCATGGCCAATCCGCATTTCGACATCAGCGCGGCCGTCGTCAGGCAACTCGGCGACGAGCTGGTCTCGGATGAGGTCACGGCGATCGTCGAACTCGTCAAGAACGCCTACGACGCGGACGCCACCTATGCGCACGTCGTCGTCAACACGGTCGACACGCCGCCTGGCGAGGAGAGTAAGTTCCCGAAGGCCGGCGGCTATGTGACCGTTGACGACGACGGCATGGGAATGAACAGCGCCGACATCGAGCGCGGTTGGTTGATGATCTCGCTGTCCGGCAAGCGGACCATGAAAGCCGCCGGACAAACCACGCCAAAGGGGCGGACACCGCTCGGCGACAAGGGCCTAGGCCGCCTCAGCACTCAGAAGCTGGGCCAGAACCTGGAACTCTACACCCGCAAGGACGGAGACGCGGATACACTGCACGTCGCCTTCGCCTGGGACGCGTTCACCGATGACAAGAGCCTCAGCGAGGTCCCGGTCTCTATCGAGCCATCGACGAAGGCTGTTCGAAGTATTGGGACCATGCTCGTCATCTCCGGCCTGAGGAACGCGGAGGTTTGGCGTGGGCGCGCGGTCGAGAAATTGATCGCCGATCTCTCGCAGATTATCTCGCCGTTCGCCGAGGCGCGTCCCTTCTTGGTGACGCTCCGCATCGACGGGCGACCAATCGACCTGGGGCAGGTTTCGGCGAAGGTCCGCGGCGCCGCCGTTGGGAAGTTTGTCATCGATTTCGTCGACGGCGCCATGGAGCTGACCGGGAAATTCCGGCTCGTGAAGCTGCGCGGCAATCAGGACGTTGAGACGCTTACGAGCAACTGCTGGTGCGAGACAACGGCCACTCGTTCTTCGACTACCTCAAAGGGCGAAAGGCCCCCGTCGATTTCAAACTCAGTGATGATCCGAGCTACTTCTTGGAGTTCGCGTACCGCGTGCCGTTGTCGGCACTGGGCGGCGCTGAAAAGGCGCCGTCCGACGGCCTAGATACGCCGCTGGTCGCTGCCGACCCCGGGCCATTCCACGCCGAGATCGATGAGTTTCTACTCCGAGACGATGAGATCGGAGCCAAACTTGCGGTCTGGCAAATACGAGCGAAGTCAAAGCGATTGTACAGCTTCACGCAGGCATAAAGGTGTTCCGCGATGGCTTCGCGATCAAACCCTACGGATTGAACGGCGAAGATTGGCTGCGCCTTAGCGCTCAGCAGACCAGCGCGACCTCCTACTACGGCCTGCGGCCGCAGAATGTCATCGGCTTTGTGTCAATCAGCGAGGCGGCGAACGGCCATCTCAAGGAGAAGACGGACCGAGAAGGGTTTGTTTCTAACCCTTACTCGCAAAATTTCAGGCGCCTGATGAGCCAGGCCGTCGATATGATCGGTGGCTTTTATGCATGGATCAGGCGAAATTTCAACGTCTACAAGGTAGAGCTTTCTGAAAGATCCAAGCCGTTCGAAGGTGGACGGATGGCGATTGCGGACGCCGAAAGTGTGGCGCGCCGATTGGCGAGCTACAGCAAAGCGGCCAGATCACTGGACGCCAACACGACGGCCGCGCGGCAGAAGATCGCCGCGGTGACCGCCCGCATTCAGCAGGCGCCTCTGCTGTCGAGTGCTACCGAGCGGGAGCTGGCGGGCCTGCTCACCGAGGCCCAACAGGCGCTCGAAGCGTCCCAGGTGCTGGTCTCCGACCTGACCGGATACGCGTCGGAAGCCAAGGACCTCGCCGACATCGTGGCTCTGCTGTCTCCGCGTTTGGATGTCTTGGCGGATCAGCTCCAGGACTTCCTCCGAGCTGGCAGGCTTGGGGCTGCTCGCCGAGGCGCTGTCCCACGAAGTCCAGAACCAGACCGATCGCTTGATGCAAAAGGCGTCCGCGGCCGTGACACGCGCGAAGAAATCCGCGCCGCCGAACGTAGACCTTCTGATCTTGGGCCAGGATGTCACCGCGGCGGCGTCAGCGCTCCGCCGGCAGATCGGCCATTTGTCGCCGTCGCTCCGCTACCAGCGCGACAAGATCGAGGCCTTCCCGGTCTCGAAGCTCATCGAAGACATCCGCGAGCACTTCGCGGATCGATGGGCCGATATCGGCATTCAGTCGGAATTCGCGCCGGGCAGTGCCGATTTCTCGGTGAAGACCAACCGCGGGAGGTTGACGCAGGTCGTGGATAACCTCGTACTGAACGCCGAGTATTGGCTGAAGGAAGCGCAGGCCCGCAAGGCGGATTTCGAGCCGAAGCTGACAATTTCTTATGCGTCGCCTCGACTGCGAATTTGGGACAATGCCGGCGGTGTCGATCCAGCCGTCGAGGACGCGCTTTTCGAGCCCTTCATTACCCTGAAGCCGAAGGACGAGGGGCGAGGACTGGGCCTCTTCATTAGCGCCCAGATTCTGGAGTCGATGGGGTGCACGATCTCGCTCTTGAGTGAGCGTAACGAACACGACCGCAGGTATATTTTCTCGCTGGATCTCTCAGGGATCGTCGATGGCTGACACACCTGAATCGCCAAGGCAGGGGCTGCGGCTGAGCCGGTCGCTGCTCAACCGACCGCAGGCGTGGAAACGGCCGTTCCGCCAGTGGCGGTCGAAGCAGAGGTCGAGGCATCGCCCGCCGAGGGCGGGGAGCGGCGATCGACGACACCAGTGCCAGGCTCGCGCAACTCTTCGCTCATCTGAAAATCACCAAGATCGTCTTCGTTGACGACAAGGCCGAACTCCAGACCGACGCTGGCGCCGTCATCAAGGTGTTGGCGGAGAACGAAGCGGCGAAGGAGCCGTTGGCCGACTTCTTTCCGGGTGTCGCGCTGACACTTGAGAACGACGCCTTGCTGGAACAGGTGACCGCCCGACTTGGTGAACTCGACGCTGAGGGCTGGCGGCCCTTCGCGGAGTACTGGCTGCCCAGAGCTACGACGCCGCCGAGAGCGAGGCGCTGGGGCGCCTACAGGACTTGTTGCCCGAGGGAACGATCGCGCACTTACTTACCCCCCACGCCTGGCACGAGCGACGAGACGCCCTGATCGGCGAATGCACCGAAGAACGTCGCACCGTATTCTTGTTCGACCAGGAGCTGGAGGTCGATGACGCGGCCTTGGGCTTCACCAAGGGGTCTGAGATCATCCGAGATATGGCGGAGAAGGAGAAGGCGGGGTTTGGCACGCGGTGGTTCTGCGGGATGCTGACGCATACGGTGGGGAAAGGGGACGAAGTCGCCTCGTGGCACCGACTGGCGAAATCGGAGAACCTTGACCTCCGGTTCTTCATGCCGATCGCCAAGGCCACACTGGACGACGCGCCTGCCTTCTATGGCGCCGTTTATCGCACGCTCATCAACACCTATTGCCAGACAATGAAGGGCGTGGCGCATGAAGCCTTCGAGGAAGCACTGAAGGAGGCTTTGGAGCGATTTGCGGACCTAGACCCATCGATTTCGAGCACATGATCGTCAAATCGTCCGAAGACGAAGGTGTCTCGGAGTTCGAGACCCTGATCCGCCTCTACGGCATTATTCAGAAGGATCGGGTCAAAGCCCAGATCCTCCAGAAGGCCCGTGTCGGTGAATTCGGCGCTGCCGCGCGGACCGTCCAGGGAATCGCCGATATTGGTCGAGCGCTTTCCGCAGCCTCCCAAGAACGGCTCCACACGCTACGCCGGCAAGAGCTCTACGAGAGCGACCAACTGGTCAACGGCTACAACGATCCTCTTCGCAACGGCGATCTCTTCGAGATCGGCGAAGGCGAACAACTAAAATTGTGGGTTCTCATCGCCCAGCCTTGCGACTTGATGGTGCGCAGCGATGGTGAGCGTGTGCGTGAGGAGAATTTCAAGGTTGCTGTCCTCGCACCAGTTCGCACCGGATCGTTAGGCGAAGCACCTGACATGAAAGACGGGTTAGATTTTTCGCTAGAGCGCTTCGATCACAACGGTGCGCAACGGGCCGTTGTCCAGTTCGCCGCCGCCACGCCCGCCAATCTCCAAGTTCTCGACTTGGCCGCTTTCAACAAGGACGGGCGTTGTCACCTGAGCGCTGCGCCTGACCCGGCATTAAGCCTTCCGAGCAGGGCATGGAAGAACCGCGACGCGAAGCTCAGAAGCCATTTCGACAAAGTCAAGAAGCAGATCGAGGATGCCCGTAGCAAGTACAAAGACGCCGTAGCCGATCTTCTTCTTGCCCCGGCCATCATTCCGCGGGGCTCACCGAAGAGGGCGTTCGCGAAGTACGGTACCTACGAAGCCGGCGGATTTTCATACCCCATCCGCCGGTGCGGTCGCATCCGTGATCCCTTGGCCACTTGGTTGCTCACGGCTTACAGTCGGTTCTTGGCGAGGGATGCCTATGAGCACGACTTTTCGAAAGCCGAGTAGCGGGCGCTGAGGCCCGACCGGAGCATATGCGACAGCTGTGACCCGGCACTCGCGCTCACAGTCGATCGGTCCCGTAGGCAATCATCCTGTTTTGAAATCGTCGATCTTGAAGCACTCGCTGCTGTCATCGAGCGAGCTTTGGAAGCAGTCCGTCGATCTGACCGGCCACGCCATGCACGCCTCCGCTGTTTGGCGACGCAGCGGCGTGATCACGAGCTTGTCTGAGAAGAGTTACGACTTCGCGGCGAGTTGCCTCGTCGATCCATATGCCGACCCGCTTTTCAACTGTCTGGTGCTTGTCAGTCACGGCGTATGCCTTCCGTTTCCTGCCGATACACGCCGATACCTCCAGACTCAGCTATCACTTCCGATTGATGAATTCAATGGAAACTCGATAGCAAGGTCGCCTTCTGAATATTACCATCGCGTTTACTATTCTATATGGACGCAGTGATAATTGGATATCGCGGCGCGCGGGATTTTGAGCGGACGCGACCATCGTCGCCGATGAGGAGTTGCAATAGCTGTGCGGCCAGCGCCTCCACGAGCCGCGAGCGGGCTCTACCAATTCAGACAGCCCGAGCATCGCGGCTGTGTCCGCCAAACGGAAGAGATGGACTTATTTTTTACCGTTGCGGGCCGTCGCCAAGCCTCCGAGGCAACTGCGGACCGCGTGAGATGGATTGCTGCATCCGCCCGCCCCGGGACCGCGTGATCGATGCTTTGCCACTTTGCCTTTGCGGCCGGGGCGGCAATCCGTTGCGACGCACCGGATTGCTGGTCCCGTGGGGTCCGTGTCGACCCAGCTAGAAGTGCAGCTTGTCCGATAGACGCTCGCCGCTGAGGTAGGTCGCCTGCCATTGCTGCAGCTTGTCTTCCGGGCTCGTCGCGACGACCGGCACCCAATCACCACCCATGCCCCGGGCGGCTCGATCGCGTCGCGGTTTGCGAGTCTGTCGGGATCGCATCCCCCGTCAGGCCTGACCCCGACGACGACAATCTCCTCCTCCGTCGGCGACGTCGACCGCCTGTCGGTTCGATGGAACTGATGGCTGGCAGCAGGAACCGGCTCGGCGGGGCCGAAATCGGCCGCGCAGGCAACAACCCGACCTTTCGCGCCGTAGCAATCGAGAATCTGGGTGCTGGCGCTCGCCGTCCCACTCCCCGCAAGCGCCAGGACCATCGCGCCGCTCAATACCAACATTCTATTCATGGCAGACCTCCCTCTCGTGGACGGTGTCCAACGCTCGATCAATCCGTGAGGCTCGGGACGAAGACGGTCGAGGGCCTGGCGTTCTGATGAAGAGGACATGGGGAGTGGCACGAGCGCCGATAATGCCTGCACGCCAGGAATGACTTTCCGTCAGGGCTGAACAATCGCGTCACCCATCACGCTGTCGGGCGGCCCCTCAGGAATCGACCAGTGTCCTTGCATTGAGGTTTTGACGGATTGACCGATGGCGAGGTGGTTGGACGAGAGCGGCGAGCCGGTGACGTTCATCGGCGGCTTTCAGGCGCCCGGAGTGAACTACCTGCGCGTGTTGCCCCGGCTAACCTCCAAGGTGGCGCGAGGTAGCGGACAGGCGCTATAACCTCCGATCCCACAGCAGGAGGCTCGCGTTCATGATCGTCGTGCATCATCTCGGCATTTCGCAGTCCGACCGGGTCGTCTGGCTTTGTGAGGAGCTCGGCATCCCGTTTGAGCTGAAGCATTACCAGCGCGATCCGCAGACCCGGCTGGCGCCGGCAGAGTACCGGGCGCTCACGCCTTCGGCACGGCGCCGGTCATCACCGACGGCGAGCTCACGCTCGGCGAGTCCGGCGCGATCATCGAATACATCATCGCGACCTATGGCGCAGCCGGCTCACCGTACGCCCGGGCCAGCCCGGCTACACCGACTATCTGTTCTGGCTGCATTTCGCCAATGGCTCGCTGATGCCGTCGGCCATGGTCGATCTGATCGCCCAGATGATCGACCCCAAGGGCGAGAACCCGCTCCTGGGGCTGCTCCGCGACCGGCTCAATCGCGCCTACGGCCAGATCGAGGCGCGGCTCGGCGAAACGCCCTATCTCGCCGGCGACGCCTTCACGGCCGCCGATATCATGAGCGTCTTCGGGCTGACCACCATGCGGATGTTCGCGCCGCGGGACCTTGGGCCCTATCCGAACATAAAGGCCTATCTGCAGCGGATCGGCGAGCGGCCGGCCTTTCAGCGCGCCATGGCCAAGGCCGATCCCGGTTTCCAGGTCCCGCTGAGCTGACGGCGCGGCCGAGCTCGTCTCGCGGCGATACGAGCTCGGCCGCTGCTCATGACGGCTGTTTGTCGCCCGCTTGTTCCGCCACCAAGTAGGCGGCGTACCAGTCGGGCCAATTCGGGTCAGGCCGCCGATCCGCTTTTCATGCTCGCCGTGAGCGACCGCGGCGCGGCGCATGGCGCCGGCCAGGTCGGCAACGCTGGCGAACCTGGTCTCATGGGAGTCTATCCGGCCCGGCAGCCGGGCCGTGACCTCCTGCAAGAGCCAGCTGTTGCCGTCAGGATCATTAAACGTCAGGTAGGACGCATAGGTGCGACGCTCTGGATCGGGACCGCTCGCCCGCTGGTCGAGGTCGAACCTGTTGTAGCCCCCGCGGGCGTCGTGGAAGATCCCGCTCGCCTCGATACCCTTGGCGGCGAGCTCGGCCTGCGCCGCCTCGATATCGGCGACCACAAGGTGGAGCAACTGAGCCGTACCGGGCGCGGACGGCGTTACGTTTGTGCCAAAGAGTATCGAGCAGCTGGAGCCGGGCGGCGTGAAGTGGACGGTCCGCCGTTCGCCGCTCACGCGGTCGACGTCAAGCCTCCATCCGAGGCTCTTGTAGAACTGCAGCGAGCGTTCGACGTCAGCCACTGGCAGAACGACGACCTCCAGCTTCATGTTGACCGCGCCTCCTATCGGGATTTCGGCTGCGGTTTTACTGGGCGCGTCGCAGCTAGTCATGTGGGTCTCCTTGGCAAATAAACCGTGACCCATCCGATGCTGTGGCCGGCACGCAGGAAGAGCGACGATGCGCGACGGCCCAGCGACGGAGGGATTCACGGTCTAGTGGCGTGCGAAGAGGCTATCGCGCGCTATATCCGATCACACCGTCACGATGTTCGTGACGACCTCGATGTTGCCGTGCACAGACTTCGAGTACGGGCAGATCGATGGGCCAGCTGCGCGATTTTCTCGACGACTTCCGTTGCCAGACCCGGCACGCGGACGGTGAACTCGGCGCCGAGGAACCACGCGGCACCGGTCTGCCCAATGTTTACCTGGATATCCACGGAATAGTCGGGCGGCAGCGTGACCTTTTTCAGCTGGGCCGCTATCCCGAACACTGTCGTGTAACAGGCAGACCAGGCAGCGGCAAACAACTGCTCGGCTCTCGGGTGCGGCTCAGTGGCGATGAACTCGAGGCTTTCAACGCCCGGCGCCGACAGCTTGAGGTCGAAGACGCCGAACTCGCCGCGCTCGACATTGGGGGCGCGATTGACCGTAGCGTGGGTGTTGCCTGAGGCGAGGAGTTTTTCGATCTTTTCCATGATGAATTCCTTCGTGAATGAGAGTGTTGAGCAGCGTTAACTCGCCTGCGATGTGATCGCCTGCGATGTATGCGGAGCGAGAATGCCTTGTCCGATCACACCGTGATGACGTTCAGGCCGACCTCGATGTTGCCGTGCACAGCCTTCGAATACGGGCAGATCTGATGGGCCAGGTGCGCGATTGCCTCGACGATTTCCGTTGCCAGGGCCCGGCGCGCGGATGGTGAACCGGGCGCCGAGGCTATGCCCGGCACCGACCGACCCAATGCTGACCTGGATGTCCACGGAATAGTCGGACGGCAGCGTGACCTTCTTCATCGAGGCCGCAATCTCGAACGCGCTGATGTAACAGGCCGACCACGCGCCTGAAAACAACTGCTCGGCTCTCGGGTGCAGCTCGGTGGCGATGAACTCGCGGCTGTCACCGCCGGATGCTGACAGCTTGAGGTCGAGGACGCCGAACTCACCGCGCTGGACGTCGGGGTCGCGATTGATCGCGGCGTGGCTGTTGCCGGAGAAAAGGACTTTTTCGATCTTGCTCATTTGGGTTTCCTTCGGTGTGTGGGTACGGGTGACCGCTAGATGGATATGATTTTCATACCTTCAAGAGGGGCGCGGCTTTATTAGCGGTTTCCGGGAAAGTGACCGTTCAGGACGCCGTCGTTCACCGGACTGCGAGCAGTGCCGCATGTTGTCCGTTCGGGCCCCCGCTCGAGATCCGCGCCTACGCCGACCGGATCGAGCTTGCGCCAGGATGGCCACCCCGTTGGCGAGTCTGCTATTGTCAATGTGATTATCATACCCACATGCCCTGGGACTTCGATGGAGGTTTGAATGACGGCATCGGCCGAGATGAGCGATACGCTGTGCCCGATCGCGCGGTCTCAGGCTGTTATCGGCGACCGCTGGGCTGTCCTGATCGTGCGCGAACTGTTCATGGGCAATCGAAGGTTCGACAGCCTGCTGGCGCAGTCGCAGGCGACGCCGCAGATGCTCTCGTCCCGCCTCAAACGGCTCGAAGCAGACGGCATGATCGAGCGCAAGCGCTACATGGAAAAGCCCACGCGTTACGAATACGAACTCACGGCGATGGGCCGAGCGTTCTACCCCCGTCATACTGGCGCTGCGCGAATGGGGCGAGACGTGGTGCAAGTCACCGGGAGAGGAGATCGCGGTGCGCTATAAGCATCTCACCTGTGGCCATGATGCCGGCATTGGTATTGTTTGCCAGGCCTGTGGTGAACCATTGCGGCGCGAAGATCTAAAGCCCGAATTGAGCCCCTTCTTACGCGCGGGAGCGCGCGGCACGACAGGACGCTGTCAAATCAGCGGCCTGATCTCGGTCCGGCACCTGGAGCCCGGGCCAATCCGGGCTCAGGATTGCCTGCTGGGCGACCTGCCTGGTCGAATGCGGTCACGTTCAACCCGTCAAAACCTCCGTGCAGAGCGACTACGCCGATCGTAGCGTTTGAGTTTTCCCGCCGTTGCTTGATCCTGCGGGCTGAGTGAAATACGCCGGAGGACGGCAGAGTGACTGAGGGGCCGTTGTTCAAGGCCGTCATGGCGATGGTCGAGGCCGGCGATCCCAACGTCGATGCCTATATGATGGCCGAGCTGCGCCGGCGGGTCGAGGATCCGGCCGCTTGGGCCGATGCCGGTACTGTGCTGTTCCGCCTCGGGCGCTGGGCTGAATGCTGCACCTGCCTGGAACAGGCGATTGCCCGTGGCCAGCGCGGTGCCGAGACGCTTGCGGCGCTGGGGTTCGCCAGCTATCTCGCCGGGTCCTTCGACCGATCCGCCGAGTGCTTCCTGTCCCTGCTGCAGGAGGATCCGGCCTCGGGCGAAGCCTGGCGCGGCCTCGGCTCGGCTTTCGCCGCCTCGGGACGCTACAATGAGGCGCTGAAAAGCCTCGAAGAAGCGGCGCGCTATCTGCCCGAGGCCGGCGTGGTCGGCGACCGGATCTGGCGGCTCAAATTCCAGTTCGGCGATTGGCAGGAGGCTTGGCGCGATTTCGACGCGCTGGTGCCGGCCGATATCGAAGCGCGCTGGCAGGCGCGCCACAGCAGCCGGCATCTGCTGTGGCGCGGCGAGGACCTTGCCGGCCGGGATCTCGTCGTGTTCAGCCATGGCGGCCATGGCGATGCGATCCAGCATTTCCGCTGGATCGAACCGCTGCTGGCGACCGGCCCGGCGCGCATCACGGCGATCGTGCGCCCGGCACTGGTCGCGCTGCTGAACGAAAGCCCGGCCATGCAGGCGGGCTGGACCGGATCAGCTGCGTATCCAGGCCGAAGGCGAGCCGATCGAGGATCGGCCCGGCTATTTCTCCTGGTGGGAGGGACTTGCCCGGCGTTTCGAGGCTCGGCCGGGCCCAGGCCGGCGGCGAGGCAGCCTATCTCTCGGTCCCGGCGCCGCGGCGCGAAGCCTGGCGGCAGCGCCTCGGTGCCGTGCCCGGCACCACGCTGATCGGCCTGTCCTGGGCCGGGTCGCCCGCCATGCCGGAGGATCGCTGGCGCTCGATCGCGCTCGAGGAATTCGTGCCGCTGTTCGGCCTGCCGGGATTGCGCTTCGTGGCCTTGCAGAAGGGACCGCTGGCCGAGGCGGAACGCGCGCTGCTCCAGGCCCATGGCGTCATCGACCTGTCGGACGAGATCGGCGACTTCACCGATACGGCAGGGGCGATTTCGGCGCTCGATCGGGTCGTCGCGGTCGATTCGGCGGTCGCCCATCTGGCCGGCGCACTCGGGACCGAGACCTGGCTGCTGAACCGCGCATCGTCGGAATGGCGCTGGGGCTGGCAGCAGGCGGCGAGCTTCTGGTATCCGCGGATGCGCATCTTCAATCAGGCGGCGATCGGCGACTGGTCGGGCGCCATTCGCAACGTCGCGCAGGCGCTGCTCAGCGCGTGACCCGGGCCGCCATCAGCTCGTCGACCAGCTCGCCGAGCACGGCCTTGCGATCGCCCAGGCATTCGAAGAAGCCGTCATGCAGCGTGCGGGCGAGGGGCAGGGCCTTGAGCAGGACGTCCAGCCCGGCGGCGGTAGCTCGGCGTGATGGACGTGCTCGAATATCGGTTGCAACTCAACCGCGAGAGCGGCGAACGGGTATTGGAAACGACCAATGTCTGGGTGTTGCCGCGAAAGGAATTCGCATGAGTTTCGCTACAGGCGACGCTTTGCCGATCTTCGTCGTGCCCAGCGTCAGCGCGGCGGCGATGAAGGAATGGGCCGTGTTTCTGCGCGACCCCAACCCGATCCATCTCGATCCCGAAGTGGTGAAGGCCAAGGGGCTGGGCGACAAGGTGATCAATCAGGGCCCGGCCAATGTCGCCTATGTCATGAATATGCTGATGGCGGCGTTTCCCCGGCGCGGCGCTGGAGCGGATGAATTCCCGCTTCGTCGACAATGTCTATGCCGGCGACCGCCTCACCGCCGGCGGTACGGTGACCGGAAGCGAAGACGGCCTGACACTTTGCGAGGTCTGGCTGCAGGCCGAAGGCCGTCCGGTCATCGCCGGCACGGCGGCGATCCGGGAAAAACCTACGCGCTCATAGACTCATTATCCTGGTGCAGGAAAGGAACAAGACGATGCCAAGCGGACCATTTGCTCATGTGTGCTTGCTGGTGAAGGATCTCGATCAGGCGATCGCGGACTGGACCAAGATCCTCGGCGTGCTCGATCCGAAATCGCTCGACGAGCGGATCGTGAAGTATGACGGGTTTTCCAGCGGCCAGGACCAGGGCATGAGATGGGCGACCTTTGTTGCCAATCACTCGACCGAGATCCAGTTCATCCAGCCGGCACCGGTACGCCGCTCGGCGATCGGCTGGAGCAGAAGGGCGAGCATGTCCACCATCTCTGCTTCACGACCGACGACGTGCCCGGGACGATGGCGAAGCTCGGCGACGAGGGCATCAAGCTGATGGGGAACGGCGAGATCTACAACGATCCCGACATGACCTGGCAGACCTGGAGCTGGGTCAGTCCGAAGAGCGCCCATGGCGTCCTGATCGAAGTGGCCAAGCCCTATGAGAGCCGCAATGACGGGAAATGGTATCACGCGCCTGGCAAGTTCGCGCACAAGCCGGCCGGAAAGCCTGCAGCGGCGGAATGACCGGATCGGCAGCGGCGTCGCCGGTCTTTCGCATGCTACCGATGGCGCTGCGCTTCGACAGCATCCGCTTGCCGGGCGACGGGCTGATGCTGGCGGCGGATGCAATCGGCGATCCCGACGCGCCGCCGGTGCTGTTCTTTCATGGCGGCGGCCAGAGCCGGAGTTCCTGGCGCGGTGCGGCACGGCGGGTCGCCGAGGCCGGATACCGCGCCTACACCGTCGATCTGCGCGGTCATGGCGATAGCGACTGGGCGAAGGACGGTGATTATCTGCTCGACGCCTTGCCCGTGACGTCGAGCATGTCCTGGAGGCGGTTGGGGGCAAGGCAGCGCTCGTCGGCGCGTCGCGTGGCGGACAGGCCGTGCTGGTCGGCGGTGCGCGCCGTCCCTGATCGGATCAGCCTGATCATGCTGGCCGACGTCGCGCCGATGATCGCGGATACTGGAGTTGGCCGCATCCGCAATTTCTTCCAACGTAGCCTCGCCGGCTTTGCTTCTGCCGAGGAAGCGGCGGGCGTGTTGGCGGGCCTGCTCGATCGGCCGCAACCGACCGACGTCGCTGGCCTGCGCAAGGCCATGCGGGTCGACCATTCCGGTCGACTGTTCTGGCGCTGGGATCCGCTGACGGTGTCGCCGGAATTCCTCAACCCGCCTTCGGAAACGACGGCAGTCGAGGTTGCGGCGGCAAGTGTCCCGCGTGCCCACAGTGCTCGTCCGGGCCGAGTTCAGCGACGTGGTGGCCAATGCTGGCATGAGCGGTTCCGGCAGCTGACACCGCACCTCGTCGTGGTTGAAGCGAAGGGGGTGGGGCACATGTACACGGGCGACCGCAACGACGTCTTCGCGGCGACTCTGCTCGACCATCTCGCGCGTTGCGCGCCGCTCGTCGGATGACCCGCGGCGCAGCCTTCGTCGTCGGCGGCAGCGGTGGCCTCGGCAGCGCCATCTGTCGGCGCCTGGCGCAGGATTGGGACGCCGTCATTGTCGGCTACCGCTCGGGTAAGGAGGCCGCCGAAACGATTGCCGGCGAGATTGCCGCGCAGTGCCACGCCATGCCGCTGCGCTGCGACCTGCGCGACGCCGAAAATGTCCGGCCGCGATTGGCGAAGCGAGCCGGCGCTTCGGCGGCATCGACGTCATGATCTTTGCCGGCGGCGTGCCGATCGCCCAGCCCTTCGTCAGCCGCATCGATGAATCAAGCTGGCGCGATGTGTTCGAGACCGAGTTGATCGGCTTCACGCGCGTCGTTGCCGCCACGCTGCCGATCTTCCGGACGCAGGGTGGCGGCTGTTTCGTGAGCGTCGTCTCCGTCGCGACCCACAGCTATCCGCCGGGTGATGCGCTGTCCGCCGTGCCGAAAGCCGGTATCGAGATGCTTGGCCGGGCCATCGCGAAGGAAGAGGGGCGTTACGGCATCGGGCCAATATGGTCGCGCCTGGTATCATCGACGCTGGGCTCGGTGCAGCCTTCCTGAAGGAGCTCTACACGCCCGAGATCTGGGAAACGCAGCGCCGGCGCATTGCGCTCCAGCGCTTTGGCAGTAGCGAGGAAATCGCTGAGGCGGTCGCCTTCCTCAGCCTCCGATCGCGCGCGCTACATTACCGGCCAGACGCTCATCGTCGATGGTGGGTTCAGTCTCTAGCTTCGCTGTCCAGCGGTTTCGGGTTCAACTCCGCCAGGTCGCCGACTGGGTCGGATGGCATTCGCGATGCGCCCGAGTGCGGCTTCGGGGATCGCCGTCTCCTCCAATTGCAAGAACCGGATGTTGCGGGTGTGGATTTGAACCCGCGAATAACGGAGCTCGTGTAGGCCTATCGACACGCAGCTGGCAGGGACACGATCTGTCGCTGAGCAAGCGGCGAGCTGTCCATGTCGACAAGCCTCATGATTGGCACATGGCGCTGATGGCCGAACTCGTGACCGTGGAGCCGGGCCTCATGGTCACGCCCCCTACTGGGTTGTGGATCTCGCCGATCCGCAGCAGGTCGCGGACGCGACCATGTGGTGGGAAGCGCTGACCGGCGCCGGCGGCGAGGGGATGGTCGTGAAGCCGCTCGACTTCGTCGGGCGCGGCAAGAAGGGCATCATCCAGCCGGCGATCAAGTGCCGGGGTGCCGAGTATCTCCGGATCATCTACGCCCCCGATTACACGATACCGAAGCATCTTGACCGGCTGTGTGAACGTGGCCTCGGAGCCAAGCGGTTGTTTCTGCCCGCGTAATAGGGGCCAATAGCCGTTAGTCGTCGAGAAGCCCGGTCGCGTTCGCGCGGGGCAAGTGAGGCATCCCGGCAGTGTTCACGACGACATCGAGGCGACCAAGCGGTCTTCGGCACTTGTCACTGCTGCGGCGATTTGGGCGGCGCTGGTCACGTCGAGATCAACTGCAAGAGTTTTGATCGATTGGCGGTCACTCTACGACAGCCGCCGCAATGTCTTCACGGTCGCGTCGCTGCTTTGCTTCACGTTCGGGATGAGCCAGGTACTGATGACCGCGAGCATCGCGACACAAGCGACACCCCAAAAACTCCAGTACAGAGCATGAAAGAAGACCATGCGGATGTCTGCGTTGCCGGCAAGCTCACCGAGCCCATTCGGCTCATTCAGCAGCCTATGAAGCCGGCCGGCGAGTTCGCCGCTGCCGTAGTGCTTGATCCCGACAGTCAGAACAGCGCCGAGCGCGGTGGCCCCAAGTGTGTTGCCGAGGCTGCGCGAGAAGATGATCGAGGCGGTGGCGCTGCCCCGCATCGACCATTCGACGCTTTCTTTGCACCAGCACGATGCCGGTGATGCTGACAATGCCCATCCCGAAGCCCATCAGGAAAGATCCCACGCTCGCGAGCAGAAGGCCGCTATCCGAGGTCAGGAACAGCAGGAAGAGTGCGCCGAGCGGAAAGATGAAGCTTCCGGCACGCGCCGTGGTGCGAATGCCGAAGATCCGGTAGAGCCGGCCCGATAGCATCACGGCAAGTGGCCAGCCGAAGACCAGCGTGGTCAAGGTCATGCCAGCCTCGATCGGCGTGCGCCCGAGCACGCCCTGCACATAGATCGGTAGGACAGTCGTGAGCCCGATCAAAGCCATACCTGCAAGGAGCGTTGCCATGTTGCAGGTCGCGATCAGACGCCGCGTCCAGAGGCTGATCGAAATGATTGGTTCGGCCGCTCGCTTTTCCTGACGAATAAACAGGGTGCCTGCGACAAAGAACAGGGTGGCAAGCCCGGCCAGGACCGTCGCCGGCGCATCCGTATCCGTGAGGATCAGCAGCAGCGAGATGATTGCGATCGAGAAGAGGAGCGCCCCGGGATAGTCGATTTTGGCTTGCCGACGCTCCACTTTCTCCCGCAGGAAGAGCAGGAAACCGGCAATGGTCAGCACTCCGAGCGGGCAGGTTGATCCAGAAGATCCATGCCCAGGAGAAGCTGTCGATGATGACGCCGCCCGCCAGCGGACCGATGACTGCCGAGACCGCCCAAAACGATGGCCAGCATGCCCTGCGCGCGGCTCCGCTCCTCAAGCGAGTAGAGATCTCCGACGACGGTCATCGACACCGGGTATATTGCTCCGGCGCCGAGCCCCTGCAGCGCGCGGAAGATGATGAGGGGACGTCATCGACCAGGCGAAGCCGCAGACAAGAGAGCCGGCCAGGAACAGCAGGATGCCGCCGACCAGGACCGGCTTGCGGCCGAACATGTCCGAGAGCTTCCCGTAGATCGGCGTCGTGGTCGACTGTGCGAGCAGGAAAGCGGAAAAGACCCAGCTATAATAGGTGAAGCCGCCGAGCTGACCGACGATGCGCGGCATCGCGGTTGCGACAATGGTCGTCTCGATTGCGACGATGAACGTCGCGAGCATGATCGTGGCTAGGACTAAAGGGCGCCGTGACTTGGCGACTGCGATCGACATCGTACCGCTCCTTCAAAAAGTCATGCGGCCAATGCCATTGAGGACAGCGCGCAGCTCTCTCGCTTCCGCTGCCCCGAAAGCACTCTCGAACCTGTCCTGAGCGGCTTGCCAGAGCAGGGTCGACTCCTTCAGCTTTTCCAGTCCCTTGGGCGTCAGGCGCACCAGCCGGATACGTTTGTTGGTCGGATCCTGGTTGACGGTGACCAACCCGTCGCGCTCCAGGGGAGCAAGGTTGTGCGTGAGCGCGCTCCGGCAAAGCACCAGCTCTTCGGCAAGCTCCCCCATCGTTGGCGCTCCCGCGCGGCTGATGTAGCCGAGGATGGCTCGCTGCGTGGTTTTGAGGCTGCACTGAGCCATGTAGGAGTCGTAGATCAGCGAAACCCGTCGCATCGCCCGGCGTAATGCCGTCGCGTTGCACCGTCCGCATTCGGGCATCTCGCTCCACTGCAGAGGGGGTTCGTCGTTCACCATCGCTGCTCGCTCGGAACTCACTTGCATACGCAAACACTATAGTTGCGCATGCACCTATTGGCAAGATTGAATATTCAACTGTCCAGGGGGAGCCGGCGCAGCGTGCGGATTCCGCCTCTCTGCGCGGCTAGGTCAGGTTGCGAATTCCCAATCTTCCGACGATGGTGCTGCAATCCAGCGACGGGCAGGATGCAGGCCGATGAAAGAGGCCATTTTTTGGAGAGAGTCGATGCTTGGAAGCCGGTGCGTGGCCGCTGTCGTGTTGACGATGGCTGGAGGTTTGGGAAGTGCGTTTGCGGCGCCGACCTATCAGGTAACCAAAACTGTTCCTCTGGGTACTCCGGATAAATGGGACTATGTCGTCTATGATGCGGAGTCCCATCGGGCCTTCGTCGCCCATGGCGATCGCCTGACCGTGGTCGACGGGAAGGACGGATCGATCGTCGGGACGGTGAGCGGGCTTTCGACTGCCACCCACGGCATCGGCATTTCGACGGAGACCGGGCGCGGCTATACCGACGACAGCGAAGCGGGGCTCGTCGGATCCTTCGACCTCCATACGCTCAAGCCGATCAAGACCGTCAAGACCGGTGGCGACACCGATGCGATCGCAGTCGATCCGGCAAGCGGTCACGTCTTCGTGATAAATGGCGACACCGGTACGGTGACGGTGATGGACCCGAAGGCGGACAGCAGGCTCGCGACGATCGAGGTCGGCGGCAAGCTCGAATATGCCGCCGCCGACGGTCATGGCAAGGTGTTCGTGAACGGCGCCAGCAAGGGCGAGATCGTGCGCATCGATACTGCGACGAACGCGGTCGATGCGCGCTGGCCGGTGCCGGATTGTACGAGTCCGCACGGGCTGGCCATCGACCCCGAAACGCGCCGCTTGTTCTCGAGCTGTGTGAACGGCGTGCTCGCCGTGGTCGATGCCGAGGATGGCCGGCTGGTCGCGAAGCTGCCGATCGGCCTGGGGACCGACGCCGCGGCCTTCGATCCAAAGCGCAAATTGATCCTGAGTTCGAATGGCCGGGACGGGACGCTGTCGGTCATCCAGGAGCAGAATGCCGATACCTTCGTCGCCTTGGCGCCGGTCAAGACCGCGATCAGCGCGCGGACTTTGGCGATCGATCCCGAAACCGGCCGCCTCTACCTGGCGGTTGGCGATGCGGAGCCGGCAACGACCGGCAAGCCGCACATCGCTCCCGGATCCTTGAAGCTCTTGTTCCTCGACCCGGTGCCCTGAATCGCCAGCCGCCATGGTGCAGGGACCATCGACGCGGATGGTCCCTGTATTGCCGTGAGGGGTAGTCATGGGGCGGGATCAAATGATGCGTCGCACGCTTCTTGCCGGCTGCAGTTTTCTTGCTTTGCTGGGCGAACCTGCATTTGCAGCGGATCAGGCGCCGCCGGGGGCCGTCACCGATTTGGGCAGTGTCGGCACGACGGAGGGGGCTTCGGCGGCACCTGTGCCCAGCGCCGCCGGTGATCGAGCCCAAGCGAAGGAGCAGAAGAAAGAAGCTTCGAACCTGATCGAGGTACAGCCTTATACCGAGATCGAGACGCTGGTCTCGGTCGAAGGGCACCGCTGGGCCATCGAGGACAGCTTCGAGACGTCCAACTGTAGTGCTAGGACATAGACCCGAAACCGGGATCTCCTAGGCGCGGTGCGGCCCATCAGCGGTTGGCATGAACAGGTTTCGAGCCCGACGAACCATCTCGACGATAAAGCCGCTCGTTGCCCGGATGCGCGGCAATGCGTGCAGATCGGCATGCGTGATCAGCCAGAATGTCCGGGTCAGCTTGACAGTTTCCGGCAGGATCGGTGTGAGGCCGGGCGCGTCTTTGGCCATGAATTGCGGTAGCACGCAGATTCCGGCGCCCGACAGGGTTGCGGAGTATTGAGCGACCAGATTGGAGCTGCGCAGCTGCGGCGACAGCCCGGGCCCGATCAACGGGAGATAGTCCAACTCGGGTGTGAAGATGAAATCCTCCACATAGCCGATCAAGGCATGGTCGCGGAGGTGCTCGATTTTCTCGACGGGGGGCTTGCCCGCCAGATATGTCGCCGCCGCGAATAGCCCGAGATGGTAGTCGGTTAGCTTCACGGCATGCAGGCGCCCCTCTGTCGGGCGCGACAGGCCGATGGCGATATCCGCCTCCCGGCGCGACAGGCTGAAGATGCGCGGCATCGCCACCAGTTCTACCGTCAACTCGGGATAGGCCGCACTGAGCCCGCCGATTCGCCGTGCCAGGAAGTAGCTGCCAAAACCGTCCGGCGCGCCGATCCGCACGGCTCCGGAGATTGGCAGGTCGTCGCCGCGCGTCTCGTGAAGGGCGCCTAACGCCGTACGCTCGATCGCTTCCGCCTTCGGCAACAGACGCTCGCCGAAGCTCGTCAGCCGATAGCCTTGCAAGCTGCGATCAAAGAGCGGCACGCCGATCGCAGCCTCGAGGGCAGCGAGCCGCCGGCTCACGGTGCTGTGGTCCTGGCGCAGCGCGGCCGCGGCGGCCGTCAGCCGTCCGGTACGGGCGACCGCCAGGAAGTAGCGCAGATGGTCCCAGTCGAAATCTCGTCCATACATATGCGTATCCGAGCCCAACTGTTGTGCAGATCTCCTTATATAAGCCGCCAGCCTTTTGCGCGACTCTCCGCATAGCGAAGCGGCATCCAGCCGGTCATGGAGAGAGATGGATTTCGATCTCAGCGAGGACCAATCGGCCTTCCAGGGCGCGGCCCGGGATTTCGCGCAAGGCCGGCTGCTGCCCGAGGCGGCGGCGTGGGACGAGCACAAGATCTTCCCGGCGGACGCGCTGCGCGAAGCGGCGGCGCTCGGCTTTGCCGGGATCTATGTCGGCGAGGCGTTCGGCGGCTCGGGCCTGACCCGGCTCGATGCGGCGCTGATCTTCGAGGAGCTGGCGCGGCCGATCCTTCGACTGCGGCCTATCTCTCGATCCACAACATGGCGTCCTGGATGATCGACCGCTTCGGCTCTGAGGAGCAGCGCGGCTGGTTTCTGCCCCGGCTCATGACCATGGCGCATTTCGCCAGCTATTGCCTGACCGAGCCGGGTGCCGGCTCGGATGCCGGCAATCTGTCGACCAAGGCCGAGCGCCAGGGCGATCACTACGTGCTGAACGGGGCCAAGGCCTTCATCTCGGGCGGCGGCGTCAGCGATCTCTATGTCGCCATGGTGCGGACCGGCGGCAGCGGTCCGTCCGGCATCTCCTGCGTCGTGGTCGAGAAGGGCATGCCGGGCCTGAGCTTCGGCAAGCAGGAGCGCAAGCTCGGCTGGAACAGCCAGCCGACTTCGGCGGTGCTGTTCGAGGATTGCCGCGTGCCGGTCGCCAACCGGCTGGGCCAAGAGGGGCGACGGCTTCAAGATTGCCATGATGGGGCTCGATGGCGGGCGCATCAATATCGGCGCCTGCTCGCTCGGCGGTGCGCGCGCCTGCCTGGAAGCGGCGCGCGGCTATATGCTGGAGCGCAAGCAGTTCGGCAAGCGCCTGGCCGATTTCCAGGCGCTGCAATTCCGCCTGGCCGATATGGCGACCGAGCTGGAGGCGGCCCGGCTGATGATCCATCGCGCCGCAACGGCGCTCGACCGCAAGGCGCCGGATGCGACGCTGCGCTGCGCCATGGCCAAGCGTTTCGCGACCGATGCGTGCTTCCAGATCTGCGATGAAGCGCTGCAGCTCCATGGCGGCTACGGCTATATCAAGGACTATCCGATCGAGCGTTATCTGCGCGATCTGCGCGTCCATCGCATCCTCGAAGGGACCAACGAAATCATGCGGCTCATCATCGCCCGCCGGCTGCTCGAGGCCTGATATCATGAATATCGCAGCCGATACGGCGGAGGTGCTGGTCGAGACGCGCGGGCCTCTCGGCCTGATCACGCTCAACCGGCCCAAGGCGCTGAATGCGCTCTCCGGCAGCATGATCGAGATCATCGAGCCGGCGCTGGCAGTCTGGGCCAAGGACGACCGGATCGCCGCCGTGCTGATCCGCGGTGCCGGCGGCAAGGCGTTCTGCGCCGGCGGCGATGTCCGCGCCATCGCGACCGGCGGGGATTCGCCCGAGGCGCGGCGGATGAAGGCGGCGTATTTCGCTGCGGAATACCGGCTGAACTATCATATCCACACCTTCGCCAAACCGTTCATCGCGCTGATCGACGGCATCACCATGGGCGGCGGCTGCGGGCTGTCGCTCCACGGCAGCCATGTCGTCGCGACCGAGCGGACCCTGCTGGCCATGCCGGAGACGGTGCTGGGGCTGTTCCCGGATGTCGGCGCCACCTGGTTCCTCAACCGCCTTGCCGGCGAGATGGGCGTCTATCTCGGCCTGTCCGGCGTGCGGCTGCGGGCCAGTGACCTGGTGGCGCTGGGCATGGCGCAGGTCATGGTGCCGTCCGACCGGGCCGAGGCGCTGATCGCCGATCTCGCGGCCGGGCCGCTCGACACAGCCGCGATCGACGCCGCGCTGGCACGCCATGCCGGCGATGCCGGGGCATCGCAGGTCGCTGCGCGGCAATCGGCGGTCGACCGGCTTTTCGCCGGCGCCACGGTCGAGGCGATCGCCGAGACGCTGGGCCGGCGCCGAGGAGGAGTGGGCAAAAGAGACACTGGCGACGATCAAGCGCGCTTCGCCGACCAGCCTGAAGATCACGCTGCGCCAGCTGCGCGACGGAAGGCACATCGATCTGGCCGAGATGTTCCGGATCGAATACCGCCTCGCCGTGCGCTGCACCACCGGCCATGATTTCCCGGAAGGCGTGCGTGCCATCCTGGTCGACAAGGACAATGCTCCGCGCTGGCAGCCGGATCGGCTCGACGCGGTCGATACCGCGCTGCTCGACGGCTATTTCGGTCCCTTCGCGGATCCGGCCCGAAGAGCTCGGGCTCTAATCACTGGGAGGATGAGGGACCATGGCTTCGATCGGTTTCCTGGGTCTCGGCAATATGGGGCGGCCGATGGCCGAGAACCTGGTCAAGGCCGGGCACAGGGTGCGCGGCTTCGATCTCTCGGCCGAGGCGCTGGCCGCCTTTGCCGGCAATGGCGGGATCGCGGCGGCGAGCGCGGCCGAGGCGGTGGCCGATGCCGAGATCATCGTCTCCATGCTGCCGGCCGGCCCGCATGTCCGCACAGCCTATACCGCGGCGGGCGGCGTGCTCGACGCTGCGGCCGAGGGCGCGCTGCTGATCGACTGCTCGACCATCGATGTCGACAGCGCCCGCGCCGTGGCCGCGGCTGCGGCCGAGCGCGGCTTCGCCATGATCGACGCGCCGGTCTCGGGCGGCACGGGTGGGGCCGCTGCCGGCACGCTCACCTTCATGGTCGGCGGGCGAGACCGAAGCGGTCGGGCGCGCCCAGCCTTTCCTGGAAAAGATGGGCAAGACCATCGTCCATTGCGGCGGCGCCGGCACGGGGCAGGCGGCGAAGATCTGCAACAACATGATCCTCGGCATCAGCATGACGGCGGTGAGCGAGGCCTTCGCGCTGGCCGAAAAGCTCGGTCTCGACGCCCAGAAGCTGTTCGACGTCAGCTCGAAATCATCCGGCCAGTGCTGGTCGCTCACGACCTATTGCCCGGTGCCCGGTCCGGTGCCGACCTCGCCGGCCAATCGCGACTACGCGCCGGGCTTCACCGTCGACATGATGCTGAAGGATCTGAAGCTCGCGCAACAGGCGGCGCAGGCGGCCGGCGCCGCCACGCCGCTCGGCGCCGGGGCGGCGTCGCTCTATCAGCTGCTGGCGTTGGCCGGAGCCGGCGGCAAGGATTTCTCCGCCATGTTCCCTTATCTGGCCGGCAAGCACCTGTGAACGGGTGCCCCCAATCTGCCCCGCCCAACCTCCTCAGAGGAACTGCATAATGACTCCGAACCTCAATCCTTCGCGCTCGCCAAGGAGCTGTCCAACACGCTGCTGATCGACGGCAAGCTGGTGCCGGCCAAGTCGGGCAAGGTGTTCGGCATCGTCAACCCTGCGACCGGTGAGACCATTGCCGAGGCCGCGGATGCCGGCGCCGCCGATATCGACATTGCGGTCAAGGCCGCGTCCCAGGCGCAGAAATCCTGGAAGACGCTGCATCCGCGCGAGCGTGGGCGCCTGGTCGGCGAATGCGGACGGCTGCTGGCGGCCCATAGCGAAGAGATCGCGCGGCTGGTGGCGCTCGAGACCGGCAAGGCACTGCGCACCGAGAGCCGGGTCGAGGCTGGCGTGCTGGCCGATGTCTTCACCTTCTTCGGCGGGCTGGGCGGCGAGATCAAGGGCGAGACGGTCCCGTTCAAGACCGAAAGCCTGACCATCACCCAGCGCGAGCCGCTGGGCGTGGTCGGCGCGATCATTCCGTGGAACGTGCCGCTGATGCTGATGGCGCTGAAGATCGCGCCGGCCATGGTCGCCGGCAATGCCGTGATCGTGAAATCGGCCGAAGAAGCGCCGCTCGCCGTGCTGCGCGCCTGCCAGATCATGAACCAGGTGCTGCCGGCCGGCGTGCTCAACATCCTCAGCGGCGACGGGCCGGGTGCCGGCGGTCCGCTGGTCGCCCATAAGGGTGTCAACAAGGTGACCTTCACCGGCTCGGTCGAGACCGGCAAGATCGTCTACAGGGCCGCAGCCGAGAAGCTGATCCCGGTCACACTGGAACTCGGCGGCAAGAGCCCGATGATCGTCATGGGCGATGCCGATCTCGACAAGGCGGTCGCCGGCGCCATTACCGGCATGCGCTTCACCCGCCAGGGCCAGAGCTGCACGGCGGCGAGCCGGATCTTCATCCATTCCTCGCTGCACGATGCCTTCCTGAGCAAGCTCAAGGCCAAGGTCGACGCCATGGTCATGGGCGATCCGCTCGACGAGAAGACCGATATCGGCGCCATCATCTCGGTGCCGCAATTCGACAAGGTGAAGAGCTATATCGCGCTGGGCGAAGTCGACGGCACCGCGCATCGCTGCTCGGCCCTGCCGACCGACCCGAAGCTGGCCAAGGGGCTGTTCGTCCAGCCGGTCATCTTCACCGGCGTCTCGAACGATCACCCGGGTCTGCCGCGAAGAGATCTTCGGGCCGGTCACGGCACTGATCAAATTCGACGAGTACGAGGATGCGCTGGCCCAGGCCAACGACACCGAGTTCGGCCTCGCCGCCTCGATCTGGACCAAGGATCTGCAGACCGCGCTCGACGCGACCCAGCGGCTCGAAGCCGGCGTCGTCCAGGTCAACCAGAACATGGTGGTGCAGGCCAACATGTCCTATGGCGGCGTGAAGAGCTCCGGCCTCGGCAAGGAAGCCTCGCTCGAATCCATGCTCGAGCACTTCACGACCAAGAAGACCATCATCTTCAACCTGGGTTGAGCGCTGCGTTCTGACCGCCTTCGTCGACAACCGCAAGGGCCTGAACGGTCACGCTGACGCCGTTCAGGATGGTCGTCGCCGAAGGCGCATCCAACCCCATCTCGTCAATGATGTAGTTGGCGTTTGTGCCGGGATGGGCGTTGGCGACATCTTGGCGAGTACCGGCCATGCCGTGGCCCCAGCCATGAGGAAGGCTGACCACACCCGGCATCATCTCGTCGCTGACCTCGACGGGCGCCTCGATCGGTTCGGGCGAAGCGCCGATCACGATCAGCTTTCCGCCGGCCGTCAGGCCGTCGATCGTGGCGCTCATCGCCTTGGCGTTGGTCACGGTCGCCAGGACGACACGGGCCACCCAGCCGGGTCAGTTCCGCGGCCACATCCTGGGTGACACTGTCGATGCAATCATGGGCGCCCAGTTTCCGGGCCAGCGCTTCCTTGTCCCACCCGCGTGCGATCGCGACAGCATGGCAGCCCATCTTGGCGGCGAACTGCACGGCGAGATGTCCCAGCCCGCCGACACCGAGTACCGCGACCAACTCGCCGGCCCGCGCGCCGCTGTTGCGCAGCGCGTTGAAGGCCGTGATTCCGGCACAGAGCAGCGGGGCGGCTTCCGCGGCACCCAATTCGTCGGGGACGGAGGCCAGCGCCTCGAACGGCGCGATCATGTACTCGGCATAGCCGCCATCATAGGAAATGCCGGGAATCTGGCCATTCTCGCAGGTGATGAAGTCGCCGTGGCGACAGGAGCGGCAATGACCGCAATGGCCGCCATGCCAGCCGACGCCGACGCGTTGGCCCGGCTGCCAATCGGGCACGTCCGCGCCCAGCGCGTCGACAATCCCGACGACCTCATGGCCCGGTATGCGCGGGTACTGAATGCCGGGATACGCCCCGGTCTTGGTGAAGGAATCGCTGTGGCACACGCCGCAAGCCTGGATTTTGATCCGGACCTGCCGCGCGGCGGGCTCCGGGATGTCCCGTTCGAGCAGTTCGAACGGGCCGTTCGCACTCGTCACCTGGACCGCTCGCATCCGCGCCATGCGACCTCCTGCCAATTGCGGCGGCCAGTGTCCTCGTTCACAGGCCGCCGATCAGCCTACGGCACGGCAGGCTTCGTCAAAAGGCTACAGTGGTTAACGGCCGAGAACTTTTATCTCGCGTTACCCGCTGCCAATCGTGTCGAGTTCGGTGAGGATGGCGTCCGAGATGGCGAGTTCGGCCGCGGCGAGGTTTTCGCGCAAGTGCGCGATCGACGATGTGCCGGGGATCAGGAGTATGTTGGGCGAGCGGTGCAGCAGCCAGGCCAGCGCGACCTGCATCGGTGTGGCACCGAGCCGCATGGCCACATCGGAGAGTGTCGAGGACTGCAATGGCGTGAACCCGCCGAGCGGAAAGAACGGCACATAGGCGATGCTCTCGGCGGCGAGGCCGTCGATCAGTGCGTCATCCTCGCGGTGGGCGAGGTTGTAGTGGTTCTGCACGCAGACGACCGGCGCGATCCGGCGGCCTTGCTCGATCTGAGCAGAGGTCACGTTGCTCAGGCCAAGATGACGGATCAGGCCTTGCCGCTGCAGTTCGGCAAGTGTCGTGAATTGCTCTTCGATCGAGCTGTCGCTCGGACCGTGAACGCCGCCGACGCGGAGGTTGACGACATCGAGCACATCGACCGCGAGGTTGCGAAGATTGTCGTGAACTCCGCGCGTCAGGTCGGCGGCTGTGAGGGCGGGGATCCAGGAAGCGTCTGCGCCGCGCACCGCCCCGACCTTGGTCACGATCACCAAAGTCTCCGGGTAGGGGTGCAGTGCTTCGCGGATAAGACGGTTGGTCACGTGCGGCCCGTAGAAGTCGCTTGTGTCGATATGGTTGACCCCGTTCCCGATCGCCTCGCGCAGCACGGCAAGCGCGGCGCCATGGTCCTTGGGCGGCCCGAACACGCCGGGGCCAGCAAGCTGCATCGCGCCATAGCCAAGGCGCCGCACGGCTTGATCGCCAAGCGGGAAGACGTCGGCGGTACTTCTGTCGGTCATGGGAAAGCTCCAATGTGGTGAGACCGATATAACGATCGCACCGCTGCGCGATTAGCCTCACTAATCGGCACAGGCCGTGCGGATTTCCGAACAGTGACGGCAGGTCTGGCCGACCTATCGGCCTTCGTTGCGCCGCCCGCACCGAGCTTGGCGGTTACAGCATTTCGCTATAGGGGATGAAATCGACCGCCATCCCCGGCTCGAGCTGTGTCAAAGCCTCGGGGAGCTCCGCCAGCCCATCCGTCTCGGTCAGGGACGTCAGCATGCCGGCTCCTTCCTTGGGGAAGCGTCGCAGGCGCGGGGGGCCGTCATCGCCCGTCTCCAGCGACACGCGGACATATTCCCGCCGGTCGCGCTTCTTGCGATAGGAAAACCCGCTCACCGCAGGGAAGCGGCGCGGCACGCGCGGCAGCGTGCCGGTCAGCGCTTCGATCAAAGGCCTGGCCACGGCGACGAAGGTAACCAGTGCCGCCACGGGGTTGCCGGGCAGGCCGATCAACGGTGTCCTGCCGATCTGACCCAGCGCGACCGGCCGTCCCGGCTTGATCGCCAGGCGCCAGAAAGAGAGCGACCCATGCGCCGTGATGACGTTGCGGACATGGTCTTCCTCGCCGGTCGACACGCCGCCCGAGGTTACGATCAGATCATGTTGTGCTGCGGCCCCGACGAGCGCCTCGGCCAACGCCCCGGGGTGGTCGGGCAGGATGCCGCCATCCGAAACGAGAACGCCTGCGCGGGCCAGCATGCCGGACAGCATGAACCGGTTGGCATCGTAGATCTGGCCGGGCGCCAGGGTCTGGCCGGGTTCGCGCAGTTCGTCGCCGGTCGAGAACAGCGCGACCGACAGGCGCCGACGGACCGGGAGTGCGGACTGGCCGAGCGCCGCCAGCAATCCCAGCTCGGCGGGCCCGAGGCGACGACCGGCGGCAAGCGCCACGCTGCCGGCCGCGATATCCTCGCCCGCCAGACGCCGGTTGGCGCCCGCCGGATGCCGGGCCGGATGAGAACGGCGCTCCCGTCATCCTGGCAGTCTTCCTGCATGATGACCGTGTCGGCGCCGGCAGGCATGGCCGCACCGGTGAAGATACGGACGGCCGTACCGATCGCCAGCGCATCGGCCGAAACCCGGCCGGCCGCGATGCGACCCTCGCGGACAAGCCGCGTTTCAACATCCGGCGCCAGATCGTCGAAACGCACCGCATAGCCATCGACCGCCGAGTTGGCGAAGCCCGGCACGTCGAGGGGCGCCGTCATCGTCTCGGCCAGCGTCCGGCCATCGGCTTGCGCCAGGCCGATTGTCTCGATGTCGGCAACGATTTCCACCCGCTCGACGATCAGGCGGCGCGCTTCGTCGATCGGCAGCAGGGCGCTGCCGAACGCAAAACAATCATCCGATAGCTGTGGCATCCCCGATCCGCGTTACCGCTCTCCTATTCCGCCGCATCGGCGGTCTGCCGGGCCGGCTCGACGAGGGCGGCGCAGAATTTGAACTCCGGAATCTTGCCGAAACGGATCGAGCGCCGGATTGGTCAGCAGGTTCGCTGCGGCTTCAGCATAACAGAAGGGGATGAAGATCATACCCTGCGGCACGTCGCTATCGGCCCGTGCCTTGAGCTCGATCGCGCCGCGGCGCGTGGAAACGCGGAGCATGCCGCCCGGAGCGACGCCAAGCTTCTTCAACTCGCGCGGCGCCATCAGCGCCACCGCTTCCGGTTCCAGATCGTCCAGTACGCTCGAACGGCGAGTCATCGCACCCGTATGCCAATGTTCGAGCACGCGCCCGGTCGTCAGCACAAAGGGGAAGGCCTCGTCCGGCACTTCGTCGGGCGGCAGCACATTCGCCGGGACGATCTTGCCGCGCCCGCTCTTGGTCGGGAAGCCGGCGCTGAAGATGATCTCGTTGCCCGGCTTGTCCTCGCCATCGGTCGGATAGGTCACTGCGCCTTCGCGCACCAGCCGGTCCCAGCTGATGCCGTCGAGCGAGGGCATGGTCGAGGCCATCTCGGTATAGACCGCGCCGACATTGGGATAGGACCAGTTGCAGCCGAGCCGATTGGCAAGATCCTGGATGATCTCGAGATCGGGCTTCGCCTCGCCGGCAGCGGCAGGGCCGCCCGGCCGAGCTGGACCCGCCGGTCGGTATTGGTGAAGGACCCGGTCTTCTCGGAAAGGCCGAAGCCGGCAGCACGACATCCGCATGCCACGCCGTCTCGGTCAGGAAAATATCCTGCACGACCAGATGCTTCAGCTTGGCAAGCGCTGCGCGCGCGTGGTGGACGTCAGGATCCGACATGGCCGGATTCTCACCCATGACGTACATGCCTTCGATCTGGCCGGCATGGATCGCGGTCATGATCTCGACAACGGTCAAAACCGCGCTTCGGATCGATTGCCGTGCCCCATTTCTGCTCGAAGAAATCATGGGCATCGGCCAGCTCGACCGGCCGGTAATCCGGGAAGAACATCGGGATGAAGCCCGGCATCCGAGGCGCCCTGGACATTGTTCTGGCCGCGCAGCGGATGCAGCCCCGTGCCGGGCCGACCGATCTGGCCGGTGACGAGCGCCAGCGCGATCAGACAGCGCGCATTGTCCGTGCCGTGGACATGCTGGGAGATGCCCATGCCCCAGAAGATGATCGAGGCGCGCGCCGTCGCGTAGGTTCGGGCGATCGCGCGGATCGTCTCGGCCTTCACGCCGCAAACCGGCTCCATCGCCTCCGGCGAAAAGCCTGTGATCCGCTCGGCAAGATCCGGGAAGCCTTCGGTGAAGCCGGCGATATACTGCTTGTCGGTCAGGTCCTCGGTGATGATCGTGTGGAGCAACGCATTCAGCAGCGCCACGTCGCTGCCGGGCTTGAACCGCACATCGTGGGTCGCATGGCGCGAGAGGGTTTGTCCCCGCGGATCGATGACGATCAGCGTCGCTCCCCGCTTTGCCGCGTTCTTGATGAAGGTCGCGGCGACGGGATGGTTCTGCGTCGGGTTGGCGCCGATCACGATGATGACTTCGGCGTCGAGCGCCGCCGAGAAGGGCGCCGTCACCGCACCCGAGCCGATGCCCTCGAACAGGGCCGCGACCGAAGAGGCGTGGCAGAGCCGGGTGCAGTGATCGACATTGTTGGTGTTGAAGCCGGTCCGGACCAGCTTCTGGAAGAGATACGCCTCTTCGTTCGAACCCTTGGCCGAGCCGAAGCCGGCGAGCCCGGCGCCGCCCTTGCGGTCACGGATCTCGCGCAAGCCTTCCGCTGCGCGCGCCATGGCTTCTTCCCAGGTCGCGGGCCGGAAATGCGTCCACGGATTGGCCGGGTCGATCTCGTCATCGGCCGATTTCGGCACACCCTCCTTGCGGATCAGCGGCTGGGTCAGCCGGTCGGGATGAGCGACATAGTCGTAGCCGAAGCGGCCTTTGACGCAGAGACGCTGGTGATTGGCCGGTCCATCGCGGCCGTTCACGTAGAGAATCTCGTCGTTCTTGATGTGATAGGTCAGCTGGCAGCCGACACCGCAGAACGGGCAAAGGCTGTCGACTGCGCGATCGGCCCATTCGGTCCGGACCTGGTGCTCGTCGACCACCGTCGCCGGCATCAGCGCACCGGTCGGGCAGGCCTGGACGCATTCGCCGCAAGCGACGCAGGTGCTGTCGCCCATCGGATCGTCCATATCGAAGACGATCTTCGCCCCATGGCCGCGCCCGGCCATGCCGATCACGTCGTTGACCTGGACCTCACGACACGCGCGCCACGCAGAGCGTGCAGTTGATGCACGCATCCAGATTGACTGCCATTGCCGGGTGGCTGATATCCGGCGGCGGTTTGTGTCCGGCCGGAAACCGGCTGTCACTCACCGCGAGCCGGTCGGCCCATTGCCAGAATTTAGAATCCGGGTCGTGCGCAGCGCTCCGCGCCGGCTGGTCGGCCATGAGCAGCTCGAACACCATGCGACGCGACGCGTGCGCGCGTGCGGTTTCGACGCCGACCTCCATGCCCTCGGTCGGCTTGCGCAGGCAGGACGCCTGCAAGGCCCGCTCGCCTTTGATCTCGACCATGCAGGCGCGGCAATTGCCGTCGGGCCGGTAATCCGGCTCCGGCGCGTAGCAGAGATGGGGAATGGTCAAGCCATTGCGGTTGGCCACCTGCCAGATCGTCTCGCCGGACGTGGCCGTGACGGCCTTCCCGTCGATGATGAAATTGATGGCGTCGCTCATGTCACGATTCCTTCGGCCGGCTTCGGCGGCGTCGCCCCTTGTGCGGTCGCCATGCCGACCTCGTTCGGAAAATACTTGATGACGCTGAGCAGGGGATTGGGTGCAGCCTGGCCGAGCCCGCAGATCGACGCATCGCGCACCGCAGTCGAAAGCTCCGATAGGAGATCCTTGTCCCAGACCTTCTGTTCCATCAGCTTGACTGCCTTTTCCGTGCCAATCCGGCACGGCGTGCATTGCCCGCAGCTTTCATCCTCGAAGAAGCGCATGACATTGAGCGCCGCCTCGCGCATGTCGTCCTGGTCCGACAGCACGATCACGGCCGCAGAGCCGATGAAGGCGCCATGCGGCTCCAGCGTTCCGAAATCCAGCGGGATGTCGCCGAGCGAGGCCGGCAGGATGCCGCCGGACGCGCCGCCCGGCAGATAGGCCTTGAACTCATGGCCAGGCAGCATGCCGCCGCAATATTCGTCGATCAGCTCGCGGATGGTGACGCCGGCGGGCGTGATCTTGACACCCGGCTTGGCGACGCGCCCCGACACGGAATAGGTATGCAGCCCCTTGCGGCCGTTGCGGCCCTGGCCCACCCACCATTCCGGGCCGCGCTCGACCAGGTCGCGGATCCAGTACAGCGTCTCGACATTGTTGATGAGCGACGGACGGCCGAAGATCCCGACCTGAAACGGCAGCGGCGGCTTATGGCGCGGCAGGCCGCGCTTGCCCTCGATACTCTCGATCATCGCGGATTCTTCGCCGCAGATATAGGCGCCGGCGCCGCGCCGGAGATGCACGCGGATGCCGCCGGTCAAGCTAGCCGCCTCGAGCTTGGCGATCTCCTGGCCGAGCACGGCACGCGACGCCGCATACTCGTCCCGCAAATAGAAATAGATGTCGCTTGCCTCGGCGACGACGGCGCCGATCAGCATGCCTTCGAGCACCCGGTGCGGGTCGGTTTCGAGGAAATGGCGATCCTTGATCGTGCCCGGTTCGCCCTCGTCGCCATTGACCGCCATCAGCCGCGGCCCGGGCACACCAAGTACCGACCGCCACTTGCGCGCCGTCGGAAAGCCGGCGCCGCCGCACCCGCGCAGCCCTGCCTTGTCGAGCACGTCGATGATCTGCTCGCCGGTGATCTCGCCTGCTCGCAAGCGGGTCAGCAGTGCATAGCCGCCCGCGGCGCGATAGGCGTCGAGATCGATACAGGTTGGTATCGCCGGGTCATGGCGATGCTCCGCCACGGCTTGCAGCACCAAAGCCGGCGTGGCGTGATCGACATAATAATGTCCGACCTCGGCGATCGGTGCCGTATCACACCGGCCGACGCATGGCGCCCGCACGACACGGACGTCCGGATCTGTCCCGCCGCTCAGGGCGCTGAGCAGCGTCTCGGCACCCGCCATGGCGCAGGACAGGCTGTCGCAGACGCGGATGGTGACTCGCGGCGGAGGTGCCTCGTCCTCGTGCACGATGTCGAAATGGGCGTAGAAGCTCGCAACTTCATAGATTTCGGTCTGGGCCAGCCGAGTTCGCCGCCGAGTGCCGCCATATGCTGCACGGAGATGTGACCGAACTTGTCCTGGATCAGGTGCAGATATTCGATCAGCAGATCACGCTGACGCGGCATCTCGCCAAGCAGCGCTCTGATCTCTCCTGCTGCCGCCGGATCGATCTGCCGTCCCTTCGGAACGGATCGCGCAATACGACGGCCGGAGCCTGGATGACGCGGTTGATGTGCGGCAGTTGATCGTCTGGCACAGATTTCCTCACTTCATCCGACGCCCCGCCGTTTCGGCGTCTCGACCCGGCATTGCCGAAGCTGACGGGGCGGCTCTTCGTTTCTCTCTTGCCAGCATGACATTTGAGTTTCGGTCCAGCAACCGGCGCACTTGGTCGCAGCCCGAAAGTCGGAGAGGACCGAGAAAGCGCGGCGCACGATGCGCCACGATCACCGCGACAGCAGGAAGATCGCACGTTTTCCTGGCCCCCTCTCGGATAACTTGATAGCGCCGACTATCACGACACCGAGGGTTCCGGCGAAATGAGATGCTCGAAAGCATAAGAGACCGCGCGAAGCTCGTTCCACTGTGCGCCTTCGGCCGCGCAAGCCTCGATCTTGGCCGGCGGAAGTTCCGTCTTGAGCAGTGCCGAGAGGCGGTCGTGGATAAGCTGTTCGGTTCCTTGTCGGATTTCGCCGCCGCTGGCGAAGCCGGCATCGACGAAGCCGATGAGCCGGGCCGCCTCGATAAGTCGGCCGTCGAGAGCGCCGAGGAACGCCCACAGCTGCAGCAAGACCCTGACGACGTATCCGCCCTCCTCTCGTGCCACCGATAAGGCCTCTGCGGCGAACGGGCGCGCTTCCAAAGGATTGCCTTGTACGTTCAGATATGAGGCCAGGTTTAGATGGAAATGGCGAGATGAGGACGCTGTCGCGGTGTTGATCGAAAGAGGGATTGCCGCGTCCCGCCCCAGCTCGATCGCTCGTCCAACGTCGCCGAGATTGAACTCGACTTCCGCTAGACACAGTAACATATTGCCTTCTCGTGGCACATCCTCCAGTTCCCGGGCCAGATCGAGCGCGCTGGTGTATAGACGCCGCGCCTCCGTGTAATCATTCGTGATGAGTGCAGAGGTGCCCAGTTATTGAGGACATTGTAAAGCGCCCGTTTGCGGTCGCTCGAAATGAGGAGACCATAGGCCTCGCTCAGGACCGCCTTGCCTCTTCATTCCGCCCAAGATTGACGTAGAGGCCCCCAATGTTGGCGACGGTAGCGCCAAGGTTGGGTCGATCCGCAACTTGACGATAGAGCGCCGCCGATTGCTCCAAGAGTGGCAGCGCTCGCGGATCATAGTACCGGAGGAGAGCTGTCCTGTCGCAGGAGTCGCGCAGCGACGGCCGGGGGCGTCTCTGCGTCTATGAGAGGCATCGCCTGATCGGTGTAGCGCTTGCCCTCCGCAAGAAGCCCGAGCCTCGTCATAAGAGAGCCGCGACGCCGGCCAGCGCCACGGCGATCTGTGCTTGTTCCCGATCGGCCAGCGCCCAGTCGAGGGCCGCTCGAACGTTATCGATCTCCGCCGATAGATCCTCAGCAATTCCGTGTCGGCGCCGTTTCCCATGCCTCATAGCTCGTCGAACAGGCCAGTGAAATATCTGGCATGGCGCTCGGCCATCGCCTCGAATTCGCCGCTCGCCTTCAGCGCTCCCGCGCGAAGAGCCGCAGGGTTTCCAGCAGCCGATAGCGCGGCCGTTCGCCGGGATCGAGCGTCAGCAGCGACTTGTTGGTTAAGCGGCCGAGTATATCGACGATGTCCCAACGATCGCATCCTCCGCCCCGGACACGCGACGGCAGCATCGAGGGAGAACGTGCCGGCGAAGACGGCAAGACGGCGGAACACCCGCTGTCCGACTGATCGAGCAGCCCATGGCTCCATTCCACCGTGTCGCGCAGCGTACGGTGGCGGGTTTCGCCAAGGTGTCGGTCGGCTTTCAGGAGGCGAAGCCGCTCGTCGAGACCGGCGCGCAATTGGTCGACGCCCAGCAAGGGCACGCGGGATGCGGCCATTTCGAGGGCCAGAGGAATGCCGTCGAGATGTCGGCAGATTTCTGCCACGCTGCCGGCGTTTCTTGCGTCGAGTGCGAAGTCCTGGTCGGCGGAACGCGCGCGCTCGACGAACAGGGCGACTGCGCCAAACTCGGCAATTTCGGTCGCGCCGGCGGCGGCACGGCGAGCGGGCGCAGGCGATAGATCTGCTCAGCCGAATGTGCAAATTCTCTTGGCTGGCGGCAATCACCGAGAGGGCAGGAGGCCCGTTCGAGCAGCGCTTCGATGAGTGCTCCGGTGGCGCCGATGACATACTCGCATTATCGAAAATCAGCAGCCGCTGCTGTTTCGCGACTGTGGCAGCGATCGTCTCGACCGAAGCCTCGGTGCTTCCGAGCACCACCCCACAGCCCGGTCCGCGGCGGCGCTTACCACCAAGGCAGGATCTGTCACGGGTGCGAGATCGATCAGCCATACACCTTCCGTAAAATGGCCGAGCTCCTGCCGACCGAATTCCACGGCCAGTCGGGTCTTGCCGACACCCGCCCGGGCCGATCAGCGTGACCAGTCGGTTGCGGGCAAGACAGTTCTGCAGCTCGGCCAACTCGGCATCGCGGCCTATGATCTTGGTCAAGGGTTGCGGCAGGTTCGTGTCAGGCGAAGCCGAGGGCTGTCGCGTCGCAGGAGAGCTGATCGGCCCGATAAAGCGGTAGCCACGGCCGCGCTGGGTCTCGATGAACCGGGGACTGGAACTCTTGTCCGCCGAGTGCGTTGCGGATGGCGAGGATATAGCTCTTCAGGACTTCGGGCTGAACATGGACGTCGCGCCAGAGAGCCGTCAGCAGCTCGTCATGGGTAACCAGTCGGCCCGAATGCTCGACCAGATAACGGAGAACATCGAACGCCCTTCGCGTGAGATTCGAGACGCTCGTCGGCGCCGGCAT
>JBBCHB010000073.1:0-48578 GCA_037200015.1 Aliidongia sp. | reverse complement strand
GCCTCCCCCATCGGCTCGATCATGGCGGCGGTGACGGCTTCGTCCGGCGTCTTGCCGCCCCAGATGACCAGCTGGAAAGCGGGGTAGAAGCGCTCGCATTCGCTGAGCGCCATATCGACCAGATCCTCCAGCTGCTCGACCGAGGCGCCGAGCGCGCCGCGCAGCAGGATGGCATGACGGAACATCGGCAGATTGGTATCGGAGCAGACGTCGAAATGGCCGAGCCACATCTTCTCGTTCACGATCGCCAGCAGCTCGTAGACCGCCTGACGCCGCGCCTTCGGCACTTTCATGTCGAAGCTGCACGAGAAATGCATCGCGCTGATTTCCTCCTGCCACACGAAGAGGAGGCGATAGTCGCACCACCGTCCGGTGATTTCGACCACCATCTCCTCGTCATTTGCGCGGTCATGGGGCCATTCATTGGCGAGCACGATCTCTTCGACGATGTCGATCGGATTGCCCGCGACGATGGCGTGGTCAGTGGAAAGCGCAGTCATGGCTACCCTCCTTCGGGGGAGCATTGGACGGCAACGACAGACGAAGCCTGCCGAAACCGCACGAGATAAAGTAGCGGCCCACGGGCGACACTCTATATGCGGTAGCGTGCCAAAGCCTCGCAGACCGCGCAAGCACCCATGCCGGAGTCAGCTTCACGACTCCGGCCGATTGGCCCGCTTCAGCCCGCAACGGTCTTCGCAGCCGGCTTCGAGCGGGGCTTGCGTGCCGTTTTTGCCGCTTTCGCGGGCTCTGCCGGGGGTAACGCCCAGGCGCGACTCCAAAGCCGAGAGACGAGCTTCCAGCTTCTCCTGTTCAGCGCGCGCCCGTGCCGCCATGGCCTGGACCGCGTCGAATTCCTCACGCGTCACCACATCCATCCGCGTAAGGATCTTCTCGAACTGCTCGCGCAGCCGAATTTCGACCTCTTCGCGCACGCCGGTCAGCGCAGCGAAAGCGCCGGTCGCAACACGCGACAGATCATCGAGCAGGCGATTGTCGACTTGCATGGCGCTGGCCCTTTCTTAAGTTGCACCCATTCCACAAGGAATCGCCGTATTTCGGCACCGCTATCATATTTCCGGCAAGGTGCAAACGGCATAACCGTCGCAGCTGATCCGCGGCGATCGGCGATTAGCACCAGCCGGTAGCATCCGCGTCATCGCAGCCGAAGGATATAACGGCAGCTCCGCACGGATCGGGTGATGCTAAAACCGATGTTGCGAGCACCCGGATCGCGAGATAGACCGCTGACTGAACCTGAATCTCGGAGCCTCCATGATCACTACACTTTGGGTCGCGGTCGGCGGCGCGCTTGGCAGTATCGCGCGATACTGGGTTGCAATCGCCGTTGCACGCCTGCTCGGGCCGCAATTTCCGTGGGGCACGATCCTCATAAACATTGTCGGGTCATTCGTGATCGGGTTCTTCGCAGCGCTCACGGCGATGGGCACCGGCCGCCTTTCCGTCTCCTCCGATATGCGAATCTTCGTCATGGTCGGACTCTGCGGCGGCTTCACGACATTCTCGTCCTTCTCGCTTCAGACGCTCGACCTGATGCGGGACGGCCGAATGGCGCAAGCCCTCGCAAATGTCGGTTTGTCGGTCGTATTGTGCCTGGTCGCCGTGGCGGCTGGCCACTATGGCGCCACCTCCTTCGCGCCGGCGGCCAAGCCGCCGATACAAGCCGAGGACGGGCACCGATAAGCCGGCCTCGATCGTTCTCACCGGTCGCTGGCGCGAAATGTCGAGCGAGCGTAAGCTCCTAGCTGCGACGTCGGCCCCTGCAGGCCGGCAGAAAGGATGTCGGCAATGCCCGGCGTGATCCTCGCCTTCCTGGCCGAACCTGAAGCAGCGGATGCCGTCCTGTCCTCCGCCGAACGCCTGGCCGCGCAATGCACCGCCTCGCGGATCAACGGGCTTGGGGTGCGATTGCCGCCGATCGAGACGATCATGCCGACCGAAGAGGTGCTGACGCATGAGCAGGAGGTCCGGATGCGGGAACGGGAGCAGAAGCGCGCAGAGGCGTTGCGGGCAGCCTTCAGGCAATGGGCCGCAACACGGCCGGACCGCGAGACCATTGCCGAATGGTTCGACGTCGAAGCCAACGCTGCGGCCGCTCTCAAGGAATACGGGGCGCGGAGCGATGTCATCGTTCTAACGCGACCCTGTGATCGATCTTCGGAGCCCGAGCGCCAGGCGGTTCGCGCGGCTTTGTTCGACGCGGAGCGGCCGGTCCTGCTGGTCCCGCCCGGCACAGCGCCGGCACCGTTCGGCCGCCGCATCGCAATTGCATGGCGGGACGATCCCCGCACGATCAAGGCCGTGCTGGCGGCTCTGCGCATCCTCGACGCGGCTGAGCACATCGATGTCATCGGGGGCCTGCGCGATGGCGACCCGGAACCGCGCCTGCCGGAGATCTTCGAAGAGCATGGCAAGCCGGCTGTGCTGCACACTCTGCCGCTGCCCGGGACGGAGGCTTTCGGTGCCGCGCTGTTGGCTAAGGCCCGAGCGCTCAAGGCCGACATGCTGGTCATGGGGGCCTTCGCACACAACCGGCTGCACAACATGATCCTGGGCGGCGTCACCAAACATGTGCTGGCCCATGCCGACCTGCCGGTGCTGATGCGGCACTAGAAGGGAGCCGACCGTGTCCGAGGTGGTCCTTGTCGTCCTGAGACGTCCCGATGCCGCGGCGGGTCTTCTGGCCGGGGCCGGCCAGCTCGCCCTGCTGATGCGGCATGGACATCTCAATGTGCTCGCCATCCGCCAGACGATCGCACCCAGTGCGCTTGCGGCGGAAGCGCTCATGAGTGAAGCCGACGCATATCTCGTCGCGGAGCGGGCCGAAAATGACCGGATCGGCGCGCTGAAAGCGGCTTACGATGCCTGGTTCGGCGGCTCGGATGCAGCGGGATTGACGTCCCGTTGGATTGAGATCGGCGGCAGCCCGGGCTCGATTGTCGGTGAAATGGGCAGTCGTGCCGACCTCGTCGTCTGCGCGCTGCCGGCCGCCGTCGATCATTTCTCCCGGCAGGAATTTTCCGCAGCGCTCTTCGCCACCGATCGCCCGGTGCTCGTCCTGCCCAACGCCGCGATGGCGACCATCGGACGGCGGGTCGCCATCGCCTGGCGCGACGAGAAGCGCGCCATGCGAGCGGTCATGCCGTCGCTCCGCTGGCTCGCCCAGGCACAGGAAACGCATGTCTTCATCGGGCTGCGCGACGGCGCCGCGCCGCCCGCGCTGCCGAGGGTGTTCAGCGAGCACGGCATACGCCCGGAACTCCACATCCTGAGGATCGGGCCCGAGCCGTTCGGCCAGACGCTCCTGGACAAGGCCCATGATCTGTCCGTCGATCTTTTGATCATGGGCGCCTACGCCCATAGTCCGCTGCGCGAACTGATCCTGGGCGGCGTCACCCGCTATATGCTGGCGCATGCCGACATGCCGGTCCTGATGCGGCATTGAAGAGCGCGGCCGTTGACCTCGACCGGTTGCGGGGGCAAGCTTACAGCCGGTCCTTGACGGGGATGGAGTTCCCCGAAACCGCCCAGACGGGCTGATGACTCCTGCTATTTCCGGCGCTTCGGCGCCTGTTCGGAAAGGAGCAGGTCATGGACAACATGTGGCTCGTCTCGGCTCTTTGGCTCGCCTTGGCGCTCCTGGCCTCGATCCTCTCAGTGTGGGTGGCGATTTCCGTGGCGCTCGTCGAGATCGTCATCGGCGCCGCGGCCGGCAACATCATCGGCCTGCCCGTCGCACCCTGGGTCAACTTCCTCGCCGGCTTCGGCGCCATCTTGCTGACCTTCCTCGCAGGCGCCGAAATCGACCCGCTGGTGGTGCGCAAACATTTTTGGTCAAGCCTCAGTATCGGCATCGTCGGCTTTCTCGCGCCCTATATCGGTATCCTGCTGGTCGCGCATTTCGTTGTCGGGTGGCCCTGGCCTCAGGCGCAGATTGCCGGGATCTCGCTCTCGACCACCTCGGTCGCAGTGGTCTATGCCGTCATGGTCGAAACCGGCTTCAACCGAACCGAGATCGGCAAGATCATCCTGGCCGCCTGCTTCGTAAACGATCTGGGCACCGTGCTGGCGCTCGGGCTGGTGTTCGCTCACTACGATGTCTGGTTGGTGCTGTTCGTGATCGCGACCGTCGCGGCGCTCTGGTTTCTCACGAAATTTGCGCCGTATCTCCTCGAATCTCTCGGCAACCGGGTGAGCGAACCTCAGACAAAATTCGTCGCGCTGATCCTTCTCTCCCTCGGGGGACTTGCCAGCGTGGCCGGCAGCGAAGCCGTGCTGCCGGCCTATCTCGTCGGGATGGTCCTGGCGCCCACGTTTCTGCACGATCGGGAACTGCCGAACCGGATGCGGATCGTGGCCTTTACGCTGCTGACGCCCTTCTATTTTCTGAAGGCGGGGTCTCTGGTGGACGGGCGCGCCGTGGCAGCGTCCGCCGGGCTGATCTGCCTGTTCCTGGCAATCAAGATGGCGACCAAGTTCCTCGGCATCCTGCCGCTGACCCGGGTCTTCAAGTTTGATCCTCGGGAAGGAATGTACACGACGCTGCTGATGTCGACCGGGCTGACCTTCGGCACGATCTCGGCCCTGTTCGGTCTTACAAACCACATCATCGATCAAAGCCAGTACACGATCCTCGTTACGGCCGTGATCGGCAGCGCGATCGTGCCGACGCTCATCGCACAGCGCTGGTTCCAGCCGGAATTCAAGCTGGCCGGCGAAGGCGACGCCGGAGCGCTCGGCGTGAATGGGGCGCCCAGCCCGGTTCAGCAAAGGTGATGTAGCGAAAGCCGACGGCCGGACCGCCGCTTGCCGGCTACGGATGCTGCGCCTATAAGACAGCCGCGCGCCGCCGGTCGTGCGCTGCATTTCCGCGACGGATATCGAGGCTTCATGATCGTCATCACCGGCGGCGCCGGCTTCATCGGATCCAATCTGGTCGCCGCGCTCGAAGCGCGCGGCCGGGCCGGGCTTGTCGTCGTCGACCATTTCGGCACCGGCGACAAGTGGCGCAATCTCGGCAAGCGCGAATTGCTGGCCCTGGTGCCACCGGGCGAGCTGTTCGAGTATCTGGCGCAGCACCGGACCTCGATCGTCGGCGTGTTCCATCTCGGCGCCAGCTCCTCGACGACCGAGCCGGATATCGACCTTGTCGTGCAGACCAATTTCTCGCTGTCGCAGCGGATCTGGCGCTGGTGTGCGGATAACCGCGTGCCGCTGGTCTATGCCTCGTCGGCCGCGACCTATGGCGACGGGGCGGCCGGCTTCGACGACGAGTATTCGAGCCAGGCACTGGCCAAGCTGCACCCGCTCAACGCCTATGGCTGGTCGAAACATCTGTTCGACCGCTGGGTTGCGCGCCAGGCCGAGCGTGGCTATCCCTGCCCGCCGCGCTGGGCCGGGGTGAAGTTCTTCAACGTCTACGGTCCGAACGAATACCACAAGGGCGGCCAGTTGAGCGTGGCGCTGCAGCTCTGGCGCCAGATCTCGTCCGGCGCGCCGGCTACGTTGTTCAAGTCGCACCACCCCGATTACGCCGATGGCGGCCAGTTGCGCGATTTCGTCTGGGTCGACGATGTCGTCGACATCATGCTGTGGCTGTTCGACCAGCCCAAGATCGCCGGTCTCTACAATGCCGGCAGCGGCCGGGCGCGCAGCTTTGCCGATCTGGCCGGCGCGGTCTACGCCGCGCTCGGCAAGACGCACGCCGTCCGCTATGTCGAGATGCCGGAGATGCTGCGCGGGAATTACCAGTATTTCACCGAGGCGAAGCTCGACCGGCTGCGCAAAGCCGGCTACACCACGGCGATGACGAGCCTGGAAGACGGCGTCCGGCGCTATGTGCAGGACTTCCTCGAACGGCCGGACATGTATCGATGATCCTGACGATCCCCTATCCGAATATCAGCTCGGTCGCGCTTCAGCTCGGCCCGTTTGCGATCCGCTGGTACGCGCTGGCCTATATCACCGGGCTGATCCTGGGCTGGCGTTATTGCCTGGCGCTCGCCAAGCGGCCGCCGCATGTGCTGAAGCCGATCGATATCGACGATTTCCTGGTCTGGGCCACGCTGGGCGTGGTGCTTGGCGGTCGCATCGGCTATGTGCTGTTCTATCGGCCCGGCTATTACATCACCGATCCGCTGGAAGCGCTGGAGCTCTGGCATGGCGGCATGTCGTTCCATGGCGGCTGCGCCGGCGTCATCCTGGCCATGTGGCAGTTCACTAGGCGGCGGCACATCCCGTTCCTGGTCCTGGCCGATGTGGTCGCCTGCGCCGAGCCGATCGGGCAGTTCTTCGGACGCCTGGCCAATTTCGTGAATGGCGAGCTGTGGGGCCGGCAGACCGACGTGCCCTGGGCCATGATCTTCCCGCGCGACGACCTGCATGTGCCGCGCCATCCGAGCCAGCTCTACGAGGCGGGCATGGAGGGCGTGCTGATGTTCGTGCTGCTCTTCGTGCTGCAGCGGCGCGGGTTCCGAGAACGGCCGGGTGTGATCTCGGGCGCCTTCCTGATCGGCTATGCCACGACCCGCATCATCGGCGAATTCTTCCGCCAGCCCGACCAGCAGCTCGATTTCCTGGTCCAGGCCACGGGCGTGAGCATGGGACAGATCCTGTCCGTGCCGATGATCGCCTTCGGCATCTGGATGATCCGTCGCGCCAAGCCGCTGGCGCACTCCGCCGCAGCGTGAGCCCGCTGGGCCGGCGCCTGGCCGAGACGATCCGGCGGACCGGGCCGATCGGCGTCGACGACTTCATGGCCGCCGCGCTTGGCGATCCCGAACACGGCTATTACCGCAACCGCGATCCGCTCGGCGCCGCCGGCGATTTCATCACCGCGCCGGAGATCAGCCAGGTCTTCGGCGAGATCGTCGGCCTGTGGCTGACCGATCAATGGCAGCAGCTCGGCGGCCCCGATCCGGTCCAGCTCGTCGAACTCGGCCCCGGCCGCGGCACGCTGATGGCGGATCTGCTGCGCGCCATGGCCGTGCTGCCCGCCGCCCGCGCCGCCATGCGGGTCCATCTCGTCGAGACCAGCCCGGTGTTGCGCGAGCGCCAGGCCGAGACATTGCGGGCTCGGCATCCGGATATCATCCCAACCTGGCACGACAGTTTCGATACCATACCGAACGGTCCGATGCTGCTGGCCGCCAACGAGTTCTTCGATGCCTTGCCGATCCGGCAATGGCTGTTCCATGCGGGGCGCTGGCACGAACGCCGGATCGGTCTGCAGGACGAAGAGCGTCTCGCCTTCGCCGTCGGCGCGCCCGGTGAGCCGCCGCTCGCGCCGCCGCCAGCCGTCGAAGGCGCAATCTTCGAAACGGCCGAGCCTGGACTGGCGATCGCCCGGGTGATCGGCCGGCGCCTGGCGGCCGCGCCGGGTGCCGCCCTGATCGTCGATTACGGCCATGCCCGGACGGCGACCGGCGAAACCCTCCAGGCGATGCGCGGGCACCGCTACGTTCCCGTGCTGGACGATCCGGGCCAGGCCGACCTGACCGCCCATGTCGATTTCGCCGCCTTGTCCGAAGCACTTGCCTTGGGTGGCGCGCAATGCTGGGGACCGGTGACGCAGCGCAGCTTCCTGACGGTCAACGGCGCCGTGCAGCGCGCCGCCACCCTGACCCGCGGCAAACCGCCGGCCGAGACGGCAGCGATCGGCCACGCCGTCACCCGCTTGCTCGACCCGGCGCAAATGGGCAGTCTGTTCAAGGTGCTGGCCGCGACCTCCCCAGGCCGGCCGGTGCCGTCCGGTTTCCAGCGCGGGAGCGAGCCCGAGTGATCACCCACCCCGTCCTGGACGGCATACGCCACGGCTTCCTGACCCGCCAGGGCGGCTGCAGCGGCGGCTTGTACGAGAGCCTGAATTGCGGTTTCGGCAGCGCCGATGATTCGGCTGCGGTCGAGGCCAACCGCGCCCTTGCCCTGACGCGGATCGGCGCCGCCGGCCTGCCGCTGGTCACGGTCCATCAGGTCCATTCGCCCGATGTCGTCGTCGTCGAGCAGCCTTGGCCGCGCAGCGAGAACCCGCGTGCCGACGCGCTGGTGACGCGCCGGCCGGGCATTTGCCTGGGCGTGCTGTCGGCCGATTGCGTGCCGATCCTGTTCGCCGATGCCGAGGCCAGCGTGATCGGTGCCGCGCATTCCGGCTGGAAGGGCGCGCTTGCCGGGGTGGCCGATGCCACCGTCGCCGCCATGTGCCGGCTGGGCGCCGAAACCAGCCGGATCCGCGTAGCGATCGGGCCGGCGATCCAACAGGATTCCTATGAGGTCGGCCCGGAATTCCCCGGCCGTTTTGCCGAGGCGGATGGCGAGGCCGTGCGCTTCTTCCGTGCCTCCTCACGCCCGGGCCGCTACATGTTCGACCTGCCCGGCTATGTCGAGCACCGGCTCCGCCGCCTCGGCCTTGCGGCAATCGGCAATACCGGGCTGGATACTTGCACCGACGAGCAGCGCTTCTTCAGCTATCGCCGCACGACGTTGCGCGGCGAGGCAGATTACGGCCGCCAGATCTCGTTGGTCGCCTTGCCCAATAGCGGAGACGCGTAGCGCATGCGTAATCTTACTCCCTGCACCGTCGCGATCCTGCTCGGCCTGGTCGGTTGTACGGAGGTTCCGCGCACCTTCGAGACGGCCAAGCTTGCGCCGCATGCGCCGATCCTCAGCGTACCCGATGCACTCGGCGTCGTCGTCGATCCGGTGCAGGGCGCGCCCGAGACCGTGGCACCCGCCCTCGCCGGCGCCATGGCGGTGGCACTGCAGGATGCCGAAGTGCCGGCCAGCGTCGATACCGGCAATGCCCGCAGCTTCCATCTGGCCGGGACCGCTTCGCCGGTACCCGGTGCTCCGGGACTATTGGAGATCCGCTGGGCGTTGCGCGACGCCGCGGGCACCGAGATCGGTGGCGAGACGCAGCGCCTCGCCCTGCCGCCCGGCGACGCCCCCGACCCGACCACGCTCGCCGGCCCGATGCATGGGGTAGCGCCGAAGCTCGCCGCGCTGATCCAGGATTCGGCACCGGACGAGCATCGGCCGACGCGCCACCTGCTGATCCGGGATATCGAAGGTGCACCCGGCGACGGCGCCAAATCGCTGAAGCGCTCGCTGGCCTATATTCTGAAGCAGAACGGCATCCCGCTGACCGAGGATACCCGGGCCGCCGACACGGTCGCCATTGCCGGTACGATCGAGACCAAGCCCGGTACCGCCGGCCAGGACCACATCAAGATCCTGTGGCACGTTCTGAAGCCCGATGGCAGCGAGGCCGGGGTGATCACCCAGGAGAACGAGGTGCCCCATGCCGTGATCGCCGGGCAATGGGGCGACATGGCCATGGCGGTTGCCTCGGCCGCAGCGCCCGATCTGCTGCGCGTCGCGGGAACCGTACCCGAAAGCTGATGGGCGGGCGGCGTTCCATGCCGCCCGCCCATCAGTCCTACTTGGCCTGCGACAGCAGGAAATCCCCTGGCTGCGTCGCGTCGCTGCCTTCGCCGACACCGAGCATGCCAAACAGAGGGGATGCCACGGCGCTGACCACCAGATTGAGTGCTCCCGCCAACACGCCGATATAGACCGGATAGACCGTCCCGCCGAAGGCCAGCGGGTAGACTGGCTTCAACCCCATCTGATAGGCCATCACGGTACCGGCCACCATGCCGACGGCCCAGCCGAACAGCAGGGCCGAGGGCCGCAGCCGGGTCTGGTAGAGTCCAAGCACGATCGCCGGAAAGGTCTGCAGGATCCAGACGCCGCCAAGCAGCTGCAAGTCGATGGCGTATTGCGTCGGCAAGGCGACGATGAAGATCAGCGCGCCGAACTTCACCACCAGGGAAGCGAGCTTGGCCGTCGCGGCCTCGGCGGCCGGCGTGATGTTCGGGTTGACGAAGACGCGCCAGATGTTGCGCGTGAACAGATTGGCGGCGCCGATCGACATGATCGCCGCCGGCACCAACGCGCCGATCGCGATCGCGGCGAAGCTGAAACCGACGAACCAGTCCGGGAAGATCTTGAGGAACAGCGCCGGCACCACCGCCGTGTTCGACTTGACCGAAATGCCGGCTGCGATCGCCATATAGCCCAGCATCGCGATCAGGCCGAGTAGGATGGTATAGGCCGGCAGCAACATGGCGTTCTTGCGCACGACATCGCCGCTCGACGAGGACAGCACCCCGGTCATGGTGTGCGGATACATGAAGGCGGCAAACGCGGAACCGAGCGCCAGCGTGGCGAAGGGCACGAACTGACCGGGCTGCAGCAGGATCCCGGTCGCACCGCCTTTGGCCTGGAACGCCTTGTCCGCCGCGTCGAACACCGCGCCATAGCCGCCGAGCTGCATCGGGATAACGGCAACGGCCGCGATCACCACGATGTAGATCATCACATCCTTGACGAAGGCGATCATGGCCGGCGCCCGCAGGCCCGAGGAATAGGTGTAAACCGCCAGTACCACGAAGGCGATGATCAGCGGAATGTCGCCGCGGAACCCCTCCCCGCCGATGCCGAGCCCGCCGATCACGACCTGCATGCCGACCAGCTGCAGCGCGATATAGGGCATGGTCGCGAGCAACCCGGTCAGCGCCACGGCAAGGGCGAGCCAGGCACTGCCATAGCGGCCATGAACGAAATCGGCGCCCGTCACGTATTGATGCCGATGACAGACGGCCCAAAGCCGCGGCATGACGAGGAACACCAGGGGATAGACTACGATCGTGTAAGGCAGGGCGAAGAAGCCATAGGCGCCGACGGCGTAGACGAGCGCCGGCACCGCAATCACGGTATAGGCCGTATAGAAATCGCCGCCGACCAGGAACCAGGTGATGATGGTGCCGAAACGGCGGCCGCCCAGCCCCCATTCATGGAGTTGCGACATGTCGCCGGCGCGCCAGCGCGCCGCCACGAAGCCCAGCACAGTCACCAGCAGGAAGAACAGGATGAAGACGATGAGCGCCGTCCAATTGATGGTATCGGTGCTCATTTCGTCACCCGATAGACGAGATAGATAAGGAACGAGGTCAGCGGCACCCAGGCGAACTGGTACCAGTAGAAGAACGGAAATCCAGCGAGCGACGGCTCCCTCGCGTTATAGAAGGGCAACCAGAGCAGCGCGATATAGGGCAGCAAAAGCCCCCATATCCAAGGCGTGCTCCGCTTCGGGGCATTATCCTCCATGGCCATGTTCTCCGGCATTCGTTCAAGCTACCCGGGGCGACGGTAGCATGGGATGGCAACCTGATCGATGCCCCTATCGTGCGCTGCGGTAGAACCCGGCCGGCCGGCCTCGGCCCTGGGCGGTATGTCGACCATGCGCGGCCGGCGGTTGCCTCGCACCCCGCCGTTTGTTACATATCCGTGCCACCGCACTGGGCCCCATCTCGATGAAAGTCATTACCTGCAACAGCAATCGGCCCATGGCCGAGGCGATTGCCGCTTATCTCAACCTTCCGCTCACCAAGGCGAGCGTGCGACGGTTTGCGGATATGGAGGTCTTCGTCGAGATCCATGAGAACGTCCGCGGCGAGGACGTCTTCGTGATCCAGTCGACCTCCTATCCGGCCAACGACAATCTGATGGAGCTGCTGGTCACGCTCGACGCGCTGAAGCGCGGTTCGGTCAAGCGCGCCACGGCCGTCATTCCCTATTTCGGCTATGCCCGCCAGGACCGGAAATCCGGCCCGCGCACGCCGATCTCGGCCAAGCTGGTCGCCAACATGATCACCGCAGCCGGCGCCGACCGCGTGCTGACGCTCGACCTCCACGCCGGGCAGATCCAGGGCTTCTTCGACATCCCGACCGACAATCTGGTGGCGGCACCGGTCTTCTCCCGCGACATCAAGGAGAAGTTCGGCGGCGAGGAGCTGGTCATCGTCTCGCCGGACGTCGGCGGTGTCGTGCGCGCCCGGTCGATCGCGCGCCGGCTTGACGCCGATCTCGCAATCATCGATAAGCGCCCGCGAACGCGCCGGCGTCTCGGAAGTCATGAATATCATCGGCGACGTCAAGGGCCGCCGCTGCATCATGGTCGACGATATCGTCGACAGCGCCGGCACCTTGTGCAACGCGGCGGTGGCACTGACGGAAGCCGGTGCATCGGCGGTTTCGGCCTATGTCACGCATGGCGTGCTGAGCGGCGGCCGCCGTTGCCCGCGTCTCGGCCTCGCCGCTGGAACGGCTGGTCACCACGGACACGATCCAGGCGACCGAGGCGGTGCGCGTGTCGCACAATCTCCGCCAGCTTTCGGTCGCGCCGTTGATCGGCGAGGCGATGCGGCGGATCAGTGAGGAGCGCTCGGTCTCGTCCCTGTTCGACTGAGATCGCGTTCGGGAGAGTTTCGACAGGGCCGCTCCCGCAAGGGCGCGGTCCTGTCCCATTTTCGCCGGACCCGAGGATCGGGCCGGCACCCGTCGAGCGGCACCCCTGGAGGCCGTCGGCGGCCGGCAGAGCCGGGCATCGGGCCCGGCAGCCGACAAGAGAGCAGGAGTATCGAATGGCCGAGATCATTACCCTCGAGGCCCAGGCACGCGACCGGGTTGGAAAGGGGGCCGCCCGGGCCACGCGCCGCGCCGGCCTCGTCCCCGCCGTCATCTATGGCGACAAGAAGGAACCCGTCGCCATCAGCCTCGACCCGAAGCCCTTGACCCGCGTCTATCTGCGCGGCGGCTTCCTGTCGCATCTGGTCGATCTGAAGATCGACGGCAGCACGCATCGCACCCTGCCGCGCGACGTGCAGCTGGCATCCGGTAACGGATGAGATCCTGCATGTCGATTTCGTGCGGGTCGGCGCCGGCACGCGCACCCATGTCAATGTCCAGGTCAGCTTCGAGAACCAGGACAAGTCGCCCGGGCTGAAGCGCGGCGGCGTGCTCAACATCGTGCGCCACGAAGTCGAGCTGGTTTGCGCGGCGGATGCGATCCCCGAGCATCTTGTGGTCGATGTCAGCGGCTATGACATCGGCGATTCGATCCACATCTCGTCCGTCAAGCTGCCGGAAGGCGTGACGCCGGCGATCGCCGGATCGCGACTTCACCTCGCCACGATCGCCGCGCCGACCGTCCGCGGCGAAGAAGCCACAGCCGAGACGCCGGAAGCCTGAGGGCGCTTTATAACTCCTCTCCGCCCCATTGGGGCGGAGAGGTCGGGTGAGGTGGGGAACGCATCAAGCAGAGCCGGAGAGTATCTTCGCTCTCGATGGTGTGCACATCACGGCCCACCCCCGCTCGGCTGAGACACCCCCACCTCACCCGGCCTCTCCGCCCCCAGGGGCGGAGAGGAGACGGTTGGGACAGAGCAGAAAATCTGTCGCCCTTTTCCGCGATTGCGGCAAGGGACTGATCAAACCATAGCATGAGGTACCGCCCGTGAAGCTCGTCGTCGGTCTGGGCAATCCGGGTCCGAAATACGAGCGGACGCGGCAACAAATATCGGTTTCATGGCGATCGACGAGATCGTCCGCCGCCATGGTTTCAGATCCCCGCGCGAGAAATTCAACGGCGAGATCGCCGAGGGCGAGATCGACGGCGAACGGGTCATCGCGCTGAAGCCGATGACCTTCATGAACAATTCCGGCGAGAGCGTCGCTCCGGCCGCGCGCTTCTACAAGATCGAGCCGGTGGACGTGATCGTCATCCATGACGAGCTCGACCTGCTCGACGGCAAGGTCCGGGTCAAGCGCGGCGGCGGTGCCGCCGGCCATAACGGGTTGCGCTCGATCGACGCCCATCTGGGGTCCGACTACTGGCGCATGCGCCTCGGCATCGGCCATCCCGGCCGCAAGGACCTTGTGCTGCATTACGTGCTGCAGAATTTCCTGCCGGAAGAGACAATATGGCTCGACAAGCTGCTGCCGGCTCAGGCCGAGGCGCTGCCGCTGCTGCTTTCCGGCCAGGACTCCGCCTTTATGAGCAAGGTGGCCCTGCTGATGGATCCGCCGCCGGCGCGCAATCCCGCGCCGCGCCCTGCGACAAGCGAAAGGTAAAGGCCAAGCCATGGGCTTCAATTGCGGCATCGTCGGCCTGCCCAATGTCGGCAAGTCGACCCTGTTCAACGCGCTGACCGCGACCGCCGCGGCCGAGGCGGCGAATTATCCCTTCTGCACGATCGAGCCCAATGTCGGCCGCGTCGCGGTACCCGATCCGCGGCTCGACGCGCTGGCCGGGCTGGCCAAGTCGCAGAAGATCATTCCGACCCAGCTCGAATTCGTCGACATCGCCGGGCTGGTCCGGGGTGCCTCGCGCGGCGAAGGCCTGGGCAACCAGTTCCTGGCCCATATCCGCGAAGTCGACGCCATCGCCCATGTGTTGCGCTGCTTCGAAGACGGCAACATCACCCATGTCGAGGGCTCGGTCGATCCGGTGCGCGACGCCGAGACGGTCGAGACCGAACTGATGCTGGCCGATCTCGACAGCCTGGAGCGCCGGGTCGTCGCAGCGCAGAAGAAGCTGCGCGGCAACGACAAGGAAGCGAAGGCACAGCTCGAAGTCATGGAGCCGGGTGCTGGCCGCGCTGCGCGAGGGCAAGAGCGCCCGCACCGTCAAATTCGATGCCGAGCATCAGGCCGTGCTGAAATCGCTCAACCTGATCACGTCCAAGCCCGTGCTTTATGTCTGCAATGTCGAAGAAGCCTCGGCCGCGACCGGCAACGCCTTCTCCGCCAAGGTCGCCGCCTTCGCGAAGTCGCAGGGTGCCGCCTCGGTCGTGATCTCCGCGGCGATCGAAGCCGAAGTGGCGCAGCTTGCCGAAGAGTCCGAGAAGCAGGAATTCCTGGAGACGCTCGGCCTCGAAGAGACCGGCCTGACCCGTGTCATCCGCGCCGGCTACGGCCTGCTCGGCCTGCTCACCTTCTTCACGGTCGGCCCCAAGGAAGCACGCGCCTGGACCGTCGAGAAAGGCGCCAAGGCGCCGCAAGCGGCCGGCGTCATCCACACCGATTTCGAAAAGGGCTTCATCCGCGCCGAGACCATCGCCTACGACGACTTCGTCGCGGCGGGTGGTGAGCAAGGCGCCAAGGAAGCCGGCAAGATGCGGCTGGAAGGATCGGAGTATCTGGTCCGCGACGGCGATATCTTCCACTTCCGCTTCAATGTGTAAGAGTCCAGGACGGCCGCTCAGCGAAGCATCGATGTGAAATAGCGCGCCGGCCCTGAAACAGGGCCGGCAGGCGGGCTGCCATCCGGCAATAGACGACGCCGCGGCGTCATGGCGTCGCCCATGTTCGCTTCGGCGCCCAAGCTCCGCCGGGCGCAAACTCAAATATCGAGCGATCAGGCGGGTACGACAACGTGCCCGTACCCGGCCGTATCGGCGACGCTCACCCCCCACGTCTCACAGCGCCAGACCGACGTCGCGAAACCAATACGAACAGTAGTGTCGCGCTCCCCCCGGAGCCTGCTCACAGCAGCGTTTGGCACCTTGCCCAGACTCGAGCCAATGAACTTCGCCAGGTTGTGCTGAAGGGTTCCGCCCCGACCATAACTACATCTGTAATGCGTTTCGCCCGAAACGCAATTTGATTGTAGCGCAACATCCTCATTTCTCTGCCGCGAAACAATACCACCCCACGTGGTTAACCGTCGAAACAGAGATGGAATAAAAACCACGGTCCGCAGCGCGTATCTCTCGAAAATTCGGGGCCGATACGCGGTTTCGGTAAAAAATGGTTTTTACCAGGTCATCGAAATCTATACAGGGGATAATGATGAGCGCTACAAAAAGCTGGCGTCGGTCGCGCATATCGATGCCGAGCGTAATGGGCTTTGTTCTATTGCCCAGCCTAGTCTTGGCCGACCCGGCGCCGACCGAACAGGCTAGACCGGCCGCATCAGATGACGGCATCACCGAAATCACAGTGACGGCCCAGCGGCGGAACGAGAACCTCCAGGACGTTCCGATCGCGATCACCGTGGCAGATGCGGCGGTTCTGGCCGAGGCGCGAGTATTCAATATCGAAAATATCAACATGCTGTCGCCGAGCATCTCTTTTCATATGGCGGATGACCCGGCAACGACCGGCAATATTCAAATTCGCGGCCTCGGCACCACGGGTCTAAGCAAAGCCTTCGAAGGCGGCGTCGGCGTTTTCATCGATGGTGTCTACCGGACCCGGTCCGGAGAGGCCTTGGAAAATTTTCTTGATGTCGACACCGTGCAAATATTGCGCGGTCCCCAAGATACGCTCTATGGCAAGGACACCTCGGCGGGCGCGATACTGATAAACAGCAAGGCCCCCTCTCTGATGGGATCAGCGGCAACATCGAACGAGCGTCGGGAATTTCGACTCTCATCGCGTAGAGGGCGCGATCAACGTTCCTATATCCGACAGCGCCGCGATCCGGATCGCCGCAGTGGAGGACAATCGCGAGGGGTACTATCAGGATCCCAATGGCGGTAGCCACAACTCAACGCAAGACCGCGCGATCAAAGCCCAGTTCCTGGTCAAGCCCACTGCCGATCTGACCTTCAATCTGATCGCGGATTACGCGCGCAACGGGTGGCGATTGCTGTTTCGGCACGGTCGATTCCGTCGAAGGGCGCGACACGGCCGCTGGTCAACGGTCTCACCCTCCAGAATGGCCTCCTGCCCCCCTCTTCCAATCCTCGCGACTTCCAGTCGACGCTTAACGGGCCGACGCGCTTCTGGTCCATGATTATGGCCTGACGTTCAAAGCCGATGCCAACATCGGCACCGGCACGTTGCGCTCGGTCACCGCCTTTCGTCGGTACTCGACGGACCAACATCAGGATGGTGACTTCTCCGGGCGGACATCCTCAGTCTCGACGAGATTTTCCAGTCGAATTTCTTCTCGGAGGATCTGTCCTATAGCGGCACGATCGAAGCGCCGGTCAAAACGGACTACGTCGTCGGCGGCTTCTACTCGCATGAGCATCTGGCGACCTCGGACCAACTGTTCTGGGGCACACAAGCCCAGGCATTCTGGAACGCTGTCTTGGGTGCCGCCGGCGTGCCTCCGGGGGTCGCGGACGCGCGGCCGGGCGAATTTTCGTTCGAGAATTTAGGTGGGACGGTCGATTCCACGGCGGTCTTCAGCCATGTGACTGCTCATCTCGACGATCACTTCAGCCTGATCGCCGGCCTGCGCGTTTCACAGGAACGGTCGACCGGCTTTTTCAGCAGCACTTTCAGCGACCCGCTACTCAATCCGCTCGCCTTGAGCGGGACCTTGCCCGGCATTCCCTACAACCAGCATCAGACGGAATATCTCACCGGCGGCACCGCGGGTCTCGAATACCGGCCGGACGAGAACATGATGTTCTATCTGACCTATAATCATGGCGTGAAAGCGGGTGGCGTCAATTTGGACCCAAATGCCGCAGGCACGCCCGGCAGCGTGCTCGCCGGCACCCCGGGTCAGCCCGCCTCGCCGAAATATCAAGATGAAACGAATGATGCCTACGAGATCGGAACCAAGATCGACTGGCTCAATCACGATGCGAGGACGAATTTCGATCTGTTCTACTACGATCTTCATGATCTGCAGGTCGCACAATTTTTCGGGTTGCGGTTCGCCGTGGTGAACGCGCCCAGTGCGACGGTGGAAGGAGCCGAACTCGAACAGACGTTCAAGCTGAGCCATGATCTCACGCTCGACGGCGACGCGACCTGGTTGCCGACTGCGACCTTCGGCAACTCGGCAGTCCTTGGCGCGCCGCTTTCGGGACGGCGTTTCGCCAGTGCCCCGAAATGGGCCAGCAACATCTCGCTGCACGACATCAACCGCGATTACTGACGATCTGGCGTTCACCTCCCGCCTCCAGGTACAATATTCGAGCGACGTGTTCGACAACACATCAAGCGACGCTATTCAAAACGCGTTGGCGCTGATCAATGTCAATGTCGGCCTGATGTCCTTCAATCAGGGCTGGCAGCTCGATGCCTATGTTCAGAACCTGACCGACCAAGATCTACTTCCTGCAACATTTCCAGACCCCGCTGCAGACGGGCGATCAACGGGCCTATCTCGGGGCGCCGCGGGACCTTCGGCCTGTCGATGCGGTATTCTTTCTGACGCAAGATCTGCGCTGCCGCGGTCAAGGCGTGAATCTTGGTCCCGTGTCGATGTCCGCTCCGCGGCTCGACACGCGAACCGGGGCTGGCCCGTCGGCGCATCGCGCGGCGGGCCCGCGCCCGCATTCCCTCCGATCGGCGATGACGATATCGTCTCGTCGCTACCATTCCGCCGGCGCGAGACCCGGCGTGGCTATACCCAAAGGGCAGCGTTCGGTCGGCGTGTTCATCACACCCGTGGCACCCCAGTCGCTCAGCGGGCCGCTGTGTGTGGAGTGCGATCCGCTGCTGCCAGGAAATGGCGTTGATGAGGTAGATGCGATCGCCGCCGCCCATGATGTTCCAGGCATCGAACTTGTCGGCGGACCCGACGCCATAGGGCCGCGGTGTCGTTGGCGTTCGCCCCCCGCTGAAGGTGTATTGCGCCATGCCCTTGAGCCCCATGATGTGGCATTGCCCAAGCGCATGCCCCACTTCATGACCCACGTGTTTGCTCAGGACATTATGTTTCCTTTGCCACCAGGCCGGCCGGAACAGATCGGCATCGTCATAGTTCAGGGCATTGGACCGCGACGATAGCCCATCCATCTGAGTGAAGCTTCTCGTCGGAGGCAGGCTCGGCGACGGGCGCGATCCCCGGCGCGAGGCTGACCCGGCTCGTCGCATAGTCGAGGTTGATGACATTGATAGTCCGATGGGGCGGCCCGGCCACGCATGGGCCCCAGAATGCCCGGCGACGTATCGAGCGGCGTCCCGCCTGCTGTCATGACCGACATCCGAAAGAGACAAAGCACATTCGGCCTGACCATGGACGCCGGGGCCAACGAGACACTGATAGTCCAGCCCCGAAAAATTCTTCGGCGTGGTGAGGACGAATTGCCCAATTCCAGGTCTTTTCCGCGCGCTCGGCATATTCCTTCTGGAACCGCGCGATCAGATGCGGCGGCCAGTCAAGCGCCGGGGCAAGAGATAGCCGTCGCTGTCCTTGGCAAAGGTCTTGCCGCCCTGCGACTACGGTCAGCCCGGCCAGGGGATTCTTCCGAGTCGACGAAATTGAGACGGACGCGCAGCTGCAGCGTCAGCCAGGCATTTTGGGTCAAACTGCGGCCATCGGGAATTTCAAGAACGGAATCAAATGTATTGTATGGCGACGACGCTTCCGTCGCCTTGATCTCAGTCTTGATCATGGTTCCTCTCCGGCATAGCGGAATTGATCGAAATCAAGGAAGGCTAGTGATTTCGCTATAAACTAGCGCGACACCGGGGGCTGATCAAGATCATAGACCGCGAAAGCGATCACGTAAGTGGTAAATATTCGAAATCTTCTCTATTAGTGGAACTGAATATATTAGCAAAACGCCACCGGGGTCCGAGGCATTGCGAGACCTGCTGCAAAACCGTCCGGGACCGAAGCAGCGCGGCCGTCAGGGGCGGCTTGTTAGCGCGCTTGGCCCGCTTCTCGATTGCCCTACGCCAAGGGTGTTGTGCCGTACACACACTCCGCCGCGATTGCAGCGCGACCGGCAACGCAGCGCGACCGCTGCGTTGCACCGCGTCATGGCGGATGCTAGAACCAGCCCAATTCCTGATCCTCTTTGTCTGGAGTGGTGCCGGAAGGCATCATGGGGCCCGATGTTTCGCAGTCTTGTCGCTCGCCTTGCCGCCGCCATCCTGTTCGGATCTTTGTCTGTCATGGCCGGCTCAGCCACAGCCGGCCCCCGCTACACCGGTAAAGACCATCGTCGTCTTCGGCGATTTCCCAGGCCCAGGGTGTCGCCGGCGCGCTGCAGCGCATGTTCGTTCGCGACCGCAGCTATCATGTCGTCGACAAGACCGTGCCCCGGCACTGGGCTCAGCCAGAAGCAGCAATTCGACTGGGTCGACACGATCGATCATTGGCTCGCAAGCGAACATGCCGATGTCGCCATCGTCATGTTCGGCGGCAATGACCGGCTCGCGGTGCGCCTTGAGGCCGGCGGACGCGCCATTGCCTACGAAGACTGATGCCGGGAAGCAGATGTAATAGCGAGCGACTGAACAGGGTGCTGGGCCTGTTCGCCGACGCAAAGGTGCCGGTCGTGTGGCTCGGCCAGCCGGTCGCGCGCGAAGAGGCATATACTGCCGATATGACTTTCCTGAACCAGATCTATGAGTCGGTCGTCCCAGTGGCCCGGCGGCGATTATATACCGCTCTGGACCATCATTGCCGATGACGACGGCAACTACGCTGCCTATGGCAAGGCGCTGGACGGCGAGACCAAACGGTTGCGCCAGGATGACGGGATCCATTTCACGCCGGCCGGATACGACATCATTGCCGTCAAGATTCGCACCGAGATCGATGGGCTGCTGGCCAAGTCATCGCCGACCGGCTCGACTGAAGAGGCCAGCCCCCCGCCCGCGGCAGCACCTTCCGCGCCGATGCCCGCTGCAGCACCGGCCGAAAACGGCGACCGCCCCGGTCAACCCGGCTCCCGCAGTCGCCGACAGCTCGGCGCATTCGTGAGGGCGGACACGCAGCCGGCGCGTAACGGCCCTGGTTCTTTGCGCGGCCCTGACCGGCCTGACCGGCTGCGGGCCATCGAACGGCGTCGCGGATACCGGCCACGCCGGCCGGGGCCCGCATCTTTCCGACAGTATCCTGCCCGCATCCTTCCGTGTGCCGCGCGCGGTGCCGAACGACCCGCATCTGGCTCGACGCGCTGGGTGATCCGGCGCGCCGGCTTCTGCCTCTACTGGCGGCGCTGGAGACGGTCGAGACCGGGCAAGGCGGCGGCACCGATCGACATCATCCAGATCGGCGACAGCCATACCGCCAACGGCGCCTTTGCCGGGCGGATGCGCGAGCTGTTCCAGCAGCGCTTCGGCGCGGCCGGGCGCGGCATGCTGCAGCCCGGCCTGCCCTTCGACTATTATCATCCGCTGCTCGCCACGGTCAGCGAAAATGCGCGCTGGACACTGTCCAGCAGCTTTCCGCCAGACCGCCGACGGACCCTGGGGCCTGGCCGGCACACGCGAACATGGCAGCCGGCCAGGCGACGCATGGTGCTGACCTCGACCGAGGATCAGGGCTTTTCACACGCCGCGATCGAAGTGCTACGCCGTCCCGGCGCCGGCTCGGTCGATGTCCGGCTGGATGATGGGCCGGTGCGTACCATTGCGACCGACGGCCCCGAGCAGGCAGCCGATTGGATCGACCTGCCGGCCGCGCCCGGGCAGCCGCGCGCTGAGCGTCTCGCCCCATGGCGGACGGGCCGGTCGACATGCTGTCCTGGGATACGGAGCGGACCGGGCCCGGCCTGCTCTACGAGAATTTCGGCACGATCGGCGCCACGGTCGACATCATGGGGCGTTGGGACAAATCGATCCTCAAGACCGAATTCGCCCATCGCGACCCGCGGCGGCTGATCCTGATCGCGTTCGGCACGAATGAGGGCTTCGAACATCTGCCCGATCCGGCCGCCTATCAGAAACTGTTCATCGACCGCGTCCAGGGCATCCGAGAGGCGGCACCGGCGGCGGCAGTCGTGATCATCGACCGCCCGACGGCAACCGGCTCTACCGGCGCGCGCCGGGCCAGACGGGCAGCTTGCGTCGCGCAGGTCGCCGACGATACGCCCTCCGTCGCTTCGACCACGCATCAGGCCAATATGAAGTCCGGCCGCAACGCCGTCTGGGCGGCCGCCCCCCTGCCCTCGCAAGGTCCGCGCGGCGAGCGCCAGGCCGCAGCAGAAATGGGCTGGTTCTATTGGGATTGGTCAGCGGCGATGGGGGGCGCCTGCGCCATGCATCGCTGGGTCGAAGCCGACCCGCCGCTGGGTTTCGACGACCATGTCCATCTCAGGGCCGATGGCTATCGGATGGGCGCCCAGCAGCTCTTCGCCGAGCTGATGGCGCAATACGACCGGTATCGCGGCTTGCGGCCGCCGCATCCGTCCTCGGCGGGCCTTGCGCTGAGGAACGGCGATGCTGTTCCCGACGCTGGATTTCCTGCTGTTCTTCATCGTCGTGGCCGCCGCGTCCTGGCTGCTGCGCGAACCGCTTCGAAGCGCGCAAGCTGTTTCCTGGTCGTGGCCAGCTATTTCTTCTACGCGCAATGGAACTGGCGCTTCTGCTTCCTGCTGTTCGGCAGCTCTCTGCTGAGCTACGGCGCCGGCCGGGCGATTGCCGGCAATCCGAACGCCCGCATGCGCAAGCAGATCCTGACGGGCGGCGGTCGGACTGCATCTCTGCGTGCTCGGCGTGTTCAAATATTACGATTTCTTCGTCGGGCCAGGCCAACGACGTCGCCCATGTCCTGGGGCTGCAACGCGAGCTGCCGTTCTTCGAGATCATCCTGCCGGTCGGCATTTCCTTCTTCACCTTCCACGGCATCTCCTATCTGGTCGATGTCTACCGCGGCGATGTCCGGGTGTGCCGGCGCTTCACCGACATGCTGCTCTACATCTCCTTTTTCCCTCAGCTGGTTGCCGGGCCGATCGTGCGCGCCTCGTATTTCCTGCCCCAGCTGACCGACCACGGCCCGGCGCGGGTACCGATCGGCCCGGCACTGATCCTGATCCTGGGCGGCCTGTTCAAGAAGGTCGTGGTGGCGAACTACCTCGCGACCGATTTGGTCGACCCAATCTTCGCCGCCCCCGACCGCGCAGGGCGGCCCGGACCTGCTCTTCGCCGTCTACGGCTATGCCATACAGATCTATTGCGATTTCAGCGCCTATAGCGACATGGCGATCGGCTTTGCCGCCTTGCTGGGATTTCGGTTCCCCGCGCAATTTCAACCAGCCCTACCGCTCGCAGCGGCTGCGCGAGTTCTGGCAGCGCTGGCACATCTCGCTGTCGTCGTGGCTGCGCGACTATCTCTACAAACCATTGGGCGGCAATCGGCGTGGGCTGTGGCGGACCTATCTGAACCTGGCGATCACCATGCTGCTCGGCGGCATCTGGCATGGCGCCGCCTGGAAATTCGTGTTCTGGGGCGCGCTGCATGGCGGCGGGCTGGCGATCGAGCGGGCCGCCGAGCCGCTCATCGGCCGCATGCCCCGAGCTTCGCCGGCAAAGTCTTGTCGACGCTGATCGTCTTTCAACGATCGTCTGTCTCGGCTGGGTCTTCTTCCGGGCCGACAGCTTCGATACCGCCTGGCTGTATCTCGGCGGCCTCAGCACAGGATGGGCGGACGGTTTTCCGTCCAGGCCACGCCCTTCACCTTGGGCCCTGATCCTGTTCGGCCTCGCCTGCCAGTTCATGCCCGGAAGATTCTGGCCGAGCGGTTCGGGGCCACGACGGCAGGCCTGCCGGCTGGAGCCAAGGCGCGCTCGCCGGCTGCGTCATTGCCGTGATAGACGCGCTCGGCCCCGCGGCGTCGCTCCTTCATCTATTTCCAGTTCTGACGCGATGGCCGATCTCGACGCGTCATCCCAAGATCGCCGACGGCATCTGCGGTGCCGCCGCCGGCACAGGGCACGCCGCGCCAAGTGCTGATCGGCACGCTGATCGCAGCACTGGCCCTCTCCCTCTTTGCATCGCGCGGCCTGCAATCCTGGGCCGACGCCAAAGGCGACAGCGCGCTTGCAACCATGATCGGCGATTCTGGTCGAGCAATGTCGGACGGGATCGACCGGCTGGGCCTGACCGGCCCGCATGACGCGCTGCGCCGCGCCATTCGGCGGATCGAGAGCGCGCATTGGGATTGACGCCGGCGTGAGACGCTTCACATCGCCATGCGGTTGCGCGACACTCCATGCAGCGAGCCGCACGGAGATCCGATCCATAGCCGGCCCTTTTCCAACCCACCGAGCTTGCACGCGACCGAAGCGCGCGACGCCCAGGCTGGGGGCTACACTTATTCACCTCGGCGGCCAGCTGGTACCGGTTCTGTCCATCGACCTGCTGCCCGATCAAACCGTCTTCTTCGAGCACCACATCCTGCTGTGGAAGGATCCGTCGCTGCAATTCGGCGTGAGGCCGCTGGCCGGCATGGTCAAGCGCATGATCGCCGGTATGGATCTGTTGGTGGTCGAGGCGCGCGGTCCGGGTCAGGTGGCATTCCGCGCGCGATGGCGTCGGCCAGGTCTTCCCGATGGTGTTGGCCCCCGGCCACGAGCTGCATATCCGCGAACACCACGCTGAGTTCGGGCCCGATTTGCCGCACCCACGGCGGCGAACCAGTCCGGGCTTCCAGCGTTGCGAGGTCGGTTGGTCGATATCCTAGGTTCATCCAACGGCAATGAAGCGCGCAGTCGAGTGGTAACGGAGATGAGATATGCAGTCCTGAAGAGCTTCGCGCCCTCCAAGCTCCTTTGAAGGACCGATACCGAAGCGAACCCGGTGCCGCTCAGATTACGTTGAAGGCCTTGGGCACGCTCGACGAGATCGGCCTGACCTGCAAGGTCGAGGACCGGTCAGGGCGCTGGTGACAGCCGGGGCTGCATCCGGCGACAGGGGGAGATGGCTGCGCCGCCTGTTCGGGCGACATGCTGCTGGAGGCGCTGGTCGCCTGTGCCGGCGTCACCCTGCGCGCGGTGTCGACGGCGCTGAAGATCGAGCTGCGCGGCGGACGGGTTGCGGCAGAAGGTGACCTGGATTTCCGCGGCACGCTGGGCGTAGACAAGGAAGCGCCTGTGGGTTCAAGGACATTAGGCTTCGTTTCGATCTCGAACGGATGCTTCGGCGGAACAGCTGGCCAATCTGATCCGGCTGACCGAGCGGTATTGCGTGATCTATCAGACCTTGAAAGCGCCGCCGCCGGTCACAGTTTCGTTGACTGAGAACCACGCCACTCAGCGAGGGGAACATGTCCATACCGCGGTCTTATGAAAATCCCGGCGAGGAGCCGGCGCTCCTCGACATACCGCGGTCTTATGAAAATCCCGGCGAGGAGCCGGCGCTCCTCGACCTGCTGTCCGATCCGGTCATGCATGCGGTCATGCGGCGCGACGGCGTGACGCTGGCTGAACTCTGCGCGGTGATTCGGGCCGGACGCCATCGCCTGGGTGCAGAGAGCGACGCCGTCGTGATGTTGCCGCCGCCGGTCAGCTGGCCGGACTGGCGATGTCCCGACGCCAAAGGCAACTTTGAGATGTGCCTGATTTGAGCCCCCCGGCGCCGAAGTCCTTCGGCGCCGGTGTCATTTTCGCCGTAAGGCGATATAGAGAGGCGGACCGCCACCGCCCGGAACCGAGAGTGACCGAGATTTTCTTAAGCGCCGTGCTCGGCGCGATCAGCCATGTTGATCTGGCTCTATCTGCTGTTTTTCCGCGGCCGTTCTGGGCCGTGGCCGAACCCGCACCGGCCCCCGCCGCCGCGCAGGATCGCCGCGTCATTGTGGATGATCCCGGCGCGCGACGAGGCCGAGGGCATTTGGCACTGCCGTGACCTCGCTGCTCAGTCAGCGCTATGCAGGCCCGCTGGAGATCGTGCTGGTCGACGATCATTCGAGCGACGGCACCGCCGACATCGCACGCCAGGCCGCCCAAGCCTGCAATGCCGACAGCCGGCTGACGATCATCTCAGCGCGCGACCTCCCGCCGGGCTGGACCGGCAAGCTCTGGGCTGTGAGCGAAGGCCTGGCCCATGCCGGAACCCTGGCGCCCGGACTTCCCTGCTGCTGGACCGATGCCGATATTGCACATGGTCCGGACAATGTCGCGCAACTGGTCGACCGGGCCGAAGCGGAGCAGCGCGACCTTGTGTCGCTGATGGTCAAGCTGCGCTGCCGCTCGCTGGCGGAGCGCGCCTTCATCCCGGCCTTCGTGTTTTTCTTCTTCATGCTGTACCCGCCGCGCTGGGCGGCCGATCCGAAGCTGCGCCTGGCCGGCGCCGCCGGCGGCTGCATGCTGATCCGGCCGAGCGCCCTGCGCCGCATCGGCGGCATCGCCGCGATCCGCGGCGCGCTGATCGACGATTGCAGCCCTGGCCGCCGCAATCAAGCACAGCGGCGGCAGCATCCGGCTCGACGTCACCCAGGACACGCACTCGCTGCGCGACTACGAGAGCTGGCGCGAGATCTGGACCATGGTCGCGCGCACCGCCTTCACCCAGCTGCGCTATTCGATGCCTGCTGCTGATCGGCACGGTGCTCGGCCTCGCCCTGACCTATCTCGCCCCGCCTCTGCTTGCCGTATTCGGCGCCGGACCGGACCGCTGGCTCGGCCTCGCCGGCTGGCTCGCCATGGCCCTGGCCTTCCTCCCGACCGTGCGCTTCTAACCGCCTCAACCCGGCCTGGGCTCTCGCCCTTCCCGCCATCGCCGCCTTTTACGCCGCCGCGACGATCGGCTCGGCCGTGAATTACTGGCGCGGCCGCGGCGGTCAATGGAAAGGCCGTGCGCAGGCGCATAGCAGCCCGTAAACGCGCCGCGCAGTTGCCTACTCGCTCACCGTCACCTTCGGAACTTCCACCCGGCGCAACACAACGGCCGAGACGGCGGGCGTCGTGGGCGCGTCGATGCGGTGGCAGGTCAATTACCCAAATCTCGTCCAGATCAGCCGCCGATCCCGAACTGCGCTCAAGCGTGAAGCGGCAACCCTTCTGCGTGGCCGCGACCGGATCGGGCGCCGGCTGGGCCAGGCCATCGGCAGCGAGGAACACGGCGCAGGCTGCGATGAACAATCCGGGATAAGCCATCTCGGCAGCTCCTGGTTTGAGAATTCTTCCGGCAGGCAAGCCTCCGGCGCGGCGGACTCGGCGCTTTTGCCGGCCGCCCTGGCGGGCTCGGAAGGCTTGCATGCGGAGGGTGGTTAGCGGATCAGGCGTTCAGGTCGCGGAATTTCTGGCGCAGCTGAAATTCGTCGGAGGTCACGCGCGTCTCCATTTCGGCGAGGCGCCGGTCGAGCGACCGGAAGCGGCTCTTCAGCTCGGTGACGCTGAGATTGGGCGAGACGGTCACCGTGCGCCAGAAGCGCTCCTCGGTTTCGGATTTGAACATCTGCTCCGGCATCGGCTTCAGCAGGAGCGCCAGGGCGACGTAGCCGATGACGATCGGGACGAACAGGCCGAAGACCATGCCGAGGATGACCGCGAGGCGAACGAAGCGCACCCTGATGTCGAAATAAGCAGCGAGCCCCGCACACACACCGGCCACACGGCCGCGTCGTGTATCGCGATACAGCCGGAGCGGATTGTTCGACAGTGGAATTGACCGCCATTCATGGCCTCGTCCTCCATTCGGGCGCGGCTGCATCGAGCAGCCGCTCCAGATTGTCGATACGGGTCTGCAGCCGATCGGCAGTATCGCTGAGTTCACTGAGCGTGCGCTCGCTATCCGCCGTCAGCACCTTCGACTGTCGGAAGCGCGCGCCGTAATGCAGGAACAGCCAGATCGGCATCACGACCACCATGAAGACGATCATGACGACCATAATTTCGTGGATCACGATCAGGCCCTTTCCGTCTTCTGCGCCATCTTGGCCTTGAGTTCCGCCAGCTCGCTCTCGACTTGATGGGAGGCTTCGAGTTCGGCGATCTCGTCGGCGACGCTCTTCGGCTTGGCGATGTCATAGACGTCGACCCGGCCTTCCAGCTCGTCCAGCGCGCGCTCGACCTGCTCGAAGCGGGTGAAGGCGTCGTTGACGCGCTCGTCATAGAGCGTCGAGCGGATCTTCAGGCGGTTGGTCGCGGTCTGGTGGCGCGCCACCATCTGCGCCTCGCGTGCCTTGGCGTCGGCCAGCTTCTGCTGCAGCTTGACGACATCCTCGCTCTGCTTGGCCAAGCCCTCGTCGATCTGCGACAAATGCTTCTCCAGCGCCGCGAGATCCTGGGCCAGCCGCGCCTTGATCTGCAAGGCGCCCTTGGCAAGATCCTCGCGATCCTTGGTCAGCGCGAGTTCGGCCTTGCCCCTGCCACTCGTCGCGCTCGCGCTGCAGCCCGGCGATCTTGCGCTCCAGCTCCTTCTTCTCGGCGATGGTCTTGACCGCCGAGGAACGCACCTCGACCAGCGTATCCTCCATTTCCTGGATGATCAGCCGAATGATCTTCTCGGGATCTGCGCGCGATCCAGGATGGAATTGAGGTTCGAATTGACGATGTCGCTAATGCGCGAAAAACACACCCATGACCGATACTCCTTCAGACCGAACCGGCGATTGCCCAGTTCGGGCGAAACGCAGGACCTTCCAATTCACGCCGCGTGCCAAGTCGGGCCTGCACAATAACCCTTTGAAAGTAAATGGATAATATCGAACCTTGCACGGTTGCGCCGGGATCGGTAGCGTAACTCGCGACTTTTTGACGATTCGCACCACAGGACAGAGGCCAAGCCCGCCAATGCCCCTCGACGCCCCGGAGCTGCCGACACCGCTCGGCCGCTCCCCCCGCCTTTCAGCACAGCATGGCGATGATCTCGCTGCTTGCGGCACTCTCGAAGCCCGTCTTGGTCATCGGCGAGCGCGGCACCGGCAAGGAGCTGGTCGCCGCCCGCCTGCACTACCTTCGGCGCGCTGGAACCAGCCCTTCGTCAAGCTGAATTGCGCATCGCTCAGCGAGAGCCTGCTCGAAGCCGAGTTGTTCGGCCATGAGGCCGGCTCCTTCACGGGCGCGCAACGGCGGCGGCTCGGGGCGGTTCGAGCTGGCCAATCGCGGCACCCTGTTCCTGGACGAGATCGCCAATGCACCGCTGACGGTGCAAGAGACGATCCTGCGCGTGGTCGAATACGGCACGTTCGAACGGGTCGGCGGCTCCGAGACGATCAAGGTCGATGTCCGCCTGATCGCCGCCACCAATGTCGACCTGCCGGCCATGGGCCGCGGCCGGCAAGTTCCGCGCCGATCTGCTCGATCGCCTGGCCTTCGACGTCGTGACCCTGCCGCCCCTGCGCGAGCGGGCTGAGGATATCGAGCTGCTGGCCGAGCATATGGCGCTGCAGATGACCCAGGAGCTGAAGCGCGATGTGTTTTCGGGCTTTACGCCGCGGGCACTGCAGGCGCTGCAGGAGTATGACTGGCCGGGCAATGTGCGCGAGCTCAAGAACGTGGTCGAACGCGCCGTCTACCGGACGACCGACCCGGACCAGGCAATCGACGAGATCGTCTTCGACCCTTTCCGCCTCGCCCTGGCGCCCGCTCGCCGCGCCCCCACCGCCGAGCCCGCCGGCACAAAGTCCGTCCCCCCAGCGCTCCCCCATCCCCACCGGCTGCGTTGGCCGCGCCGGATGGCCCTTACGATTTCGTCGATCACATTCGGCGTATCGAGCACGACCTGTTGAAACGCGCTCTTGCCGACAATGCGCATCACCCAGAAGAACACGGCCAAGATGCTCGGCATGACCTACCACCAGCTGCGCAACTGCCTGCGCAAACATGGATCATCGGGACTTAGCCACTGCGCCGGCTGGTTCCCGGTTCAGGAAAGAGAACACGGATGACACGGATACCAACGGATTACGCGGATTGGACCAACAGGGTGCACGTGATTTCCATTCGGGCCGACCCGACGCGGAACAACAGACGACAGTCAATCCATTCGTCTTGGGACAATTCAAGACCTCGAATCAAACAGCGTTTTCATCCGTGCAAATCCGTGGATATCCGTGTCATCCGTGTTCTCTAATCTCCTGTCCTCGCAGCTCGATGGGATGCGGAACGCAGCAACAGGCTGGCATCCGGTTCAGGAAAGAGAACCCGGATATCAACGGCTTACACGGATTGGGCCAGCAGGATGCGCCTCATTTGTATTCTGGGCTGCCCGAAGTTGAACAGCAGGCCGACCGGCAATTTGCTTGCCTTGAGATAATTCAGGACCTGGGATTGATGCGCCTTCGTCAGTGTGTCGATCGCTTTCAATTCGACGATGACCGTGTCTTCGACCACAAGATCGGCGACATATTGACCGACAAGCTATTCGCGATAATGAATGGAAAAGGTTTCTCAATGACGCCGTGGAGATTGCTCCTAATCAACTCCTCGACGAAGGCATTTTTGTAGACTGATTTCCAGGAACCCATGACCAAGCTCATTCGAAACCGCAAAGGCCGCAGCAATAATTCTCTCAGTCAACGTATCGATATCGGGATCAAGCTCAGCTCTCACCGTGGACATCCGCGTCATCCGTATTCTCTAACCCGCCGGCCCTGCCAGAATACGCGCCCGCGCGTCACAGCTCGATGTGATGGCAGGCGGCGACATGACCATTGCCGTAATCCTTCAGCGGCGGTTCGACCTGGGCGCAGATGTCGGTTGCCTTTGGGCAGCGTGTGCGGAAGCGGCAGCCGGAGGGTGGGTTCAGCGGCGAGGGCAGATCGCCTTGCAGGCGCAGCCGCGGCTTGGCCCGTTCCAGCTTCGGATCGGGCAGCGGCACGGCCGAGATCAGGGCCTCGCTATAGGGATGCAAGGGTCGGCGATAGAATTCGTCGCGCTCGGCGATCTCCATGACCTTGCCGAGATAGAGCACCATGACGCGGTGGCTGATGTGCCGGACGACCGACAGATTGTGCGAGATGAACAGGTAGGACAGGCCGAGTTGCTCCTGCAGCTCCATCAGCAGGTTGATGATCTGGGCCTGGACCGACACGTCGAGCGCCGAGACCGGCTCATCGCAGACCAGCAGCTTGGGCTTCAGGATCAGCGCGCGGGCAATGCCGATGCGCTGGCACTGGCCGCCGGAGAACTCATGCGGATAGCGAGTCGAGCCAGCGCGGATGGCCGCCGACCAGCGTGACCAGCTCGGCAACGCGGGCATTGCGTGTCTCGGCGCTTTCCTGGATCGGGAAGTTCAGCAGCGGCCGCTCGATGATCTGGCGCACCGTCATGCGCGGATCGAGCGAGGCCAACGGATCCTGGAAGATGATCTGCATGTTGCGGCGCTCGAGCCGCAATTTGCTCGCCCTCGAGATGCGAGAAATCCTTGCCGAGCCAGATCGTCCGTCCGCCGGTCGGCTCGACCAGGCGCAACACGGCGCGGCACAGCGTGGACTTGCCGCAGCCCGACTCCCCCGACGATGCCCAGGGTTTCGCCCGGCATAAGCTGGAAGCTGACCCCGTCCAGCGCCTTGACCCAGCGCTGGGGACCACCGAAGAGCTGCTTCTTCAGGGGAAAATGGACTTCAAGGTCGTCGACCTGCAGCAGGGGCTCGGCACTCATAGTCTGACCTCGTGGCAGGCGACGGTGCGGCCGTCCCGGCTCTGTTGCTCGGGGCGAACCGTCTTGCAGATCGGCTGCCGGTATTCGCAGCGCGGCTCGAACGGGCAGCCAGGCGCAGGCGCGGCGAGCGAGGGCGGCTGGCCCGGAATCGTGTGCAGCTTGCCATGCACCTGTTCGTCGAGCCGCGGCGTCCGAATCGAGCAGGCCCTTGGTATAAGGATGTTTCGGCTCTCCGAAGATCTGCTCGGCCGGGCCGCTCTCCATGATACGGCCCGCCATAAAGCACGACGACGCGATCGCACAGCGAGGCGACGACGCCCAGATCATGGGTCACCAGCACGACCGTGGGTGCCCATGGTCGCGGCCAATTCCTTGATCAGCTCGAGGATCTGGGCCTGCACCGTCACGTCGAGCGCCGTGGTCGGCTCGTCGGCGAAGAGCAGTGCCGGCTGGCACAGCAGCGCCATCGAGATCATCACCCGCTGGCGCATGCCGCCGGAGAATTCATGCGGATAGAGCCGGATGCGCTTCGCGGCATCGGGGATGCTGACCCGCTCTAGCATCGCGATGGCGTGCTTCATCGCCTCGGATTTGCCCATGCCGCGATGCTTGACCAGCACCTCGGTCAGTTGGGTCGAAACCCGGAGGAACGGGTTCAGCGACGTCATCGGATCCTGGAAGATCATCGACATCGACGCGCCGCGCAGCTTGTCGAGCTCGTCGTCGCGCATGCCGAGGATTTCCTGGCCGCGCAGCTTGACGCTGCCCATCGCCTTACCGTTGCGTGCCAGGAGCCCCATGATCGACATCAGGATCTGGCTCTTGCCGGAGCCGGATTCGCCGACGATGCCGACCGTCTCGCCGGGTTTGAGCGACAGGCTGACATCGTTGACCGCGGCGACATCCCCGCCATCGGTCCGGAACAGGACGCGCAGATCCTTGATCTCCAGGATCGGCGCAGCCGCGGCGGCGGTCTGCACGGCCGGGGCCGCGGTGACTAAAGGCTCGACCATCTACCGGTCCCTTCGGATCGAAAGCATCGCGCAGACCGTCGGCGATGAAAATTCAGGCTGAACAGGGTGAGCGCGAGGGCGCCGCCGGGAAACAGCAGCTGATAGGGCTCGGTGTCGAGTGCGGCGGCGCCGGCATCGATCAGCGTGCCCCAGCTCGACAGCGGCTCCTGCACGCCGAGGCCGAGATAGGACAGGAAGGATTCGCCGATGATGACTTCCGGCACCAGCAAGCTGGCATAGACGATGACCGGGCCGATCGTGTTCGGCACGATATGCTGGCGCACGATGGTCAAGGGCCGCATGCCGCCGGCCCGCGCCGCCTCGATGATTCCTTCTGCTTCAGGCTCAGCGTCTGGCCGCGCACGATCACGGCGATGGTCAGCCAGATCAGGGCGCCGATCGCGATGAAGATCGACAGCATGCCGCGGCCGAGCAGCAGGGTCAGCATGATGACGAAGAACAGGAAGGGCAATCCGTACAGCACATCGACGAAGCGCATCATGAACTGGTCGACCGCGCCGCCGAAATAGCCGGAGATTGCGCCATAGGCCGTGCCGATCACGACAGCCACGATCGTCGCCAGCACGCCGATGGCGAGCGAGGTCCGGCCGCCGAGCAGGACGCGCACCAGCAGGTCACGCCCTAGATCGTCCGTGCCGAACAGATGCCCGGTCGTGAAGGCCGGGCCGATCGAGATGGCCGAATAATCCTGGGTCCCCTTCGGGATCGAATGGGATTACCAGCGGCCCGATCGCGCAGGACAGCACGATGATCGCGATGATGACCATGCCGATGACGGCCATATGGTTGCGCCGCAGCCGCGCCAGGCCGTCCTTGATCTTGCTGCGGCCCCGGCTCGGCCGTTTCGCGGCCGGCGGCGATCGCGTCGGCGCCGGCGTCAGTCATAGCGCACCTTCGGATCGAGCAGCGAATAGGTCAGATCGACGAACAGATTGGCGAAGATGATCAGCGCTCCGTAGAATATGACCGTGCCCATGACCAGGGTGTAGTCGCGGTTCGACGCCGCTTCGGACGAAGTAGCGGCCGATGCCCGGGATGGAAAAAGGCGCGCTCGATTGACGACCGAGCCGGTGACGATACCGGCTGTGGCCGGGCCGAGATAAGCCAGCGTCGGCAGCAAGCCGCCGAGCAACGCGTGCCGCAAGACCGTCAGCCTTATGCCCAGCCCCTTGGCCCGCGCCGTGCGGACATGGTTGGAACGGAGGGATTCGATCATGCTGCCGCGCGTCAGCCGGGAGATGGTCGCGATCGGCGGCAGCGACAGCGCAAAAATCGGCAAGACCTTGTGCTGCCAGCCGCCATCCCAGCCAGCCACCGGCAGCCAGCGCAGCATGACCGCGAAAACAAGCTGCAGCAGCGGCGAGGTGATGAAGGTCGGCACCGCAATACCGACCATGCCGAAGGTCATCACGGCATAGTCCGATCGCGGAATTTTGCTTCAGCGCCGCTATGGTACCGACCGCGATACCGATCGTCGCGGCGAAGAAGATCGCCCAAAGCCCAATATCGAGCGAGATCGGGAAGCCGCGGAAGATCAGCTCGGAAACCGTATAGTCGCGATACTTGAAGGACGGCCCGAAATCGAGCTGCAGCACGCCCCAGACATAGCGGCCGAACTGTTCGTAGAGCGGCTCGTCGAGGTGGTAGGCCTTGTTCAGATTGGCCATGACCTCGGGGCGTTGCCTTGCGATTGGCATCGAACGGACCGCCGGGCGCGGCCCGGATCATGAAGAAAGAGATGGTGATGATCGCCAGCAAGGTTGGGATCGCGATCAGAAGCCGCCGGAGGAAATATCTCAGCATCGTTTCCAAAAGCCCTCTTGGCCCTTCTCGCCGCCCGGCACGCCGCGGGCGCGATCGGGTCGAAGAGCGGAATTGCAGCCGGAATGCCGGAACGGTCTGCCGGGGCGCGCCCGGCAGGCCAGTCTGGCATCGCGGTATGAGCGTGGTGGTTAGCAGAAGTCAGGGCGCCGCGACAAGGAAATTGCCGTGACGCGGTGCCGCAACAAAAAGAGCGGCCGGCGGTTTCCCGCCGGCCGCCCCAGTCGATCGGAGGTCGGCGGCATTCTTGCGAATACCGCCCGACCATCCTCGGGCTCTAGAACTTGACAGAACCCTTCATGTAGACGAACCGGCCCGGTGAAGTCGTAGGAACCGGTCGACAGCGAGTTCGACGCAGAAATGTCGCCGAGGATCGTCGGCGGATCCTTGTCGAACAGGTTGTCGACACCCAACGTCACAGTGACGTTCTTGTAGTGATACGTGCCGCTGAGGTCGGTGTAGAAGACGCCGGCCGCTTCGTTGCCAAAGACGTCGCCACCACCGGCATTGTCCTTCACGCCACCGACATAGCGCTCGGACAGGTCGGTCGACCATGCATCCTGCGAGTAGTCGACCGAAACGCGCGCCTTCCAGCGCGGCTCGACCTTGAACAGCGCCGTGTTATAGGTGCCGGCAAGCTGATTGTTGGTGCCGTCAGCATTTTCGATATCGTCCTTGAGCAGATACTGGGCGTCGCCCGCGACCTGCCAATGGCCGGGGACGATCCGCTCGATACCGATCAAAGCCGAGTCGAAGCCATAGGCAACGTCGAAGTCGAGGCCCTGCGCATTCTCATAGCCGAAATTGACGTTCGGCGTCTGGACGTTGGCGATATCGCCGGTGAGCGGGCTGCGGGTGATGGCATTGCACGCAGAGGCCTGGTTCTCGTTGTAGCAGGCCGCGACGATCTGGTTCGGATCCAGGCCGCCATCCTGGATGGCCTGACGGATATGGACGTTCCAGTAGTCGGTCGTGAACGACAGGTTCTGTACCCAATGCGGCGTGAACACCATGCCGACCGTGAATTCCTGCGACGTTTCCGGCTTCAGGTCGGAATTGCCGCCGGCGATCGCGGCAACCTGGGGCTGCGGCACCGCATCGAGCTGGGAAACGAACGTGGTCGGATTGATGCCGACCTTCGTCAGCGCCGCATTACAGGCCGCCGAACCGGCCGCAGAGGCGCCGGCCGCCGTGCCGTCGGGCTTTGACGCGCAAGGATCGCCATTATAGGTCGGGAAGGTCTGGAACTTGCCGCCGAACAATTCGGTAATCTGCGGCGCGCGGAAGCCAGTCGAGTCGCTGCCGCGGAACCGGAAATCATCGGTGATGGCGTAATCGACGCTGGCCTTCCAGGTCAGCGACCGGCCGAAGCTGGTGTAGTAGTCGTAGCGCGCGCTGGCATCGAGCGTCAGGGACTTGACGAACGGCGCGTCCTTGAGCACCGGGATGTTCAAACTCGGCATAGCCCGACGAGACGGTATAGGCACCCTGCGTCGGCTGAGCGTCGGAATCCGCTTCGCCGGCCACACGCACCGAGTCCGGATGATCGAAGCCGCCTTCGTTACGCTGCTCGACGCCGAACGCCATGGAGACGTCACCCAGCCGGCAGATGATAGATCGGGCCGCTGATATTGGCGTAGAGGTAGTCTTCCTCAAGCTGGCTGTTGTCGATATCGGTGTATTCGAGATACTTGATATCGGCAGCGGTCAGAGGCGCGAAGAAATTCGCGACATGGCAGCCGGCAGCAGTCTGACTGCCGCAGGCGAACTGGCCGGTTTCCTGGCCGAGATGGAAGAAATTGACGTCGCCGGCGGTCTTGTACTCGGCATCCGACACGCCATAGACGTAGCCGATCGCCCAGTTGTAGTTGCTGAAGATTGTGCCTTCGAGCCCGCCGCGGATACGGTAGGTCTGCACATCCGGCGAATAGACGCGGTCGCCGCCGCCGAACGGGCGGAAATTGGCGTTGGTGATGTCGGCGCCATAGGGATTATTCGGGTTCTTCGTGCCGTTCGGCAGCAGGGCCGGAATCACCAGGCCGGGGTAGACGGCGGTCGTGATGGTCGCGGACAGCGGCTCGGGATTGAGCTGCTCGGTCGAGGTGCGATCGGTATAGAAGGCTTCGAGCACGGCCGTGACATTCGGCAGAATGTCATAATGGCCGGACAGGTTGATCTGCTTCGTCTCCTGGGCGACGACCAGGTCAGGCTGCTGAGTCAGGTCGAGAAAGTGGCTGCCGCCGAAGGTGACGAGGAGCGGCTGCCCGTTGAGCGAGGGCGAGCCCAGCGGCACGACGTTGTTCGGCCCGAGGAACGCCAGCGTCGGACCGGCACCCCCGATCTTGCCGGTCAGGAAGGGCAGCTTGCTCGAGCAATTGGCGCAAGCAGCGTCCGGATTGTCGAGGAAATTGTCCGACGACCAGGAGCGCGCGCCCTGCGAAATCGGATCGCGATGATGGGTCTCGACATCGATCAGGATGTTACCGCGGTCGAAATCGGAGCCCATGATCGAGCCGGCGCCGTAGCTCAGCCCGTCCGAATACGTGGTCTCGCCGACATCGCCGTGGATCTCGACGCCGTTGAAATGCTGCTTGGTGATGATGTTCACGACGCCGGCGATGGCGTCTGCGCCGTAAATCGAGGGCCGCGCCGTCGCGCAGCACTTCGATATGGTCGATCATCTGCACCGGGATCGAGTTCAGATCGACCGCAGTCGCAGCAACCTTCGGTATCGGTGTTCGGGAAGCGGTAGCCGTTGACCAGGACCAGGGTCCGCGTCGGGCCCAGGTTGCGCAGACCGATTTCCGAGGCGCCGTCGCCGCCATTGTTGCTGTTGCCGCTGATACCGCCCGAGAAGTCGATCGAGGGCAGCTTCTTCAGGATGTCTTCGACGTCGGTCGCCTTTTCCTTGGCGATGTCTTCGCTGCTGACCACGGTGATCGGGTTCGCGGCCTGGGCATCCGTATTGCGGATGCGCGTGCCGGTCACCTGGATCGTTTCAGTCTGCGGCGCCGCTTGCGCGCTCTGGTCGGCCGTCTGTGCGTGGGACGGAACGGCGGCGAGGACCGGTATCAGCGCGATCAGCGCGACGGAGCTCGCGAGGCGAAGAGACATCGTCAAAGACTGAAACCCCCTTTTAGATTGTATCATGGATACTCCCCCTATGAACCGACCCACCGCAGCCGAAGGCCGCGGCGGGCCGTAGCGATCAGGAATCTGTAACTCCCCTGTTACAAGCCTTTCCAAAAAGCGGGCGCAATGACAACAGCGGGCAGCGCCTCAGCACTACGTAGCTGCAAACTGTGGCCGTCGCGCCACATGCAGGGTAGTGAAAGGGGTAGCTATCGACGAGTTAGACGTGTAAAGCGGTCACGCGCGGAGCGGGCATTCACGAACCCGTTACCGACAATCGCCGCGAGTGATCCCTTGCAGATCAACCGCGCCGGAAAAAACGGTGCCGTCAGTTCACCGGTTTGATCGCGAAATAGCGCGAGAGATGCAGGCCGATGAAATTGTCCTGCCAGCCGGTAACGCGGGGGACTGACCAGCGTCGCCGTCACCGGATTATCGAGCGGAACCAGCGGCACATCGTCGAGCAACTGACGCTCGGCCCGCTCGAGCAGGCCGGTCCGCTGATGCGGATCGGTCTGCGCCTGGGCTTCGTCCATGAGTTTGTCGAAGGCCGGATCGCTGTAGCCGGCATCGTTGAGCTCGCCCGAGCCGGTGCGATACCCGGACATGAAATCGGAGGCTTCGGGGATGTCGCTCGTCAAGGAATCCCAGGATAGCTGGAAGTCGCCTTCGCGCAGCGCCGAGAGCCAGACCTGCCATTCGCGGTTCTGGATCGCGAGATCGACGCCGAGCGCTTCCTTCCACATCGCCGCGATCGAGAGCAGCCGCTTCTTCACGAAACGATCCGTATGATAGATCGCCGTCAGCTTCAGCGGCTTGCCCGGGGGATAGCCCGCTTCGGCCATCAGCGCCCGAGCCCGGGCGAGGCGCTCTGCGGCCGGTATTGCCATATAGGCCGGAACCTGCGGGCGGTACTCGGTGCCGAAAGGCGGGACGAAGCTGACCGTCGAGACCTGGCCGGCCGGATCGACCTTGCCGTTCAGCGTGTCGCGGTCGATCACCAGCGCCAGCGCCTCGCGCAGCTTGGGATTGGAGGCGAACGGTTCGACGCGCAGATTGAACACCAGATATTCGACGGCGATCTCCGGCGACTGGTGCAGCTCGCCCGGATAGGCACCACGGACATAATCGAGATCGGGCGGCGGCACGCTCGAAACGTCGATCTCGCCTGCCCGATAGCGCTTCAGCGAAGCCGCGCTATCCTCGGCCACGATCCAGCGCACTTCATCCAGCTGCACCTGGTCGGCACCGTAATAAAATGAGTTCTTTTTCAGCACCACTTGCGCCTGCGGCGTCCACTCGGCCAGAACGAAGGCGCCGTTGGTCACGATGTTGCCGGGCCGGGTCCATTGCGCGCCATGCGCTTCGATTGCCTTGCGATTGACCGGCGGCGCATTGCCGACCAGCACGGAAGGTAGGAACGGCATCGGCTCGCGCAGATCGATGGTCAGGGTGAAGGGATCCGGCGCCTGGACGCCGAGCCGGCTCAGATCCTTTTCCTGTCCCGACAGGATCTCCTTCGCATTGACGATCACGGCAAGGCCGATCGCGTTCGGCGCAGCCGTCTCGGGGTCGAACAGCCGGCGCAGCGTATAGACGAAATCCTCGGCCGTCAGCGGATCGCCGTTCGACCATCTGGCATCATGGCGCAGATGGAAAATCCAATGGCGGCCATCGGCCGAAACCTCCCAGCCCGTGGCGACGCCAGGCACCACGCTGCCGTCCACGCCATAGGTCGCGAGACCTTCGAACAGGTCGAGCACGATCGCGCGTTCCGTAATGCCGGCGGTCTTCAGCGGATCGAGCGTCGCCGGCTCGGCCGCGCTGGCGCGCCGCAGCGTGCCGTCAGCCCAGGCAGTGCCGCTCGCCGACGATCCTATCGTCGCGAAGCACAGCAGCAAGGCCAGCGCGCGTCTCAATACCATTCGGCAAATCCTCGACCGCGACCACGCAGACCCGCCGCACGGAACGCCCTCGCGCATATTCGACAGGACGCCCCTGCCGGGCAAGCGTCCTGTCACGCGCGGCCAAATCGCTTCAAGGCGCCGCGCGCGGCCCAGCGGCCCGTAGCGAAACAGGCCTGCAGCAGATAACCGCCGGTCGGCGCCTCCCAATCGAGCATTTCGCCGGCGAGGAAAAAACCCGGCCGCGTTCGCAGCATGAGGTCTTCATCGAGCGCTTCGAACCGCACGCCGCCGGCGGTCGAGATCGCGCGGTCGAGCGGCGCGGTGCCGGTCACGCGCAGCGGCAGATGCTTGATCATCCGCGCCAGCGCCGCCGGTTGTTCCGGCGGCACTCCGCCGGCCGCTTCACGCAGCAGCGCCACGGCGACCGGAGGCAGGCCGCCGGCCTTGCGCAGAAAATTGCCAAGACTCGCCCCGCGCCGCGGCGCGGCCAGCCGCGCGGCAAGCGTGTCCGTGCTTAATCCGGACCGGAGATCGAGCCGCAATTCCGCACCGCCCGCCGCCGCCGCATCGCGCAGCGCAGCGCCCAACGCGTAGATCGGGCCGCCTTCGAGGCCGTATTGCGTCACGACGGCATCGCCCTGGACACGCCGCCCGGCGAATTCGACGGCGATCGTCTTGAGCGGCGTGCCGGCCCAACGCGTCCGGAACGTCTCGGACCAATCGAGCGTCACGCCGCAATTGGCCGGCTGGAAGGCTGCCAGCGCGACGCCCGCCCCGGCCAGGACCGGCGCCCAGGTACCGTCGGCACCAAGCCGCGGCCAGCTGGCGCCGCCGAGTGCGAGCACGAAGGCCTGGGCCGCCACCGCAACCTGCCCGGACGGCCCCTCGATGCGGCAGCATCCTGCGGCGTCGAAGCCGAGCCAGCGATGCCGCGTATGGATCCGCACACCAAGCCCGGCCAGCCGCGTCAGCCAAGCCCGCAACAGAGGCGAAGCCTTGAGCGCCGCCGGGAAGACCCGCCCGCTCGAGCCGACGAAGGTTTCGATGCCGAGTCCGGCCGCCCAGCTGCGCAAAGCCGCCGCATCGAAGCCGTCGAGCGCCGGCCTGAGATCGGCGGCAGCAGTACCATAGCGCGCGACGAAATGCGGCCAATCCTCGCTATGAGTCAGATTGAGCCCGCCGCGCCCTGCCATCAGCAGCTTGCGCCCGACACTCGGCATCGCCTCGTAAAGATCGACGGCAACGCCGGCGGCGGCGAGGATTTCGGCCGCCATCAGCCCGGCCGGGCCGCCACCGATCACCGCCGCGCCCGGCAATCGGATCGGCCCGGACGGCGCGGGACTCGCGGGGATGGTTTCCTGGACTGGCACTTTGGACAGCTTGAAGCAGCGGGTGCTAACATCTACGGTCTTCGGCGAGTGAATGCCACCCCAGTCGAATCGCAGCGATCATGCCCGAGACCTCCCCTGCCAATGCCTTGCTGTTCCTGCGCGAGGAGGAGTTGCGCCAGGGCTACGAGGCGCTTTTCCTGGCCTATCGGGATCTCGATGCCGAGGCCGACGCGCTGCTGGCCGAGCACGGTCTCGGGCGCGGCCATCACCACGCCGTCCATTTCATCGGCCGAGCCAAGCAGTGCACTGTCACCGAACTCCAGGCCACGCTCGGCATCACGCTGCAGAGCCTCGGCCGGCTGCTGCGCGAGTTGATCGAGCGCGGCTGGGTCCAGCAGCGCCCCGGACCGGAAGATCGGCGGCAGCGCATTCTGTCGCTGACCGAAGCAGGCCAGCTTCTCGAAAAACAGCTCTGGGAGAGCCAGCGCGGCCGCATCGCCCGCGCCTATCGCGACAGCGGCCCGCAGGCGGTCGAGGGATTCCGGCGTGTGCTGACCGCGTTGGGTCAGCGACCCGATGCCTGGCGCCGGACCGGGCCGGAGCTGCGCCGATGACGCCAGGATCGCCCGGCACCGAGATCCAGGCCGATCCGGCCGAAGAGGTCGAGCTGCCGCATCTGCTGGTGGTCGACGACGACGGCCGGCTGCGCTCGGCGCTCCGGCGGTATCTGCTGCGCAACGGTTTCCGCATCACCGAGGCCGCCGATGCCGCCGAAGCGCGCGCCAAGCTCGCCGCCTTCGAATTCGATCTGATCGTGCTCGACGTCATGATGCCGGGCGAAAGCGGCTTCGAACTGCTCTCGCAGTTGCGCAAGACCAACCGCGTCCCCGTGCTGATGCTGACCGCCATGGCCGAGTCCGCCGATCGGGTGAACGGCCTCGAACGCGGTGCCGACGATTATCTCGCCAAGCCGTTCGAACCGCGCGAACTGGTGCTGCGGCTGAAGAACATCCTGGCCCGCGTACCCGCACCGCCGGCGCCACCGGTACTGCGCGAACTGGTGTTCGGCGATTGCCGGCTCGACCTGGTGCGCGGCGAGCTGAGCCGGGCCGGGCGATTGGTGCATTTGACCGAGGGCGAGGCTGCGCTGCTGATGGCGCTCGCCGCCAAGCCGGGCGAGCCGATGTCGCGCGACGCGCTCTCGGCTTATAGCCAATTCGGCGGCAACGAACGCACGGTCGACGTCCAGATCACCCGGCTACGCAAGAAGATCGAGCGCGACCAGAAATTCCCCCGCTATCTGCAGACCGTCCGGGGCACCGGCTATGTCCTCAAGCCCGACTGAGGCCGCGCCGGTCCGGCGCCGCAAACTCCCGGCCCGCAAGCGCCGCAAGCTGGGCGGGCTGATCAAATGGATGCTGCCGCGCACGCTGTTCGGCCGCTCCATCCTGATCCTGGTAACGCCGCTGATCCTGGTCCAGGGCGTCACGATCAAAGTCTTCAACGACCGGCTGTGGGACACCGTCGTGCGCCGCCTGTCGAACGGCGTCGCCGGCGAAATCGCGCTCACCCTCGAAGCGCGGGCCCCGCTTGCCGGCAGCTTTCGGGAGCACACTCTGCTGGCCGAAGCCGGGCTCTCGACCGAGCTGCATTTCACCGTCCTGCCCGGCAGCAAAGCTAGCCGATCCGCCGCCGCCGCCGAGCGGCACGGTCGAAGAAGAGCCGCTTGCCGTCGCCCTGGCCGAGCGCGTCCGCCTGCCCTTCCAGATCGACGACAGCGAGAACCCGGAATGGGCCGCGCACGCTCCTGGTCTCGATCCAGCTGCCGGACGGCGTCATGCGCGTGATCGTGCCGCGCAGCCTGATCTTACCGGCCAATGCTTATACGGTGCTGTACTGGATGCTCGGCACCGGGTTCCTGACCTTTGCCTTCGGCGGCATATTGCTGCGCAAACCAGGGCCCGTTCGCTGCATCGTCTGGCCGTCGCCGCCGAGGCCTTCGGCAAAGGCCGCGATGTGCCGGATTTCAAGCCGCAGGGCGCCACCGAAGTACGCCAGGCGGCTGCCGCTTTCCCTGGTCATGCGCGGAGCGCATCAGCGCCAGAATCACCCAGGCCACCGAGATGCTGGCCGGAGTCAGCCACGACCTGCGCACGCCTTTGACCCGGATTGAAGCTGGAACTCGACTGCTCGGCGACGGCGAAGATATCCAAGCCCTCAAATCCGACGTCGTCGAGATGCAGCAGATGGTCGAAGGACTATCTCTCCTTCGCCCGCGGCGAGGGCATGAATCGCCGCAGGTGGTCGACCTGATCGGGCTGCTCGAGGACACGGTCGCCACCGGCCGGCGCGACGGCGCTCAGATCAGCCTGATCGGTCCGGAGGAGCTGCATGTCGCCGTGCGCAAGGACGCGTTCCGCCGTTGCGTGATGAACCTGATCACCAATGCCGCGCGCTATGGCGGCCATGTCTGGGTGACGCTGCTGCCGCAGCGCGGTGCAGTCGAGATCATGATCGACGATGATTGGCCGGGCATTCCGGAGCCGTTTGCGCGAGGCGGTGTTTCCGCCCATTCTTCCGCCTCGAAACCTCGCGCAACCGCTCGACCGGCGGGGTCGGCCTGGGCCTGACCATCGCGCGCGACATCATGCTCAGCCATGGCGGCGAACTTGGCCTGGAGACCTCGCCACAAGGCGGCCTTCGGGCTCGGCTGCATCTGCCGCGTTGAGCGGAACCCTCTCGCGTCATACGGCTATATGTGATAGGTACTCAACCGATCTTTTCCGCATCGCGATGGAGACCGGCGTTGCGTATCCTGACCTTCGAGACCTTCCGCCCGCATCTCAATTCGACCTTTGCCCTCGGCCTGGGCGAATCCAGCATCGAACTGACCTTGACCCAGGCGACGAAGCAACCGGTCCAGCCGTTCCCGGGCATGATGCGCGAGCCCTTTTCGCTGATCTTCCGCAGTGGCACCCCGGTCGTCCTGCCGCAGCGGCTCTACCCGTTGAAGCACCAAGAGATGGGCAGGCTCGATATCTTCATCGTGCCGATCGGCCGCGATCCGCAGGGCATCGTCTATCAGGCGCTCTTCAACTGAGACCAACTTCCGGCGGCCACGCCATTTCGACATAGAGATCGGGAAACTCCTGGTCGCCGGCAGTCTCGACGAAGCCGAGGCGCGCATAGAGCCGGCGCGCCGGATTGGTCGCCAGCACGTTCAGGCTGACCCGGTCGCTGCGCCCCTCCCGTACTTCCCGCTGGAGCCGGCCGAGAAGCGCGGTGCCAAGCCCCTGCCCGCGCCATTGCGGCAGTAGACTGATCTCTATCAGGCTCAAAAGCCGCCCGGTCCGATCGAGATAGATCCGCCCGATCAGATCGCCATGCCGTTCGATCACATAGAATTCGGCAGCAGCATAGGCGATCTCGTAATGGCGGCGCTGGAAACCGAATTGCTGATCGAGGAAGGCGATCTTGGCGTCGTCCGGCCAGGATGTCGGCGCCAACTCCCCCCACCGCGTGCTGCGATAGAGTTGCCGCAGGAACGGCATATCGGTCTCGGCGACCGGGCGCAGGGTGATTCCCGCTGCGCTCAGCGCCGGCATGTCGAGCAGCATGCCTCCGGTCACTCCCGCGGGCTCAGTTTTGCGACGGATAGATACCGAAGAGTGCGATGCAATAATTCATCGCCTGGATGGGCTGGATATTGGGATGCGGCAGGCTGCCGCCGGCCACGCCGATCGTGGCGGCGTTGAGCGTGGTGTTTGCGGGAGACGTTGAATAGCTATACCGGGTGGCGATCTCGCCCGGATAGCTGTTCGCGGTCGGGTTCTTCGTCTCGCTGGCTGGAGGCGCCGCGGCGGCGGTCATCAGATGCGTATGCTGCGGCGCTTCCCCGATCGTCAGCGTATGGTTCGCCTCGCCGAAGGTGGCGCCGAGCAGCCAATTGCGCAGCCCCAGACCTTGGCCCATGCCCACCGTCGTCAAATCCTGGAGCTGCGGAAGGCCGAAAGTCGTCTGGCCGTTGCCCCCATAGGTCGTGCCGATTATCTGGAAGAGCGTCGAATTCTGGCTGATATCCAGCACCGCTCCGTTGCAGAACGCCCAATCGATGGGTGCGAAGTTGAAACCGAAAATCCGTATCTCGGCGACATACATGGTGCTCATCTTCGATGTCTCCTCGCGTATCGGGGAACTTTCCTTGCTCGCCTGAACGAACTGCAGAAACTGGTCAGTTGCGGCTCGGGAAAACCCCCGACAGGCAGACGATGAAGGTGAGACCCATGCTGGGTTGGATATTGTTGTGCGGCGTGTTGCCACCCATAACGCCGATCGCGAGCGGACTGATCTGAACCGGCCGCACATTGGTGGCGCCGGCCGTCGCGTAGAAGGTCTGGGTGCCCTCCAGCGTGCCGAGCAGTACGGTCGGACCCGCTGTCGCCGTACTGGCCGCGGTCGTGGTGGCATTGAAGACATGGTTATGCGTCGGCACGTTGCTGCTCAGCAGCGTGACGTTCTCGGAGCCACTGATCTCGCCGATGATACGCGGCGTGAGGCCCTGGCCGTTGCCTTGGCCGATCGGTAGCCGGCTGCGCAGATCGGGAAGCCCGAATGTACTGATGCCGTTGCCCCCATAGGTCGTGCCATAGAGCGAGAACAGCGCCGTGTTCTGCTGGATCGACATCTGCTGGCCTTGCGCCAGGGCATAACCCTTCGGCGCGTAGTTACCTGCGAAGATCTTGACCGCACCCAGATATTCCGTAGCCATTTCCGTTCCTCCGAATTGCCGTTTCCCGAGCGATGCCTCCCGAAACGCGCGACGTCAGCTTCGCGCCGGGAATATCCCGGACAGCGCGATGACGTAGTTCATCGTTAAAAACGGCATCATGTTCTCATGCGGAAGCGAGCCGCCGGGGGCGTAGGCGACAACCGGAAGATTGCCGGTGCTGAGCAGCGGCTGGAGCGGGGCGCCCTGCGCCGCGGTGTAGATGGCGGGAGGCGATGGCGCGGGCGGCGGCGAGGGGGCATGACCGGTCGTCGACAGGACGCTGCTGGCGGTGGGCACCTGAGATGCCGCCGTGCCGGAATGGACATTGAGATTGTGCGAGTGCGCCGGATATTCCGTGAGCTGAACCGTCACGCTTTCCGTGCCCATCTTCAGTCCTTGCACGGTGTAGAGATTGGGGCCGACATTGCCGGCCGCCCGCCCTTGCAGATCGGGCAGGCCGAAGTTGCTCGTGCCATTGCCGCCATACATCGTGCCCAACAGGGCGAACAGAGCCGAATACTGGCTGAGCGGCAGGATCTGACCTGAACATTGCGCCCAGCCGGTGGGCGCGAAATTGAAGCCCACCAGTTTGATCTCGCCGAGATATTGATCGACCATCGGCCTCTCCCCTGGAGTTGTGGCATTGAAACTCGCCACGCGCTCAGCGAGCTTCAGTTCCCATACCACAAGGTGAAATGACCGACAAACGGCTTAACCGTTTCGCGAGGTCTTTTTGCAATCAGAGGCCGAAAAGGACTCTCCCCGGTGGCACGATACAAATTTTTAGTCGCGCCAAGAGATGTTTATACACGCCAAAGAGGTGTCCTCTTCGCAGGTTGAATATGTGATCACCATTGCAGCCTGCGCTCAATTCCGCTGCAATGAGGCTCGCAACCGTTCCAGCTCGGTCTTCAGCGCAATGATTTCGTCGAGCGGAAGTCCCATCGCGCAGAGGAGTCCGCGCGGCACCTCGCCTGCCAGCTCCCGCAACCCCGCCCCGGCTTCCGTCAACCCGATCCGGACCTGGCGCTCGTCGCGCCTGTCGCGCTCGCGCCGGACCAGACCCGCCGCCTCCAGCCGCTTGAGCAGCGGCGTCAGCGTGCCGGAATCGAGCTGCAGCCGCTCGCCCAGTTCCTTGACCGTGGGCCCCTCGCTCTCCCACAGCACGAGCATGACGAGGTATTGCGGATAGGTCAGGCCCAGCCGCTCAAGCAACGGCGCGTAAGCCTTGGTTACGGCATGCGTCGTCGAATAGAGCGCGAAGCACAATTGGCTGTCGAGCTTCAGCGCGTCTTTCTCATCCATCATTTGTCACCCGAGCCGATCATCGATCCCCAAATTAAATGGGGCGAAATCGGCTCGTGCGCAATGGATCTCCGCACCGGATCATCCGACCCGGCGCGCCTGCTCACTTCTTGCCGGGACCGCGCTTGGCAACGGCATCCCGCACCTCGTCGAGCCCTTCGCCCAGCCGCTGGTTGAGCACGTCGAAGGCCTCGTTGCCGGCCTTGGCAACGATCTCGGCCAGCTCGCGGGCGTTCGACAAGGCGCGCTCGACGGACTTCTTGGCCGCCTCCGTCTGCCGCGCGACGCGGTCCTCGGGCGATTGGGTCTGCATGATCTCACGCATCATCGAGGAGGCCTCCTCGAAGCCGCCACGCAGGATCTCGGCCTGACGCCGCGCCACGGTTTGCATGCCTTCGATCGCCAGCTGATTGGCCTTGGTCAGCGCATCGATGTTCTTACGCTGGGACGCCATGATCGTTTCCAGATCGACTCCCGGCACCTTGAACTCGGCCAACAGCTTCGTGACATCCATCTCGAACGGGGAATTCGGGATCTTGCTCATGATCGGCATCCTTCATCGGGTGGCAGGATTGGATTAGGGCTTCGGTGCCCGAAGACTAAGGCGCGAACCATCCGCCGCACCCTTGATCCAGGTCAAGGAGCTTGTTGCGGTGCAGCATCGTCGGCCACTGCCGTGCCGTCCCCTGCCGTCTGCGGCAAGGCGAGGAGCGGCTCGACGCGGCGGAGCGCGCGATCCAGCGCCGCCATCGTCCGGGTGAGATCGGCACTGTCGTCGTCGAGAAAAGCCCGGAACGCCGAGACATAGGCGGCGCCAAGCACCCGGGCACGCAGCGCGCCGCGCAAGCCGGTCGCCGGAATGCCGGCCGCCTCGAGCATCCAGCCCATCGAGCGCGGCAAGGCGAACGCCGCCGGCAAGGCCTCGAGTCGCAGCCGGCGGACATCGCGCGTGAGCCGCCGCAGGCCGTCGCGGCTGGGCAGCAGCGCATCGAAGCGGCGCATCAGCACGTCGAACAGCCGGTCGCGCGGGCTGTCGGCGGCATCGGCCGGCGCGGCGAGCACGGCGGCATCGACCTGGCGCGCCAGCGCGTCGAGGATGGCGAGCTTGGACGGGAACAGGCGATAGAGCTCGATCAGGCTGAGGCTGGCCGCCGCTGCGATATCGGCCAGCGGGATGTCGCTCCAGGCCCGCTCGGTAGCGAGTCGCATCGTGGCGGCAATGACGGCGGGTACGGGATCGATCGGCGCCTGCTTGGCGCTCGGTTTCCTGGCCATGGGCAGGAGTCTCCGGCTGTTATACGCAGTCTAGCATATGGGGAGCCGGCGCGCAGATCCCAGCGGGAAACCCTATTGCGCTAATTCGCGCGCGCGGGCAGTGGCGGCGGCAACCGCTGCGTCGAACAGCGGTTGGACGCCGTCCGGCGCCATCAGAATCTCAAGGGCTGCCAGCGTCGTGCCCTTCGGACTGGTCACGTTTTTGCGCAGTTGTTCGGCGCTTTCCGGCGAAAGCCGGGCTAGCTCGCCGGCACCGGACACGGTCTCGCGCGCGAGCCGCATGGCAAGCTCCGCCGGCAGCCCCGCCTTGGCACCGGCCGAGGCCAGCGCCTCGATCAGCAGGAAGACATAGGCCGGCCCGCCACCCGAAAGCGCCGTGACCGCGTCGAGCAGCCCCTCTTCCGCAACCCATTCGACCGAGCCGACTGCAGCCAGCAGCCGGTCGCAGAGCGCGCGCTGGGCCGGCGCGACATTGGCATTGGCGACGGCAACGCTGATGCCACGGCCGATCGCAGCCGGTGTGTTGGGCATGGCGCGGACGATGGCGGCCGCGCCGCCGTAATATTCGGCAAAGGCGGTCATCGTCTTGCCCGCCGCGATCGACAGCACCACGGCGCCACGTTCGACGACTGGCCGATAGACCGGCGCCGCCTGCGGCATCACCTGCGGCTTAACGGCGAGCAGCACGACAGCAGCCCGGTACGCCGCCGGCAACGCAGCCGGATCGCTCAGGATTGTGACCCGGTCATCTTCGGCGAACCCCGGGACACCGCCCGGCTCCACGACGGTCGCGTGGCCGATCGTCCCCGCACCGAGCCAGCCCGACAGCATGGCCTGGCCCATCTTTCCGCAGCCGACGAGCAGAACCTCTGGACCGGTTCCGGCTGAGCTCAC
>JBBCHB010000072.1:0-107617 GCA_037200015.1 Aliidongia sp. | reverse complement strand
GACACCTGCCCGCCTCCACCCGCATTCGCCCGTCGATCGACCAATCCAGCTGCTCCTTTGCCGACTTATCTTACATAGGATCGCCGACCGGAGATGATACACTGGAATAATCGACGAGAGGCCAGCGCCGCGCGTCCGAAAATTCCCGTGTCGCGATCGGCCGCGCTGTGCCAGCTTGGGCTGTGCCGGTCTCTCTTCGGGTTACGATGGTCCCTCTCGCCCGCCACAAACGCGTCCTGATCTACAGCCATGACAGCATGGGGTTAGGCCATTTGCGCCGCTGCCGCGCCATCGCGCATGCGCTGGTCGACGCCGCGCCGGCGTTGTCGGTGCTGATCCTGTCGGGCTCGCCGATCATCGGCAGCTTCCCGTTTCGGCCGCGCGTCGATTTCGTGCGCGTGCCGGGCGTGATCAAGCTGAGCGACGGCGCCTATACCTCGCTCAACCTGCCTTTCGCCATCGAGGAAACGCTGGCGATGCGCGCCTCGATCATGCGGCACACGGCGGAAGTTTTCGATCCGGACCTGCTGATCGTCGACAAGGAACCGCTCGGCCTGCGCGGCGAGATCGGGCCGGTGCTGGACTGGATGCGGGCGCAGGGCCGGCCGAGCGTGCTGGGCCTGCGCGACATCATGGACGAGCCCGGCGCGCTGCGCGCGGAGTGGGCGCGCAAAGGCGTCATGCCGGCGCTCGAATCGCTCTATGACGAGATCTGGGTCTATGGCCGCGCCGGGCTGTGCGAGCCATTGGCCGGTCTCGACATCCCCGATTCGGTCGCCGCCAAGCTGCGCTACACCGGCTATCTCCGGCGCAGCGCCGTCGAGGAGACGATGGCCGCGCTGCCGACTTTGCCGACGCCTTATCTGCTGATCACGCCGGGCGGCGGCGGCGACGGCGCGGCGCTGATCGATTGGGTGATTGCGGCTTATGAGGCCGATTCCGCGCTGCCTTGGCCGGCGTTGCTCGTGTTTGGCCCCTTCATGCCGGCCACCGAGCGCGAGGGTTTCCTCGCCCGGCTGCGGCTCGATCCGCGGCTGCAGGCGATCACCTTCGACGCCGCGGTCGAGACCCTGATGCGCAACGCGGCCGGAGTCGTCGCCATGGGCGGCTACAACACCTTCTGCGAGATCCTGTCTTTCGATCGGCCGGCCTTGCTGGTGCCGCGCACCGAGCCGCGGCTGGAACAGGCCTTGCGCGCCGAGCTGGCGGCCGAGCTCGGCCTGGCGCGCCACCTGCCCGGCGATGCACCGCGCGATCCGGCAGTGATGGCCGCCGCCCTGCGCGCGCTGCCCGACCAGGCGCCGCCCTCACGCCGCCTGCCGCCCGGCCTGCTCGATGGGCTCGATTGCGTGGTCGAGCGCGTCAAGGCCCTGACCGGCGCATGATCGGTGTCGTGCTGAAGGGTTGGCCACGCCTGTCGGAGAGTTTCATCGCGCAGGAGCTGGCCGCACTTGAGGCGCGCGGCTTCGCGCTGCAGCTGATCTCCCTGCGCCGGCCGACCGATCGGGCGACGCATCCGGTGCATCGCGAGGTCAAGGCGCCGGTGCTCTATCTGCCCGAATATCTGCACGACTCCCCGTTGCGCGTACTACGCGCCTGGCGCCGCGCGCTGGGCCAGCCTGGCTGGCGCACGGTATGGCGGCTGTTCCGTGCCGATCTCAAGCGCGATCCGAGCCGCAACCGCGTCCGGCGTTTCGGCCAGGCGCTGGTGCTCGCCGCAGAGGCCGATCCGGCGATCGAGCTTCTCTACGCGCATTTCCTGCACACCCCGGCTTCGGTCGCGCGTTACGCTGCCGCGCTGCTCGGGCTCGACTGGGCGGTTTCGGCCCATGCCAAGGATATCTGGACCACGCCGGATTGGGACATCGCCGGCAAGCTGGCGGACAGCGCCTGGGCCGTCACCTGCAGTGCTGCCGGCAAGGCCCGGCTCGACGCGCTGGCGCCGGCGGGCAAGCCGGTGCTGCTGGCCTATCACGGGCTCGATGCTGCACGGTTTCCCACAGCGCCAATCGTCGACCGACCGGCCGGGCCCGTTACGCTCCTCTCGGTTGGGCGAGCGGTCGAGAAAAAAGGTCACGCCGATCTGCTCCAGGCCCTCGCCCGGCTACCGTCGGAGCTCGACTGGCGCCTAGTCCATATCGGCGGCGGCGTCCTGGCCGAGGCCTTGCAGGCACAGGCCGCCGCGCTCGGCCTCGCGGGCCGCATCGACTGGCGTGGTGCTCAGCCGCTTGAGGCAGTGCTGGCCGCCTATCGCGCGGCGGATCTCTTCGTGCTGGCCAGCCGGATCGCGGCCGACGGCGATCGCGACGGCCTGCCCAATGTCCTCATGGAGGCGCAGAGCCAGGGCCTCGCCTGTCTCTCGACCCGGGTTTCGGCCGTGCCCGAGCTGATCGAGGACGGTGTCACCGGGCTGCTGGTCGAGCCGGGCAATGTCGCGGCCTTGTCGGCAGCGCTGGCACGGCTGATCGGCGATCCGGCGTTGCGCCGCCGCCTGGGTGTGGCTGGGGCTGCGCGGGTCGCGCGCGACTTCGCCTTCGGTCCCGGCATCGACCGGATCGCGATGCTGCTGGCCGAAATCACCAATCGTCCTGGCAGGCGCGCGGGCTGACCGGACGGCGCGGAAACGAGGCATCGGCGTCGAGACCGCGGCCGAGCCCGAACTCGCGCCAGAGTCTGCCGCTGCGCAGCTGCCGCGTGAAGCAGGCGAGGAAGCGCGCCTTGCCCGGCTGTTCCGCCGGCCAGGCCGTGTCGAGCAGCTGCAGTGCCGCCGGGGCCTGGCCGGCATAGATCAAATCGAGCATGCCGCCCCACAGCGCCGCCCGGGCTCGCCGCCGATTTCCGGCTTGGCCAGTGGATTGGCGCGCATTGCCGTGAAATCAGCCTGGTAGCGCCGGCTCGCCGGATCGTAGCGCAGGATCACGCGCGGCGCCGGACTCGAGACGAAGGGCGCATGCCAATAGGCGAAATTAAAATCGCCGAATTGCAGCAGCGGCGGCCCGTCCGGCTGGTCGATGAGCCCGACCTCGTCATTATCGGCCACGCCGATCGCCTGATGCCGCACACCGGGCGCCAGGCTCAGCACATGCAATGTGAAGCAGCAATGCGCGCCGCCGGTCCAGCCGGTGACGATCACCAGCGGCGACGCTCCATCCCGTTTGTAATTGAGCTCAAAATGCTGGTCGCCGAGCCACAGCAGATGCGTGGTGCCGCGTGCCACGGTCAGCTCCTCGGTCGGGGGATCGCCGGCCGGCGGATAGTGGCGCAGCGTCACGCCGGCGACGACCAGCTTGGCCGGCAGCGGCTCGACCGGATGCGGCCCGTTCGCCGTATCGTTCAAGGTATCCGCCCGAGCTGAGACCCCGGCGCACAGCAGAAGGCCAAGCAATATTTTTCGCCACAACGCCATGCACATCTCCGACCGACTCATCTAACCATAGGATTTTCCGAGGCTTCCGCCCATCCTGACGGCATCATGCGCATCGCTTTCTATGCCCCCCTGAAGTCGCCCGACCATCCGGTGCCGTCCGGCGACCGGCGCATTGCCCGCCTGTTGATCGAGGCGCTGCGTCTGGCCGGGCATGAGGTCAAGCTGGCGAGCCGCCTGCGCAGCCGCGACGGCACCGGCGATGTCCGGCGCCAGCAGCGCTTGGCCGACCTCGGAGCGGAGTTGGCCGTGCGCTATCTGCGCCGGACCGATCCGGCACCAGAGCTGTGGTTCAACCTATCACCTCTATGACCGGGCACCCGACCATCTGGGACCTCCGATCGCCAAGGCGCTGGGCATCCCCTATGTCGTCGCCGAAGCCTCGCTGGCCCCGAGCCGCGCCGAGGGCGCCTGGGCGGAGGGGCATGCGTCGGTCGCTGCGGCGCTGTGCCAGGCAGCGGCGGTGATCGGGCTGAATCCGGCGGATGAGACCGGCGTGCTGTCCGTCCTGCCCGATGTGCGGCGCTATCATTTTCTGCCGCCGTTCCTCGATCTGCGCCCGTTTGCGACGGTGCCGGCCGGGCGCGGCGCGGTCGCCGCCACCTACGGCCTCGATCCCGCCGGCCGTGGCTGGCCGTCCTGGCGATGATGCGGCCGGGCGCCAAGCTCGCCTCCTATCGCCTGCTCGCAGCGGCGCTGGCGCCGCTCGCCGGGCGGGACTGGCAGCTTCTGGCGATCGGCGACGGCCCGGTCCGCGCCGAAATCGAAATAGCATTCGCACCCTTCGGCGACCGGATCCGCTTCGCCGGCACGGTCGATCCGGACGCCGTGCCCGGCCTGCTCGGCGCTGCAGATCTGCTCGTCTGGCCGGCGATCGGCGAGGCGTTCGGCATGGCACTGCTCGAAGCCCAGGCGGCCGGCCTGCCGGTCATTGCGGGGCGCAGCGCCGGTGTCGAAAGCATCGTCGCCGACGGTCTGACCGGGCTGCTGGCGCCGCCCGGCGATGCCACAGCATTGACCGAGCGGATCACGGCCTTGCTCGACGACCCGCTCGGGCGCCGGCAACTCGGGACAGCGGCGCGACAGCGTGTCGCCGCGCATCACGACTTGCCATCCGCTGCGGCGCGGCTCGACGCGATTCTGCGCGAGGCGTCATGCGCATACTGATCCATGTCCAGCATCTGCTCGGGATCGGCCATTTGCAGCGCACCGGCCTGATCGCCCAGGCGCTCGATGCCGCCGGTGCCGCGGTCACGGTGCTAAGCGGCGGCATGCCTTGGCCCGGCCTCGATCTGGGCGGCGCCCGGCTGGTGCAGTTGCCGCCGCTGCGCGCCGGGGCCGGCGGCTTCACCAGCCTGATCGATGCCGAGAACCGGCCGCTCGACGAGACGATGCGCGCCCGCCGCCGGCAGATCGTACTCGACACGCTGGCGGAGACCCGGCCCGATCTGGTGCTGATCGAGACCTATCCCTTCGGCCGTCGCGCCTTGCGCTTCGAGCTGGAGCCACTGGTCGGCGCCGCCCGAGCGATGCGTCCGCGCCCGGCGCTGGCCTGTTCGATCCGCGACATCGTCGCCGCCAAGCCGGACCGGCCCGGCGCCGGGCGATCGTCACGACGCTGCGCGAGGCGTTCGACCTGTTGCTGGTCCATGCCGATCCGCGCTTCATCCGGCTTGATGCGAGCTTCCCGGATGCGCCGGCGCTGGCCGATCGGCTGAGCTATACCGGCTTCGTCGCCACGCCGCCGCCGGTGCTAAGCGCAGACGCGCCGGTCGGCGAGATCCTCGTCTCGGCCGGCGGCGGCGCGGCCGGCGCGGCCCTGCTGCACGCCGCCAAGGCCGCGCGGGACGCTGAGCCGGTACGCTACCGTGCCGTGGCGGCTGATCACCGGACGCAACCTGTCGGAGGCGGATTTTACCGCCCTGCTCGCCGATCTGCCGCCGGGCATGGCGCTCGACCGGCACCGGACCGATTTCCGTGCCTTGCTCGCCCGCGCCCGGCTGTCGATCAGCCAAGCCGGCTACAACACCGTGCTCGACCTGTTGCAGGCGCGCGTGCCGGCCGTGATCGTCCCCTTCGCCGAGGGTGGCGAAACGGAGCAGACGCTTCGGGCGGAACGGCTGCAGGCACTGGGCGTGGCCGAGATGCTGCCCGAAGCCGAGTTGACACCCCGGGGCCTCGCCGCCGCAATCGACCGGGCCACGGCGGCGGCGCCGGTTGCCTTCGATCTCGACGGGGCACGACAAAGTGCGGCGATGTTGATGGCGCTCGCTAAGAACCGTCGAAGCTCGACCGAGCCACTCTAGGATTCATTACCAAGGATACGAAGATCACGAAGAGTTTTGTTGATTGCAGCCAGATTTTTAATGCGGCTTCGTAGCGGGCTCGGTCACCTTCGAGGACGGTCATGCCCGTGGTGTCGAACGCGCTCCTCCGACAGCTCTGGCGCGGCGTCCCCGCATGCGGCACGATCGGCCGTTCCATGCTAAACAGCGAAACAACCGACCGAACCTGTTGATCGTCCATGGCCCTTCCCGACCTTGCCCTGCATCGCTCCACTGCCTCGCCCTGGCGGGTCGTCGAAGCCGAGCTCGACGCCTGGGCCACGGCCGGCCGGGTCGCGCGGCTGTGGTGGCGCGATGACGATGCCGTGGCACCGTCCTCGGCGCTTGATCGGCTGCTGGCGCTGGCCGGCGACGCGCCCTTGGCGCTTGCGGTGATTCCGCAAGGCATCGACCCGGAGCTTGCCCGGCGCCTGGACGGCAACCCCAATATTACGGTCGCGCAGCACGGCATTGCCCATGAGAACCATGCCCCGGCCGGCGCGAAGCGGGTTGAGCTGATGTCGCCGCAGGCCATTCCCGGGCTGACCGAAGGCGCCGCGCGCCTCGCCGATCTGTTCGGCGCGCAAAACCTGCCGGTGCTGGTGCCGCCCTGGAACCGGATTGCGCCCGAGCTGGTGCCGCTGCTGACCGGCTGCGGCTTCACCGGGCTGTCGAGTTTCGGCCCGCGGCGACGCCCTCTGGCGGCACGGGGGCTGGCGCAGGTCAATACTCATGTCGATCCGGTCGATTGGACGCGGCGGCGCAGCCGGGATGTCGCCGATTTTGCCACTGGCCTGGCCGACACGCTCGCCCTGCAGCGGCTCGGACAGATGGATGCCGGCGAGCCCCTCGGGCTGCTGACACATCATCGCCTCGACGACCGCGGAATCGAGGGGATGATCGCCGATCTTGCCTCGATCGTTGCCAATCACCCGGCTGCGTGCTGGATCGGGCTGGCCGAGGCGATGGCCGGGTGAGCGCCGTCTTCGCCTATCCGCGGCCGGTGCTGCTGGCCGACTACGCGCGCGCCTCGGCCGGGCTGGTCTTTGCCGCAGCCATCGTGTTCCTGCCGCTGCACTGGATCCTGGCCGTGCTGTTCGGCACGATCGCCGCCCTGTTGCTGGGATTCGGCCTGCGCACCGTCTTGCGCCAACTGAGCCGGATCGAGCTGACGGAGACCGGCATCGCTATCACCGGCCCGCTGCCGCGCCGGATCGACTGGGCCGAACTCGCCGAGTTTCGGCTGCGCTATTTCTCGATGCGGCGCGACCGTAAGCATGGCTGGATGGAGCTGACCTTGCGTAGTCCGGCAACCAAGCTATCGATCGAAAGCCAGATCGAAGGTTTCGAAACCATCGTCGAGCACGCGGCCCGCGCCGCCGCCGGCCTCGCGGTCGACGAGGCGAGCCTGGTCAATTTGGCCGCGCTCGGCATCGCCATTCCGAAGAAACAACGGGAACGGGCCTAGCAATGCGCGACCTGCTGAGCGTCCGCGATCTGCAGGTCTCCTTTCCCTCGCCGGCCGGGCCGATCGAGGCGCTGCGCGGCATCTCGTTCCGGGTCAAGCCAGGCAGCTGCGTGGCGCTGGTCGGCGAATCCGGCTCGGGCAAATCGGTCGCGAGCCAGGCGATCCTCGGCATCCTGCCGACGCCGGGGCGGATCACCGGCGGGCAGATCCTGTATCGCGACTGCGACGAAATCATCGATCTGGCAGCGCTCGACCCGAATGGTCGCGCCTTCCGCCGGCTGCGCGGCGGGTCGATCGCCATCATCTTCCAGGAGCCGATGAGCGCGCTTTCGCCGCTGCACCGGATCGGCGACCAGATTGGCGAAACACTGCGCCTGCATCGCGGCGTCGGCCGGGCCGAGGCGCGGCAGCTCGCCGCCGAGACCCTGCGCCTCGCCGGCTTCCCGGCGCCGGAAACGAGCCTCGACGCCTATCCTTTCGAGCTGAGCGGCGGGTTGCGGCAGCGTGCCATGATCGCCCAGGCACTAGCCGGCCAGCCCGCGCTGCTGATTGCTGACGAGCCGACCACGGCGCTCGACGTCACACTCCAGGCGCAGATCCTGCAGCTGCTGCGCCGGCTGCAGGCCGAGCTGGATATGGCGCTGCTGCTGATCACCCATGACCTCGGTGTCGTCGCGAATTTGGCCGAGGAAGTCGTGGTGATGCAGCAGGGCCGCGTCCTGGAAAGCGGCACGGTCGCGGATATCTTCGACAATCCGCGCCACCCCTATCTGACCGCGCTGATGCAGGCCGTGCCGCGTATTGGTGGGACCTGGCCCGAGCGTGCCGATGCGGCGGGCCCGGTCCTGCTCGCTGCGGAGGGACTCCGTAAGAGCTTCGCACAGCATCATGGCCCGAACCTGCATGCCGTCGACGGCGTCGATCTGGCGCTGCGCCGCGGCGAGTGCCTGGGGCTGGTCGGCGAGAGCGGTAGCGGCAAATCCACGCTCGCCAAGCTGCTGCTGCGCGCGCAGGTACCGGAAACGGGGTCGATCCGCTTCGGCAATGAGGATGTGCTGGCGCTCGACGGCGCCGATCTCTTCGGCTTCCGCCGTCGCGTGCAATACATCTTCCAGGATCCGTGCGGCGCGCTCGATCCGCGCATGTCGGCTTTCGACATCCTGGCCGAGCCGCTGATTATCCATTGCCTGGTTCCGGCGCCGAACGCCGGCAGCGGGTCGAGGCAGCGGCCGAGCTGGTCGGGCTCGATCCAAGCGCGCTCAATCGCTTTCCGCACAGCTTCTCCGGCGGCCAGCGCCAGCGGCTCGGCATCGCGCGGGCGCTCGTATTGCAGCCGGATCTGGTGATCTGCGACGAGCCGGTCTCGGCCCTCGACGTCTCGATCCAGGCGCAAATCCTCGATCTGCTGCGCGATCTGCAGGACCGGCTGGGCCTGACCTATCTGTTCATCTCGCACAATCTCGCCGTGGTCGATGCCGTCGCCGACCGGATCGCGGTGATGTGTGCCGGCCGCATCGTCGAGCTGGCGCCGCGCCGGGCGCTGTTCGAGAGCCCGGTGCATCCCTATACCAAGGCGCTGTTGGCCGCGATCCCCTCAGCCGGATCTCGCGGCGCGGCTCGATTTCGACCGGGTCTGCAGCGGCACGCCGGTGATCCCGCGACCTGGCCACATCCCTTCACGCGCGACGCCGTCCACCGGCCGCGGCCGATCGATCTCGGCGGCGGACATATGGTCGAGGCGCTGGAGCGACCGGGATGACGATGGTCGCAGGCCATGCAAACCCTCGCCCGCTTGGCGGGAGAGGGTGTCGAGCGGGAGCGAGCCGGGTGAGGGTGAGTGCGCCGGCAGACATTGCTTTCGGCGCATCCGGTGCATTCACCCTCACCCGCTTCGCTGCGCTCGGCACCCTTTCCCGCCAAGCGGGCGAGGGTTTGTGTCCGGTCAAGTCGGAGAAGAGATGGGGACGCTGGAGCGCGACCTTCATGCTCATCCTCCTGCTCGCCGCCCCTGCACTGGCCCAGCCGCCGGCCCAGCCCTCGGTCGAGGACGGGCCGGTCGGGCAGCCGGGCGGAACGCTGCATATCCTGATCGCCAACCCGCGCGATACGCGGCAGCTGCCGGTGTTCGGCTATGCCCGGCTGGTCGCTTATCGGCCGGACTACACGATCGTGCCGGACATCCTGCTGGCGGTCGAAGTCGAGGCCGACCGGATCTATACGATGCATCTGCGGCCGGGCCATAAATGGTCGGATGGCGAACCCTTCACCTCTGAGGATTTCCGGTATTGGTGGGAGGATGTTGCGCTCAACCCTCAGCTGACGCCGGCCGGTCCGCCGGTGGCGCTGCTGCGCGACGGCGAAGCGCCGAAGGTCGAGATCCTCGACGATCTGACCGTGCGCTATTCCTGGTCGAAGCCGATGCCCAGTTTCCTCGCCGAGCTGGCCGGGCCGACACCAGTCGTGATCTATCGCCGCGCACTATCTGAAACAGTTCCACGCCCGCTACGCCGATCCGAAGCATCTGGCGGCTCTGGTCGCGGCCCAGCATCTGAGGAGCTGGGCGGTGCTGCACAACCGGCTCGACAATCCGACCGCGGAGACCAATCCGGATCTGCCCTCGCTCGATCCCTGGGTCCTGAAGACCCGGCCGCCGGCCGAGCGCTTCGTCTTCGCCCGCAATCCCTATTACTACCGGGTCGACAATGACGGACGGCAACTGCCCTATATAGACCAGGTCGTGGCATTGGTCGCCGATGCGCGGCTGATCCCGGCCAAGACCGGTGCCGGCGAGTCCGATTTGCAGGCGCGCGGGTTGCGCTTCGACAACTACACCTTCCTGAAGGCCGGCGAGGCGGCCCATGGCTACAAGGTCCCGGCTGTGGCAAACCGCTTATGGCAGCCAGGAGACGCTCTATCCTAATCTGACCTGCCGCGATCCAGGCTGGCGCGGGCTGTTCCGCGACACGCGCTTCCGCCGGGCGCTGTCGCTCGGCATCGATCGGCACGAGATCAACAATGCGCTCTATTACGGCCTCGCCGTCGAAGGGCAGAACACCGTCCTGCCGGGATCGCCGCTCTATGACGCGACGCTGCGCAAGGATTGGGCACAGTATGATCCGGCGGCGGCCGAGAAACTGCTCGACGAGATCGGCCTGACCCGGCGCGACGAGGACGGCATCCGCTTGCTGCCCGATGGGCGGCGGCTGCAGATCACGGTCGAATATGCCGGACAATCAGGCGAACAGAGCGACATTCTGGAGCTGATCGGCGATTCCTGGCGCGGCCTCGGCGTGGCGCTGTTCGCCAAGCCCTATCAGGTCACGGTGCTGCACAACCGGCTCTTCGCCGGGGACACGCTGATGACGATCGATCGCGGGCTGGAGAATGGGCTTGCCACGCCGTCGATGAGTCCGGCCGCATTGGCACCCGCTGCAGCAGGAGGATTGGCAATGGCCGCGCTGGGGCCAGTATGTCGAGACCCACGGGCTGTCGGGCGAGGCAGTCGATCTGGCGCCGGCGCAGACGCTGCTGCGGCTGTCGGGCGACTGGATCGATGCCGGCGGGCTCGGCCAGCGCGCGGCGATCTGGCGCCAGATGCTGCGTATCCAGTCGGACGAGGTCTACTCGATCGGCCTAGTCGCCAGCGTGCCGCAACCGGTTGTGATCGGCGACCGGTTGCGCAATGTGCCGGATCAGGCAATCTACAATTTCGATCCGGGAGCGCTGTTCGGCATCTACAAGCCCGACCGTTTCTGGTTGGCTAGAGAGGAAAAGGGGTCAGAGTGAATTTCCTGCCGCGCCCTCCCGGGCATGAGCCGTGTCCATCGGGAAATTCACTCTGACCCTTTTCCTCGAACGGAGCAGACCCCCATCCGATGCTGAACTACACGATCCGCCGGCTGCTGCTGATGATCCCGACCCTGGTCGCGATCAGCGTGATCGTGTTCGTCATCATCCGTCTGCCGCCGGGCGACTATCTCTCGACCTATATCGCCGAGCTGGAGACGCAGGGCGAGGCGGTCGATCCGCAGCGCATCGCCTTCCTGCGCCAGAGCTACGGGCTCGATTTGCCGGCCTGGCAGCAATATCTCAACTGGGCCGGCGGGTTGCTGCACGGCGATCTGGGCTATTCCTTCGCCTACAACCTGCCGGTCAACGACATTGTCGGCGATCGGCTGGGACTGACCGTGCTGGTCTCGGTCGCGACCATCCTGTTCACCTGGATCGTCGCCTTTCCGATCGGGCTCTATACGGCGACGCATCAACACAGCATCGGCGATTACGGCCTCAGCCTGGTCGGGCTGATCGGGCTGGCCGTGCCGAATTTCCTGGCGGCGCTGATCCTGCTTTACCTGGCCAATGCCGAATTCGGCGTCTCGATCGGCGGGCTGATGGATGACCGCTTCGTCGGTCAGCCCTGGAGCTTGGCCAAGCTTGGCTCGGTGCTGGCGCATCTCTGGATCCCGGTCATCGTCATCGGCACGGCCGGCACAGCCGGCATGGTGCGGCGGCTGCGCGCCAATCTGCTGGACGAGCTGCGCAAGCCGTATGTCACGTCCGCCCGCGCCAAGGGGCTGGCGCCCTTCACGGTGCTGGTGAAATACCCGCTGCGCATGGCGTTGAACCCGTTCGTCGCCGATCTGGGCATGCTGCTGCCGCAGATCGTCTCCGGTTCGGCCGTCGTCTCGGTCGTGATGTCGCTGCCGACAACTGGCCCGCTGCTGCTCGAGGCGCTGCGCAGCCAGGACATGTATCTGGCCGGCTCGATGCTGATGTTCCTGGCGCTGCTGACCGTGATCGGCGTGTTCCTGTCCGATCTGGCGCTGGCGGCACTCGATCCACGCATCCGCTTGACCGGCGGAATCGGGCGATGAGCGAGCCCGAGGCACTGCCGCATTTCGTCTCCGACGCGCCCTGGGACCCGACGGCGCGGCGCGGTGCCGACGCCAGCCCAGCTGCGCTACGCCCAGGCGCCGCAATGGCGGCTGATCTGGTGGCGCTTCCGCCGGCATCGGCTGGCCGTGCTATCCGGCCTCGTGCTGCTGGCGCTCTATCTCTCGATCCTGGTCAGCGAGATCCTGGCACCTTATGCGCTCGACACGCGGCACAGCGATTTCATCCACGCGCCGCCCCAGGCGCTGCACCTCTTCCGCGACGGAAATTCGTCGGCCCGTTCGTCTACGGCTTCGACTACCGGCTGGAGATGAGCAATCTGCAGCGGATCTATACCGAGAATCCGGGCAAGCTCGAACCGCTCCGCTTCCTGTGCCGTGGCGAGCGCTACCGCTTCTGGGGCTTGGTCGAAAGCGACCGGCATCTATTTTGCCCGGCCGAGGGCGGCACGCTGTTCCTGCTCGGCACCGACCGGCTCGGCCGGGACATGCTGTCGCGGCTGATCTACGGCACGCGGGTCTCGCTCACCATCGGCCTGCTCGGCGTAGCGCTCAGTTTCGCGCTGGGCATCACCATCGGCGGCTTCGCCGGCTATTACGGCGGCTGGGTCGACACGGTGAGCCAGCGCGTGATCGAGATCATCCGCTCCCTTCCCGGAGCTGCCGCTATGGATGGCGTTGTCGGCCGCCCTGCCGGTAACCTGGAGCCCGCTGCTGGTCTATTTCGGCATCACGCTGATTCTGGGGCTGCTCGACTGGACCGGCCATGCCCGGGCCGTACGCTCGAAATTCCTGGCGCTGCGCGAAGAGATTTCGTCCAGGCCGCCTGGCTGATGGGCGCCTCGCCGGCCCGCATCGTGTTCCGCCACATGCTGCCGAGCTTCGCCTCGCATCTGATCGCCTCGGCCACGCTGGCGATCCCGTCGATCCTGGGCGAGACCGCGCTGTCGTTCCTCGGTCTGGGCTTGCGTGCGCCGATCGCCAGCTGGGGTGTGCTGCTCAACGAAGCGCTCAACATCAATGTCGTGGTGCTCTATCCTTGGCTGCTGTTGCCGGTGCTGCCCGTGCTGGTGACGGTGCTGGCCTTCAACTTCCTGGGCGATGGTCTGCGCGACGCGGCCGATCCGTACCAGTGAGGAGGCGATGAAGCACGCGACACCGGAGGCTTTGCGACAACTGACGGAGTTGCTGGAGCGGCTACGCGCCGTGCCGGGGCTGGTCGAGAAGCGGCCCGGTGTCTTTTATCGCAAGGGCAGGGCGTTCCTGCATTTCCACGAGGATCCGGCCGGACTATTCGCCGATTGGCGGCCGGGCGAGGAGTGGTTGCGGCTCGCAGTCGGGACGGCGGAAGGGCAAGAGGCGCTGCTGGCTGCCCTGTCAGCCAAGCCAGGATAAGCGGCAAATCTATTTCTGGCGATTCAGGACGACCCAGGTCGTCATGTCCCAGGCATTCCGGACACCGGCCAGCAGCAGAAGGCACATCCCGCCTGCCAAAATCGAGCAAGCCTCGGCTGTTTCAAGCCCGAAGGCAACGCCGGCGCCGGCCAGGACAAGATAGGCGACTGCCGGCACTGCGGCGTACCAAATGCGATCCTCCAGGTCGATCGACCTGGCAATGCCCTCACGGACCAGCCGGTGCCAGACGCGCGCTGAATACAGCATGCCGAGCAATCCCATGCCGCCGAGCAGGCTGCTGGGCACGCGCCAATCCGATACCGGCAGGACGCCAACCAGGCTCGTCGCGAGCACGACGCTAAACGCGACGACAGTGGGGGAAAGGAAGCAGCGCAGCGCGACTTGCTTCTCACGGGTGAAGACGCCCGCGCCGACCGAGGCGGCGACGAACATCAGCCCGACCAGGGTCGCCGAAGCCGCGCCGATCAGCTCGTAGAAATCGTGCCAGGCTCCGAGCATGTCGTGGAGCGTCACGGCCGCAGCACCATCCCCTCACGGGCGATCAGTGTGCCCGGCCGCGCGCGCTCGATCTCCTCAGCCAGCGCGTCGAGCTGCGCATCGGTCCGGCGCGGCGAGTGGTGGAACAGCACCAGGGTCTTGGCGTCGGCCGCTTCGACCAGGCGGATGCCTTCTTGCCAGGTCGAATGGCCCCAGCCTTTCTTGGACGGGTATTCGGCATTGGTGAACATGGCGTCGTAGATGACGTAATCCGCACCGGCGATCAGGCGCAGGATGTTGTCGTCGAGCCGATCCGCGAAATGCTCCGTGTCGGTGATGTAGCAGATCGACTTGCCGGCATAGTCGACGCGATAGCCGGTCGCGCGGTTCGGATGGTTGAGCGGCGCGGTGCTCAAGGTGATGCCGGGCTGGGGGGTCAGGGTCTCGCCGGCATGGAAGTCGAGAAACCTCGTCTCGGCATGGAGCGCGTCGAGCGGCAGGGGGGAAGAGCGGCTCGGCCATCAGCGCGTTGATCACTTCGCGGATGGTGCGGTCGGGCAGCAGATGGCCGGCCCAGATGCGCACCATATTGCCGGTACCGAAAGCCGGGCCGAAGAACGGCAGGCCTTCGACATGGTCATAGTGGGTATGCGTCAGGAAGATGTCGAATTCGAAAGGCGGCTGGTGCCGTTCGAATTCATGACCGAGCACGCGCAGCCCGCTGCCGGCATCGAGGATCAAAGTATGCCGGCCGCAACGGATCTCGACACAGGGCGTGTTGCCGCCATAGCGCAGCGTGTCCGGGCCCGGCGCCGGAATGCTGCCGCGCACGCCCCAGAATTTGGCGCAGAACTCGTCCTCGCTGTGACGTTCCGCGCTCATGGCACCAGACGGTAGCCTCCAGGCTCGGTGACGAGGATCTCGGCCTTGGACGGATCCTGCTCGATCTTCTGGCGCAGGCGGTAGACATGGGTTTCTAGCGTGTGGGTCGTGACGCCGGCATTGTAGCCCCAAACCTCGTTCAGCAGCAGCTCACGCCCCGTAGGACGTTCGCCGGCACGGAACAGGTATTTCAGGATCGCCGTTTCCTTCTCGGTCAGGCGGATCTTCTTCTTGCCGCCGGCATCGACCAGCAGCTTCGCAGCCGGACGGAAATTATACGGGCCGATGGTGAAGACGGCATCCTCGCTCTGCTCATGCTGACGCAGCTGGGCGCGCAACCGGGCGAGCAATACGCCGAGCCGGAACGGCTTGGTGATGTAATCGTTGGCCCCGGCATCGAGGCCGAGAATAGTGTCGGCCTCGCTATCGGCACCGGTCAGCATGACGACCGGCGCCCGCACGCCGTTGCGCCGCATGAGCCGGCACAGGTCGCGCCCGTCCATGTCAGGCAGTCCGACGTCGAGCAGGATGACGTCGAAATACTGGTGCTTGACGATCTCCAGCGCTTGTGCCGCGTCGGCTGCGGTTTCGGTGACGAACTCTTCGTGCAGCTTGAGCTGTTCGACCAGCGCCTCGCGCAAAGGCTCGTCGTCGTCGACCAGCAGAACCCGCTTCGCCGCGCTCATGGAGTCACCGTGACGCCGTGCCAGAACGCGACATGGTCACGGATGTTCTCGGCGGCCGACTTCGGATCCGGATAGTACCAGGCCGCGTCGCGGTTCTCGGCGCCGTCCACCACGATCGTTGTAGTAATGCGCCAGACCCTTCCACGGACAGACGCTGGTGGTAGCGCTGTCCTTGAAGAATTCGCGTTTGAGCGAGTCGGGCGGAAAATAGATATTGCCTTCGACCGTCTCGAAACGTGCGCTTTCGGCGATCACCTGGCCGCGCCAGGATGCGCTCGGCATCGAAATCCTCCCGAAATCATCGCGTCGACTCCTCGCAGAATAGTGATGCGCCCGATTGGCCGCAACGCCTGCCTCACGGTTTCGTGCACAGCCGGTCGAGCGCCGCGCCGAAAGTTCGGCTGGTCCGGTCCCAATCGGGCAATTTGGCAGCCGCCGCCAGGGCACCGCGACCAAGTTGTCGGCGCAGGGATACATCCCCGAGCAGCCGCTTTAGCGCTCCTGTCAGCGCTGCACGGTCGCCGGGCGGGACCAGGAGACCGGCGCTGGGCGGCACGGTTTGAGGGATGGCGCCCCCGGTCGTGGCGAGAATCGGCAGGCCGCGCGCCATGGCTTCAGCAAAGACCATGCCGTAGCCCTCGTGATAGGAGGCGAGGACGAAAAGATCCGCTTCGGCATAGGCCGCACCGAGCGAGCCGGGCGCGGCCTCGCCGGCCAGCGTCACGCGATCGCCGAGCGAGCCCTCGGCAATCGCAGCGCGGAGCCGCTCCACCGTCACGGCATCACGCTCCAGACTGCCGATGATGGTGAGATGCCAGGGCAGGGCGGCGAGCGGTGCCAACGCCTCGACCAGCAGGACGTGGCCCTTGCGTGGCGTGACCGTCGCGACCGAGAGCAACCGCACCGGCCCAGTCTCGCGCGGCTGTGCCAGACGTTCCGCCCGATCCAGCCCCGGCGGCACCACGGCAATGCGCTCCGGCGCAACGCCGTAATCCCCGACAGCGGCAGCGCTGGCCGGGCTGGGACAGATCACGCCCCGGCACAGCGGCAGCAGCCGCGCCTCGAGCGCGGCATAGGCAGCGCGCTGTGCGGCGGTTAGGCCAGTCTCCAGCGCCAGCGGGTGATGCACCAGTACCGTGAGGGCCAGCCGATCGGCATGCTCGGCCAGCATTGCCGAGAAACCCGGCAAGGCCAGCCCGTCGATACACAATCCAGCACCGTCGGGCAGGCCGGCCAGCAACGCTGCCGCAGCCTCCAGCGCCATCTCGTCGGCCTCGGGAAACCGGCCCGGCAGTTCGTGCACCGCAACGGCGCGGCCTTGCGCCCGCAGCCCCTCGACCACGCGGCGATCATAGAGATAACCGCCTGTAATCTGATCCAGCCGGCCGGGAACGACGAAACCGAAGGGCCTCATGAGCCGGCCAGAACGCCCTCGTAGCCGGCCCAGGCCAGCGGCGATTCGCGTAGGACGACGCGGATCGAATGCAGCGCCCCGGCCGTACCAGCGCCCAGCGCCCCGGCCGCCGCCTGTTCGGCCAGTCGTTTGAAGATCCAACCAGCCAGGAACTCGGTCGTGGTGTTCTGCCCGGCGAAATCCGGCAGGGTATCGAGGTCGCGATAGGCGAGGGGTTCCAGCACTTGCTTCAATACGTCGATGGCGCGGCCGATGTCGCAGACCAGCCCGTCGGCATCGAGCTCGATCCGGCGGAATTCGGCCTCGACGCCATAGGTGGCGCCGTGCAGCCGTTGCGCGGGCCCGAAGATCTCGCCGCGGAAACTATGCGCGATCATGATGTGGTCGCTGACGGCGACGCTGTACATGGTCAAGGATCCTTAATTCAGGGATAGGTGATGCGATGGCACAGCGCGCCGGCCGGCTTGGCGGCTAGCTGGGCCATGACCGCCGGCATGCCATCGAGCGGCGTCTCGCCGGTCAGCAGCGCATCGAAGACCGGGTTCTCCAGCAGCGTCAAGGCCATGGCGAGCCGCCGCCGATGCGACCAGCGCGACCGCTGCGCCGTCGCGACCGCGCCGACCTGCGAGGAGCGCAACACGAGCCGGCGACTGTGAAATGCCTCGCCGAGCGGCAGGCTGACCGGCTTGTCGCCATACCAGGAGAGTTCGAGCACCGTCGCCTCGAAACCGGCGAGCCGCAGCGCGAGAGCGAGCCCATCCGGGCTGCCGCTGGCATGGATCGCGAGGTCGCACTCGGCCGAGGCCGTCTCCGGCACGGCGAAGCGCGCGCCCAGCGCCTGCGCGACGCCGGCCCGTTTAGGATCGAGATCGATGAGCTCGACATCGGTGCCGGGCATTCCGGCTGCAAGCGCCGCCGCGAGACAGCCGACCACGCCGGCGCCGATCACCGAGACCCGGTCGCCGATCCGCGGCGCGGCGTCCCAGAGACCGTTCAGCGCCGTCTCCATATTGGCCGCGAGCACGGCGCGCGGTGTCGGCACGCCATCGGGCACCGGCACCACGGCGGAGGCCGGCAGGACGTAGCGATCCTGATGCGGATGCAGCGCAAAGACCCGCTGGCCGACCAGATCGGACGGCCCGGCTTCGACCAGCCCGACCGAGGCATAACCGTATTTCACCGGAAAGGGCAGGGCGCCGGCCTGGAACGGACAGCGCATCACCGCATGCTGGGATTGCGGGATGCGGCCCTGGAACACCAGCGCCTCGGTGCCGCGGCTGATCGCGCTGGCCAGCGCCCGCACCAGCACGTCGTTCGGCCCGCGCGCCGGCAGGATCTCGCTGCGGATCTCGCCCTGGCCGGGCGCCACGGTCCAGAAGGCGCGCGCGGAGCCGCTCATCGGCTGCACCCTATTTCAGCAGGCATTCGATCAGCAGATCTTCGCCCAGCGCGAAGCGCCGCGTCTTCGGCCGCAGCCCATGGGCCAGATCGGCAATTTCCGGCAGCGCGATACCCGGTCGGCCGGAGCCGATGATCAGCGGCGAGATCGTGATCTGCAGCCGGTCGAGCACGTCCTGTTCGAGCAGCCGCGACACAGTGACGCCGCCGCCTTCGACGAAGACCCAATCGAGCCCGCGCGCCGACAGCGCCGCGGCAATGGCGCCACAGTCGAGATCCTCGCCGCGACGCGGCACGAACACGGTCTCGGCCTGGCCGAGCCGCGTCGGCTGCCGCCCATCCTCGGCCGCGAAGACAAGCGTCGGCGCCGCGCCGTCGGCGAAGAGGCCGTAGCCGTCGTCGAGCCCGAGGCCGGGATCGATCACCACCCGCACTGGATTGTCGCCGGTGCAGCGGCGCACGGTCAGTTGGGGATCGTCGCGCCGTACCGTCTCGGCGCCGACCAGCACGGCATCGGCCAAGGCACGCATGCGGTGATTGTGCAGCAGATCCTCCGGCCCGGTAACCCAGCGCGACGCACCATTGGCGGCGGCGATCCGGCCATCCAGGCTCTGCCCCAGATGCGCGACGATGAAGGGCCGGCCGGAGCCGGCAGCAAGCGGCAGATAGAGGTCGAGCAGATGGCGCACCCGCTCATCCGGCCGATGCCGCATCGACCAGCCGCCTGCCGCATCGATCTCGATGACGTCGCCGCCGAATTCCAGATAAAGCGGAAGCGCATTGTCCGGCTGCCGGCGCACGCGCTCCCGCACGGTCTGGATGACCGCCCAGGCAGCGGCCTCGTCGAGAATCTCAGCGGCGATCACGAAACAGTCGACATCCGGCGGTTCGATCGAGGGAAGGGTGGATCGCAAACTTCATGGTCCTATATGTAACGCGTCTTGCCTCACCAGTCACAACTTCGCGACTCGGCCGATTCTTCCATGCATGCAGCGGAATTTCCAATAAGACCCCACCGCGCCGGCACTGCCGCCGCGCTGACCGGCGGTTTCGTCGTGGAAGCAACACTGCTCGGGTGGCTTTTGGCGCATGGCATAATCGGCCTGCCGGCAATGACGACGTCGCTCGCGATCTATTCCCTGATGGCCGCGCTGGTCTGGCGCGGGCAGGGCGCGGGACCGTTCGGCCTGGCCAATACAGTCACCGCTCTGCGCGGCGGCATGATTGCCGTGCTACCGGCACTGGTCGTCACGCCGCAGCCGCTCGGCCCGATATTGGCTTGGTCGATCATCGGCTTCGGGCTTGCGGCCCTGGCGCTCGACGGCGTCGATGGCCAGATCGCCCGGAAGCGCAACGAGGCGAGCGATTTCGGCGCCAGCTTCGATATGGAGGTCGATGCCGCCTACGTGCTGTTCCTGTCCGGCCTGGCCGCGACATCCGGCCGTGCGGGTGCCTGGATCCTGCTGGCCGGGCTGATGCGTTATCTCTGGGTTGCGGCCGCCGCGGCCTGGCCGGCGCTGCGCCGGCCGCTGCCGCCCAGCCTGCTGCGCAAGAGCGTCTGCGTCATCGTGCTGCTGTTGCTGCTGTCAGCGCTGGTGCCAATTATTCCGTCGTCCTGGGCGGCGCTGCCTTGCGCGCTGGCCTTGGCGCTGCTGCTGGTTTCGTTCGGACGTGATTTGGTATGGCTTATGCGCAGGGCCGGCATGGCGGCCGCTGCGCCGTCCCATATTCTTCGGAGCGCCGCTGTGTATGATGGGTGCCCGCAAGTGGAGAGCGAGTAGCGGATGTTGAAGCAAGCCACGGCCAAATCCGGCCGGACCGGCAGTCTGGCCCGCCTGCATGCGGTCAACCGCGCCGTCGGCGATTTGCGGCGCGGCGATGCCGTGTTGCTGCGGGACGGCGAATGCGCCGCCCTGATCCAGGCGGCGGAGACGGTCGACGACGAAGCGCTGGCCCGTGCCGTCTCATGGACCGGCAGCAGGCCGCAATTGGCCACGACCCGGCGACGCGCCGCGGCGCTCGACCTGGCACCGCAGGAGACGGCCTCGGCCGCGCCCGTGCTGCTGACCCTGCCGCCCGACGCCGACGCCAATTTCATCAATGAGCTCGCCGATCCGACAGTGGTGCGCCAAGTCCCGGCACCGCCGATCACCCTCGAAGACGCGCCGGCGCAGAGCATTGCCGCCGCCGCGATCGAGCTGGCCAAGCTGGCCCGGCTGCTGCCGGCCGTGGCGCTGTTTTCGATCGAGACGCGGCTCGGCGCCCTGCTGGCCCGGCGCGAGGGTATCGTCGAGCTATCGGTCGGCACGATCGCCGAGCACCGCTCGGTCCTGGCGCAAGGTCAGCGCCGCGTCGCCGATGCCCGCGTGCCACTGGCCGATGCCGAGAATGCGCGCATCGTCGCGTTCCGTCCGGATGATGGCGGCACCGACCATCTCGCCATCCTGATCGGCGAACCGCAAGGCCCCGGCCCGGTGCTGGCGCGCATCCATTCCGAATGCTTCACCGGCGATCTGCTCGGCAGCCTGCGCTGCGATTGCGGCGAACAGTTGCGGGGGCGCGATCCGCGCCATCGCCCAGGCCGGCGGCGGCGTGGTCATCTACCTGGCCCAGGAAGGCCGCGGCATAGGGCTGGTCAACAAGCTGCGTGCCTATCGTCTACAGGATACCGGCTTCGATACGGTCGATGCCAATGAGCAGCTGGGCTTTGAAGCGGATGAGCGCGTCTATCAACCGGCCGCAGAGATCCTGCGCCAGCTCGGTTTCGAGAAGATCCGGCTCCTGACCAACAACCCCGAAAAGGTCGCGGCGCTGGAGCGCTACGGCATCACGGTGACCGAGCGCGTGCCCCACGCCTTCACACCGAACGACCATAACCGGTTCTATTTGAAGACCAAGCAGGTCAAGAGCGGGCATCTGTTCTGAGGCAGCGCGCCCGTAAAAACGGGCGATAACTCCTCTGCCGCATTGCGGCAGAAGGAGAGATCCGGCATGTCGGCGCTGGAAGGGTGAGGATTCCGCCGCTCGCCGGATCTAAGATACTGACGCATCTTACCCTCATGCGGCTCGCTGCGAACATCCCCACAGCCCCCGAGCGCGTCAGATGCGCCGGTCGAACATTTCTGCCTGGTGGCGCTTCAGCGCGTTTTCGACGATGCCGGGAAATACATTCCGGAAAAATCCCTCGCCGGACGGGATGATGTCGACCATCTTCGCGATCATCTCCTGCGGGTCGCGACGCCCCTCGGCGCTGCCGATCAACTGCGCAACCGTTTCACGCATGGCCGCGCGTTTCGTGAAATTCACCGCATCGTCAAGCCACCGGAAGGCGTTTTCGGCCATCGCTTCGTTGAAGCCGGTCAGATAGGCGCCCGGGTTGATGGTTTGAACCTGGATTCCGAAGGGCTTCAGCTCTTCTTGCATCGCCTCCGCGATCGCCTCGATCGCATGCTTCGTCGCGGCATAGGCGGCAAAGCCGGGCGGGCTGAACAGCCCGCCCATCGAGGAGACGAAGACCACCTTTCCCGGCTTCTTCGCAGCGACCCATGTCTTCACGACCTGCTGCGTCAAGGCGAGGGGTGCAAAGACGTTGATCTCGAAATTCCGACGAACCAGATCGAGCGGGATCTCGGCGATCGGTCCGGCCTCGCCGATACCCGCGTTGTTGACCAGAATGTCGAAGTCCCAGCCGGAGGCCTGGGCAACATCGTAGGAATCCAGCACATCGAGCCTTTCGACGCGCAATGACGGCAGCTCGACCACAGCGGCCTTTGCACGCAGCGTCGTGACCTGGGGCCAGGTCTGAGCCGTTGCGATGACTTGATGGCCGTTCCGCGCCATACCGATGGCGGCGCCTTCGCCGAGGCCGGAGCCGGCTCCGGTAATCAGAATCGTCTTCGTCATGTCCTGAGCTCCTCTGTCGAATTCAAGGGATGGCCCGAAGCCCTATGCGTCCAGGGCCGCCAGCCCGGCGCGGGCGATTTCAAAGTCCTGGGCGACCTGGCCGCCCGACACGCCGATCGCTCCGATCAAGCGCCCTTCGGCGTTCTTGAGTGGGATTCCGCCCGCGAAGGTGACGAGACCGTCATTGGTCAGTTCAAGCCCATGCGCCTGGGCATCCGGCTTGCTGACCGCCCAGACGCTTTGCGTCTCGACCTCGAACAGCACCGATGTCCGGGCTTTCTTCATCGCCCACATCGATCGAGCCGAGCCACGCTCCATCCATGCGCAAAAAGGCCTTCAGGTGACCGCCGGCATCGAGCACCGTGATAGTCGCCGCAATGCCGAGCTCTAATGCTTGCGCCACGGCGGCTGCGATCAGCCGCTCGGCCTGGTTTGAGGAGATCTGCATGGCACAATTCCCGTTTCGGCAATCGGGCGTCGTGGCCCGGACCGCCAGGCCTATGATCGCTTTGCCAAAACCTCGGCGAGGCCGTTCGGATAGATCGCTTCGGCGGCGACAACGACGTCGATCGCCTCTCGCAGCCGCCGGATCTTGCCGCCCTCCGCTTCGAGATGACCGAAGAATTGCTGGCGGACGGGCTTACCCGAGATCCCGGAGGTATGATTGATGTGGTATTCGGCGAAGACCTGATCCGGGGATACGAGGTGAATCTTCACCGCCTCGAAAGCGAAGCCCGGATAGAGCGTGCCGTGCAGAAAGCTCAGAAAATTCGATATTTCCGTTGGTCCGGTGAGGATCGGCGGCAGCCCGATCGAGGCGAGGTAGGGCAGTTCCAGCGTGCCGGTATCGGCGAAAAGCGCGCCGGATTGCTCAGCCGTGCCGGCGATATAGCCGAGCATCAGGTCTTTCGCGGATTTCATGATTGCGGACTCCGTATCCTGGCCGTGTGCGGAGCATCAGGCCCGCATTGGCCCCACAACCATGTCCTGCGCCAGTCTCGGTTCCTATCAGACCTCGGCTTGAACGACTTATACATGCGGATAGGTACGGGCGACGTCTTTCTCGCCCTGACCTGGCAGTTCCGGCCGTGTCGGTAGCGATAACCACAAGGTATAGGGTTTCTTACCTACTCGTCTGGTGGCCCGATGTTTTAGGTCGGACTAGCCTCAGCCTCATCAAGTCGCACACTTCCGTGCTGGTGTAGCTTCGGAACTGGCGAATACTGCGAGGTGACGCCATGAAAGTCTTATTTATTATCTCAAGTTCCGACACGGCCTTCTGGCTCTCCGAGGTGACCCATCCTTATTGGCATCTCGCCGAACGCAGCGTCGAGATCGACTTCGCCAGCCCGGGTGGCGGCAAAGTGGTCTACGATCCGTACAGCGATCCCTATTTCGAGCACAGCACCGAGCCCGAGGACCTCGTCAGCAAGGGCTTCCTGTCGGACCAGACGCTTGTCGCCAAGCTGGAGACGACCCTCAAGCTCGCCGATGTCGATCTGTCGCCCTATGACGCGGTTCATGTCGCCGGCGGACGGGGTGCCACCTTCGACCTCTATCCGAATGCGGATGTGGCGCGGGTGCTCGAGCATTTCTGGGCGAAGGACAAGGTCGTCGGCGCGATCTGCCACGGCGCCATCGCGCTCGGCAATATTCCGGACCGCATTCGCGGCCGCCGGACGACCGGCTATACGCTCGAAGGCGACCAAGAGCTGCAGCGCCTGTTCGGCAGCGGCTTCCTGATCCCGCATTTTCCGCAGATTGTCCTGGAGGATGCCGGATCGATCTATTCGCGCGTTGCGCCGAACGATCCCTATGTCATCCAGGACGGCAAGCTGGTAACCGGCCAGAATCAGCAATCCGCCTCGGAATACGCGCTCGTCCTGCTGCACATGATGACGGGCGAGAGCCCGGTTTCCGTCGGCTGAGAGGCTTCCCATGGCCGGGTGACCTGATCGATCACCCGGCCATAGCTCCGCAAAACTTGCCTGGGCAGGAAGGCGGCAGATCTTGCCGCCTGCCTTGAAAGCTCCGCGCAAACTGCTGATTTCGCTCCATAACCGCTGTGGCACCTGCCTTGCGTAGCTTGGTACGACCTAGATCGGACCCAGCTCATGACCGCCGTCTCGTCGACCGAAGCCATTACCGTGACCGCCCAGGCGCCGCCCAAATCGCATTTATGGGACGGGGTGGATTTCGGCTTCACCGATTTCCTCGGAGCGATCAACCCGCTGCAGCATATCCCGATCGTCGCGACGATCTATCGCGCGATCACCGGCGACACGATCGGCAATGTCGCCCGCGTCGTCGGCGACGGGATCTATGGCGGCCTGCTCGGTGTGGCGTCAGGCGCGATTGATGTCGCGACCAGCGAAGCGACCGGCAAGGATATCGGTCAGCATGTGCTGGACACGCTGGAGGATCTGTTCTCATCCTCGAAGCCGGCCAAGCCCGACGCGGCGCCAGCAACGCCGCAGCCAAACCCGGCCGCAGCCGCGGCGCTGATGGCCGGCGCCGATTCGCAGGATTCGCCGAAGCTGCCGCTACTGGGCAGCGCCGCCACGGCCGGCGCGCTGGCCGCCGCCGCGCCGATTTCGCCCTTGCAGGCGCCCAAGCTCGCGGCCCAGGTCGAGGCGTCGGTTTCCGCCCCAGCGCCCGGCGCCATCCGGCCGATCCGGGCCATGACGGGCAGCGGCCAGCCGATCCCGATCGACGTCTCCGACCACGGCCTCGCCATGATGCGGGCGAATTCGGCGGCGCACAGCCCACGACCGGTCGCGCTGAGCCTGCCGGCCGGCACGTTGCCGGGAGCGGCGGGCGGCGGGGGCGGGGGTGCTGCCCCGGCACCGACGCCGGCCGCAGCGGCGGCGCAGCAGGATTTCGCCGACCGCATGCGCGACGGCCTAGCCAAATATGATGCGCTGATGGCAGCCCAGGCGCGAGTGGCGAGCCCGAACAGCGTCGATCAGGTGCATTGACCCGACGTTTGCCAATTCCCTTTCCCGGCCGTTCGCGATATTGCCGGTGCCCAGTGCAATCGGCGCGGCAGGAGGCGGCGGATGTTTCGGACGGGCGCCTCGATCGCGGCGTTGCTGCAGGAAAGCTTCGGCGCGTTTCAGGCCGGGGCGCTGGACCGGGCCGAAGCGCTCGGCCGCCAGGCACTGCTGCTGCAGCCCGGCCGGGCCGAGGCGCTGCATCTGCTCGGCCTCGTCGCCCAGCGCCGCGGCCGGTTTGCCGAGGCCGTCCAGCTGATCGGCCAGGCGATCCGGTCGAACAAGGTGGAGGCGCGTTATCACCTCGACCTTGGACTGGCCGAGGCGGCGCGCGGGCAGATCGAGGCGGCGCGGACTGCATGGCGGCGGGCGCAGCGGCTGGCCGAACGCTCGCCCGAGGCGCTGATGGCGATCGGCGGGGCGCAGGGCAACGTTGGCTGCATGGAAGAAGCTGCAGCGAGCTTCCGGTTGGCGCTGCGGCTCGATCCGAAGCAGCCGGCCGGCCATAATAATCTCGGCACCGCGCTCGCCTGTCTGGGCGATTCGACGAGGCGGCGGCGGCGTATCGCGCCGCACTGGCAGTAGCGCCGGGCTATGTCGAGGCGCAAATCAACCTCGCCAATGCGCTGGCCTCGGGCGGGCGCTTCGAGGCGGCAGTGGCGGAATTCCGGCATGCGATCCAGCTCGATCCCCAGGCCGCCGCGGCGCAGCGCGGGCTAGGCGACGCGCTGACGCCGCTAGGCCGGCTCGACGAGGCGGTCGACGCCTATCGCGCAGCCGTCCGGCTGCAGCCGGGCATGGCCGAGGCGTACAACAATATGGGGACGGCGCTGAGCAATCTCGGCCGGCGCGAGGCGGCCGAGGACGCCTTCGCCGCGGCGCTGCGGCAGCGACCCGAACTGCTCGCCGCACGCGCCAATCTGGCCGCGGCGCGGCTGCCGATCATCTATCGCGACGAGGCGGACATCGAGCGGGCCCGTGCCGCCTATGCCGCCGATCTCGAAGCGCTGGTCGCAGCCCCCTTGCCGGCCGGGCTCGACGCCGGGGCGGTCGGCGGCATCCCGCCCTTCTACCTGGCCTATCAGGGACGGAACGACCGGGATCTCCAGGCACTCTACGGCGCGCATGCCACCAGGATCATGGCGGCGGTTCATCCGCCCTGGATCGTGGCGCCCAAGGTCGAGCCGCCGCGGCCCGGCGGCAAGATCCGGGTCGGCGTGCTGTCGGCCTATTTCTACCGCCATTCCAATTGGAAGATCCCGATCAAGGGTTGGCTGGCCGGACTCGACCCGGCACGCTTCGAACTCTACGGCTATCATATCGGCGGGCGACAGGATGACGAGACGGCGGTCGCGGCGGCTTTGTGCCATCGCTTCACCGCCGAGGGCCGGTCGGTCGCCGGCTGGGCCGAGACGATCCGGGCCGACAAGCTGCACGTCCTGCTGATCCCAGGCATCGGCATGGACCCGATGACGACCGAGCTGGCCGCGCTGAAGCTGGCTCCGGTGCAGGCGACCTCCTGGGGCCATCCGGAGACCTCGGGCCTGCCGAGCATCGACCATTTCCTCAGCAGCGAGCTGATGGAGCCGTCCGGCGCCGAAGCGCTCTACACCGAGCGCCTGATCCGGCTGCCCAATCTGTCGATCGCCTACGAGCCGATCGCGCTCGAGCCGGAGGCGGTCAGCCGGGCGGAGCTGGACCTGCCCTCAGAGGCGACGCTCTATTGGTGCTGCCAATCACTCTACAAATATCTGCCGCGCCATGACGACGTGTTCGCACGCATCGCCGCAGCGCATCCGGCGGCGCGCTTCCTGTTCATCGCCTATCCGGGCGACCCGGCCGTGACCGCCGTGTTCCGGGCCAGGCTCGATGCGGCCTTCGCCGCTCTGGGGCTGGAGGCCGACGCGTTCTGCCGGTTCCTGCCGCATATGAGCCCGGCGCGCTTCACCGGGGTCACGGCCGCGACCGATGTGTTCCTCGACAGCATCGGCTGGTCGGGCTGCAACTCGACGATGGAAGCGCTCGGCCAGGGCCTGCCGGTCGTGACGATGGCCGGCGATCTGATGCGCGGGCGGCATAGCGCGGCGATCCTGACCATGCTGGGCCTGCCGGAGCTGATCGCGGCGACCACGGAGGACTATGTCGCGCTGGCCGCGGCGCTCGGTCGCGATCCGGCGCGGCGTGCGGGATTGTCGGAACGGATCCGGCGCGACGGGCATAGGCTTTATCGCGACCCGACCTGCATCGAGGGTCTGGCGCGTTATCTCGAGGATGCGGCCATGGGGCGGCTTTAGCGGATGGATCTGATTGTCGGCGCCGAGGGCTGGGCGCAATTCGGCACGCGGCGCTGCCGTTGCGCCCTCGGACCGGCCGGACTGTCCCGCGCGAAACGCGAAGGCGATGGCACCACGCCGATCGGTGCCTGGCCGTGCCGGCTGCTCTATTACCGGCCCGACCGGCTGGCGCCGCCGCCGACCGGGTTGACGACCATAGCGCTCACGCCAAGCGATGGCTGGTGCGATGCGCCCGCGGATCCACGCTACAACCAGCCGGTCACCCTGCCCTACCCGGCCAACGCCGAAGCCCTGTGGCGCGCGGATGGCGTCTACGACCTGATCGTGCCGCTCGGCTACAATGATGCGCCAGCGGTGCCGGGACTGGGCAGTGCGATCTTCCTGCATCTGGCCAAGCCGGGTTATCCGCCGACGCAAGGATGCGTCGCCCTCGCGCTCGACGATCTGCTGGCTTTCCTGGCCGAGGCCGATGCGGCCTCGCGCGTGGTGATCGGCTAGCCGCGCGCGCCGAAGATCGCTGTGCCGACGCGGATATGGGTGGCGCCCTGACGGATCGCGATCGGGTAATCGGCGCTCATGCCCATGCTAAGCTCGGCCAAGCCCTGGCGCCGGGCGATTTGCCGCAGCAGCGCAAAATGCAGTGCCGGCTCCTCATCCTGCGGCGGGATGCACATCAGCCCGGTCACCGGCAGCTGCAGCCGGTCGATGCAGTCGCGGATGAAGGCGTCGGCATCGGCCGGCAACACGCCGGCCTTTTGCGGCTCCTCGCCGGTATTGACCTCGATCAGCAGGCGGCGCAGCCGGCCCTTGTCCTTGGCAAGCTGCTTGGCCAGCGCCTCGGCCAGCTTGGGCCGGTCGAGGGTTTCGATCACCTGAAGCTGCGCAACGCCTCCGGTACCTTATTGGTCTGAAGCGGGCCGATCAGGTGCAATTCCAGGTCATCGCGGGTCGAAAGCGGGTCGAATTTGGTCGATCCCTCCTGGACCCGGTTCTCGCCGAAGACGCGCTGGCCGGCGGCGATCGCAGCCAGAACATCCTCGACCGGGCGGGTCTTGCTGACCGCCACCAGCGTCACGGCGTCGCGCTCCCCGCCCGGCAGCGGCGGCATTGCGGGCGATTTCCATCGCGAATCCCGGCGATCGCGGCGGCTATGTCGGTCATGCGCGGCTACATGCGAGGGGAATGTGCCGATGTCAAGCCGGTCGCGCACCGAATCCCTGCGCATGCGGCTTTGAACCGCGCGCCGATCATGGTAGGAACGCTCACTTTGAAGCCCGCCGCTCGATCGTCGACGGTTGCCGCTTCGTGCCGGTTCAACCGAACAGGCATCGAGGAGCCCAATGTCTAACCGCACGCGTCTCGCCACTCTCGTCCTCGGCTTTGCCGTCACTGGTCTGCTCGCTGCCTGCGGCGACGACAAGGACGAAAACGCCTATCAAACCGTGCCGAACCCGCCGGCCTCGGAGAAGAAATCCGCCGGAGGCAGCGCGGATTCGATCTTCGGCAAGGGCGGCATCCCGCTGATCGACAGCACCAGCGACAGCGCCCAGCCCGGCGGCGTTGCCTTGGGTGTCGGCGTCAACGCCTATCTGTGGCGCGCCTCGCTCGACACGGTGTCGTTCATGCCGATCGCTTCGGCTGATCCGTTCGGCGGCGTGATCCTGACCGAATGGTATGCGCCGCCCGAGACGCCGACCGAGCGGTTCAAGATCAACATCTTCATTCTCGACCGGCAGCTCCGGGCCGACGGCATACGCACCGCGGTGTTCCGCCAGACCCAGACCAGCGACGGCCGTTGGGTCGACGCCGCCGTCGACAAGAAGACTGCCGGCGATTTCGAGAATGCGATCCTCACGCGGGCCCGGCAGCTCCGTGTCGCCTCGGCGGATACGACCAAGACCGGTAATTGAGCGGGGCAGCGGCTTTCCTTCCGGGGCGGGCCGCCTGCCCCGGCAGGACGAGACGATGCGATGAACGAACGGTATAATTTCCTCGAAGCCGAGCAGCGCTGGCGGGCGGCTTGGGTCGAAGCGCGCAGCTTCGCCGCCCTCACCGATCCGAGCCGGCCGAAATATTACGTGCTGGAGATGTTTCCCTATCCGTCGGGGAAACTCCATGTCGGCCATGCCCGCAACTACACGATGGGCGACGTCGTCACGCGCTTCAAACGAGCGCGCGGCTTCAACGTGCTGCATCCGATGGGCTGGGACGCCTTCGGCCTGCCGGCCGAGAATGCTGCCATCGCATCCGGCATCCATCCGGCGACCTGGACTTACGAGAACATCACCACGATGCGCGGCCAGCTGCAGCAGCTCGGCCTGGCTTATGACTGGGACCGCGAGATCGCGACCTGCCATCCGGAATATTACCGGCATGAGCAGAAGATGTTCCTGGATTTCCTCAAGGCCGGCCTGGCCTATCGCAAGGAATCCTGGGTCAATTGGGACCCGGTCGAACACACCGTGCTGGCCAATGAGCAGGTGATCGAAGGCCGCGGCTGGCGCTCCGGCGCGCCGGTCGAGAAGCGGCTGCTGTCGCAATGGTTCCTGAAGATCACTGATTTCGCCGAAGATCTGCTGCAGGGCATCGAGACCCTCGACCGCTGGCCCGAGCGCGTGCGGCTGATGCAGGCGAATTGGATCGGACGCTCCGAGGGCGCCCGGCTGTTCTTCGACCTGATCGGCGACGGCTTTGCCGGCCAGAAGCTTGAAGTCTTCACGACCCGGCCGGACACGCTGTTCGGCGCCGCCTTCTGCGCCGTCTCGGCCAATCATCCGATCGCGCTGCAGCTAGCAGCCGAGGATCCGGCAATCGCCGCCTTCAATGCCGAATGCAATCGCATCGGCACCAGCGAAGTCGCGATCGAAACCGCCGAGAAGATGGGCTACCGCACCGCGTCTCGGTCGAGCATCCGCTGATCCCAGGCGAGACGCTGCCGGTCTACATCGCCAATTTCGTGCTGATGGAATACGGCAACCGGTGCGATCTTCGGCTGCCCGGCGCATGACCAGCGCGATCTCGATTTCGCCAATAAATACCATCTGCCGGTGCGTGTCGTCGTCCGGCCGCCTGACGGTCCGGCGCCCGAGGTCACGACGGAGGCGTTCGTCTCAACCGACGGCGTCGCGGTCAATTCCGGTTTCCTCGACGGGCTGACCGTGACCGATGCCAAGCGCACGGTGATCGAGCATCTCGAGGCGCAGAGCCGCGGCAACGGCACGATCCAGTACCGGCTGCGCGATTGGGGCGTATCGCGGCAGCGCTATTGGGGCTGCCCGATCCCGATCATCCACTGCCCGTCCTGCGGCATCGTCCCGGTCCCGGAACAGGATCTGCCGGTCAAGCTGCCCGACGATGTCAGCTTCGAACCAGCCGGGCAACCCGCTCGACCGGCATCCGACCTGGAAGCATGTCGCCTGCCCGAGTTGCGGCGAGCCGGCCCGGCGCGAGACCGACACCTTCGACACCTTCTTCGAATCCTCCTGGTATTTCGCGCGCTTCTGCTCGCCGCGCTCCGACCAGGCGTTCGAGCGGCCGGATGTCGATTACTGGCTGCCGGTCGACCAATATATCGGCGGTATCGAGCACGCCATCCTGCACCTGCTCTATTCGCGCTTCTTCATACGCGCCTTGAAGCGCTGCGGCTATCTGGAGCTGGAAGAACCCTTCGCCCGGGCTGTTCACCCAGGGCATGGTGTGCCACGAGACCTATAAGGACGCAGACGGCACCTGGCTCTATCCGGAAGAGACGGTGACTCAGGAAGACGGCTCGATCGTCGACAGGCAAGGCCGCCCGGTCACTCATGGCCGCACCGAGAAGATGTCGAAGTCCAAGAAGAACACGGTCGGGCTCGACGCGATCTGCGGCACCTATGGCGCCGATACGGCCCGCCTGTTCCTGCTGTCGGACAGCCCGCCCGAGCGCGATCTGGAATGGACCGCTGCCGGCATCGAAGGCAGCTGGCGCTATGTCAACCGACTCTACCGGCTGATCGACGATCACCGCGACCGGCTGGCGCTGATCGGCACAAGGAGCACCGGCGACGGCGCCACACGCCGGCTCACGCACAAGACCATCGCGGCCGTGACCGAGGATCTCGACAATTTCCGCTTCAAACCGCGGCGTCGCCCGGCTGCGCGAGTTGTCGAACCATCTGGAAGAGGCCGCGGCCACGGCCCGAGCCGGCCGAACTACGCGAGTCGCTGGAAACCCTGGTCGGGCTGCTGGCACCGATGATGCCGCATCTCGCCGAAGAGCTCTGGCAGCTGCTGGGCCACGATACGCTGCTGGTCGACCGGGCCTGGCCCGAAGCCGAGGCCGCATTGACCCGCGACGATGTCGTCACCGTCGCGATCCAGGGTGAACGGCAAATTGCGCGCGACGCTCGACCTGGCACGCGACCTGGATCAAGATGGCGCCCGGGATGCCGCGCTGGCCCTGCCGGCAGTGCAGCGCGCGCTCGAAGGCAAGCCGGTCAGAAAGGTCATCGTCGTGCCGAACCGGATCATCAATGTCGTGGTCTAAGCCCGTCGCGGCCCTCGCCGCCTGTTTCGTGCTGACCGGCTGCGGCTTCCATCCGCTCTATGGCGAGGGCAGCACGAGCGGCCCTTTGGCCGAGCAGTTGGCCTCGGTCCGGGTCATGCAGATCTCGGAACATTACGGTCAGGTCATGACCAATGATCTGCATGACGGGCTGAACCCGCATGCCATGCATGTGCCGACGGCGTATAACCTGGAAGTCGCGCTGCGCGAGAATACCTATCAGTTCGCCACGCGGGCCGACGGCACGCCGAGCCGCTCCGCGTTGCAGCTTTCCGCGACCTGGATCCTCCGCAAGGTCGCGGACAATACGATCGTGACCAAGGGGTCGGTCAAATCCTCCGCCGGCTATGACGTGCTCGACAATGACTACGCCAATGTCGTGAGCGGCAATAACGGCGAATTGCGCGCCGTGCGTGACCTCAGCGATCAGATCCAGATCAGCCTGGCCGACTATCTGCAGGCGCATCCCAAGACGTGAAGCTGGGCCCCGCACAGCTCGCGGGTTTCTTGAAGCGCCCGCCGGAGACCATCGCCGCGGTGCTGCTGTTCGGTCCCGATGAAGGGCTGGTGCATGAGCGTGGCGAGGCGTTGACGCGCGCCGTGCTGGGCGGTACGGGCGATGACCCGTTCCGCTTGACCATGCTGACCGGCGACGCTTTGCGCCAGGATCCAGCCCGACTGGCCGACGAAGCCGCTGCGCTCAGCATGATGGGTGGCCGTCGCGTCATCCGCCTGCGCGAGACGGGCGATGCGATCGCGAAGACTCTGCAATATGTCCTGGACCAGACCAAGCCCGGCGGGCTGATCGTCATCGAGGCGGGCGATCTGGGCAAGGGTTCCGCCCTGCGCAAGCTGGCCGAAGCCGCACCCAATGCCGCCGCCATCGCCTGCTACGCCGATTCACCGCGCGAGATCGCGCAGCTGATCCGCGATGTCATGGCGGCCGACCGGATCTCGATCGACGAAGATGCTGTCGAATACCTGACCGCCAATCTCGGCGAGGATCGCGGCGTGACGCGGCAGGAGCTCGACAAGCTCAGCATTTTCGCCGGACCCGGTGGCCGGATCGATCTCGATGCTGCCATTGCGTCGGTCGGCGATTCCAGCGCGCTCGTGCTCGACGATGTCATCTATGACGCGCTCGACGGCCACGCGGCATCGGTCGAGGCCGCCCTGTCGCGGCTGTTCCTCGAAGGCCAATCCGCCGTGGCGATCCTGCGCGCGACGCAGCGGCATGCCCAGCGCCTGCATCTGGCGGCCGCGCGCGTTGCTGCCGGCGAAGCGGCCGATGCCGTTGCCCGCAGCGTCCGTCCGCCGATCTATTTCAAACTGGTCGACCGCTTCCGCAGCCAATTGGCCGCATGGCCGCCGGAACGGACGCAGCGCCTGCTGAAGCTGCTGCTGCAGGCCGAACTGGAATGCAAAACGACCGGCTATCCCGAAGAGACGATCTGCCGGCACATCCTGACGCTGATCGGTCGATTGCCCGGCCGTCCTGGCCGGCGCTGACGCGGGACCGGGTTCAAGCCAGACGGTCCTGATCAGCCGCCCGTTTCGGAAGGCGATTTACTAAGCAGTATCAATAGCTTGAACTGGCCGCGGCGTGCTACCGCAGGCGCTTCAGCAGATGGTCGAGCTGATCCAGTGTCCGGTAGGAGATGACGATCTCCCCCGAATTGCCGCGCGCCTTCAGTTTGACGCCCAGCCCCAGGCTGCCGCTGATCTCGCGTTCCAGTGCCACAGTGTCGGCATCGCGTGACGATGCCGCCGGCCGCGGTGCCGACGGGTTCTTGGCCTTGGCCATCAGCGCTTCGACCTGGCGGACATTCAGACCGCGCTCGACGATCTCGTCGGCGATCTCGTCCGCTTTGTCCCAGCCGATCAGCGCCCGGGCATGGCCCGCGCTGAGCTTGCCGTCCGACAGATAGTCCTTGACCTTCTGGCTTGCCCCGAGCAGCCGCATCGTGTTGGCAACATGGCTGCGGCTCTTGCCGACGGCCTTGGCCAGATCTTCCTGGGTGTGCTCGAATTCCTCCGTCAGCCGGGCATAGGCCTCGGCTTCTTCGAGCGGATTCAAGTCCTCGCGCTGCAAATTCTCGACCAGCGCGATCTCCAGCGTCTCCCGATCGGAGAATTCGCGGATGATCACCGGCACGTCATGCAGTTGCGCTTGCTGCGCCGCGCGCCAACGCCGTTCGCCGGCGATCAGCTCATAAGCATTGGCGATGCTCTTATGCGGCCGAACCAGCAGCGGCGTCAGGATGCCCTTGTCGCGGATCGAGGCGACCAGCCCGGCCAGCTTCTCCGGATCGAAAACCCGCCGTGGTTGGTACCGGCCGGGATGGACCTGCTCAATCGGAATCATCCGGGTCGGCTTGCTCCGACCCTCGGCTTCGGCCGGCGCATTGTCGCCCAGCAGAGCCGACAGGCCCATTCCGAGACTGCTGCGGCGTTTCGGTTCGGTCACGCTTCTGAATTCCGTCCTAGGGGCGTTATTGGGCTTGGGTCGCGCTCGCGGTGGAGCACTTCACTGGCGAGGTGGAGATAGGCGGCCGACCCGGCGCAGCGCCAATCATAGAGCAGCACCGGCTTGCCGTGGCTCGGCGCCTCCGAGATCTTCACGTTGCGCGGAATGACTGTGTTGTAGACCTTCGGGCCGAAATAGCTGCGCACATCGGTCGCGACCAGATCGCACAGATTGCTGCGCCGATCGAACATGGTCAGCACCACGCCCTGGATATCGAGGCTTGGGTTCAGATGCTTCTTCACCCGATCGATCGTCCGCACCAGATGGCTCAAGCCTTCCAGCGCGTAGAATTCGCATTGTAACGGCACGAGCACGGCATTGGCTGCGACCATCGCATTCAAGGTCAGCAATCCGAGCGAAGGCGGGCAATCGATCAGCACGTAATCATAGACCGTGTTGAGCCGTGCCAGCGCGTCGCGCAGCCGGTATTCGCGGCGCTCTTCGGCGACCAGCTCGATCTCGGCACCAGCCAGTTCGACCGAAGCGGCGACGAGCTGCAGCCCCGGCACATTGGTCGAGATCAATGCACCGCCGATTTCATCCTCGCCCATCAGGACTTGATAGCTCGTGACGACCCGCTGCTGCTTCGCAATGCCCAGGCCGGTCGAGGCATTGCCTTGCGGATCCATGTCGATCAGCAGGACCCGCTTGTGGACGGCAGCCAGCGCGGTCGCCAGATTCACCGTCGTCGTCGTCTTGCCGACCCCGCCCTTTTGATTGACCACGGCGAAGATCCGCGGCGCTTTGGCCACGCTTGCCGCGAGACCGGTCGTTTCAGGGGTGCCGCTCACGGACAATCGACTCCAGTTTGACGATGACGCCCGAAGCGTCGCTGAGGCTTGGGAATTCGCTGACCTCCATGTGCCAGGATTTCCCGGCTTCGGTCAATTCATCCGCCGAATTCGAGCCCTTGAGGAAATAACATGCTCCGCCGGGCTTAAGGAATCGTGTGGCGTGATCGAGCAAAATTGCTAAGCGCGCGAGGGCTCTGGCGGTCACGATATCGGCCTGGATTGCCGGCGCCGCATCGATTCGCCGGGCATGAATCGTGACTGCAGTCCCCGTCTGGCGAGCCGCTTCCTGCAGAAAGGCCGACTTGCGCAGGTCCGACTCGATCAGATGCACCTGGGGCACGCCGAGAATGGCCAGAACCAGCCCGGGCAGCCCTGCCCCACTGCCGAGATCGGCCAGGATTTTCGTGTCCGGCGGCAGCAAAGGATAGAGCTGGGCCGAGTCGAGGATGTGGCGGCGCCAGACATCCACCATTGTCACCGGCGCAACCAGGTTTATGCGCCGGGTCCACTTCCCGAGCAGATCGACATAGGTTTCAAGCCGGTCCAATGTTTCACGTGAAACAGGACAAGCGCCGCGAATTCCGCAGCCGTCAGGGCGGTCACGCCGACAATCTCGCCCGATCGCGCTTCACATATTTCAGCAATGCCATGACCGCAGCCGGCGTCACGCCAGGGATCCGGCCGGCCGCACCCAGCGTCGCCGGCCGCACCAAGGCAAGCTTCTGCCGCACTTCGTTCGACAGGCTCCCGATCTCCGCATAATCGAGGTCAGACGGCAGGGTCAGCGCTTCGTCACGGCGGAACGCATCGATATCGGCCTGCTGCCGCGTGATATAGGCGGCGTAGCGGCAATCGATCTCGATCTGCTCGGCGATCTCAGGCCGGAAGGACCCGAGGACCGGCCAGATTTCGGCCAGCCGGGCAAGCGTAATCTCCGGCCGCCCAAGCAGATCGGCCACGCTGCGGATCTGTCCATCAGCGTTGACGGTGATGCCATGACGGCCCAGCGCCGGCGGCGTCATCGCCAGACTCCGGACGAGAGCAGAGGCCTCGGCCAGACCCCTCTCCTTCCGCTGCCAGACAGCGCTGCGTTCGGCGCCGACGCAACCGAGCTTCGCCCCAAGGCTCGTCAGTCTCCTGTCGGCATTATCGGCCCGCAGGATCAGCCGATATTCTGCGCGCGAGGTGAACATCCGATATGGCTCGGTCGTACCCCGGCTGACCAGATCGTCGATCATCACGCGATGAAGGCGTCCGCGCGATCCAGCACGAAGGGCGCCGACCCGCCGGCGGCGAGCGCTGCGTTCAGGCCGGCGACCAGCCCCTGCCCCGCAGCCTCTTCATAGCCGGTCGTGCCGTTGATCTGACCAGCCAGATAGAGACCGGGCAGGCGCCGCGTCTCCAATGTCGGTGCCAGCTCGCGCGGATCGACGAAATCATACTCGATCGCATAGCCGGGCCGGATCATGGCCGCACGTTCGAGCCCGGGAATGGTCCGCAGCAGAGCGGCCTGCACATCCCGTGGCAGCGAGGTCGAGATCCCGTTCGGGTAGACCGTGTCGTCGTCCAGCCCTTCCGGTTCAAGGAAGATCTGGTGGCGTTCGCGATCGCCGAAGCGGACGACCTTGTCCTCGATCGATGGGCAGTAACGCGGGCCGGTACCCTCGATCTGTCCCGAATAGACCGGCGCCTGGTGCAGATTCTCACGGATGACGGCATGCGATGCCGGCGTCGTGCCGGTTATGTGGCAGGCGATCTGTGGCGTCGTGATCCGATCGGTCAGGAATGAGAACGGCTCCGGCGGATCATCCCCCGGCTGGATTTCGAGCGCTGCCCAATCGATCGTTCGCCCGTCTAACCGCGGCGGCGTGCCGGTCTTAAGCCGACCCAGGGCAAAGCCGGCGCGGTCGAGCGTGGCGGACAGGCCGAGTGACGGCGCCTCGCCGACCCGGCCGGCCGGGATCGTTTCCGTCCCGATATGGATCAGACCACGCAGGAAAGTCCCGGTCGTCAGCACGACACGCCCGGTGCGCAAAGTGCGGCCATCGCTGAGGACAACACCACCAACGACGCCGCTCGGGTCGAGCACGAGATCCTCAACGGCGCCCTCGATGATGCTTAGCTGCCCGAACTCGGCCAGCAGCGCCGTCATCGCCTGCCGATACAGTTTCCGATCGGCCTGGGCGCGCGGGCCGCGGACTGCAGGCCCCTTCGACCGGTTCAGCATGCGGAATTGGATGCCGGCGCGGTCGATGGCGCGGCCCATTACGCCGTCCAGCGCATCGATCTCGCGCACGATGTGGCCTTTGCCCAACCCACCGATCGCCGGATTGCAGGACATCTCGCCGATCGTCGCCGCCCGATGGGTTACCAAGGCTGTACGGGCGCCGATCCGGGCAGCCGCAGCCGCAGCCTCACAGCCGGCATGGCCGCCGCCAACGACGACGACGTCATAGTTCGAAAGCTCGATGATGCGGGATATAGCACGCTACTTGCCGATGCAGAAATCCCGGAAGATGACATCGAGCAGATCCTCGACATCGACCTTGCCGGTAATCCGTCCGAGCGCCCGGACCGCCATGCGCAAATCCTCTGCGATAAGCGCCGGCTCATCGACCGTCCGTGCGCGCTCCAGCGCCTCGGCACAAGGCGAGCAGCGCGTCCCGATGCCGTTGACGGGTCACGACAGGCATCGTGCCCCCGAGCCGTTGTTCGGCCGCTTCGGCCAGTCGCCCAACGAGCAGATCGAGGCCAAGCCCCTCTCGCGCCGAGACGCCGAGCACGCCGGGCGGTGCCACGGCGAGATCGATCTTGTTCCAGACCTCTATGACTGCGCCGGGTGAAATATCTCCTGGCAGCATTGTTTCACGTGAAACAGGATCTGATGCGTCCCGGATGGCCAGAACAATATCCGGCCGCGTTCGCCCGCGCCACGGCCCGCCTGACCCCCCTCCTGTTCAATCTCATCGCTGCTGTCTCGGATCCCCGCGGTATCCGCCAGGACAACGGGATAGCCGCCGAGATCCATATGGACTTCGATGACATCCCGTGTCGTCCCTGCGACCGCCGAGACGATCGCCGCCTCCCGCCCCGCCAGCGCGTTCAACAGGCTCGACTTGCCGCTATTGGGCGGACCGATCAGAGCGACGGACAAACCATCCCGCAGGATTTCCCCGCGCCGGTCATCGGCCAGATAGCGCCGAATCTCGATGGCGAGCGCAGCCGTCTCGCTTGTGATCGGCGCCAAGAGATCACCCCGGCAGATCTTCATCCGGAAAGTCGATCGCGGCTTCAAGATAGGCCAATGACCGGACCAGTCGCAGGGCCCAGGATTCCGTCAGCCGCGCGAACGCGCCGCCCATCTGGCGCAAAGCCTGGCGCCGTTGTGCCGCCGTCTCGGCCTCGATCAGATCCGCGACGCCTTCCACGCGGGTCAAATCCAGCTTGCCGTTTTCGAAGGCGCGGCGGCTGAATTCACCCGGTTCGGCCAACCGGCAGGTTTCGATCCCGCCCAGCGCCGCCAGCGCACCCGCGATCACGGCTGGACCGCCATGGAGCTGGAATTCAGCGATGTCCTCGCCGGTGTAACTGCCGGGCCCTGGAAACCAGAGCACCAGTCCGCGGTCGATTTCCTCACCGGATATTGGGATCCGACACGCGCGCCAACTCCGCCTGCCGCGGCTCCGGCACCCGGCCGCAGAGTGCAAGCAGCGTGTCCCCTGCCGCCGATCCGGACACGCGGATCACAGCGACGCCGGAGCGCCCGCGCGCCGTCGACAGCGCGAAGATCGTATCGGCCCCCGCTTTGCATGCGTCAGCCCTTGGGGCGGAACCTGGTCGGGATGGAGCATCAGCCGCTCGACCCGACGGCCATGGACCAGATGCTCCTGCAGGATCTCATCGATGTCCTCCCGACTGTGATAGGCGTACCAGATCCCTTCCGGATAGATCACCAGCGTCGGCCCGAGCTCGCAGCGGTCGAGACAGCCCGCCGCGTTGATCCTGGTTGCCGGCAACCCCAGCTCTTTGGCACGCACCTTCATATAGTCGCGCAGCTTCTCTGCGCCCTTCTCGGCGCAGCATCCGCGCTTATGGCCCGGCGGACGAGTGTTCGTGCATACGAAAATATGCGCTTGGTAGTAGAGCCGTTCGGCCGATTCCATGAGTGCTCCCGTTCGATCAACTCTTTGCGACATCGGGCCATGCCGGGGACACGGCTTGGCGCAGTGCAGCGAAACCTAATATGGATGCGCCGCCCGCGACAATCGCCGTGCCGCCAGGCATGCGCCGGAGGAAGGCCTATGGCAGAAAATCAGCTCGGCCGCGAGACCAGCCCCTATCTCCTTCAGCACAAGGATAACCCGGTGCATTGGCGCGCCTGGGGGCCCGCCGCGCTGGCCGAGGCTGCGGCCGAGAACAAACCGATCCTGCTCTCGATCGGCTATGCCGCCTGTCACTGGTGCCACGTCATGGCCCATGAAAGCTTCGAGAATCCTGAGATCGCCGCGCTGATGAACCGGCTCTATGTGTCGATCAAGGTCGACCGCGAAGAGCGGCCGGATATCGATGCTATCTATCAGCAGGCGCTTAATGCTGCTCGGCGAGCAAGGCGGTTGGCCGCTGACCATGTTCCTCCACCCCGCGCGGCGAGCCGTTCTGGGGCGGCACCTATTTCCCGCCGACCTCGCGCTGGGGCCGGCCCGGCTTTCCGGAAGTGCTCGATGGTGTCGCCCGGATCTACGCTCGCGAAGCGACCAAGGTCACGACCAATGTCCAGGCGCTGGCCGATGGACTTGCCAAGCTGTCGCAGCCCCGTGCCGCCGGCCGGTCGAGCGGGCCCGAGCTCGATCCGATTGCCGAGCGCCTCGCCAAGGCGATTGATCGCGTCCATGGCGGCATCGGCCAGGCCCCGAAATTTCCGAATTGTACAATTCTCTCCTTGATCTGGCGCGGCTACCGCCGGCCGGCGTGCCGGATCTGCGCGACGCCGTGGTGATCAGCCTCGACGCCATGTGCCAGGGTGGCATCTACGACCATCTCGGCGGCGGCTTCGCCCGGTATTCGACGGACGAGCGCTGGCTCGTGCCGCATTTCGAGAAAATGCTCTACGACAATGCCAGCTGGTCGAGCTGCTGAGCGAGGCTTGGCTCGATACGCGCAAACCGCTCTACCGACTGCGGGTCGAAGAAACGATCGGCTGGCTGCTGCGCGAGATGCATGCCCCTGAAGGCGGCTTCGCCTCGACCTTCGATGCCGATAGCGAGCATGAATAGAAGGCAAGTTCTACGTCTGGAGCGAGGCCGAAATCGACCGGCTGCTCGGCGCCGAAGCCGCTCTGTTCAAGGCGCAATACGAGGTTTCGGCCACAGGCAATTGGGAAGGCAAGACCATCCTCAACCGGCTCGCCGCCCCCGCCCTGCTCGACGACGCGACCGAGGCGCGGCCTGGCTGCGTGCCGGCACATCCTGTTCGAGGCCCGGCTGGCCCGCATCCCGCCGGCGCGCGACGACAAGGTGCTGGCGGATTGGAAACGGGCTGATGATCGCCGGGCTGGCCCGTGCGGCCGAGACCTTCGATCGCCCGGATTGGCTCGAGGCGGCCGAGGCGGCGTTCCGCTTCGTCACGACGGCAATGATGCCGGCCGATAACCGGCTGTTCCATTCCTGGCGCGCCGGCCGTTCGCATCCCGGCACGCTCGACGATTATGCCGACATGACTCGCGCCGCCCTGCTGCATGCATGAGATCACTGGTAAGCCCGCTTATCTTGACCAGGCCGCCGCCTGGATCGGCGTGCTCGACCGGCATTTCGCCGACCCGGCCGGTGGCTATTTCTTTACCCGCCGATGACACCGAAGCGCTGATCACCCGCACGAAATCAGCTGCCGACAGCGCCGTGCCGGCCGGCAACGGCGTGATGGTCGAGGTCCTGGCACGGCTTTACCTGCTGACCGGCGAGGAGTCCTATCGCGAGCGCGCCGAGGCTCTGATCGCCGCGTTCTCGGGCGAACTCGAACGGAATTTCTTCCCGCTCGCCAGCTATCTGAACGGCGTCGATTTTCCTCGCCGGCGCGGTCCAGATCGTCATCATCGGCGAAGCTGCCGCTGCCGATACCCTGGCGCTGCGCCGCACCGTCCGGGACGCCGGGCTATTGACAGCCGTACTGCAGATCATCGCCCCCGATGCGGCATTGCCTGATCGGCATCCCGCCCATGGCAAGACCCGGCACCAGGGCCGCGCAACCGCTTATCTGTGCCGCGACCGGACCTGCTCTCTGCCCCTGACCGATCCACAGGCGCTTGCCGAGGCTCTCGCAGGCACCTAACTCACTTCCCGTCCGAACAGGAGAATTATCATGACGACGATCACCATCGATACCGGCGACGGCAAGATGAACGCCTATGTCGCCACGCCGAAGGGCGGCTCAGGCCCGGCCCTGGTGGTCATCCAGGAGATCTTCGGCGTCAACCAGGTCATGCGCGACCTGACCGACGGCTTCGCGGCGCAAGGCTTCGTCGCGATCTGCCCCGATCTGTTCTGGCGCATCGAGCCGGGTATCGACATCACCGACAAGACCCAGGCCGAATGGGCCCGCGCTTTCCAGCTGTTCCAGACCTTCGATGTCGACAAAGGCTTGAACGACATCGCCAAGACGATCACGGCGATTCGCCAATATCCCGGTTCGACCGGCAAGGTCGGCGCCGTCGGCTATTGCCTAGGCGTAAGCTCGCTTATCTCACTGCGACCCGGACCGATATCGATGCCGCTGTCGGCTATTACGGCGTCGGGCTGGATGGGTTGGTCGGCGAGGCGTCGTCGATCCGCAAGCCGCTGATGCTGCATATCGCCGGCAAAGACGAATTCGGCCCGCCTCCGGTCCAGCAGAAAGTCCATGCCGCGCTCGACGGCAACGCGCTGGTCACCCTGCATGACTATCCGAACGACGATCACGCCTTCGCCCGGGTCGGCGGCCAGCACTACGACAAGGCTTCGGCCGACCAGGCGAATGCACGGACGGCAGCGTTCTTCAAACAGCACCTGGCTTGAGGAAACGATCCCATGACGCACGCGATCCGCATCCACAAACCCGGCGGTCCTGAAGTCCTGCATTGGGAAGAGATCACCGTCGGCGATCCGGGGCCGGGCCAGATCCGGCTACGCCACAGCGCGGTCGGCCTCAACTTCATCGATGTGTACCATCGCACCGGCCTCTATCCGATGCGCTGCCCTTCATCCCGGGCATGGAAGGCGCCGGGACGGTCGAGGCGGTCGCCGACGACGTAACCGATCTGCGCCCGGGCGACCGCGTCGCCTATGCCGGGACGATCGGCGGTTATGCCGAGGCGCGTCTGATTGCTGCCGACCGCGTCGTGAAGCTGCCGGAGACGATCGGCGACGAGGTCGCTGCAGCCATGATGCTGCAGGGTATGGACCGTGGAGTACCTCAACCGCAAGGTCTATCCCGGTCAAGGCCGGCGACACGATCCTGATCCACGCCGCCGCCGGCGGCGTCGGGCTGATCCTGTGCCAATGGGCCTCGGCCCTCGGCGCCACGGTGATCGGTACCGTCTCCAATGACGAGAAGGCCGCGCTGGCCAAAGCCCATGCTGCCATCACACGATCAACTACACCCGTGAGGACTTCCAGAAGCGCGTGCTCGAACTGACCGGCGGGGCCAAGCTGCCCGTGGTCTATGATTCGATCGGCAAGGACACCTTCATGAAGTCGCTGGACTGCCTGCGGCCGCGCGGGCTGATGGTGACCTTCGGCCAGTCTTCCGGTCCAGTCGGCCCGATCGATCTGGGTATTCTGGGCCAGAAGGGTTCGCTGGTCGTGACCCGGCCGACCTTGCAATCCTTCATCGCGACCAAGGCCGAACTGACCGAAACGGCACAAGACCTGTTCGACGCAGTAACCAGCGGCAAGGTCAAGATCGCGGTTCAACCAGACTTATGCGCTGAAGCATGCCGCGCAGGCCCACACGGATCTCGAAGCCCGTAAGACCACGGGCTCGACAGTCTTGAAAGTATAAAGAAAAGGCGGAGCCGGTTCTCACCGGCTCCGCCTATTTCTTCAGGTATTCATTGCGTCGAAGAAATCGGCATTGCTCTTCGACTGCTTGAGCTTCTCGAGCAGGAATTCCATGCCGTCGGTGACGCCCATCGGGCTGAGGACGCGGCGCAGCACCCACATCTTGGACAGCACGCCCTTCTCGACCAGCAGCTCTTCCTTACGCGTACCCGACTTGCCGATGTCGAGCGACGGAAAGGTCCGCTTGTCGGCGACCTTGCGGTCGAGCACGATTTCCGAATTGCCGGTGCCCTTGAACTCTTCGAAGATCACCTCGTCCATGCGCGACCCGGTATCGATCAGCGCGGTCGCGATGATGGTCAGCGAGCCGCCTTCTTCGATATTGCGCGCGGCACCGAAGAAGCGCTTCGGCCGCTGCAGCGCATTGGCATCGACGCCGCCGGTCAGCACCTTGCCGGAGCTCGGCACCACCGTATTGTAGGCGCGCGCCAGACGCGTGATCGAGTCCAGCAGGATCACGACGTCGCGCTTATGCTCGACCAGGCGCTTGGCCTTCTCGATCACCATCTCGGCGACCGAGACATGGCGCGAAGCCGGTTCGTCGAAGGTCGAACTGACCACCTCGCCCTTGACCGAGCGGGCCATGTCGGTGACTTCCTCGGGCCGCTCGTCGATCAGCAGGACGATCAGATAGACTTCCGGGTGATTGGCCGCGATCGAATGGGCGATGTTCTGCAGCATCACGGTCTTGCCGGTGCGCGGCGGCGCCACGATCAGCGCGCGCTGCCCCTTGCCGAGCGGCGCAATCAGGTCGATGACCCGGGTCGTTAGATCCTTGCGCGTCGGATCGCCGATTTCGAGCTTCAGCTTCTCATCGGGATAGAGCGGCGTCAGAATGTCGAAATTGATGCGGTGCCGGATCCGGTCGGGCTCCTCGAAATTGATCGAGTTGAGCTTGAGCAGGGCAAAATACCGCTCGCCATCCTTGGGCGCTCGGATCTGGCCTTCGACCGTATCGCCGGTGCGCAGGCCGAACCGGCGCACCTGACTTGGGCTCACATAAATGTCATCGGGACCGGGCAGATAATTCGCCTCGGGCGAGCGCAGGAAGCCGAAGCCGTCCTGCAGGATCTCGAGCACGCCGTCGCCGAAAATCGGCATATCGTTTTCGGCCAGCTGCTTCAGGATCGCGAACATCATGTCCTGCTTGCGCAAGGACGACGCGTTCTCGATCTGCAGATCCTCGGCAAAGGCAAGCAGCTCGGCCGGAGTCTTTCGCTTAATTCTTGGAGATTCATTGTTTAAGTCGCGCTACGGAAGGGGGAAAGGCAGCAGGGAAACCCGGGGCGCCGCGTCCTGGAACAGGTGGACAGGCTAAGCCTGCCGGGAACACCCGGACACGCATGCAATTCGCGGGAAAAGACTGTACCGGACTGACCGGCTGATATCGTTCTTTAGGCGAGCGGGCGTAACAAGTCAAATGGGATCGCCATGAGCCGGATGCAACACCGCGTCCCCCGATGTTTAAAACGGCCGCACCACGACCAGGATCACGATCGCGACCATGGCCAGGGCGGGAACCTCGTTGATCATGCGATAGAAACGCGCGGAGCGTCGGTTCAGATCCTTGGCAAATGCACCACGCCAGCGCGCAAGCGCGTGATGATAGCCCAATAGCACGAGAACCAGCGTCATCTTGGCGTCGAACCAGTGCTGATGAAAATCGATAAGCCTGGAATTCCCACCATCATTCCGCCGAAGAACAGGGTCGAGAGCATCGCAGGCAGCATGATGACGCGGCTAAGCTTCGCTTCCATGATCTTGAAGGTCTCCGATTGCGGCGAGCCGACCGGCGCATCCGCATGGTAGACGAACAGCCGCGGCAGATAGAGCAGCCCGGCCATCCAGGCGATGACGCTGATGATATGCAGCGCCTTGATCCACGGATAGGCCGTCGCCAAAAAAATCCATATCATTCCCCCTTGGTAAATGTGCAAAACCCGCATTGGGCCGGGCAAATCCGGCCGCCGCCTGCCGAACCGACCGTCGTTCCTGTCTCGAGCGCCCGCCGAATTTCCCCCGCCAGGCCGGCAATGAACCCCGGCAGCGCATCGACTGTCGGCACCCTGGATATAAGCCGGCACGCCATGCTCCGCTGCCAGATGGCGTTATTCGATATCCAGCTCGACCAGCGTCTCGGAATGCTCGGAAAACGAAGGCGATCGGCACGACGAGCAGCGCCCTGCCGTCGCGCCCCGGCGCGGCGGATCTCCTCGTCGATTGAGGGGCTCAACCATTTCAGCGGGCCGACACGGCTTTGATAGCACAGCACGTGGTCCAGTTCCCGACGGCCGAGCGCAGCGACTACGGCGGCAACGCTCTGCTCGACCTGCCACTGATAGGGGTCGCCGCCATCGACCACCTTCTGCGGCAACCCATGGGCCGAGAACAGCAGGCGCAATGGCCGATCTTGGGCGACGGCGGTTAACTGTTCGAGCCCACCATGGATGCGATTGACAACCGACGCGACGAAGCCGGGCTCGGTCGGGTAGCAGCAGATCACCGTCTCCGGCGCGCGCAGCCCGATCCGCGCGGCAGTTTGCCGCCACTCCAGCAAAGACGACGCAGTCGTCGTCGAGGAGAATTGCGGATAGAGCGGCATCAAGCACGATCCGATCCGGCTGCCACGCCTGTACCGCACGGACCTGTTCATCGGCGCGCGGATGCCAATACCGCATACAGATGAAGCATTTATAGTCGGGGCCAAGCGCCTGTTCGAGCGCTTCAGCCTGTATTTCGGTATTGCCGAGCAGCGGCGACCCGCCGCCGATCTTGCTGTAGATCCCGCGCGCCACACGGCGCGCGGCGCGACGAAATCCACGAAGCGATCAGCCAGCGCAGCGGGCGCGGCAGGGTGATGATGGCCGGATCGTAAAACAGATTGAACAGGAAAGGCCGGACGGCCTCCGGCCGGTCCGGTCCGCCCAGATTGAACAGAATGACGGCGGTTTTCATGCCGATCGATCGAACCGGCCTCAGCCGCGCGCCGCGTGGTGCGCAGGATCTCGGCCAGGCGCTCGACATGTTCGAGCGGCGTCGTCGGCAGGATGCCGTGGCCGAGGTTGAACACATAGCGGCCCTTGCCGAGGCTGCTCAGGATCTCACGGATCCGCGTCTCCATCGCCGGTCCCGCCGGACAGCAACAGCCGTGGATCGAGATTGCCCTGCAATGCCGCGACCGGCTGCAGTACGTCGCGCGCGAAGGCGAGCGGCACGTCCTGGTCGAGCGCCAGGACGTCGACCCCGGTTTCGCGCGCATAGCCCAGATATTTGGCCCCGGCCCCCTTAGGAAAGCCGATCACCGGCAGCGACGGCTTCACGGCCTTGAGCGCAGCGACGATCTTGCGCGTCGGCTCGACGACCCAGCTGTGGAAGGCCTCGCCATCGAGCGCGCCGGCCCAGCTGTCGAACAGTTGGATGAGCTCGGCCCCGGCCGTCACCTGCGCGGTCAGATGCGCGATCGTCGCCTCGGTGAGGCGATCGATCAGCTTGCCGAAACCGACCTTGTCGGCGGCGGCCCAACCTTTCACGGCGGAAAAGCTGCGGCTCGACCCGCCCTCGACGACATAGGTGCAACGGTCCAGGCGCGCCGGCGAAACCGATCAGCGCGGTCTCGGGCGGCAATTCACGGCGGAGCCGGCGCACGGTTTCGTAGACCGGTTCAAGCTTGCCGAGGTCGATCGTCTCGGACAGGCGGGCGAGACCGCTGCGTTTGTGATGGGATCGAGCTTGGGGCCCTCTCCTTCCTGGAAGCCGACTTCCTGGCCGAGCGCTAAGGGCACGACGAGGATATCGCAAAACAGGATTGCCGCGTCCATGCCGTAGCGATGGACCGGCTGCAGCGTCACTTCGGTTGCCAGATCCGGGTTGAAGCAGAGGCTCAGGAAGCTGCCGGCCTGCGCCCGCTTCTCGCGATATTCCGCAGATAGCGGCCGGCTTGCCGCATGAGCCAGAACGGATGCCGCTCGACATGGACGCCGCCGCAGGGCGCGAAGCAGGAGCTTGTCTTCGGTTTTCATGAGCGGGCGACGGTCCTCTCGGTCTGGGATCAGCGGGTCCGGTGGACTAATTCTCTCAAGGAAGGATTCTTGAGGTTTAAGGTGGTAGGGGTAGTGGATGGCTGTGATGACTGGGGATTACCGCTGTCGCGAAAACAATCCACAGCCAGGCCGTCGGGACGACGGCCGTCCGAAAAACTGGGGATAGTCCGCGACGAACGCTGCCGGTAGCCTCAGAAAGGTGGCGAGTCGCGTGCCGACATGCAACATGGGGATATCGTGAAAGATTGCCGCTGCCTGCCGCTTATTCCCCGTGCTTCGGTACGGCAACCGCTTTTATCCCACCGCCGGCAAACGCCGGGGCAGAATCCTTGTCTATGGGGTTTGTTCCTGGCATTTGTGACGAAACTGGCACTTATCCCCGCTAGTCCTTCAGTTTTCCACAGGATTGTGGAGAGACCGTGACCGAAACCCGCTTCCACCTGCATCTCGTGTCGGATTCCACGGGTGAAACCGTGCATTCGCTGGCGCGCGCGTCGCTTGCTCAATTCGAAGATGCCGAGGCGATCGAGCACATCTGGTCGATGGTGCGGACGCGTGCCCAGATCGAGCGCGTCATCGCCGGCATCGACGCGAATCCCGGCGTCGTGCTCTACACCCTGGTCAACGATATCCTGCGCCAGCCGCTGCAGGAGTGCTGCCGCCGGTTGAACGTGCCTGCGATCCCGGTGCTCGACCCGGCGATCAACGCGCTCGGCGCCTATCTCGGCCGGGCGGGCGCGCAATCTGCCGGGTCAGCAGCACATGCTGAATCACGAATATTTTCAGCGCATCGACGCCATGACCTTCGCCATGACGCATGATGACGGCCAGGCGCCCTGGGGGCTGAACGAGGCCGATGTCATCCTGACCGGCGTGTCGCGCACCTCGAAGACGCCGACCCTGCATCTATACTGGCCAATCGCGGCGTGAAGGCGGCCAATGTCCCGCTGGTGCCGGGTGTGCCTCTGCCGCCGGAACTCTTCGCCGCTGACCAAGCCGCTGGTGATCGGCCTGACCAACGACCCCGAACGGCTGATCGCAATCCGGCGCAACCGCATGAATACGATCCAGCAGGACCCGACCACCCCCTATGTCGATCTCGAAGCCGTGCGTGCCGAAGTCACCGCGGCGCGGCGCCTGTGCCATGAGCATAAATGGCCGGTCATCGACGTGACGCGCCGCTCGATCGAGGAGACCGACCGCCGCCATCATTGAAGCTGCTGGCGAAACGGCACGGCATGGAGGCATGAGGATCCGCATGCCTCCGCGAATTATCCTCGCTTCGGCCAGCCGGATCCGGCTCGAACTGCTCGAACGTGCCCGGCGTGGCTGCCGTCGCCGAAGCGGCAGCGGTCGACGAGGGTGCGCTCAAAGCGGCGTTCCGTGCCGAGGGCGCCCCGGCCGAAGCCTGCGCCGAAGCGCTGGCCGAGCTCAAGGCAACGCGCATCTCCGGCCGGAACCCGGCCGCCCTGGTGATCGGCGCCGACCAGATGCTCGATTGCAACGGCGTCTGGTTCGACAAGCCGCCGGATCTCGATCACGCCCGGGCGCATCTTCAGGCATTGCGCGGCAAGACCCATCGTTAGTGACGGCTGCCGTGGTGATGCGTGGCGGCGAAACGGCTTTGGCACACCGTCACCGAGGCCAAGCTGACCATGCGGTCCTGCAGCGACGGCTTCTCGACGAGTATCTGGTGCAGGCTGGGCCGAGCGTGCTGAGTGCAGTCGGCGCCTATCAGCTCGAGGGCCTCGGCGCCCAGCTCTTCGAGCAGGTCGAGGGCGATTTCTTCACCGTGCTCGCCTGCCTCTGCTGCCGCTGCTGGGTTTCCTGCGCGGCCATGGGGTCATCCGGGCATGAGCGGTGTCGCCCTGGCCGGCGTCATGGGCTGGCCGATCGGCCATTCCCGCTCCCCGGTGCTGCACGGTTATTGGCTGCGCCGCTACGGCATCCGCGGCGCCTATGTGCCGCTGGCGGTCCAGCCCCGAGAAGCTGGAACAGGCGCTCCGGGCCCTGCCGGCGCTCGGCTTTGCGGCTGCAACCTGACCGTCCCGCATAAGGAGGCCGCCTTTCGCCTGGTCGACCACACCGATGCGGCCGCGCAACGGACCGGCTCGGTGAATCTCGTGATCGTGCGGCCGGACGGCTCGCTCGAAGGCCGCTCGACCGACGGCTACGGCTTCGTCGAGACCCTGCGGCAAACGCGCCGGACTGGCAGCCGGGCCGTTCGACCGTGGCGCTGCTGGGTGCGGGCGGCGCTGCACGCGCCATTGCCGCGGCTCTGCTCGATGCCGGCGAGACCCGTATCCGGATCGTCAACCGTACCGATGCGCGGTCGGAAGCTTTGGCGGCAGATCTCGGCGGGCGGATCGAGCCCTGGCCCTGGTCCCTGCGCGGCGTAGCACTGGCCGGCTGCCATCTGCTGGCCAACACGACGGTGCTCGGCATGGAAGGGCAGCCGCCCTTGCCACTCGACCTGTCGCTGCTGCCGGTCCATGCCATCGTGTCAGATATCGTCTATGTGCCGCTCGAAACGGCGCTGCTGGCGGCGGCGCGGGCGCGCGGCATTCCGGTGGTGGACGGGTTGGGCATGCTGCTGCACCAGGCGCGGCCGGCCTTTGCGGCCTGGTTCGGCGTCGACCCCGGCGGTCGATCGGGGCTTGCGCGACGCCGTGCTGGAGACGCTGCAGCGATGATCGTGTCGGGCTGACCCGGCTCGATCGGCATGGGCAAATCGACTGCGGCCGCGATGCTGCGCCGGGCGCGGATTCCGGTGCATGACGCCGACGCGACCGTCCATGCCCTGCTCGGACCAAATGGCGGCGCTGTGCGCCAGGTCTTGGCCGCCTTCCCCGGCTCCGGCTCGATCGAGCACGGCATCGATCGCCCGGCGCTTGGCCGGATGGTCTTCGGCGATGCGGCGGCCTTGAAGCGGCTCGAGCGCATTCTTCATCCCAAGGTCGGCGTCGCGGAGAAGCGCTTCCTCGCCGCTGCCGCTCGGCGCGCCGCGCCGATCGTCGTCCGCGACGTACCGCTGCTGTTCGAGACTGGTGGCGAAAAGCGCTGCGCCGCGGTGTTGGTCGTCTCGGCGCCTCCCTTCCTGCAGCGCCAGCGCGTGCTGGCGCGCACGGGCATGACCGAAACCCGGCTGCGCGACATCCTGGCCAAGCAGATGCCGGATCTGGAAAAAACGCCGCCGCACGCCGTATGTAGTAGAAACGGGTCTCGGCAAACGCCATAGCTTGAAAATGCTGCGCAGTTTTGTCAGATTTGATCCAATCTCGTCACAGCACTGGAACGGCTCATAGCGATGCGCGAAGTCGTCCTCGATACGGAAACCACCGGCCTCGATCCCGCTGACGGCCATCGCGTGGTCGAAGTCGCCTGCGTCGAATTGTTCAATCTGCTGCCGACCGGGCGCGAGCTGCATTTCTACTGCAATCCCGAGCGCGACATGCCCGAGGAGGCAATGGCCGTGCACGGGTTGTCGATTGAATTTCTCAGCGACAAGCCGCTGTTTTCCGACCAGGCCGAGACCTTCGTCAAGTTCATGCAGGGCGCGCGGCTGATCGCGCATAATGCCGAGTTCGACGTACGCTTCCTGCAGGCGGAGCTGAAGCTGTGCGGCCGGCCGGCGCTCGGTTGCGAGGTGCTCGATACGCTGAAGCTGGCCCGCCGGAAATTCCCCGGGCTCCCCGGCCAGCCTCGACGCGCTGTGCCGCCGCTTCGCCATCGATTGTCGGAACGCAGCAAGCACGGCGCGCTGATCGATACGCAGCTGCTTGCGAAAGTCTATCTCGAGCTGATGGGCGGCCAGCAGCCGGATCTAGGACTTGCCGGCGACTCGGCTGCGGCTGGCTTGGACGCTGCCGTCACGACCAACCGCACGGCCCGAGCGCCCCGCCCGCATGCCGCTCTGGAGAGCGAATTTGCCGCGCATAAGGCGCTGATCGAAGGCCTGAAGGATCCGATCTGGCTTAAAGCCTAGGCGATCGGCAGCGCTTTCTCCATGAACACGCTGAGCGGGTCGGGCCGGTAATCCGCGAACGGACCGCACCGTTCGAAGCCCGCGGCAGAGTAAAGCGCAAGCGCGGCGTGGCTGACGATGCCGGTTTCCAGCCGAAGAACACTGATGTTCTCCGCGCTTGCCGCGGCTTCGAGTGCGGCGAGCAGCGCCTTGGACACCCCAAGGCCGCGGGCCGCCGGCGCGACCCACATCCGCTTCAGTTCCGCCCAGCTGCCGTGCGGGCAGCCGGATGCTGCGCGATCTCTTGCGCGGCGAGGGTGTCGAGATCGGCCGCCAGCATGTCACCACGCTGATGAAGCGGATGGGTATTCAAGCGATTTATCGCCGGCCGAACACGTCGAAGCCGGCGCCCGGCCACAAGATTTACCGTATCTGCTGCGCGACGTAGCGGTCGCGCGGCCGAACCAGGCCTGGGCGATGGACATCACCTACATCCCGATGGCGCGCGGCTTCGTCTATCTGGCGGCCGTGGTCGACTGGTTCAGCCGCCGGGTCCTGGCTTGGCGCGTCTCGATCACGATGGAGGTCGATTTCTGTCTGGACGCGGTCGAGGAGGCGCTGGCCAAGCACGGCAAACCGGAGATCTTCAATACGGACCAAGGCAGCCAATTCACCAGCGCCGCCTTCACCGGCCTGCTGCAGGACAACGGCGTCGCCATCAGCATGGATGGCAGGGGCTCGTGGCGCGACAACGTCTTCATCGAACGGCTCTGGCGCTCGGTCAAATACGAAGAGGTCTATCTGCGGGCCTATGACAGCGTCGCCGAGGCCCGCACGTCGATCGGCCGGTATCTGGCCTTCTACAACGCCAAACGCCCGCATTCGAGCCTTGACGCCCGAACGCCGGACCAAGCCTACTTCAACCACCTGCCGCAGCTGGCGGCAGCATGACCCGACGGGCGACGCCCGAAATTTTGCCGCCGTTGTCGGGTCGTCACTCCAGTCGGGCTACGCCCTCCTTGCGTGACGACCCGACAACGGCGCACTACCACAGCAACCGGCAGAGAACCCACTTATCCAACGCCGCATCCTGTCCAGACGAACCCGGCCAGTTCTGGCTGCCATCCCATCCGGGCAAAGAAAGCGCGCTATTACGAGGAAGGCGAATTGAAGGCGCGGATCCTGCCGCCGCCGAAGCTTTCACCCCCTGGTGACCGGGCGATCGTCGGTGCCCGGCCTGCGCCGCCGCACGCGGATGATTGGGCCGGTGCTGTCGTTGCCGCGCCGCCTGCATCCACGACCGATGATCCGGCCAATGCCGGCATCCGCCGCGAGCCGGAGTTGCCGGAACACGAAGAGGTCGCCCCCGAGCCGGCCAAACCGGTCCGGGAGTTCGAGCCGATCGACGATGAGCCGGATGACGATGCGCAACGGCAGCGCGCCCTGCAACGCAATGCCGAACGCTCGCCCGCCAGGCCACGCTCGATCCCGCCGACGATATGGGAATGTGAGATCAGATGCGCACGAAGCATACATTCCGCTTGCCGCCGGCCCTTGCGCGGCAGGCTGCGGATTACGCCACACAAAAGCGCGTGCCCCAGGCCTTGGTGGTCGAGACGGCGCTTGCATCCCTTCTATCGCCGGATGGTGCCGACCGCCTCGAAGCGGCCCTGGCGCGCCGGCTCGATCGGATGGCCCGACAGATTGAACGCCTCGAACGGCACGTCACGATCTCGAACGAGGCGCTGGCGGTGTTTGTGCGATTCTGGCTGACCAGCACGCCGCCCTTGCTGACGCCGCGCTGGCCGCGGCACAGACCAAGGGCCGGGAGCGTTACGAAGGCTTCGTCGAATCGCTCCGGCCGCCGGCTCGAGCGAGGACGCAAGCTCGCCGACGAGGTCAGCCGCGATTTTGACGCGACCGCACCGGAAGATGACGCCGAGCCCTGATAGGGGCTGCTTAGAATCTCGCCTCGCGACCCAAACGCCACTTCGTCCAAGGTCGCCGGTCATCCCTTCCTGACCCTTAGGCTAGGCTAACGTCCACACTTCCTATCACTCCAATCGAAAGCGTTCTTCGCCCAGAAAGCGTGCCGCTACGGCGGCGTCTGTGGGTGATTGAGGCTCAAGCTTTGGTTGTGAAGATTTCGCATCGCGGTTAGATTTCGACAAGAGGGACAACCGATGCATATTTCGGGGATCAGGATCGAGAACTTCCGCCTATTTGGCGCGGGCAAGGAGGCGTTCCAGCTCTCCCTGAAGCCCGGCCTTACGGCACTCGTCGGAGAGAATGGACGCCGGAAAGACCGCCGTCATCGACGCGTTGAGGTTCGTTCTGGGCACGCGCGACCAGGAGTCGATGCGCCTCGAACTCTCTGATTTCCACCATACACCCAATGGCGAACGCTCCCACGAAATCACTATCAGGCTCATCTTTTCAGGCCTGACGCAGGGCGATCGAAGTGCCTTTGCGGAGTATCTCACCTATCACGAGAGCACGTCCTCCGAGGTGATGCTGATCCTCACTTGGGTTGCAAGGCGAGCAGAGAACGACGGCCCTGTCCGTAGGTTCATGCCGATAGAGTGGCGAACAGGTGAAAAAGCGGATGGCCCCTTGCTCGACGCAGGCGCCCGCTTCCTGCTCCAGGCCACCTATCTCAGGCCGCTGCGCGACGCCGAGCGCGCCATGTCAGCAGGGCGGGGATCGCGCCTCTCGCAAATCCTTCAACACACGAAGGAGATCAAGGAGCACGGGGTCAAGTTCGATCCAAAAACCCATCCTTTGCCCGATCCGCAGACCCTCAGCGTCCTCGGTCTCGGCGACTACGCCAGCCACCTGATTGAGAACTCGCACGGGGTTAAGGGCACCCGCAAAAAACTCAACAACGACTACTTGCAACACCTCTCGTTCAGTGGCGATACGCTCGACGCCCGTGTTCGCATCAGCGGACATCGTGATGACAGTACGAGGCTGCGGCAGCTTCTTGAGAAACTGGAAGTGAATCTCGGCGCAAATGATCTTGCCGAGGGCGCCGACTGCCGCGGGTTGGGGTCAAACAACATTCTCTTCATGGCATGCGAACTCCTGCTGCTGGGTACGGAGGTCGATGGGTTCCCGTTGTTGATGATCGAGGAGCCGGAAGCCCATCTCCACCCGCAGCGCCAACTACGGCTGATGGCCTTTCTCCAGGCCCAGGCATCGAAGGCGAGGGCAGACGGCCAGTGCATCCAGATCATCGTCACAACCCATAGCCCGAACCTTGCTTCGGATGTGAAACTGGACAACCTCGTGCTGGTCCGAAACGGTCGTGGCTATTCGATGGCTGAGGGCAAAACGAAGCTCACCACGTCCGACTATCGCTTCCTCCAGCGCTTCTTGGACGTGACCAAGGCAAACCTGTTTTTCGCCCGCGGTGTTGTGATCGTGGAGGGTGACGCCGAGAACATCCTGCTTCCGGTCATCGCCAGTCTCATTGGTCGGGATTTCGAGAATTACGGCGTCTCGGTGGTGAACGTCGGCGGCGTCGGTCTGAGCCGCTATGGGCGGATCTTCATGCGGGAGAAGCTGGAGGCGGATGGCCGGATCAGCATTCCTATCGCCTGTGTCACGGATATGGATGTAATGCCTGACTGTGCTCCCGTTATTCTTGGCAAGATCAAGGAGGGCGACGCCGTTCCGCTACTGCCGGGATCGAAACGGCGATGGAGAATCAAGAGCGACTTCCAAGGCGACGAACTCGACAAGAAGCGGGCACGCATCCGCGACAAGGCGAACGAGCAATGCGTCCGGACGTTCGTGGCGAGCGAATGGACCCTCGAATACGACCTCGCCTATTTCGGGCTGGCGAAGGAGGTGTATGTCGCCATCGCGCTCGCCGACGCCGATGACAAGATCAACGATATGAAGGCGACTATCGCCGAAGTGGGCGGTGCCGCGAAGAAGGCCTATGACGAGCTGGCCGCGAAGAACCTGTCGAAGGAGGAGCTTTGCTCGCACGTATATGAGCCCCTCGCGGTTTCTAATCCCGTGTCGAAGCCGACTGTCGCGCAGTATCTCGCCGAGATATTGCAAGAAGGGATAAAGAGCGGAGAGTTCACGCGCGAGCACCTGAAAGCTCTCCTACCGCCGTATCTGGTGGAGGCCATTGCCCACGCAACCGAACCGTTCGGCCAGGCTGGCAGTAGCAGGACGCAAGAGACGGCTTCCTCTGCCGAAGCTGGTGGGACGCCGCCTATGACGGCTGCGGGCGGAGGAAGCAGTGCCTGACGAGTTGCAGGTAATGTTGGAACTCATCTCCGATCAGGAAATCGATTGGGCATGCGCGGTCATGCGGCTGCCCCGCAATGCATTTGCCGGCGAGGACGGAGCTGACCCGAGACTGGCGGTCATGCGGTCCCTTGAAACGCTCGACGTCGAAGCTTGTCCAGGCAGCGGCAAGACCACCCTTTTGGTCGCGAAACTCGCCATCCTTACCAACCGCTGGAAATCGAGGGCGGCAGGGGGCATTTGCGTGCTGTCACACACGAATGCCGCGCGAACGGAGATCGGCGATCGCCTGAGTTCGACCAGCGCGGGTCATCTCCTCCTGCGACACCCACATTTCGTCGGAACGATCCATTCGTTCGCAAACGAATTCCTCGCCATTCCGTGGTTGCGCTCAAAGGGACGCCTGGTCAAAGCGATTGATACCCAAATTGCGCTGAACGACCGATGGAACCGGCTACCTTGGGGTACAAAAAAATATCTCGAAGAGCATCATAGTAGTGCTGCATCGTTAGGTTACACACGGCAAGACTTTACCGGAGGCGGCAAGGAAGCCTATCCAGTTGGCCAGGGGACCTACCAGAAGATGCTGCTAGCCTGCCAGCAGTCCACCGAGGCGGGCTACTACTGCTTCGACGAGATGTTCGTCTGGGCATCCGAACTGCTAGACCGCTTTCCCCGATGTGATCAAAACGATTCGCGGACGGTTCCCCCTAGTGTTCGTCGACGAAGTTCAAGACAACAGCGAGCTGCAATCCGCCTTCCTGCATCGCCTCTTCATTGAGGGTGACGGACCTGTCGTTCGCCAACGGTTCGGGGACTCTAACCAGGCGATCTATCACCGGTCTGGTGCGTCGGGCGCTGTCACGGACACATTCCCCGGACCATTCAAAGCGGACCTCCCGAACAGTTTTCGGTTCGGTCAGGCCATCGCTGGCTTTGCGGCCCCGATGGGGAATCCGACCGCAGGCGCTGGTGGGACGAGGACCGACGACAAACCGGATCAACCACGCCGGCTGCCAGAGCGCGCTTTTTCTGTTCGACGATGCATCGGTGCTTGGCGTCCTGCCGGCCTATGCCGAATACCTGATCGAAGCATTCTCTCCCGAAGCGCTCCCGCGGGGCGACTTCACAGCTATTGCGGGCGTCCATAGGGCCGAGAAGGACGATCACTTACCGCGCTTCATGGGGCACTATGCGCCGGACTACGATCCGGAAGTCGCTGGGCGGCAGCCCAGGCCCGCTTCGCTGGCACAGTATCTTACACGAGCAGCGCTGGGGCTTGCGGGATCGCGTAATACTCATCCCGTCGCGAACTACTGTGCTGAAGGCATCCTGCAATTCATCCGACTTGCTGGGAAAGAAGTGCCCCTTGCTCTAAGAAAAAGCGCTAATCGTTACCTGCTGGAGCTTCTGTCAGACGAGAGAGCGCGGCAACAATACCTAACCCTTCTCGATCGGTTAATCAGCTGCCGATGCGAGCTTTCGCCGAATGAGTGGGCGCTTCACATTGCCCCGGCTGCTCTGGCCATCGGGGAGGCAGTCGTAGGTCGACCGGTCGAGGACCAGAAGGCGCTGGAATTTCTGGGCTGGGCCGAAGTCGATGTGTCCGAGGATGCCCAAGGTCTACCGCGGAGGTCGACGAACTTGTTCCGTTACCCGCCAGATGAGCCAAAGGTTTCAATCCGGCTTGGGTCCATTCACGGCGTGAAGGGCGAAACCCATACGGCAACGCTTGTTCTCGAAAGCTACCAGAAGGCCCACCATCTGAAGAAGCTTCTGCTTTGGCTTCTCGGCAAAAGGCCCAAGGCTGGCTCGGACAACAGCAGCGAGGACGCGGCGCTCATCGAGCGCCTCAAGTTGCACTACGTTGCGATGACGCGACCGTCACATCTGCTATGCTTGGCGATGCGCAGGGACACCTTCAAACCCGCCGAACTCGACCTGATGCGGGCGAGAAATTGGCGCGTCACCGAGTGCGTTGCGCCTACGGAGGCAGAGGGGGTGATAGAGGCGTGAGCTTTTTGGGCTTCACGATCGAAAGCGACAGGCCATCGTCTCAGGTCGATGTGCGGGTCTTGGCGTAGGGTTCGAGCGACGACCGCGACTGCGCGAACACCTGACGGTGGCTCGCCGCGACTATCTTTGCATTCAGATCGCCAATCTGCACCGACGTCAGGCTCGCGGTCGAAACAGCCGGTTCCTCGTCGACCTCCGGCAGCAACAGGGCAATGCGAGGTGAGATCGGATAGTACCACGAAAGGGTCGCGGGCGACTTCTCGCCACCGCCATGTAAGTTTATCACTGGCTGGTCGCCCGTAATGAATGCCATGTCTGTCGTGTTTTCTACCAGAACCAGCCGGCGCTTTTTCTTTTCTCGATACACACCCATACCGATGTTCGTCGCGAACATATGGCTCATGACACTCCAGATTCTCGAGGCGTCGAGGCCGTTCTTCCGTTTCAAAATTTCGATCGTTTTGACCTTGATGCCTTTGGTCCGCATATGCTGCGAAGCGAGAAAGTGAAACAAAGTCATGCAGCTTTGCTCATCGGAATAAAAGCTGATGTCCTTGTTCAAGGCGCTTTCCAGCAACGGCAGAAAGGATGCTTCGATCCCCGCGTGATAGTCCTCAAGCGCGTTGGTGCGGAATGTATCAATGAGATCGTCTAAGCCCGCCGTCTCACCTTCGAACAAGGCCGGCACAGTGATCAGTTTTAGGAAGTCTTCGTGATTTTTCTTTATCAGAGGATGCAAGCCTTTGACATCGATCAGAAGGAACTTGATCAACGCTATGTCGGCAGCCGTCAATTTGTCTATCTTGTAAAAATACTTCTCGACCGCGATCATTGACGTGCCCGTCGGGAATATCCTGCCGTCCATCAAGCAACAGAGTTGACCCTCAGTCGACCAGGCTTTTAGATATTTCTGCCAGACGTGATGCTGTCGGCGTTTCTTGATTGCGTCCGGCCCGGGCGGGTAGGGATCCTTCAGAGACTCCGGGTCACGTGGCTCGTCACCGGACATTGTCATCGCTTCTTCCTCTCCTCTATACTGCGGCTCACAGGAAGCAGAACTTGTGCGGGTTCTTATAGCGGTCTTTGTATTCCGAAAACGCCCTCTTGACGCTCCTGTTTAGCACAAAGCGCTTGTGGTAAAAGATGTGGCACATAAGAGCGGCATTGTAGAAATCCGGTCCTCTTATCGGCGCGATGTAGTATTTGCATTCCGTCGCGCTTTTGAAAGCTTCGCGCGACCCTCTTTGGCCTGAGAGGCAAGCTGTCGAAATCACAACTTTCCCCGACAAGTCTATGGCTGCTGCGGCGATTTCTTCGATAGTTACGGTCTGCTCGTCGGGTGTCCAAAAGCCCACAAATTTATCCAACTTACCCTTCCGGGTCTCTTTGGTTCTTCCGTGTGTGGCAATATGAACAACCTCGATATCGGCTGCCGAGGACGAAAGCAGCTCTAGGAACCGGCCTTTGCTCCGCGCCGGCTGTAAATCGTTCGCGACGCCCATCAGGTCAAGCATGTGCTTGATGAACCTGCCCTCTGAGCCAGGGTCTTCTGCTTTATCCCGGCATTCGATTATCAGGACAGAGGGCTTCACTGCGCGTCATCGCCTTTTTCGCCGCATCTGCTACCCGAGCATAGTGTCCGGGCGCACTTCGAGCACTGGAGAAACATCAATCCAACCCATGATTGGCGCGCCCTCCTTCAGGCCTGTCAACGTGTGAATGCCCATAGTCCCTCACTAGACGCCCGAAAGCGGCATGGTCCCCCGGCCTAGAACGGCCGTAGACGCACACTGGGCCACATGACTGTTCATGGCGACTCCTCACCATCAGAGTATCGGGCCTGAAGCCCGGCATCCAGTCACTGCCGAAATCCCAACAGCTCCGTCGCTGCAAACGCCATCGGCCTGAACGGCGATCGTCCCGGTCGCATGTCTTTCTATCCGGCCGCCCTACGCCACCAACATCATTGTTGCGCTCACCCATTTCCCGCTCTTTGTAATCAACCCCGTTGACGCAACTGCCTCGGAGTCGAGGCGAGAACGCGGGGTTCGATGTGACGACGAATTCTTCCAGATCCGAAGCCTTCGCTCGCGGCGCGCGCATGCTGCGCACCGCGCTCGGACCCGCCATCGCCGGCTATCTCGAAGACCCCAGCATCGTCGAGGTGATGCTCAATCCCGATGGCAAGCTGTGGATCGACCGGTTATCAGGCGGGCTTGAGGATACCGGCCGCCGCATCGCGCCCGCCGACGCCGAGCGCATCGTCCGGCTCGTCGCCCACCATGTCGGCGTCGAAGTCCACGCGGGTTCGCCCCGTGTCTCGGCCGAGCTGCCGGAAAGCGGAGAGCGGTTCGAGGGTCTGGTTCCACCGGTTGTGGCGGCGCCGTGCTTCGCGATCCGGCGCCCGGCGGTCGCCGTCTTCACCCTCGGCAATTACGTCGAGGCCGGCATCATGTCTGGCGCCCAGGCCGAGCTGCTGCGCGCAGCGGTCCGGGCGCGGAAGAACATCCTGGTCGCCGGCGGCACGTCGACCGGCAAGACCACCCTGGTCAATGCGCTCCTCGCCGAGGTCGCCAAGACCGGCGACCGCGTGGTGCTGATCGAGGATACCCGCGAGCTGCAATGCGCGGCCCCCAACCTCGTGGCGCTGCGCACCAAGGACGGTGCCGCCTCGCTCTCCGATCTCGTCCGCTCGTCGCTGCGGCTTCGCCCCGACCGCATTCCGATCGGCGAGGTGCGCGGCGCCGAGGCGCTCGATCTCCTCAAGGCCTGGGGCACCGGCCATCCCGGCGGCGTCGGCACGCTGCACGCCGGTTCCGCGATCGGCGCGCTGCGTCGCCTTGAGCAGCTCATTCAGGAAGCGGTCGTCACCGTCCCCCGCGCGCTCATCGCCGACACCATCGATCTCATCGCCGTCCTTTCCGGCCGCGGCGCCGCCCGTCGGCTCGCCGAACTGGCTTCCGTCGACGGAATTGGCCGCGACGGCGACTACGACCTCACACCAGCAGGAGAACCGTGGTGCTCTTCCATCGATTCCGCCGCCGGCTCGAAGCGGCCTATGCCGTCATCCTCTTCGCCGCCCTCACGGCGCCGGCTTATGCCGCCGGATCGAACATGCCCTGGGAGCAACCGCTGACCCAGATCTTGAACTCGATCCAGGGTCCGGTCGCAAAGGTCGTTTCGGTGATCGTCATCATCGTGACCGGCCTGTCACTGGCGTTTGGTGAGTCCTCCGGCGGCTTTCGCCGGCTGATCCAGATCGTCTTCGGCCTGTCGATCGCCTTCGCCGCGTCGAGCTTCTTCCTGTCGTTCTTTTCCTTCGGCGGCGGGGCGCTGCTCTGATGGACCAGGCCGAGCCGATCGCCGGCTTCTACGCGCCCGTCCATCGCGCTTTGACCGAGCCGATCCTGCTCGGCGGGGCGCCCCCGCGCGGTGGCGATCATCAACGGGACGCTCGCTGCCGCCGTCGGACTCGGCCTGCGCCTTTGGATTGTCGGTGCCGCCATCTGGCTGGTCGGCCATGTGGCGGCCGTGTGGGCCGCCAAGCGCGATCCCGCCTTCGTCGATGTCGTGCGCCGGCATCTGCGCTATCCGCAGCATCTGGTCGGGTGAGGTCAGATCGATGATGAATCTCGCTGAATACCGTCGTCACAGCCAAAGCCTCGCCGACTTCCTGCCCTGGGCTGCCCTGGTCGGGAAGGGGGTCATCCTCAACAAGGATGGCTCGTTCCAGCGCACCGCACGGTTTCGGGGGCCGGACCTGGATTCGGCGACGCCAGCCGAACTGGTGGCGATCACGTCGCGCCTCAACAATGCGCTGCGCCGGCTCGGCTCCGGCTGGGCGATCTTCGTCGAGGCGCAGCGCCAGCCGGCCAATAGCTATCCCGAAGGCGATTTCCCCGACACCGCCTCCGGTCTCGTCGATGCCGAACGCCGGGCGCAGTTCGAGGAAGAAGGCACACATTTCGAGAGCCGGTATTTCCTGACGCTGCTCTGGCTTGCCGCCGGCCGAAAATGCCGCGCACGCCGAGGCCTGGCTCTATGAGGGCCGCGCTGAGAGCGGCGCCGATTGGCGCGGGGCGCTGGCCGGATTCATCGACCGGACCGGTCGGGTGCTGGCGCTGATCGAGGGCTTCATGCCCGAAGCCGCGTGGCTCGACGATCCGGAGACGCTGACCTATCTGCATTCCTGTGTCTCGACCCGGCGCCAGTGCGTGCGCGTGCCCGAGACGCCGATGCATCTCGACGCCATCCTGCCCGACGAGGATCTGAGCGGCGGCCTGGAGCCGCGGCTCGGGTCATCCCATCTACGCACGCTCACCATCATGGGCTTCCCGTCGCAGACCTGGCCGGGTCTGCTCGACGAGCTCAACCGCCTGGCTTTCCCCTATCGCTGGGCGACCCGTGCCATCTGCCTCGACAAGACCGATGCGATCAAGGTGTTGGGTAAGATCCGCCGCCAATGGTTCGCCAAGCGCAAGTCGATCATGGCGATCCTGAAGGAGGTCATGACCAACGAGGCGTCGGTGCTGATGGACAGCGACGCCGCCAACAAGGCGCTCGACGCCGATCTGGCGCTCCAGGAATTGGGCTCCGATCTCGTCGGCACAGCCTATGTCACCGCGACCGTGACGGTCTGGGACGAGGATCCCCGCATCGCCGAAGACCGGCTGCGCCTGGCCGAGAAAACCATCCAGGGCCGCGACTTCACCTGCATGCGCGAGACGGTCAATGCCATCGAGGCCTGGCTCGGATCGCTGCCGGGTCATGTCTACGCCAATGTCCGCCAGCCGCCGGTCTCGACCCTCAATCTCGCCCATATGATGCCGTTCTCGGCGGTCTGGGCCGGGCCGGAACGCGATGAGCATTTCCGCGGGCCACCGCTGTTCTTCGCCCGGACCGAAGGCTCGACGCCTTTCCGCTTCTCGCTCCATGTCGGCGATGTCGGCCATACGCTCATCGTCGGGCCGACAGGTGCCGGCAAATCCGTGCTGCTGGCGCTGATGGCGCTGCAGTTCCGCCGCTATGCCGGCGCTCAGATCTTCGCCTTTGACTTCGGCGGCTCGATCCGGGCGGCAGCTCTCGCCATGGGCGGTGACTGGCACGATCTGGGCGGCGCGCTCGCCGATGACGGTGCCGCCGTCGCCTTGCAGCCGCTGGCCCGCATTGAAGATGCCGGCGAGCGCGCCTGGGCCGCCGAATGGGTGGCAACGCTGCTCGCCCGCGAGGGCGTCAGTGTCTCACCCGAGCTGAAAGAGCACCTTTGGTCGGCGCTGACCTCGCTCGCCTCAGCGCCGGTGTCGGAGCGGACGATCACCGGCCTCTCGGTCCTGTTGCAATCCAACGCGCTGAAGCAGGCCCTGCAGCCTTATACCGTCGGTGGTCCCTGGGGTCGCTTGCTCGACGCGGAAGCCGAGCGCCTTGGCGAGGCCGAGATCCAGGCCTTCGAGACCGAGGGGCTGATCGGCGCCGGCGCCGCACCCGCCGTGCTCTCCTATCTCTTCCATCGCATCCAGGACCGGCTCGACGGCCGGCCGACGCTCCTCATCATCGACGAGGGCTGGCTCGCCCTCGACGACAACGGCTTCGCCGGCCAGCTGCGCGAATGGCTGAAGACGCTGCGGAAGAAGAATGCCAGCGTCATCTTCGCCACCCAGTCTTTGGCCGATATCGACGGCAGCGCCATTGCCCCCGCGATCATCGAGAGCTGTCCGACCCGTGTGTTCCTGCCCAATGAGCGCGCGCTCGAACCGCAGATCGCGGCCATCTATCGCCGCTTCGGGCTGAACGATCGGCAGATCGAGATCCTCAGCCGCGCCACGCCGAAGCGCGACTATTACTGCCAGTCCCGCCGCGGCAATCGCTTGTTCGAACTCGGCTTGAGCGAAGTGGCGCTCGCCTTTGCCGCCGCTTCGTCCAAGGCCGATCAGGCCGCCATCGCCAAGATCATCGCGGCCGAGGGCCGCGATGGCTTCGCCGCCGCATGGCTTCGGGGCAAGGGTCTCGACTGGGCGGCGGACATGCTCATCACCCGCAGCCAGGAGGATTCCAAATGACCATTCGTCGTTTCCGCGCAGCGCTCGGCGCCGGTGTCGCCATCCTGACGCTCGTCACCGCAAGCGTCCCCGCGCACGCGCAGTGGATCGTCTACGACCCGACCAACTTCTCGCAGAACGTCCTCACGGCGGCGCGCGAGCTGCAGCAGATCAACAACCAGATCCAGAGCCTGGAGAATCAGGCCACCATGCTGATCAACCAGGCCCGGAACCTGGCGAGCCTGCCGTATTCGGCGCTGTCGCAGCTCATGCAGTCGATCAACCAGACCCAGCAGCTGCTCGCCCAAGCCCAGCGGATTGCCTACAGCGTCACCACGATCGACCAGGCCTTCACGCATAGCTATCCCATGGCCTATTCCAGCTCGACCTCCTCGCAGCAGCTGCTCGCGGGCGCGCAGACGCGCTGGCAGAACTCGCTCGCCGGGTTTCAGGACGCCATGCGCGTGCAAGCCGGCGTGGTGCAGAATCTCGACAGCACCCGCACGCAGATCAACGCGCTGATTGCGTCTAGCCAGTCCGCGACCGGCGCCCTTCAGGCCGCCCAGTCCGGCAACCAGCTCACCGCACTCCAGACCAAGCAGCTTGCCGACCTCACCGCTGTCATGGCGTCGATCGCGCGAGCCCAGAGCCTGGAGGGTGCCCGCACGGTCGCGAACCAGGCGCAGGCCCAGCAGCAGCTCACCAACTTCCTCAACTACGGCCCCGGCTACCAGCCCGGTTCCGTGCAGATGTTCCACTGATGATCGCCCGGCCGTTCAAAATCGCGGCCATCGCCCGCACCATCGGCTTCCTCGCGGTGGCAGCAGCGATCGTCGCGACCGCTCTCCAGTTCCGGCGCGAGGATTCGGGCGCAGCCGCTTCCGTCAGCACTCCATCGGCGACGAGCGATCCGCTCGCCCGCGAGCTGGCGCGCTGCCAGGCGATCAGCATGGCCGCGAAGGACGATGCCGCCTGCACAGCCGCCTGGGCCGAGAACCGGCGCCGGTTCTTCACCTACCGGCCGGCTGACGATACGGCGAACGCAGCAACGACCGGACAGAAGCCGTCAGCCAAACCCGAGGAGAAATAGGCGATGGGCGGCACCGGCGTCATCGACAATTTCCTGGGCATCTTCACCCGATACATCGATTCCGGCTTCGGGCTCGTGCAGGGCGATGTGCGCTGGATGGCGGGCGTCCTCATCGCCATCGACATCACGCTGGCCGGAATCTTCTGGGCGCTGGCGCCGGACGAGGACGTGATCGCGCGGCTGATCAAGAAGACGCTCTATATCGGCGTCTTCGCCTTCATCATCGGCAATTTCAACAACCTCGCCCAGCTGATCTACAACTCCTTTGCCGGCCTCGGCATAGAGGCCGGCGGCGGGACGCTGAGCCAGGCCCAGCTCCTTCAGCCCGGGCGGCTCGCCCAGGTCGGCATCACGGCCGGCCAGCCGATCCTCATCTCGATCTCCGGCCTGATGGGCTTCACCAGCTTCTTCGACAATTTCATCCAGATTGCGATCCTTCTGATCGCCTGGCTGATCCTCGTCATCAGCTTCTTCATCATGGCTATCCAGCTATTCGTCAGCCTGATCGAGTTCAAGCTGACCACTCTGGCCGGCTTCGTCCTGGTGCCGTTTGGTCTCTTCGGGCGCACCGCCTTCCTTGCCGAGAAGGTGTTGGGCAACGTGGTCTCGTCCGGCGTGAAGGTGCTGGTGCTGGCCGTGATCGTCGGCATCGGCTCGACAATCTTCGGCCAGTTCACCAGCGGGTTCAACGATCCGCCGACCATCAGCGACGCGTTGACCCTGATCCTTGCGGCGCTGACGATGCTTGGACTCTCCATCTTCGGGCCGGGCATTGCCAACGGTCTGATATCCGGCGGGCCGCAGCTCGGCGCCGGCGCTGCCGTGGGAACGGGAATGGCGGTTGCCGGGATCGGCGCGGCCGCGGCCGGTCTGGCTGCCGGCGGCATTGGTGCCGCGGGCGGAGCGATCACCGGCACTGCCCGCGGGACGGCTTCCGTCGCTGGCGGCGCCACCGCTGCCTACCGGGCGGGCGGAGCAGCTGGAGTTGCCAAGGCCGGTGCTTCGGCCGCCGTCAGTCCGCTGCGCCGCGCGGCCGCCAGCTTGAAAGAGAGCTTCGCGGCCGGAGGCCGGGCCGTGACGGGAGGAGGATCCTCGAATGGCGGATCCTCGAACGCATCCGCCGCGTCATCGAGCGGCGGAGCCACCCAGCCGGCCTGGGCGCGGCGGATGCAGCGCAGCCAGACCATCAATCGCGGCGCTTCCGCCGCCCACCAGGCCATCCGCTCGGGCGACCGCCCCGGCGGTGGCAGCGCCGTCGATCTCTCCGAAGGAAAATAGGCATGTTCCGACGATCAACCACGCGCTATGGCGCGACCCCAGAATCCGAGACGCCCTATCAGAAGGCTGGCCAGGTCTGGGATGAGCGCATCGGCTCCGCCCGCGTTCAGGCGAAGAACTGGCGGCTCGCCTTCTTCGGCATGCTGATGCTCGGCGGCGGCCTCGCTGCCGGCCTCGTCTGGCAATCGGCGCGCGGCACGGTGACGCCGTGGATCGTCCAGGTCGACAAGCTCGGCCAGGCCCAGGCGGTGGCCCCGGCGCAAGCGGACTACCGTCCGACCGATCCACAGATCGCCTGGCATCTGGCGCGCTTTATTGAAGAGGTGCGGAGCATTCCCGCCGATCCGGTGATCCTGCGGCGCAACTGGCTCGAGGCCTATGACTACGTCACCGACAAGGGCGCGCTGGCGCTCAACGACTACGCCCGCACCAACGATCCCTTCGCCAATGTCGGCAAGACGCAGATCTCGGTCGAGGTATCGAGCGTGATTCGCGCCTCCGACGACAGCTTCCGGGTCGAATGGGTCGAGCGCCGCTACGTCGATGACGCGCTCGCCGCGACCGAACGCTGGAGCGCGATCCTCACCATCGTCGTGCAAACCCCCACCGACGCCGACCGCCTGAAGAAGAACCCGCTCGGCGTCTACATCCACGCCCTCAACTGGTCCAAGGAGCTCGGCTAATGCGTACCCTGCCGCTCGCAACCCTTCTGCTCGCCTGCACCTCGCTCGGCGCCTGCTCGACCTGGAAGCCGCCCGAGATCACCTACGACAGCACGCCGAAACAGGCAGTGCAGCAGCCCGATCCGCCCAAGCCGGTACAGATCGTCGAGGTGCCCAAGCCATTGCCGTTGCCGGACCAGCTGAAGCCGGTCCCCGACGCCAAGACCGAACCACCGGAAGCTGCCGATCCGCAAACTCGCGTTGCTCGCGCCAACGGGGCTGCGCGTGTGCAGCCGACCCGGGCCGGCTATCTCAACGCCATCCAGGTCTATCCCTTCTCGGATGGAGCGCTTTATCAACTCTATTCGGCACCCGGAGAGATCACCGATATCGCGCTCGAGCCGGGCGAGCAGCTTGTCGGAACCGGTCCCGTGGCCGCCGGCGACACGGTGCGCTGGATCATCGGCGATACCGAGAGCGGAGCGGGACCGACCAAGCGCGTCCATATTTTGGTCAAACCGACCCGGGCGGATCTAACGACCAACCTCGTCGTCAATACCGACCGGCGCACCTATCATCTGGAGCTTCGCTCCGCCGAGAAGACCTATATGGCTTCGGTGTCCTGGGCCTATCCGCAGGATCAGCTCATTGCCTTGCGCCAACAGAATGCTGCCGCCCAGGTAGCGGCGCCCATCGCGACCGGTATCGACATCGGCGCGCTGAACTTCCGCTACGGCATCGAGGGCGACGATCCGGCCTGGCGGCCGCTGCGCGCCTTTGACGATGGGCGTCAGGTGTTCATCGAATTCCCTGCCGGCATCGGCCAGGGCGAGATGCCGCCGCTTTGGGTTATCGGCGCCGAGGGCGACGGCCAGCTCGTCAATTTCCGCGTCCAGGGCAACCACATGATCGTCGATCGGCTGTTCGGCGCGGCCGAGCTGCGGCTCGGCGGCGAGAACCAGAAGATCGTGCGCATTGTCCGGACCGACGGGAGGCCACAGTCGTGACCGACGCCCCGCATGACGAGGCGCCGGGGCCTGCCGGCGGGGATCGGCCGCCGCAGGAAATGCGGCTGCGGCCGAGCCGAGTGCCAGTGACTCGACTCTCTCGCAAGGTCCTCCTCGGCCTTGGCACCGTCGCTGCCGTCGGCATCGGCGGCGCCTTGTTCCTGGCCTTGCGGCCCCAGCACCAGACCGCCGGGTCTGAGCTTTACAACACCAGCAATCGCACGACGCCGGATGGCCTGGCCAACCTGCCGCGCGACTATACCGGTCTGCCTAAACCCGTTCCCCAGCTCGGGCCGCCACTGCCCGGTGATCTCGGCCGGCCGATCGTCGCTGCCGGTGCCCCGGCCCCCCGGCATGCCGACACCGGCGGCGGGCCCGAGTCCGGAGCAGCAACGCGTCGCCCAGGAACAGGAGGCGGCGCGCACCAGTCAGTTGTTTTCGACCACCAATGTCGGATCAATCGCACCGGCCGCGGCGCAAGTGCCGGCAGCCGCGCAAGCCGCCGCGGTAGGCTCGAGCGATCTGACCTCGCAGGATCACAAGCTCGCCTTCCTCAATGGAAATACCGACCACCGCACAGTCAGCCCGGAGCGTGTCGATGCGCCGGCGAGCCCCTATGTGCTGCAGGCGGGTGCCGTAATCTCCGCCGCGCTGATTACCGGGCTGCGTTCCGACCTGCCCGGCCAGGTCACCGCCCAGGTTATCGAGGACACCTATGACAGCCCGACCGGCAGGATCCTTCTGATCCCGCAGGGTGCGCGCCTGGTCGGGCAGTACGATTCTCAGGTCGCCTTCGGTCAATCACGGGCGCTGCTGGTCTGGAACCGCCTGATCATGCCGAACGGGCGATCGATTGTGCTGGAGCGTCAGCCCGGCGCCGATCCCCAGGGGTTTGCGGGCCTGGAAGACGAGGTCGACAATCATTGGGGCATGCTGTTCAAGGCCGCGGTCCTGTCGACCCTTCTCAGTGTCGGCTCCGAGGCCGGGACGAGCGGCGGCAATGGGAATTCGTTGGCCCAAGCGATTCGTCAGGGCGCCTCCCAAAGCTTCAATCAGACCGGAGCGCAAGTCGTCGGGCGATCGCTCAACGTCCAGCCGACCATCACCATCCGGCCAGGCTTTCCTGTCCGGGTGCTGGTCACCCACGATCTCGTCCTCGAACCCTATCGCAGCTGAGGAGGGTGCCCCATGGCGAAGCTCAAACTCGGAGCGATCGCAGACGACAAACCGGTGAAGCTGACCGTGGAATTGTCGGCGGCGCTTCACCGAGATCTGGTCGCCTATAGCCAGGCACTGGCACGTGAGACTGGCCAGGGCGCGATCGAGCCCGCAAAGCTGGTGGCACCGATGCTGGCTCGCTTTATAGCGACAGACCGCGCCTTCGCAAAACTGCGGCGGAGCACTCCGGCCGATCGTTGATCCGCCCTACGACGCAGGATCGCCGCGGCGTCGGCGCGACGGCTTGAGTGCGGGCAGGGCTCCCTCGATATCCAGTCGAATTTCGCCCAAAAGCTCGGCGATGGGGACATCGAGGCGGACGGCAATGCGCCCGAGAAGCAGCAGAGTCGGATTGGCCTCACCTCGCTCCAGCCGCCCGACATAGGCACGGTCGATATCCGTATCGGCGGCGAGAGCCTCCTGGGAAAGACCGCGGGCGCGCCGGAGGCGCTGCAAGCCGATGCCAAATTGCGCACGAATATCCATGCGCGGCATTCCAAAGCTTGCGGCTCATAATACCCAATCGGCATCGACGAGAAAATCTCGGTCGGAGTTCACACGAGGCGGGCAGGGCCATGACCGATCGGCGAAACGACAGGCGGTTCTCGGCAATCATCGCCGGGGAGGATGTTCCGGCGGCGTGCCGACTTGGACGCCTGCTCGCCACCTTGGATGTGATGGTCGCCGGCATCGCCGATAGTCTTGCCGCGGGGCTTGCGCTGCTTGCCGTCAAGCCGGAGATCGTGTTCCTCTTGGTGCGGTCGGGCCGTGAATACAGCGGCTTCGAAATTGGCCGAAATGCGATCGCACGGGGTATTGGCGTGGTCTATCTGGGCGAGGCCGCGGCAAGTCCGGCATTCGATTCTCTCCTCGCGGCGGTGCCTGCCGCGCGGCGGCTTTCCACCCCCGCCTGTCCAGAAGCCCTGGCGGCCGTAGTCGCCGCCTGTCGTTCGGAACGGTGACTGAAATGGTGGGTCACCCGGAAAAATGCCCCTGCTTCGAGTGCCTGGTCGAGGCTGCCGCCGCTGCGCACATCGCGGCGGGCCGACTCGATCCCTGGGACTATCCCCTCGTACTGGCGCAGATCCTCGCGCGCATCGTGGGCGATCATCCTTCGGTGGATGAGCGGCATCGCCGGGCGAGCTTCTTTATCAATCTGCTCACGGCCGCCGCCGATATGCCGGTTTCCAGCGAGTCCCCGAACAAGACGGCGGAGATCGTCCCGTTTCGGCAACAGCCTGGCTGACGATCTCCTCGTCTCAAAGCGCCGGCTGCGGCGCCCATGCCTCGCTGCGCTGTTTGGCGAAGCTGAGGAAGCGATGGAGCACCGGGTTGGTGTTCTCGCGGTTCCAGACGAGGCAAATCGGCAATCCAGCGTCCTTGGCCTCGATTGGCCTGAAGACGATTCCGGGATAGTCGAACCCGGTGGCGGCATTGGTTACCATTGCGATGCCCTGCCCGATGCCGACGAGGCCAAGTAGGCTTTCCCGGCTGACGTCGTGCTGCCGAAGCCGCAGCTGTCCGGAATCGCCGCCGAGCTTCGAGACCAGGAAGACACGAATCTCGGCCGCCCCCTCAAAAGCGCGGACGATGATTGTCTCGCGGGCGAGATCGATCCAGCCAAGGCTATCCCTGCGGGCAAGCGGGTGGTTCTCGGGCAGAGCCACGACGAACCGTTCGGTCCAGCCTGGCATCCGGTCCAGCCCCGGCGTCTCCATCACGCCGGGAAGGAATGCCAGGTCCAGCTGGCGCTCGCGCAGCCGCGCCAGAAGGTCTTCCCGTCTCGCTTCGACAAGATCGATTTCTACATCCTCCGCACGGCTCGCGAAACCGCTGACGAGTTCGCGCTGGTGGCCGGCGGAGAGCGAGACGAAGAAGCCGAACGAGATGTGTCCCGCCTCGGCGCGGCCCGACCGCCCGGCGAGGGCCACGACCCGATCGAATTCATAGAGCGTACGGCGCGCGCCGTCGAGAAAACCCGCCCCGGCGTCGGTGAGCCGCATGCCGCCGCGATGTCGGTCGAAAAGCCAGACGCCGGCTTTCTCTTCCAGCGCCGTTATCTGCCGGCTGAGGGTAGATGGCTGCATCTGAAGGAATTCCGCAGCGCGGCCAATGTTTGAGGCCTCAGCCACGGCGATGAAGGCACGGAGATGCTTTAGGTCGATCATGGGAGAAAGACTCAGCGGGGGACTTCCGAACTGCACGCTCGGATATAACGAGATTGTGGCAATTGCGCGTCAGACTGCGAGGTGCCGAATTTCCGGCCGCAGTTGGCGCGGTCTGGATTCCGGCCTTGGAATCGGACGCTATCATCCGTGCCGCACCCTCCGATCACATGACCGCCTCGGTCCCCGAGAAGAAGGCTGTGAGGGAGTGAACTGGCTTTACGTGAACATACGGAGAGAAGGAACCAGGAAGTCGCCCATTGCCTTGAGACCGCCGAGGCCGCGCCATTGTATCCGGCAATTTCCAACCAAAAGCATAGAACCCGCTTAGATCGGGCAGAACCGGAGGCCATCTAAGCAAAAACGGCCCCGCAGGGCCGTTCTTATCCGCTTGAAATCTCTGAGAGATTTTGGAGCGGGCGAAGGGATTCGAACCCTCGACCCCAACCTTGGCAAGGTTGTGCTCTACCCCTGAGCTACGCCCGCATCCTGGCGGGACGGCGCGTCTGCCGTCCGAGGAGCGCGATATAGACAGAGCGCCCGGCGCCATGCAAGCCTCTTTTTCGCGATGGCTCGGCAGCGTTGCGCTCATACTCCCGACTTGCTCTCGGCGGCCGGAACGCTCATTTATGGCAGCGAAACTCGGCTATCAGGTGTGATTATCGTGGACCAGCTTATCGCCGCCAACGGCGCGGCAAAATCGATCAAGGACACCTCGACCGAATCCTTCATGGCGGATGTCATCGACGCCTCGATGAAGACGCCGGTCATCGTCGATTTCTGGGCGGAGTGGTGCGGGCCCTGCCGGACGCTCGGGCCGATGCTCGAGCGCGCCGTGGCCGCGACCAATGGCGCCGTCCGCATGGTGAAGCTCGATATCGAGGCCCATCCGGAAATCCCGACCCAGATGCGCATCCAGTCGATCCCGGCGGTCTATGCCTTCAAGGACGGCCGCCCGGTCGACGGCTTCGTCGGCGCGCTGCCGGAAGCGCAGGTCAAGGCCTTCGTCCAGAAGCTCGCCGGCAAGGCCGGTCCGTCGCCGCTCGACGAGGCGCTCGAAGTCGCCAAGCAGGCCGTCGCCGAGGGCGACATGGCGACTGCCGAGAACATCTATCAGCAGATCCTGCAGCGCCAGCCCGACCATGTCGCGGCGCTGGTCGGCCTGGCCCGTTGCGCGCTCGCCGCCAACGACCTCGCCGATGCCAAGGAGATCATCTCCCGCGTCCCAGAGGCCGAGGCGAAAGCCGCCGAAGTCGTCTCCGTGCTGACCGCGATCGAGCTGGCCGAGCAGGCTGCCGCCTCGGCCGGTGCCGCGGGCGAATTCGAGGCCCGGCTTGCCCGCGATCCGAAGGATCACGAAGCGCGGCTCGAACTGTCCAACGCACTCTTCGCCGGCGGCGAGCGCGAGGCGGCGATCGACCATCTGCTGCACATCGTCCGGGCCGACCGCGAATGGAACGAGCAGGCCGCGCGCAAGCAGCTGGTCAAGCTGTTCGAGGCGATGGGCCCGACCGACCCGCTGACCGTGCAGACGAGGAAGCGCCTGTCCTCGATCCTGTTCTCCTGACCGGGGACGATCGGATGGCAGGCAGCCCGCCCCGCAATGCCAGGCCCTTGCCGAACAGCCTGCCGCTGTTCCCGCTGACCGGTGCGCTGCTGCTGCCGCGCGGGCTGCTGCCGCTCAACATCTTCGAGCAGCGCTATCTGAACATGGTCGACGATGCGCTGGCAGGCGACCGGCTGATCGGCATGATCCAGCCGACCGAAGCGGAGAGCGGCAGCTTCAACCCGCCGCTCTACAAAATCGGCTGCGCCGGCCGCATCACCAGCTTTGCCGAGGAAGGCGAACGCTATTTGATCACCCTGACCGGGATCTGCCGGTTCGACGTCACCGAGGAGGTCGCGACGACCCGGATCTACCGGCGCGCCGTGCCGAATTGGACGCCCTATGCCGCCGATCTCGGGCCGGAAGATGGCGGCGCGGTCGACCGCAAGCGCCTGATCGCCGGGCTGAAGCTGTATTTCCAGGCGCGCGGCCTGTCGGTCGACTGGAAGGCGTTCGAGGCCACGACCGACGACCGGCTGGTCACGACGCTGGCGATGATCTGTCCGTTCGGCGCGATCGAAAAGCAGAACCTGTTGCAGGCCGCCAATCTGCCCGAACGCGCCCGCCTGCTGACCGCGCTGGTCGAGATGGCGCTGCTGGAACGCCCCGGCGGCGGCACCGCCCGTCACTGACCCTTGCCCCTGACCCCGAGACTGACAATGGCCGATACCGCCCCGCAGGTCGATCCGAAGCTTCTGGAGATCCTGGTCTGTCCGCTGACCAAGGCGCCCTTGCGCTATGACCGCGAGGCGCAGGAGCTGATCAGCGACCAGGCCCATCTGGCCTATCCGATTCGCGACGGCATCCCGATCATGCTGGTCGACGAGGCGCGGCCGCTCGACCAGACCGCGGCGCCATGAGCGAGGCACCCGGCCGATTCGACACGGCCCATTGGCCGACCGAGCTGAAGCTGAAGCAGGCGGAACGGCGACTCGACATCATCTTCGACGACGGCACGGTCTTCACGCTGCCGGCCGAATATCTGCGCGTCGAAAGCCCGTCGGCCGAGGTCCAGGGCCATACCCCGTCGCAGAAGAAGCTGGTCGCCGGCTGCGCCGCGATCGGCATCCGGCGGCTGGAGCCGGTCGGCAATTACGCCGTGCGCATCGTGTTCGACGACGGCCACGATACCGGCATCTATAGCTGGTCCTATCTCTATGAGCTCGGCCGCGACCAGCCCGGAAAATGGCAGCTTTATCTCGATGCGCTGGCCGCCGCCGGCCTCAGCCGCGGCACGAGCCACCCCGCCAGCACATAGGCGACGACGCCGATCGCGATGCCGAGCGGCAGCTCCAGCCAGGGCATGTCCGCGGGGTGACTGTCGAGCAGCGACGGCCGGTGGCTTTCATCCATCAGCGGGCTCGCCACCAGCAGCACGAACAGATTCTGCATGGCATGCGCGCCGATCGCCAGCTCGAGCCGCCCGTCGCGCAGGCTGAGCGCCGAGAAGGCAAGCGACGCGATCATGAAATAGGCGAAGCTGATGGCGCTGTTCAGCCCGTGCAGCAGCGAGAAGACCGCCGCGACCAGCAGCACGAGCACGATCCGGTTGCGGACCGCCTGGCCGAGCAGCTGGGTCAGCCAGCCGCGGCACAGCAGCTCCTCGGTCCCGGCCTGGATCGGGATCACCAGCAAGGCGACCAGGGCGACCGGCACGAGGGACCAGTCGAAGGACGGGGGTACCGATCGGTTCGTCCGATAGCGGCAGGACGGGCGCCAGCAGCGCCTGCACCCCGCCCATCAGCAGGATCGCAGCCAGCCAGATACCGGCGCCCAGGAAGAAGCGGCGCCAGTCGAAGCGCAGATCGGGGCCGATCAGCGACAGGAACGGCCGGCGCTGCGACTTCACCACTGCGTCGCGCACCGCCCAGGTCACCGGCAGGAAGGAGATCAGGACCAGCGCCAGCTCGGCCGCCGGGCCGCCCGCCTCATAGAGATGTTGGGCACCCACCGCCCAGCCCGGCAGAAACACCGGCACGGCGCTGCCGACCAGAACGGCCAAAAAGACGAACAGCACCGGATAAAGCAGGATGCGGGCAATCGCCTTGGTTACGCTCCAGGCATCGAGCCGCCCGAGCCGGGCCAGGTCGATATAGGTTTCGGCCGGGCTGCCGCCAGGATCGCTCACGCGCTACAGCGCCTCGCCGCGCACGAGCCGCGGCAGCGTGCCGACCAGGCCCATGGCATGGCGCATGAACAGCCGCTTCAGCGGCGGCACCCGGTCGACCATGGCGAGGCCGAGATCACGCGCCAGCTTGACCGGTGCGATATCATTGGAGAATAGCCGGTTCAGCCCATCGGTCACGGCCGACAGCGCCAGCGTATCGACGCGGCGCCAGCGCTGATAGCGCTCCAGCACATCCGCCGCCCCCGGATCGAGGCCGAGCCGGTAGGCGTCGACCACCAGCTCGGCCAGGGCGGCGACGTCGCGGATGCCGAGATTGAGGCCCTGCCCGGCAATCGGATGGATGACATGCCCGGCATCGCCGACCAGGGCCAGGCGCCGATCGGTGATGCGCTCGGCATAGAGGATGTTCAGCGGATAGGACCAGCGTGGCCCCGCCCATTCGACGGCGCCCAGGAAATCACCGAAGCGCCGGGTCAGCTCGCGATTGAACTCGGCTTCGGGCAGCTTGAGCAGGGCCGGCGCCAGCGCCGCCCGCTCGGTCCAGACGATCGAGGAGCGGTTGCCGGTCATCGGCAGGATGGCAAAGGGCCCGGCCGCCAGGAAATGCTCGACCGCGACGCCGTGATGCGGCTGCTCATGAGTGACCGTGCCGCTGATCGCATGCTGCTTGTATTCGGTGCCGAAAATCCGGATGCCGGCCTCCTGCCGCAGCCGGGAAGTCTTGCCGTCGGCGGCGACGAGGAGTCGCGCGCGAATCGTCCTGCCATCGGCCAGCTCGACCGTCACGCCGGACTCTGCGCGCTCGGTCCGGACCGGCAGCGCGGCGCCAGATGGATCAGCTCCGGCAGTTCGGCCACGCGCCGGAACAGCGCCTGGCGAATGACCCGGTTCTCGACGATCCAGCCGAGCGGCTGATCGCCGATGTCGCGGTGATCGTAATGCAGGAACAGCGACGAGCCCTGATCGGCGACGCGGATGTCGAGGATCGGCTGCGCCTCGGCCGCGACGGAATGCCAGATGCCCAGCCCGTCGAGCACGCGCTGCGACCCATAGGCAATGGCCGAGCTGCGCCCGTCGAACGGCTCCGCCGCCTGAGTCGCCGGCTGTTCGCGGTCGATCACGATGGTGCGCAAGCCGGCGCCGGCACAGGCGATCGCCAGCGGCAGGCCGGCCAGGCCGCCGCCGATGACGACGATATCCGCGTCGAGACGCGGCGCGGTGGGGGATGGGGAGGGTCGTTTCGCCATGGCCGCACCTTGCCCGCCACGGCGATACTTGTCCAGCCGACCCCGAAAGCGCAGCGCAACGGCAACGACAACCGGCGGATCGCTGCGTCTCAGGCCATGCTCTTGGTCGCGATGCGCGGAAACCTGCTGCGGGACACGTCATTGCCGTCCAGTATGAGACATCGGCTCGTTTTGCGCGTAACCGCGCCGAACCTGTTCCCGGGCACTGGACTCGCGCTCGGCCGATACGTCCCTGCATGGCTGAGGAACCCGGAACTATGACCTCGACGACCCAGGTTTTGGTCCTGCTGCTGGTCGTGATTGCTGCCGTTGCGGTGTTGGCGGCGCGTCTGAAGATCCCGCCGGTCATTCTCCTCGTGCTTGCCGGCGTCGGACTGGCGCTCGTGCCCGGCCTGCCACCGATCGAACTCTCCCCGGAGTTCGTCCTGCTGATCGTGCTGCCGCCGGTTATCTATTCCTCCGCGGTGGCGATGAGCTGGCGCGAGTTCCGCTTCAATCTCCGGCCGATCGCGTTGCTGGCCGTCGGCTGCGTGCTCTTCACGACGATTGCCGTTGCCGCGGCGACCCACTGGCTCCTAGGCTTCAGCTGGCCGGTCGGCTTCGTCCTCGGCGCCATCGTCTCGCCGCCCGATCCGGTGGCACCGCTCGCCATCGCGCGCCGGATGAACCTGCCGCGGCGCCTCCTGGTCGTGCTCGAAGGCGAAGGCCTGGCCAACGATGCCACGGCGCTTGTGCTGTACCGTTTCGCCGTTGCCGCCGTCAGCGTCAGCGCGGTTTCATTCGGCCAGATCGCCAGCACCTTTGCCGCGATCGTGGCAGGCGAGCTGCTCTGGGGTATCGGCGTCGGCTGGATGATGCTGCGCCTCAGGCGGTGGGTTACCGACCCGCGGGTCGAGATCCTGATCTCGGTCCTGACGCCGTTCCTGGCCTACTGGCCGCCGCAGCATCTCGGCGGCTCGGGCGTGCTCGCCACCGTGGCCGCGGGGCTCTACATCAGCTGGAACGGGCTGCGTCTGATCAGTGCGGCGACCCGGCTTCAGGGCATCTTTTTTTGGGATTTCCTCATCTATCTCATTGAGGGCATGGTGTTCCTCATTACCGGCCTGCAGGCGCACGCCCTCGCGCAGAATATTAGCGGCTCCTCGATACGCGAGCTCACCCTCTCCGCCGCGGTCGTCACGGCCGTGGTAATCGCGGCCCGGTTCATCTGCGTGTATCCGGCCGTCTACCTGCCGCGCTGGCTCGTCCCTTCGATCCGGCGCAAGGACCCGCTGCCGCCCTGGCAACAATCTTTCGCGCTCGGCTTCACCGGCATCCGCGGGATCGTCACGCTGGCCGCAGCGCTGGCAATTCCGCACCTGACGGATAATGGCGAGCCCTTCCCGAATCGCGATCTGATCATCTTCATCTCGTTCGCCGTCATCCTGGTGACGCTTGTGGGCCAGGGCCTGATGCTGCCTGCAGTGATCCACTGGCTTGGCCTGGCGAATGCGGGCCGCCGGGAGCGCCAGGCCGACAGGATCGAAGAATTCGCGGCGTGGCGGCTGGCAATCGCCGGAGCCGTCACGCGGCTCGACGAACTCGCGCAGGAACGCCAACTGCCCCATGAGCTGGTCGGACCGACGCAGACCTTTTATCGCGACCGGCTCAAGCGGATTGAGCAAAGAGGTGACGGCCCTACTGCCCACAAGAAGATGATCGCTCTCGGCGACGAGATTGATCTGCTGCTGATCGAAGCCGAGCGAGAGGTTATCAACAGCCTGTATCGACGCGGCAAGCTCAAGGATGAAGCACGGCGGCGTATCGAACGGGCGCTCGACTTGCGCGAAGCGGACAATGCCAACTTGATGGCGGAAGATTAGTGCTGGCTGTCTATGTGTATCCATCGGTGGGGCCGGAGGTGGCCGACCTTGGTCCCTTGCGGAACTATTGTACTCGGCTCAATCTTCAGGACCGCCGCCTGGACGTCATCGGAAAAGCGACGATAGGCCACGCGGTCTGATCTGGAAGGCGAATTGTTCTTGGTCATGCCCCGATCTCCGTAAGCTGGGCGCGAACCACGTCCCAATCCGTCGTTCGGATGCGCGACATCGCAGTCTCCGCCCTGCCTTCGCGTTTCGGCTGTTCTGAGACGAGCTGCGCGACATCGACCCTGCAATCCTCCCGACGCCATCCGTCGCGCTCGATCATGTGGACCCTTTCGCGCATCGCCGAAAGGAATTCGTCGAAGAAAGCTGCCACCGCAGCCCGCACGGTCTCGAACGGAAATGCCAATTCCGCGCTCGCAACCGTCCAAGGCTCAGTCGCTTGCCAAGAGAGCTGGACTTCGTTTCCGACCCGCCAGAGGTGCAACGAAGGCTTGAATTTCAGGTATCCGGTGTCCAGGCGCCGCTCGTTCCAGCAGACCCGTGCTTCGGCGCACGCTTCAAGGAATTTCTCGTCGTCACTGACTCGCATCAGCTCTGCCTCGCGCGGGCGCCAAGCAAAAGGTATCGGGCCAGGATATCCTCAGGCACCGGGTCGGCAACGGCGTGCCAAATCTCGATGAGGTCCTCGAACAGCCGGGCAACCTGGTAGTCGCACCACGGCTCGCCGACGTCCGGATCAGCAGGCAATGAATGCTCGAACAAGCGACCCGCTGGCGTGTCTATGCAATAGATTCCGTCCGTGAGCCCGAACCAACTGAGCGAACAGTCTGCCCCCTTACCCCCAGGGCGTGATGGCCTCGACCTCGCGGAGTTTGAAGCGGATTTCCATTTGCTCAATCCCAGTTCTTCGCACGACGCGCATGGTTGGGTCTCGTTGCGGGGTCGTACCTTAAGGGCGGCGTTTCGATCAACGTAAAATTGCGCCCAAAAAACTCCGTCCTACCGCGCACTCCAGTCGGGAGCGATGCTTGGCAAGGATTTCGCGCAGCCGTTCTCCCTCTCGTTCGAACAGTGTGCTTCTTTTCTCTGTCTCAGTTTAGGGGTGGAGCCCAATAGACCTCTTCCTGCCCTTCGTGTCGAAACCGCGCCAGCGTCATCTACGACAGCGCCTCGGACAATCCGTTCGATCACCATCGCCTCTTGCCATGCGGGAGGCATTTGCACACGGAATAGGCTGCTACCGGCCAACCCCGCCCATTTTTTGTTCGGCAACCTGTGGATCGGCCTTGAATCGCGCTGGCACGTTTCTTGTGATCCTGGCTCGGCCCATCGCTGCGACGCCGCCGCGTCGGGGTTTGCACCGCGATTTCAGGAGACACTGCATGTTGCGCAAGGTGAAGGCCAAAATGAAGCTGGGCGCCGCCGCGCTTTCGGGGGCTGCGTCCTTTCTGGCCCTGGCGGGCACGGCCTTCGCCGATGACGCGCCGGCGAAGATCGACAGCGGCGACACGGCCTGGATGCTGACCTCGACCGCGCTGGTCCTGATGATGACGGTGCCGGGCCTGGCGCTGTTCTATGGCGGCATGGTGCGCAAGAAGAACGTGCTGGCGACGGTGATGCAGAGCTTCGCCATCACCTGCCTGGTCACCGTGCTGTGGATGATCGTCGGCTACAGCCTGGCCTTCACCGACGGCACGCCCTTCCTCGGCGGCTTCAGCCGGGTGATGCTGAATGGCATGGGCGTGGATGCGATCAGCCCGCTGGCCAAGACCATCCCGGAATCGGTCTATATGTGCTTCCAGATGACCTTCGCGATCATCACCCCGGCGCTGATCACCGGCGCCTTCGCCGATCGCATGAAATTCTCGGCCATGATGTGGTTCATGACGGCATGGAGCCTGCTGGTCTATGCGCCGATCGCGCATTGGGTCTGGGGTCCGGGCGGCTATCTGAACGATGCCGGCGTGCTCGATTTCGCCGGCGGCACCGTCGTCCATATCAATGCCGGCATCGCCGGGCTGGTCGCCTGCCTGGTGCTGGGCAAGCGCAAGGGCCTCGGCACCGAGCATTTCGCGCCGCATAATCTGGTGCTGAGCGTGATCGGCGCCTCGCTGCTCTGGGTCGGCTGGTTCGGCTTCAACGCCGGCTCGGCCGGCAGCGCGGGCGGCAGCGCCGGCATGGCCATGGCGGTGACCCAGATCGCGACCGCGGCGGCTGCCCTGTCCTGGATGTTCATCGAATGGGCGTTGCGCGGCAAGCCTTCGGTGCTCGGCATCATCTCCGGCGCGGTGGCCGGGCTGGTCGCGATTACCCCGGCTTCCGGCTTCGTCGATCCGACCGGCGCGCTGATCATCGGCCTGGTCGCGGGCGGCGCCTGCTTCTTCGGCGCGACCACGCTGAAGCATATCTTCGGCTATGACGACAGCCTGGACGCCTTCGGCGTGCATGGCGTGGGCGGCATGGTCGGCGCCTTCCTGACCGGCGTCTTCGCCAAGGCGGCGATCGGCGGCGAAGGCAAGGCCGGCTGGATCGACGGCAATCCGGGCCAGATGCTGATCCAGCTCGAAGGCATCGCCTTCACCGTGGTCTATTGCGGCATCGCCAGCTTCATCATCCTGAAGGTGATCGACGTCGTGCTGGGATTGCGGGTCGAGGTCGAGACGGAGCGCGACGGGCTCGACCTGGCGCTCCATGGCGAGGTCGTGCAGTAAAGCTCAGGTTTTCGTCCGGCCGTACTGGCCGGTGCCGTCGGGGGGAGCTGCGGGGTGACTCGCATCTCCCTTTATCGTTTTACGCCCAATAGTTAGATATGCAAATGCGAGGCGCTTGCATTTCCTGCTGCACCCGCTAAGAATGCGACTCATTCTTAGTATCGGGGTTGGGGATGATCTGGAACAGGAAAGTACGTTGCGCCGCCGTCTCAGCGGTCGGCACGGTGCTGTCGATGGCGGCTCAGGCCCAGGACGCGCCGGGCCAGACGGCGCAGCTCCAGGTGGCGGCGCCCGACAGCGCGGCAGAGCAGGTAATCGTGACCGGCCAGCGGGTCGACACCCATGCCACGACCGGCACCAAGAGCGACACGCCGCTCGTCGAGACGCCGCAATCGATCAGCGTCATCTCACAGCAGGAGCTGGACGAGCGCGTCGTCGAGAATTTGAACGAGGCGTTGCGCTATACTGCCGGCGTCGGGCCGGAGACGCGCGGCAACACGGCTGGGCGTTACGACCAGCTCACGCTGCGCGGCTTCACGCCCGACGAATATCTCGACGGGCTGAGGCTGGTCAGCTCGGCCAATGGCTATGCCGTGCCGCAGATCGATATCGGGCTGCTCGACCGGGTCGAGATCGTCAAGGGTCCGGCCTCCGTGCTCTACGGCCAGGGCAGCCCGGGCGGCATCGTGGCGCTGTCGAGCAAGCTGCCGACCTTCACCGATTTCGGCGAGATGGCGCTGACCGGCGGCAGCTACGGCACGGTGCGCGGCGATTTCGATGTCGGCGGCGTGCTCGATTCGGCCGGCACCCTGTCCTATCGCTTCGACGCGATCGGCGACCGGACCGATACCGAGACGCGGCTGACCGAGGCCGAGCGCTATGGCTTCAGCCCCTCGATCAGCTGGAAGCCGGACGACAAGACGCAGTGGACGCTGCTCTACACCTATCAGCGCGATCCCGAGGGCGGCGATTACGGCGCCATGCCGCTGCAGGGCACGCTGCAGCCCAATCCGAACGGCCGCATCCCGCGGGATTTCTACGACGGCGAGCCGGATTACGAGCGCTTCGACCGCGAGCAGAGCGCCATCACCTCGCTGTTCTCCCGGCAGCTCGATGAGGATTGGAGCTTCCGGCAGAATTTCCGCTACTTCTACACCAGTACGAGCTATCGCAGCGTCTATCACGACGGCTTTGCACCGGGCGATTTGACCACGCTCGATCGGAACGTCGCGGCGGCCGACGAAGGCGTCGGCTCCTATACGCTGGACAACCAGCTCATCGGCAAGTTCGACACCGGCGCGCTGCATCACAGCGTGGTGGCCGGCATCGACTACCAGAACACGCACCAGACCGAGCTTGCCGGCTTCGGCTGCTGCGCGTCGCCGCTCAATGTGTTCGACCCGGTCTACGGCGCGCCGGTCACGACGCCGGCGGCGAGTTTCCAGACCCGCTTCGACCTGAACCAGGTCGGGCTCTATGCCCAGGATCAACTGGCCTGGAAGGGCTTCCGCCTGGTGCTGAGCGGCCGCGAGGATTGGGTCGACGGCGATCAGCTCGACCTGGCGAGCCATGCCGACAGCGCGCTGTCGCAAAGCAAGTTCACCTATCGCGCCGGGCTGCTCTATCTGTTCGACAACGGCATGGCGCCCTATGTCTCCTATTCGACCTCGTTCGAGCCGCAGCTTTCGACCGACAAGAATGGCGACATCCTGCCGCCGACCCTGGGCAAGCAGGTCGAGGTTGGCTGGAAGTACCAGCCCGATTTCTGGGACTCCCTGTCACCCTCGCCGGCTATGACCTCAAGGAAACCAATGTCGCGACCGGCGATCCCCAGCACCAGCGGACTGACTTCGATCGCAGCCGGCGAAGTCGAATCGCTGGGCCTGGAATTCGAGGGCTCGGCGCATCCGCTGCCCGGCCTCGATCTGCGCGGCAGCTACACCTATCTGCAGAACACCGTGACCAAGGACGATAGCGGTCTGGTCGGTGCGCATCCCTATGGCGTGCCGCGCGAGACGGGCTCGGTCTTCGGCATCTACACTTTCCAGGACGGACCCGTGGCAGGCTTCGGCATCGGCGCCGGGCTGCGCTATATCGGCCGGTCCTATAATGGCGTCGCAGCCTCGCCCGGCAACCCGGCGCTGACCGTGCCGGATACGACGCTGGTCGATCTGCTGGCCAGCTACGATCTGGCCAAGATCGGGCTGCATGGGTTTTCCGCCAATCTGGACGTGACCAATCTGTTCGACCGCCGCTACATCTCGTCCTGCTATTCGACGATCTGGTGCTGGTACGGTCCGGGCCTGGATGCCGAAGCCACGGTGCGATACCGGTGGTGATGAGCGCCGTCGCAGGCTGGGGTGCCGCCGTGGGCGGCGTCGCGCTGCTGCGCCTGGCCTGGGCGCGCAGTCGGCCCGGCATCGCGGCGCTGGGCGGTGTCGTGCTGGCGGCGGGTGCCGACGGCTGGGCGCTGAAGGCGGCGATGCAGTGGACAAGGCCGTGGCGCTGGCCCTGCTGGTGCCGTCGCTCGCGGTCATTCCCGTGCTGCTGCGCGATGCGAACTGGCGGCACCCGCAGCGCCGGAGGCAGGACCGCCGGGCCGAGCCGGTCGAGCGCAGCCGGTCGATCCCCTGGGCACCGGGCGCGCTGCGCGTGCTGTGCGCCGGGCCGCTTTCGGCCGCCGCCGCCATCGGCTGCGGCGCGCTGCTCGCCGTCAAGGCGCCCTGGCCGGAGGCGGACCGCTTCGTCGCCGGCGCGTTTCTGACGACAACGCTGTGGGCCGCGGCCGGGGTCTGGAGCACGACGGACCGGCGCCTCGGGCTGGTCACCGGCGTGCTGATCGTCTCGACCGTACTCTGCGGCGCGCTGGCAGCATGGTAAGCGAGACCGCGAGGGCAGAGCGTTTTACCGCCCGCGCGCTGGCCGGGCATTCGGCCGTCGGCCTGACCGTCGCGGCGCTGGCCTATCTGATCTGCCTGACCGGCACGCTGGCCGTCTTCACCGACGAGCTGAAGCTGCTGGAGCAGCCGGCGCCGGCGCCCGCACTGCTGCAAGCCGGCGCGATCGATCGGGCGGCCCGGGCGGCGCTCGACCAGGCGCCCGACACAGCGACGCTCTATGCGCTGGCGCCCTCGACTGCTGCAGGCCGCTTGACCCTGACGAGCTACGGTCCAGGCGGCCAACAGGATTGGCTGGCCGACGCAGCGGGCAACATCCGGCCGGCACGCACGCCCTGGACCGGATTCGTCGACGATCTGCACATGACCCTGACCGCGCCGGCACCCTGGGGCGCGCTGGCGGTCGGGCTGGTCGGGGTCGCGATGCTGTCGCTGATCCTGTCCGGCGTGCTGGCCCATCCGCGCATCTTCCGCGATGCGTTCCGGCTGCGGCTCGGCGCGCCCCGGCGCCTACGCGAGGCCGATCTGCACAACCGGATGAGCATCTGGGGCCTGCCCTTCCATCTCGCGATCAGCCTGACCGGCGCGTTTTTCGGCATCGCCAGCCTGCCGGTCATGGCGATCGCCGCGCTGCAATTCCACGGCGATGCCGAACGCGTCTATCGGAGCCTGAGCGGCCCGGAGATCCCGGCCGACAGCCGGCCGGCGGCGCTGCCCGATCTCGACGACATCGCCGCCCGCGCGCGGGCCGAGCTGCCGGGCTCGACCCTCTATTATCTGGGCGTGGAGCGGCCGGGCAGTGCCGGCATGCGCATCCGGGTCGAGGTGACCGGCCCCGGCCGCCTGCCGCGCGGCGACCAGATCTTCTTCGATGCGGCAGGCAGCGAGATCGGCCGCGTCGGCTTCGTCACCGGCTCCGCCGGGCTGCAGCTCTATTCCGGCGCGGCCCAGGTGCATTTCGGCTTCTGGGGCGGGCTGCCGGTGCGCATCGCCTATGGTGTCCTGGGCGCGGCGCTGACCTGGATCACCGCCTCTGGTGTTACGATCTGGCTGGCCCGGCGGCGCGACCGGGGCCGGCCGGCGCCGGTCCTGGAACGGGCCTGGCATGGCTGGACCCGCGGCGTGCCGCTGGCGCTTGCGGCAGCGTGGCTGCTCTCCGGAGTCGCGAGCGTCGCGGCCGTGTTCTGGGCGACGGCCCTGCTGCTCCAGGTCGCGGCGCAGCGGCCCCGGCGCCGGTAAGGCCGTTCAGGACGAAGACCCGATCGCGGCCAGGGATTTGCGCAGATTCGGTGCGGCGAAATCCAGGAATCGCCGCATCTTGAGCGAGGAATCGCCGCATCTTGAGCGGCATCTGCGCACGGGGAACATGGATCAGGTGGATCGGCGTCGGCGCCGGCTCATAGGCTTCGAGCACCAGGACGAGCTTGCCGGCGCGGATCGCGTCGACGGCGTGATAGTAGCGCAGGCGCACGAAGCCGATGCCGCGGATCGCGGCCGCCACCGCGGCCTCCGCCGTCGTGATCAGTCGCGGGACGACCGGCACTTCGAAACTCGCTGCCGTATCGGGGTGGCGAAAGCGCCAATTCGGCGCCAGCGTGGACCCGTCGGCCGCGACGCAGGGCATGCGCTGCAGATCTTCCGGTGTCTGCGGGACGCCATGTTTCCCGAGCAGCGCGGGACTGCCGCACATCACGGCGCGCATCGACCCGATCCGCGTCGCGATCATGCCGCTATCGGGCAGGACCCCAAGGCGCACCGCCATGTCGACATGGTCGTCGATCAGGTTGACGACCCGGTCGCCCAGCATCAGCCGGACGTTGATTTCGGGAAACAGCGCCAGGAAATCGGCAACGACCGGCAGCACATGCAGACGGCCGAACAGCATGGGCGCGGCGAGCACGAGATCACCGCGCGGCGTGGTGAATTCGCCGGCGGCCTCCTGCTCGGCTTCGTGCACCTGCTCGAGGATGCGCCGCGCCGCCGCCGCATAGGCGATGCCGGCATCGGTCAGGGTCAGCTTGCGGGTGCTGCGCGTCAGGAGCTGCGCGCCGAGCAGCGCTTCGAGATCGGCGACTTTTCGGCTGAGCGTCGGCACCGGCACCCGCATGGCCCGTGCGGCGGCCGACAGGCTGCCCTTGTCGAGCGTGGTGAGGAACATCGACATGGCTTCGAAACGGTCCATCGATTTACTCATCCAACGGTAAGATGCCTCTCAATCTTATCGGATTAAACAGCCGGGCGAGAAGAGAGATAGTGCTCCCCGAGATGAGCCGCACCGGCTCGAACCCTTTCCTCGGGACACTCCATCATGGATCGGCGCCTGCTCGTTTTGGCTCTCGGCCTGTTCGCGTTCGGGACCGACGGCTTTGCCGTTGCCGGGACGCTGCCCCAGATTGCCCATGGCGTCGGCGTCGCCATCAGTGCCGGCGGCCAGACGACGGCGCTCTACACCGCCGCCCAGGCGCTGCTGTCGCCGACCATCGCCGCCTTGGCGGCAGGGGTCGACCGCAAGCGCCTGCTGCTCTGGGAACTTGCCCGGTTCGTGATCGCCAATCTGGCAACGGCGGCCGCTCCGGCCTTCGCGGTCGCGCCGGTATCCAGGCGGTCGGCGCAGATGAGTTCGGCCTTATCGGCGCAGTGCTGATCGTCCCGGCCCGCGTATAACCGATCCGATCGCGAAGGAGTCCATCATGGCAACGCAAGCTCTCCTGGCCGCTGCCGCCGCGCTGATCGCCGGCCATGCCGCCCTGGCCCTCGACTCGACGACCGCGACCACGACCTATCACCGCGCGACAATCGACGGCGTCGGTATCTTCTACCGGGAAGCCGGCCCGAAGGACGCACCGACCATCGTGCTACTGCACGGGTTTCCGTCGTCCTCGCGCGAATTCGACACGCTGATTCCCCTGCTGGCGCCGCGCTATCACGTGATCGCGCCGGATTTCCCGGGCTTCGGCCGGAGCGACGCGCCGCCGCCTTCGACCTATATCTACAGCTTCGACCATCTGGCCGAGACGACCGGCAAGCTGCTCGACCAGCTCAAGATCGGGAAAAGCGCCTTCTATCTGCACGATTACGGCGGGCCGGTCGGCTTTCGCATGTTCCAGGCCCGTCCGGAGCGGGTCCAGGCGCTGATCATCCAGAACGCCAATGCCTATCAGGAAGGCCTGGGCGCCAAATGGGCCGGCATCGCGCAATACTGGGCCGATCCGAAAGCGCATCCGGAGGTGTTCGACGCCTTCGTGTCCCTTAGCGCGACCGAACAGCGCCACACCCTCGGCACCGCGCATCCGGAGCGCTACAATCCGGATAGCTGGACCGACGAGTTCGCCCATCTGTCGCGGCCCGGCCAGCGCGAGATCCAGGCGGCCCTGCTCTACGACTATCGGACCAATGTCGCCTCCTACCCGGCCTGGCAGGCCTGGCTGCGCGCGAACAAGCCGCCGGCCCTGGTGGTCTGGGGGCGGAACGATCCGTCCTTCATCGCCGCCGGCGGCGCGGCCTTTCAGCGCGATCTGCCGGATGCCGAGATCCATCTGCTGGACGCCGGGCATTTCGCTCTCGACGAAAAGACCGACGAGATCGCCAGCCTCATCCTCCAGTTCCTGGCCAAGCACCCGATCTGATCCGGCCCCGACCCCGCCGCTTTTTCGGCTCGCGCAAAACCGCTTTTGGCTATACCATTGTGTCAAGATTGTCGGGTAACATCCTGATTCCTCAGGGCCCGACCTTGGCAGGTAGCGGAAGCGATCGTGGTAATCAACGAGCGTCTGGAAGGACTTGGCGATAATCCGTTCACGCGGCTGAACGCGCTGCTGAAGGATGTCGCGCCGCGCAGCAATGAGCGTCCGCTGATTCTCAGCGTCGGCGAGCCGCAGCACGCGCCGCCGCCCTGGGTCGCCGAGGTGATCGCGGCGCGCGCCGGCGAGTGGAACCGCTATCCGCCGATCCAGGGCACCGAGGAATTCCGCGGCGCCGCCTGCGACTGGCTCGGCCGGCGTTACGGCCTGGCGCCGGGCATGCTCGATCCGGAACGGCATCTGCTCGCCTTGTGCGGCACCAAGGAGGGGCTCTATCTCGCCGCCGAGCTGGCCGTGCCGGCGCTCAAGGCCGGCAAGCGGCCGGCGGCGCTGATCCCCAACCCGCTCTATCTGACCTATCGCGGCGCCGCGGTCATGGCCGGCGCCGATCTGGTGCCGCTGCCGGCGACGCGCGCGACCGGGTTCCTGCCGGATTTCACCGTGCTCGACCCCGAGCTGCTCGACCGCACCGCCATCGCCATCCTGTGCACCCCGGCCAATCCGCAAGGCGCCATCGCCAGCCTCGACTATCTGAAGCACGCCCTCCGGCTGGCGCGGCGGCATGATTTCGTGCTGGTCGTCGACGAATGCTATTCCGAGATCTATGACCGCGAGCCGCCGCCGGGTGCGCTCGAAGCGGCCCAGGCGCTGGGCGAAGGGCTGGACAATCTGCTGGTGTTCCACAGCCTGTCCAAACGCTCGAACGGGGCGGGCTTGCGCGCCGGCTTCGTCGCCGGCGACGAGCGGCTGATCCGCCGGTTCTTCACCTTGCGCAGCTATGGCGGCAGCCAGATGCCGCTGCCGATCCAGGCTGCCGCCGCAGCGCTGTGGCGCGACGAAGCGCATGTCATCGAGAACCGCGCGCTCTATCGCTCCAAGATCGACACGGCCGAGCGGGTGCTGGGCGACCGCTTCGGCTTCTACCGGCCGGCCGGCGGCTTCTTCCTGTGGCTCGATGTCGGCGACAGCGAGGCGGCGGCGCTCAAGCTGTGGCGCGACGGCGGGGTCAAATCCGTGCCGGGCCTCTATCTCGGCACCGCGGATGCGAACGGCCACAATCCGGGTGCCGGCTATCTGCGCCTGGCGCTGGTCCATGACGATGCGACGGTGGCGGAAGCGCTCGAAAGGATGATCCGTGTGCTCTGACCGGGCGGATTTCGCCCCAGTTGAGGAGTGAGCCTGCTGTGAAGACGGCCATGGCGAGCTTTACCGCCACCTTCGACCGCACCAAGTCGACGCTCGGCGCCCGCGAATTCCTGCTGAAGCGGGTGAACGAGCTGATCGGCACGCTGCTCTTCATCGCGAGCCTGGTGTTCTATCTGGTGCTGGCGACCTATGACCGGACCGACCCGTCCTGGAACATGGCGATCGACAAGGTGCCGGCGAATTTCGGCGGACCGATCGGCGCCGTGCTGGCCGATGCCCTGATCCAGTCGGTCGGCGCGGCCAGTGTCGTCTTCCCGACCGTCTTGGCGGTCTGGGCGTTGCGTCTGTTGCTGCATCTGCCGATCCGGATGATCTGGCTCCGGCTGCTGGCCTTGCCCGTGCTGATGCTGGCCGTGGCGATCAGCCTGGGCGTATTGCCCGGCATGGCCGGCGGCGTGTTGGGCCATCTGTTCTGGCTGAAGGTGACGCTGGGCGCCGCCACCGCCTTCGTCGCCATGGGTTTCGCCGCCCTGTCGGGGCTGATGCTGGTCTTCATCCTGGGGCTGTCCTGGCTCGAATGGCAGGAAGTCGGGCGCGGTGCTGGCAAGGTTGCGCGGGTCAGCGGCAAGGCCGGGCTCACCACCTGGAAATGGAGTGCGCGCGCCGCGGCACCGGTGCTGCGCCAGGCGCCGAGCTTCGGCCTGAACCGGCCGCCGCGCGAACCGGCGATCAAGCCGAAGCAGCGGACCGAGCCGCAAATGGGCTCGCAGACTGGTGTCGGCACGGCACGGGAGACCGCGCCGGAGGATGACGGCATGGTCTCGACCGAGCTGCCGCGCTTTCTCACTGCAGCCGGCGCCCCGGCCCGGCGCGAGCTGCCGCGCGACGTGGTCGCGCCCAAGCCGGCCGGCCCCGCCCCGGGCAAGCGGGCCGAGGCGCCACGCCAGGCCAGCCTCGATCTCGAACCGAAGAACCGCTACGAGCTGCCGCCGCTCGATCTGCTGGCCGAGCCGCCCAAGGATCGCGGCCGCACCGGCCCCAGCGAAGAAGCGCTGCAGCAGAATGCACTGCTGCTGCTGAGCGTGCTCGAGGATTTCGGCGTCAAGGGCGAGATCGTGAAGGTCCGGCCCGGCCCGGTCGTGACGCTCTACGAGCTGGAGCCCGCCCCCGGCACGAAGTCGTCCCGCGTCATCGGCCTGGCCGACGACATTGCGCGCTCGATGAGCGCAGTCTCGGTCCGCGTCGCCGTCGTCCCCGGCCGCAACGTCATCGGCATCGAGCTGCCCAACGCCAAATCCGAAACCGTCTATCTGCACGAGCTGCTGGCGTCCGACGCCTATGAGCGCAACACCTCCAAGCTGTCGCTCGTGCTGGGCAAGGATATCGGCGGCGGCCCGATCATCGCCGACCTGGCCAAGATGCCGCATCTGCTGATCGCGGGGTACCACCGGCTCGGGCAAATCGGTCGGCATCAACACCATGATCCTGTCGGTGCTGTACCGGATGCCGCCGGATCAGTGCAAATTCATCATGATCGACCCCAAGATGCTGGAGCTGTCGATCTATGACGGCATCCCGCATCTGCTGGCGCCAGTCGTCACGGACCCGAAAAAGGCCGTGGTCGCGCTGAAATGGACCGTGCGCGAGATGGAGAACCGGTATCGCGCCATGTCCAAGCTCGGCGTGCGCAATATCGAGGGCTTCAACCAGCGCCTGGCCGAGGCGCGGGCGCGCGGCGAGACGCTGTCGCGCCGGGTCCAGACCGGCTTCGACGTCGAGTCCGGCGAGCCGACCTTCGAGGAACAGCCGCTCGACTCCAATCCGCTGCCCTTCATCGTCGTCGTGGTCGACGAGATGGCCGACCTCATGCTGGTCGCCGGCAAGGATATCGAGGCGGCGATCCAGCGCCTGGCCCAGATGGCGCGCGCTGCCGGCATCCATATCATCATGGCGACGCAGCGCCCCTCGGTCGACGTCATCACCGGCACGATCAAGGCCAATTTCCCGACCCGCATCAGCTTCCAGGTGACGTCGAAGATCGACAGCCGCACCATCCTGGGCGAGGCCGGCGCCGAACAGCTGCTCGCCGCGGCGACATGCTCTACATGGCCGGCGGCGGGCCGCATCACCCGCGTCCACGGCCCCTTCGTCGCCGACAGCGAAGTGGAAGGCGTCGTGAACTTCCTCAAAAGCCAGGGCACCCCGAGCTATATCGAGGAAGTCACGGAAGACGATGACTCCCCGGTCGCCGAATTCGACGAGTCGAATGGTGGTGGCAGCAGCAGCGGCGATGGCGAGGGCGCCGATCTCTACGACCAGGCCGTGGCGCTGGTGACCCGCGAGCGCAAGGCCTCGACCAGCTTCGTCCAGCGCCATCTGCAGATCGGCTACAACCGCGCCGCCCGGATCATGGACCGGATGGAGCAGGAGAATGTGGTCAGCGCCGCCAACCATGTCGGCAAGCGCGAGGTGCTGGCGCCGCCACCGCCGCGGATCTAGGGGCGAGATCCAGCGGGGGCATTCCCTGCCCAGCGACGGCGCGCAGACGGCTTCGCGCCGGGAACCGACGACCGAGCGGATATGCCCGTAGATTGATTTGGGCCGGGAGGGGAGGGACGGCTTGCCAGTGAGGAGGCGTGGGAAGCAGACATTGACCGGGGCGCCCGCCACTACCTCAGCGTTCGCGGAAGTACGTCTTTCCCGTCAGATTCTGACGGCCCGCCATTTGAAGCTGGCCGTCAATGTGCTAATCGATTCCCCGTAATGCAGTCGGATGGCCTCCTGGCTGCGTGCCAAGCCGGACCCGAACCAAAATGATGTACCGATACGAGGACCTCAGCGACGAGCAGTTCGAACGGCTGATCATCCTTCTTTGTCAACATCTGTTCGGCATATCGGTCAAAGGCTTTTCTAAGGGGGGTGGACGGCGGGCGGGACGCAAAGTTTGTCGGAACGGCCGAACTTTTCCCGAGCAAGTCGGCGCCGTGGGTTGGCACGGTCATCATCCAGGCCAAACACACCAACGGCTACAATCGACTTTTCAGCGAGACTGATTTCTTTAGCGCCAATTCGACCAAAACAGTGATCGGCGAGGAAGTGCCGCGCATCAAGAGGTTACGCGGACAAGAGCAACTCGATCACTATATGCTGTTCGCAAATCGGAAGCTCGCCGGCAACGCGGATCAGATGATCACGGCTCACATCGCCAAGGAAAGTGGTCTGCCAGAGAGTTCGGTCCATCTTTGCGGGCTTGAGCAGCTTGAGATTTGGCTCAAGCAGTTCCCCGACGTTCCCCAAACTTGCCGATCTGGATCCGGTCGACTCGCCACTGATCGTTTCGCCCGACGAAATCGCGCTCGTCGTGGGAGGCGATCGCCAGTGATGGGGCTGACCTATCCGGCGTTGCCGATCAGCCCCCTGGAGAGCGCACCTCCTACGAGGACAAAAACAAGCTCAATAGCATGACGCCGGAATACGCGAAGGAGCAGCGCAAGCGCTTCCTCAAAGACACTGCGCAGATCCGCACTTTCCTGGCGGCGCCGGAAAACATGGAGATCCTCAAGGCCTATGAGGCGGCGGTCGAGGAGTTCCAGCTCAAAATTATCGCAAAGCGCAAGGAATATCAGAACTTTGATTCGGTGATGAATTACCTGATGGACCTATTGGTGGCCCGCCACCCGAGCTTACGGCAGACGAAGCACAAGCGGCTTGCGCGCGCGCTGCTCTTCTACATGTACTGGAACTGCGATATCGGCGAGGTTGCGGATGCTGAGACCAAGTAAGCACGCGCATCCCGATCGCACGATTATCAACGTCGCCCTGCTGTTGCTCGCGCGTCTGAGGGCGCGGCGCCTATGCGAATACGATGGGCTGTTCAAATATGCCCGCAAGGCGGTGATCGGCGGCGACGTGCTGTTCCTGCCGGCGATCAATTTCCTATTCCTGTTGGGTCTTGTCGATTACCACCCGAAAACCGATGCGCTTGAGTACGTTGGGCAGAATGAAGCCATCTAAGCTCTATTCCAACAAGCCCGATCTCTTCACACCCGTCGAGTTCACGCCGGATTTAAACGTTGTCCTTGCGGAGATCCGGTTGCCCGAGAACCGCGACCGGGACACGCATAACCTCGGTAAGACCACGCTGGGTCGACTGCTGGATTTTGGGTTCCTGTCAGGGCGAGACGCCAAATTTTTCCTCTTCAAGCACCTCGACCTGTTCCGTGATTTCGTGTTTTTCCTTGAGATCGAGCTGGTAGACGGCACCTACGTGACGGTCCGGCGCGGTGTTGAAGATGCGAGCCGAATAGCGTTCAAGAAGCACGCAGCACGCCACCAAGATTTCACGACACTGCCTGATCTTGAATGGGACCATATAGATGTCCCGTTTCGAGCGCGCCAAGGAGTTACTCGACAGCCTGCTTGACTGGCGCGCCTTGAAGCCGTGGCAATATCGAAAGGGTTTAAGCTATTTCCTGCGCTCGCAGGAGGATTTCCGGGACGTATTCCAACTGCGCAAGTTCGCAAACGCGCACGTGGAGTGGAAGCCGTTCCTCGCGCACATCCTTGGCTTCAACGGCGAACTGATCGAACGTCATTACCTTAAAGAGGATGAGCTGGAGCAGAAGCAGCGCGATGCGAGCACGATCCGTCTGGAAATGGGTGGCGAGGTCGAGGATGCGGGCAAGATCGATGGCATCTTGGCGCTGAAGCGCCAGGAGGTCGAGAAGAAGCAGTTGCTGCTCGACGCATTTGATTTTCGCGACGAAGACAAGGCAGAGACGAAGCGGCTCGTCGAGCAAGTGGACGAGCGGATCGCGGCCCTGAACGCGCGGCGATACTCGCTAATGCAGAACCGGAAGAAGGTTATCGCTTCCCTTGAGGAGGATCAGATCCTGTTCGATCCGAAGATGCCAAGGTGATGTTCCAGGAAACGGGTGTATTGTTCGAAGGTCAGATCAAGAAGGACTTCCAGCAACTCATTGCGTTCAACAAGGCGATAACCGAGGAACGGCATGGCTATCTGCTTGAGGAACGCGCCGAAATCGAAGCAGAGCTCAAGAGCGTTAACACCGAGCTGAACGCACTCGGCAAGCGCCGCTCGGAAATGCTTGGATTTCTTAGCAGTACCGACTCCTTCGCAAAATATAAGCACATTTCAGGGGAGCTGGTGACGCTCCGCGCCGACATCGAAACTCTGGGGCGTCGGCGCGAGTTCGTGCATCGGCTGCAGCAATTGCGTACCGATATCCGCTCGCTCACCGAGGAGAAGACCCATCTGCAAAGCCAGGTCGAGGAAGACGTCGAAGCGCGAAGTGGCGATAACGACAGCCTGTTCTCCAAGATTCGGCTATTCTTCAATGAGATCGTCGAAGATGTAATAGCCATGAAGGCTTTGCTAAGTGTCTCGGTGAATCAGCAAGGTCATCTGGAGTTTCGGGCAGAGCTGCTTGACGATGCGGGCAATGCAACGAGCGCCGATCGCGGCAACACCTACAGGAAGTTGCTTTGCGTGGCATTCGATTTGGCCGTTTTGCGCGCCCATCTTGATCCGTTCCCGCGTTTCGCTTATCACGACGGTATCTTCGAGTCACTGGACCCTCGAAAGAAGGCAAATCTGCTGGCCGTGCTGCGCGATTATACAGCACTCGGACTCCAGTCTGTGATCACGCTCATAGACTCTGACACCCCGCCTCGGATGGGCAACGATCCTGTGTTCAGCCCGTCCGAGATTGTGCTGTTGCTTCACGATGAGGACGCCAGTGGTCGCCTCTTCGAGATGAGATCTTGGTGACGAAGCTTTGACCATTGGCGTGACTGACGGCCGCAAGGGACGGACGAAGGCGCCGACCTCTACGATCAGGCCGTCGCCCTGGTGACCCGCGAGCGCAAGGCCTCGACCAGCTTCATCCAGCGCCATTTGCAGATCGGCTACAACCGCGCCGCCCCGGATCATGGACCGGATGGAGCAGGAGAATGTGGTCAGCGCCGCGAACCATGTCGGCAAGCGCGAGGTGCTGGCCCCGCCACCGCCGCGGCTTTAAAGCCGCGCCGCAGCCGTCCGCGCCCCAGCGAGCCGGCCGGGCATCAGCTTGGCCATGCGCGCCTGGACCAGCGACAGCACTTCGGCCGGGGCGATCTCCGGCCGGCCCGCCGCGAAGGGCGGCGCCGGCGCGTATTCGAGGCCGAGCTGGAGCGCCTGGGCGAAGACCGGCCCGGCCAGTTCGGCCGCGACGACCAGCGCGAAATCGATCCGGCCGTGACGCCGCCGCCGGTGATGATGTTGCCGTCGCGCGCCACGCGGGGATTCGTCGGGCACGGCGCCGAACAGCGGCAGCATGTCGCGCCAGGCCCAGTGGCACGCCGCGCGCTTGCCCTTGAGCAACCCGGCGGCACCCAGGACCAGCGAGCCGGTGCACACCGAGGTCAGATAGCGCGCCTGCCCGGCCAGGCGCCGGATCTGCACCATGAAGGCCAGATCGTTGATCACATCGGTCGTCGCCAGGCCGCCGGGCACGAAGAGCAGGTCGCAGCGCTCGATTTCGGCCAGCTTCGCCGTGCCGGCGAAGATCAGCCCGCCCTCGGATTCGATCGGCCCGCCCGGCTCGGACGCCGTGATGGTGACGGCGCCGGGGATGCGGCTGAACACGGTATGCGGCCCGGTGAAATCGAGCTGGGTCATGCCGGCATAGATCGCGGCGACAATCGTGAAGGGCTGATCGGTCATGGACGGCTCCCTTGGCTTGACGGATGCAGTCTCGCCTGCCTAGGCTCTGGCATAAATGACAGAGTTCCCTCCTTATCAGCCATGTCACGCACCATCGGCTTCCTGATCTTCCCCGACTTCCAGCTGCTCGACGCGGCCGGCCCGATCGCCGCCTTCGAGATCGCGGCGCGCTACGTCCCGGGTGCCTATGCGCTGCATGTCCTGGCGACGACGGATGGACCGGTCACAAGCTCTTCCGGCGCCACGATGAACGCGATCCCGCTGGCCGACGCGCCGGCGCTCGACACCCTGATCATTGCCGCGCGGCGACGGCACGCGCCGCGCCGCGGAAGATCCGGCCCTGCTCGCCTATGTGCTCGCGGTCAGCGGCCGGGCGCGGCGCATCGCCAGCGTCTGCTCCGGCACCTATGTCCTGGCCGAGGCCGGCTGCTCGACGGCAAGCGCGCGACCACGCATTGGAGCCGCAGCGGACATTTCGCGCGGCGCTATCCGAAAATCCGGCTCGAACCCGACCGCATCTTTGTGCGCGACGGCTCGATCTGGAGTTCGGCCGGCATCACGGCCGGGATCGATCTATCGCTCGCGCTGATCGCCGAGGATCTGGGCGAGGAGGTCGCCCGCAGCACCGCCCAGCAGCTCGTCGTCTATCGCCAGCGGCCGGGCGGCCAGTCGCAATTCTCGGCGCTGCTCGATCTGGAACGGTCGGGCGGCCGGTTCGGCCCGCTGCTCGCCTGGGCGCGCGAGCGGCTGGATGAAGATCTGAGCGTCGACCATTTGGCCGAGCAGGCGGCGATGAGCCCGCGCAACTTCGCCCCGCCGCTTTACCGCGGAGACCGGGCTGACCCCGGCCCGCGCGATCGAAAGGCTGCGCATCGAAGCGGCGCGCGAGCAGGTCGAAGACGGCCGCGACGCAATCGACCGCATCGCGCTCGGCACCGGCTTCGGCGATCCGGAGCGGATGCGCCGCGCCTTCATCCGCGCCTTCGGCCTGCCGCCGCAGGCGCTGCGCCGGTCGGCGCGGGCATAGGCCTGGCACAAACGACGGGATTACTCTCGCACTGGCCGTGGCTGGGAAAGTATACAACCCTTCAGCGATGGTCGCCGGGCGAGGGACAGCATGTTTCGATGGGTGATGGCCGGGGCCGCCGGATTGACAGCCGTCGTCACCCTGTGCGGCGCGCTGGCCGCGACGCCGGATGATCCGCCGCCCGATTGGGCGTTCGTGATCTATCAGAAACCCGATGACGCGACGCCGCCGCCGGCGCTGGTCACCGTTCCGGGTGCGAAACTGAGCGTGACGCCCAAGGCGGCCGACGATCCGTTCGATGTACCGGACTGGTTTCCGGACGATCATCCGCAACTCCCCAGCGTCGTCCAGCATGGCCATGCACCGGATCTCATCGCCTGCAGCTATTGCCATCTGGCGACCGGCGTCGGCAGTCCGGAAGACACTGCGGTCGCCGGGCTGCCGGCCGCCTATATCGAAGCGCAGATCCGGGAATTCCGGTCCGGGCGGCGGCAATGCGCGGTGCCTGAGGTCGAGCCCTGCGGACAGGCGATGGCAAAGGTCGCGCACGCCGTCAGTCCCGACGAATTGAGGCAGGCCGCGGCCTATTTCTCGAAGCTGCCCTATCGCACGCGCATCCATGTAGTCGAGGCGGCGATCGTGCCGAAGACCCGCGTCTATGGTTTCACCTTGGTGCGGATCGACGGTGCCGGCGAGGAACCGATCGGCCAGCGGGTTCTGGAACTGCCGGATGATCTCGAACCGTTCGAGAATGGCGATTGGCGTACCACGATCACGGCCTATGTGCCGCCCGGCAGCCTCGCGCGCGGCAAACGACTGGTCGACAGCGGCGCCGGGGCGCGGCCTTGCGGATCGTGCCATGGCGCCCGGCTCAAGGGGATGGGTCTGACGCCACCGCTTGCGGGCCGCCCGCCCAGCTACATCGTCCGCCAGCTCTACGATATCCAGCATGGCTTCCGCCAAGGCCCGGCCGTCGCGGCGATGCTGCCCGAAGTCACCCATCTGACCCCGGAAGACCGGATCGATATCGCCGCCTATCTGGCGTCGGAGCAGCCTTAGGACAGTCACATCGATTCCACGCTGATCGTGACACGAGTGTCCGTCTTTGCGAGGGGAGCGAAACAACCCAGGGGCCCCAGCCACCGACCGCTGGATTGCTTCGCTCCGCTCGCGAGGTTTATCGCGCTTACGCGCGTCGCCTCCTTGCGGAGACGGAACGCCGCGCTTTAGCGCGCTCTCCTGCACTGAGCGTGTGAAAGAATCTCTGTTGCCCGCCGTATGCTCGCGAGCCACGCAAAAGGGAAAATAAGATCGCCCGAAAAAGTCCCTCTCCGCCCTTCAGGGGGGAGAGGGATTTAGGGTGAGGTGGGTGTCGATGCCGGCGTAAAGCGTTGGGATTTCTGCACTATTGAAGCGTTCCCCACCTCACCCCGACCCTCTCCGCCCCAATGGGGCGGAGAGGGAGGTTTGGCCGATTTGCCCCGTAATTTGCGGTTCAATCTGCGCGTCAGAGATCGAGATTCTTTCACACGCTCAGTGCAGGAGCAGGGCACCTTGCCTCGATTCAACTCTTCTCCAACAAGTCCCAAGCCTGTTGATTGTCCGGCGTTGCCGTCCTATCTCAACAGCCTTCCGGAGCGATGCAGGGCATTGGCACCCATGACAATTTTCGAGGCCGTCCCGACACGGCGCGGCGTTCTCGGCGGGCTCGCGCTCGCCCTGCTGCTCGGCCCTGGCGCTGCCTTCGCGGCGGCGCCGCCGCGTGCCAAGCTGTCGGCTGCCGACCAGGCCGATCTCGACCGGATCCAGGCCTATCTCAACGGCATCAAGACGGTCAGCGGCAAGTTCCAGCAGACCAATCCCGACGGCTCGGTCTCGACCGGCACGATCTGGCTGTCGCGGCCGGGCAAGATGCGCTTCGAATATGACGCGCCGACCAAGCTGCTGATCGTGTGCGACGGCAATTTCATCGAGGTCAATGACCAGTCGCTCAACGATATCCAGTTCGTGCCGGTCAAGGACACGCCGGCCTGGCTGATCCTGCGCGACGGCATCACTCTGTCCGGCGACGTCACCGTCACCCGGTTCGAACGCGGCCCGAAGATCTTCCGCGTCACCGTGGCGCAGAGCAACGATCAGTCCGACAGCACGCTGACCATGGTGTTTTCCGACGACCCGCTGGTGCTGCAGCAATGGAGCGTGATCGACCCGCAGGGCCGTGCCACCGTGGTGGCGCTGACCGATCTGCAGGATGTCGCGGCACCGGGCCGTTGCACCTTCGTCCTGCCCGACAGCGAGGCCAGCAAGCGCAACCCCTGCCGGGCCTGACACTTGTCGCCGTACTTTTCTTCGTCATGGCCGGGCCCGTCCCACGGCTGTCCGGCACGCGGCTTGCTATGCGGCATTTTTGAGCCTTTGGGTTGCGGTCGGCCTTTTGATTGCTCGTCGATCGTGGAAGGTGAACTCCATTTGCCCGGTTGCCGGCCTTGGTGGTTGTGGTTTGTTGAGGAGCGTCGGGATCTGCCTGCGGTGCATGAGATTGGCTCGGATCAGCCTAGCGAAGGCGAGCGGGCTTTCGACGAGTTTGTTGGCTTGCTGAGCCAAGCGCAACAGCAGGTAGGCGATGAGCGCGACGGCGATCTGGATGCGCACGGCGTTCTGGGAGGTTCCGAAGAAGTGGCGGATCTTGAGGGTTTGCTTGACCCATCGGAAGAACAGCTCGATCGCCCAGCGTCTTTTGTAGAGGGCGGCAATTTCCTCGGCGCTGGCGTTTAGGTCATTGGTGAAGATCCGCAGGATCTTGCCGGTTTCGATGACGACGCAGATCTCGCGGACCAGACCGGATATCGGGTTTTTGCGGGATGCGGCTAGGCGCTTGGGCAGGTGGCCGAGGTGATCGCTGAGCACACAGGAATTGGCCGGTACGGCGTGTGTTTCGACAACGCTGAAGGGCGTATTGGCCTTGAGGCGGGTCACGATACGGCAGCCGGCGGCATGGAGCTTTGCCCACCAGCCGAAGTCATAATAGCCGAGGTCGAAGACGTAGGTCGCTCCCGATTCGATCGGCATTTCCTTGGCGGCGGTGATGTCATTGACATTGGCCGGGGTCACGGCGGCATAGATCGGGCAATCGGCGTCCGGATCGTAAACGATGTGCATCTTCGCGCCGCAGACCCCGGTCGAGAAGCTTGCCCAGTCGCGGCTCAAGCCGTTGAGCGGCAAGCCGCTGGAATCGATCAGCCGCACGGCATCGCCGACCTTGCGCCGCCAGCCGCGCTCGAATTGCCCAAGCAGCGCCGAGAACAAGCCGCTGAACACGTCAGCAGGGCGATAAGCGTTGGCTTCGGCAAGGGTCGAGCGTGCGACCCTGCGGCCGCCGAGGTGATAGAGTTGGGCGGCGTGGCTCTGCAGCCCCGCTTCGATCTCCCGCAGGCTCGCCGCCCCGCAAAACTGTCCATAGAGCAGCGCGACCAACTGATCCTTGGTCCGAAGCCGCCGGGCATCCACGTCGCTGCCGTGTGCCTCGACCAAGCGGTCAAAAGCATCCCACGGAAGAAGCTTCACCAGACCCTGAAAAACGTTATCCTGATGGCGCATGACGTTGGTCCTATTTCGTATCTCGAACACCGGCCAGATGCTCAAGAGCGAGTAGAATCAATGTCATGCACCGCGTCCAGCAAAACATGTGCCGGACAGCCGTGGGCCCGTCCCGGGGATGACGGTCAGAGGGAGGCAAGCATCGGCAACATTTGTTGGAGACACAGCGCTAGCAGGTCGGGGCTGCAGGCGCAGCCCTTGCGCCGGTCGTGCGGCAACGCCAAGCTGAAGGCTAGAGGATCACAGTATCGAGGTCGTTCATGTCCGTTGCCGGATCGCGCCCGCTGGTCGGGCTCACCTGCTGCCGCAGCGAGCTGAAACAGTCGCCCTATCATATCGTCGGCGAGAAATACATTACCGCCGTGCTGGACGGCGCCGAGGCGCTGCCGCTGCTGATTCCGGCGCTGGGCGCGGATCTGCCGATCGACGATTTGCTCGACCGGCTCGACGGCTTGCTGCTGACCGGCAGCCCGTCCAATGTCGAGCCGCATCACTATGACGGGCCGCCGCAGCCCGAGAACAATCCGACCGACCCGGCGCGCGACGCCACGACCTTGCCGCTGATCCGCCGGGCGATCGCCCGCGGCCTGCCGGTGCTCGGCATCTGCCGCGGCATGCAGGAGCTGAACGTGGCGCTGCACGGCACGCTGTATCAGGAAGTGCACAAAGTGGCAGGGCGCCACGATCATCGCTCGAACCCGGAGGATTCATTGCCGGCGCAATACGGCCCAGCCCATTCCATCGCGCTGAGCGAGGGCGGCTGGCTGCAGGATCTGACCGGCTGCGGCGAGGTGCTGGTCAACTCGCTGCATGGTCAAGGGATCGACCGCGTCGCACCGGGCCTTGCCGTCGAAGCCACCGCGCCGGACGGGCAGGTTGAAGCCGTCCGGCTGGGCGGCGCGGAATTCGTGATCGGCGTGCAATGGCATCCGGAGTACCGTTTTGCCGACAGCCCCGTTTCGCAAAAGATTTTCGCCGCTTTCGGCGCGGCCTGCCGGGCTTATGCGGCCCGGCGGGCGGGATTGGGCCGGGCGGCGTAGGCGGCGAGAGTGGTGAACGAGGGCAACAGTCAAGCGTTTCATGCAGGCGGCCCGAATCGGCTATGCAGTGAACGCAGTTGTTCCCCAATCGGGAGACCCCATCTGTCTTTATGAAGTGATCAGGAAGCTGAGACCTGATGTCCGTACGGTTCCCCTGCCTGTTCGGACTCCCCCAGCGACACTTCATCGACGGCCACTCATCCCCCCCTGACTGGCCGTCACAAGAGCAAGCGGCGTCCGATCTTCCCCCCCCTGATCGGACGCCGTTTTTTGTTCGGCTCCCCCCAATCTCCCCTGCTGCATAGGACGGTTTCCGCGCGCCGAGGCGCCGTCGGTTGCAGCCATCCCTGCCATCTGCTTTGATGCCGGCCGCCTGAGCCAGGAGATCCCGCCATGGAGTTCGCCGTTCCCCCGCCGCAGATCCCGACCGTGCCGGTCGTCGGCGGCGCGCCCTTTCCGGTCCGCCGGATCTTCTGCGTCGGCCGCAACTATGCGGCCCATGCGCGCGAGATGGGCCACGACCCGGATCGCGAACCGCCCTTCTTCTTCACCAAGCCGGCCGATGCCCTGCTGCTGACCGGCAACCCGATGCCCTATCCGCCGAAGACGGCCGATCTGCATCACGAGATCGAGCTGGTCGTCGCGATCGGCACGGGCGGCGCCGACATCCCGGTCGCGGAAGCGCAGAGCCACGTCTATGGCTATGCCGTCGGCCTCGACATGACCCGGCGCGACCTGCAGGGCGAGGCCAAGAAGCTCGGCCGGCCCTGGGACATGGGCAAGGGCTTCGACCATTCCGCCCCGATCGCGCCGATCCACAAGGCGAGCGAGACCGGCCCGATCGACAAAGGCGCGATCTGGCTCGACGTCAACGGCACGCGGCGCCAGACGGGCGACATCAATGACCTGATCTGGTCGGTGCCTGAGGTGATCGCCTATCTCTCCGGGCTCGTGGCATTGCAGCCCGGCGACCTGATCTACAGCGGCACGCCGGAAGGCGTCGCCGCGGTCGGGCGCGGCGACCGGCTGCACGGCCATGTCGACGGGCTGACCGATCTCGAGGTGGTGATCCGCTGATGGCCCTGACCCTCGCGACCTGGAACATCAACTCCGTCCGCCTGCGCATCGCCAGCGTCGAACGGCTGCTGAACGAGGTGCAGCCGGATATCCTGTGCCTGCAGGAGACCAAGACGCCGGACGAGTTCTTTCCCGACGCCGCCTTCGAGGCGCTCGGCTACCGCTACCGGCTGGTGCACGGCATGAAGGGCTATAACGGCGTCGCGATCCTGTCGCGCGTGCCCTTCACCGAGAAGCTGACGATCGACCGCTGCGGCAAGACCGATTGCCGCCACGGCGTGGTCAAGCTCGATGGCGGTTTCGAGCTGCATAATCTCTACATCCCGGCCGGCGGCGACATTCCCGATCCGGCGGTGAACGAGAAATTCGCCCATAAGCTCGCCTTCCTCGACGAGCTGACCGACTATTTCGCCGCACCCGAACGCCGCGACCGCTCCATGGTCGTGGTCGGCGATTTGAACATCGCGCCGCTGGAGCACGATGTCTGGTCGCACAAACAGTTGCTCGACGTGGTCAGCCACACGCCGATCGAAGTCGAGCGCTTCGGCAAGCTGCAGGCGACTGCGGGCTTCGTCGACGCGGTGCGCCATTTCGTGCCGCCCGAGCAGAAGCTGTATTCCTGGTGGAGCTATCGCGCCAAGGACTGGGAAGCGAGCGACCGCGGCCGGCGGCTCGACCATATCTGGACGACGCCGGACCTGGCGCCGAGCCTGACCGGCTACGACATCCTGCGCGGCGTGCGCGGCTGGGAAAGGGCGTCGGACCATGTGCCGGTGGTGGTGCGGCTGGGCAGCTGAGGTTATCGCCGCACGTCGTAATACCCGCCCCTCGACCATCCGCGTGATCTTGCCCGCGGCATCGCGCTCGAACGCCACGGCCTCGCCGACCAGGTGCCCCGAGGCCCATTTGAACCGGTCCTTACCGGCCGATTCCAGATAAATCCGCGTCTTCTCCGGGTCGGCGGCGGCCGGATCCTGCCAGGCGAGGCGGCCATTGGCGATGACGATGGCGCAGTCGCGGTGGTCGGCGCCGTAGATGCCGACATAATCCTGCCAGGCCGGGTCGGCGACCGGAACCGGCAGCGGCGGGGTTGCGGCGGCCAAGGCGGGGCCGAGCAGGTCGAGGGGCCCGGTCGGCGATCCGGCCCGGGCCGTTCTCGTCGGCATTGACCAGCACGACGACGCCGAGGCCGCTTGCCGGTTCGATCTCCAGCTTGCCGGCATAGCCCGCAGCCTTGCCGGCATGGCCGATACGCAGCCCCTTACCGGCCGGCCGGATCTCCCAGCCGAGGCCCCTGGCCGCCCGAGAAGTCGGAGAAGTCAGCCTGAGAGCGCAGCATCTCCCGCCGGCTGCGTGCGGACAGCACCGGACCGTCTCCGTCCAGCAATGCCCAGGCAGCGAGCCGGGCCATGTCGAGGGAAGTCGAGGTAATGCCGGCGGCCGGCGTCATGGCGCCCATCGGCAGGAAGGCGCGCGGATCGCGGACACCGTCCGGGCCGCGCGCGCCATAGCCGATGGCGAGACGCGGCGTCTGCGGCTCGGGCTCGACCAGCGTCTCTGCCATGCCGAGCGGCTTGAGAACAGGAGTCTCGACGTAGCCGGCGTAGCTTTCGGCCGACGCTGCCTCGATCACGAAGCCGAGCAGGACATAGCCCAGATTCGAGTATTTCCAGGTGCTCTCGGCCGGAATCGCCGGCTCGACCTCAGGCAAACCCTGGATCACCTGCTCGCGCGACGGCATGACCCGATCGGTCCAGGACACGCCGGGCGCATCGGCCGGCAGGCCGGAGAGATGCAGCAGCAGCTCGCGGATCGTGATCGCCGGATGCGCGTCGCCGGCCAGGTGGAACCAGGGCAGGGTCTTGGTCACGCGGTCGTCGAGATCGAGCTTGCCGGCATCGCGCAGCTGCAGGATGGCGAGCGCCGTGAACAGCTTGGAGATCGAGCCCAGCCGGAACCGCGTCGCCGACCCAACCTTGTCGCCGCGCGCCAGATCGGCCGCGCCGTAGTCGTGATGCCAGAGGATCTCGTCGCCATGGCTGACGGCGATCGACAGACCGGGAAAGCCATGCGCCTGGATGTCGCCGACGATCTCGCGGTCGAGCGTGGCAAGGGCGGCGGTGATGGGCGGTGCAGTCGCGAGGCTTTGGGATTGAGCGGCCGATGGGATGATGCCTGCTGCCAAGAAGGCCATCGAAGCGAAGATCGGAAGAGCCTGCGTCAACGGCAGGACCCACCTCATCCTAAATCCTTCTCCCCCCTGAAGGGGGGCGGAGAAGGACTTTCCGCCGAAGCGCTCGATAGCTCCCTCTCCGCCCTTCAGGGGGGAGAGGGCCGGGGTGAGGTGGGTCGTGGTGCGGGAAGAGCTGCCCGCGGACAATAGGCCGAAGCCGATCACGCCGCGTCGGCTCCGTTCTCTTCGGCAAGGGCACGGCGCAGCTGGGGCCGTGGTGTTTTCCAGGCGCTGCGCCACCACGCGCATCATGCTGACCGCGACCTGCGGGAAGTCGTGCAGCAGGCCGAGGAACGCTTCCTTCGAGATCCGCAAAGCGACCAGCGGCGTCTCGGCCCGGACCGAGGCAGTGCGCGGCACGTCGCCCAGCACGGCAATCTCGCCGACCACCTGGTTGCTGCCGATCCGCGCGACGGCGCGGGTTCCGTCATTGACCAGCACCGACACCTCGCCCTCGACCAGGATATAGGCCGCATCGCCCATCTCGCCCTGATGGAACAGGAACTGCCGGGCGCGAAACTCACGCGCTCGCTGGTGAAGGCCAGCAGCTTGAGCTTCGCCGGCTCGATCTCGGCGAAGAGCGGTATGCGGCGTAGAAGTTCGGCTTCCTCGGTCAGACTCATGATGCCTCAGCTTGTTTCAGCATTGTGAGGCTGGAATCCGGCCGGTCAAGTGCCGTGAAGTCGCCCTGCTCGACGATCTTGCCGCGGTCGAGCACGACGATGCGGTCGAAACCCCTGCGCAAACTCCGCCCGCTGCAGGATCGCGATGACCGCGCGCCCGGCAAACTCGCGTTGCAATGCCGCAAGAACTTGCGCCTGGCTGGCCGATCGAGCACCAAGGTCGCCTGGTTCAGCACCAGCAGATCCGGGCGTTTCAGCACCGCTCGGGCGATCGCAACCTTCTGGCGCTGCAGCGCCGTCAGCCGCGCACCGGCGCTGCCGACCGGGCTTTCGAGACCGGCGGCGATCAGGATGCCGCGCAGATCGGCGGCCTCGATCAGCTCGGTCACCGCCGCCTCGATGCGCGGCCCGGCCTCGGGCACACCATAGGCGACGCGGCCGAACAGCAGATTGTCGAGGATCGAGGCGGCGGCGCTGTAGCGATCCGGGTCGAAGAACTCGATGCCGTTCAGGAAGGCCGCCGGCAGCTCCTCGCGCAAGGCGCGGCGGGCCGCGACCAGTCGGCGGCGCAGCGCGTCGTCGATCAGCCCCAGCCGATGCCGTGCCTCGACCAGCCGGAAGCTCAGGCCGAGCAGCGCCAGGCGGTCGCGCCCGGCCAGGCGGGTCGGGGCCGCGCTTGTCGGCGCGCGCCAGCAGGCGCCGGTAATCCGCAGCTCGTCCTGGGCAATAAAGGCGAAGCGCTCGAAATAATCATGGCCGGGCGGCAGATCGGCAAAGATCTCGATCATGGTCGCGGCGATCGACCGGCCGATCCGAACCAGATCGCCGGTCAGGCCGAGCCGGTCGAGGATGTGGCGGACCGGTCGCGACGCCGCCAGCCGTTCCGGCGGCATGGCGCTGTCGAGCGGCGTGCCGAACAGCAAATTCTCGCCGAGCGACAGATTGGCGTTGAAGCGCGACGGATCGAAGCGTTCGACCAGCGTGCCGAGTCCACGCTCGACAAGGCTGCGGCCGAGTGCCGCCCGCGCCGCCAGGATGCGCGCCGCGGCCGCCGGCTCGGCCCGCAAGTCGAGCCGGCCCTGCAGCCCGAGCCGCAGCACATCCGTTTCCAGTCCGACCATGGCCAGCACCTGCCGGATGCGGGCGCCGAGCGCCGTCTCGCTGGCGACCCCAGCCGCGGCCAGGTCGACCCGGCCGCCATCCCGGCCGAAGCTCAGGCGGCCATCCTCGGCATCCGTGATCGGCCAGCGCCGCAGCTCGGCCACGAGATTGTCGTAGAGGCTGCCGGCGAACAGCGTGGCCGCAGCGCCGACATAGCCGATGCGCCGGCCAGTCGCGGCATAGGGCAGCCGGTTGAGATCGACGCCATCGACCAGCACGAGGCCGCTGCGCGGCTGCGCCAGCCGGCCGAGCAGCAATCCGAGTTCGGTCTTGCCGCTCGCCGCATCGCCCAGGATCGCCGTATGCCGGTCGAGCGGCAGAACCAGATCGATGCCGTCGAGCGGCACCAGTCCGGACGGTTCGTCAAAGGCGACGCCGCGCAGTTCGAGCGTGCCGGTGAAATGCGGCAGGGACTCCGGCACGGCCAGCTGCAGCGCGCGGTCGAGCAGGCCCGGCGGCTGGAACTGCTCGATCACCTGCTCGTATTTGATCCGGCTGTCCTCTTTCGCCTGATAGAAATCGAGCAGCGATTTCCACGGCGCCGCCAGGTCCTTATAGGCGGCAACGACGGCGACCAGGGCGGCGAAGGACAGATGGTGGCGGATCACCAGCCAGCCGCCGACCGAGAAGAAGAACAGCGGCGGCAACTGATTGAGGAAATTATTCAGAAACTTGACGAAGAATTTGCGCCGGTAGATCTCAAAGCGGATGTCGTAGATCCGCCCGAGGCGATCGGTGAATTCCGCGAGCTGCCGGCGCACACCATTATCGGCATGGATCTCGGCAATGCCGCCGACCGTCTCGCCGATCCGGTCGGACAGCGATCGGATGGTGCGCACGCGTTCCTTGCTCAGTTTGTTTACGCGACGCTGCAGCCGCGGGATCACGATCGCTTGGATCGGCAGCACGACGACTGCCGCCAGCCCGAGCACTGGCGCCTGCACGATCAGGAACAGCAGCGCGGTCAGCAGTGTGCCGCCCTGCTGCGCCGGCAGTGCCAGCGCATCGCCGATGAAGCCGCCGAGCGGCTCGACCTCGGCCGTGATCATCGGGATCAGCTCGCCGGCCGAAACCCGCCGCAGCTCGCCGAGCGGGAAGCGCAGGATGCGATGATAAAGCTCGAAGCGCAGCCGCCGCAGCATACGCTCGCCGAGCCGGCCCTTGAGCACGTTGATGGCATAGCCGAAACCGGCATTGAGCAGCACCAGCGCCAGGAAGACGCCGCACAGCACCCAGAGATAGCCGAGCTGATTAATCTGCCAGCCGAACAGCACGCCCGGCATATCCTTGCCGGAGAGTGCGTTGACGATCATCTTCGGCAGCTGCAGCGACGCGTAATAGACCGGCAGCGACAGCGCCGTCAGGCCGAGCGCCAGCAGCTGCCGCCGCCAGCTCCAGCGCAGGATGAAGCGATAGATCGACCGCGGCAGCGCCGTGCCGGGCGTGCCGGACCGCGGCTCGGTCAT
>JBBCHB010000071.1:0-203706 GCA_037200015.1 Aliidongia sp. | reverse complement strand
CGCTTCTCCTTCCCGCTTCAATTTCGGCGGACGCCCGTCGGACGCCGGGTCGGCGTCGAGATTGGGACGTCACGGGAAGGGACCGTAGTTAGTTTTAGAATGATTCTAAAATAGACCATCGCGCAGATCTGCCATGCTCTTCCCAAGAGCATAAACAGGGCAGAAATTCGCGTTTGCAACGGGGGCTGCGATCGTGCAGCCATAGGCCGCCCGATGGCAAATCGGCAGTTTCGAAGGCAACGAGTAACTGCCCAGGTCGATCGGCTCGTGCTCAGAGCCTGCTGATGAGGAGGTCCGGGTGCTGGGTAAGGGTATCGAGTATGGACCACGCGCGCTTGCGGGCGGTTCCGATCAGGGTGCGCAGGCAAGCAAAGTTCTCGGCGCCTTGTGAGGTCCGGAAGCAGCCGGAGATTTTTTGGCGCAGTTTCATCATGCGCGCGTCGCGCTCGGCTTCGTTGTTGGTGAAGGGCACGGCCGGATTGTGCAGGAACAGCAGCACGGCTTGTTTATGCTGCTGCAGGCGCAGCAGGAGATTATGGCCGGTGCGCCGCCTGATGCGTCCTCGCTTGATATCGCGAGGCAGCGGGGGCTGTGTCTCGTGCCAGGCGATGCCCTCGCGCAGGATGCGGTCATAGATCCGCTCGGCGGTGCTGATCGTGGCGGGGCGCAGTGCTGCTGCCTTCTCCTGTGCCAGATTGACCGCATGGCACAGACGGCGCAGCAAGCTGCGCATGTTTCGGGCCCAGTCCTCGCCGTCGATGTCGACCAGCGCCGTCAATTCGCGCAGGTGATGGGCATTGCACATCGCATGCGTAACGTCGGGCAATTGGAAATAGGATGTCCAATGGTCGTGCACGACGATATGGGCAGCCCCCGCCAGCACCGCGCCGCGCCGGGGCGACACGCGGTAATGCACGAGGCCATCAGCACCGGCGGTGCCCGCCACATGCAGCCATTGGGCCTGGGTCCCGACCTTGAAACCGGTCTCATCGAGATGCTTGACCGGCGCCTGGCGGATCTTCTCGCACACCGCCGTCGCGAAATTCCGCGCCCGATCGGCGGTGCTGGCGATCATCTGGCCGATCGTGCCGGCCGAGACGCGCACGCCGAACAGATCGGCGAGGATCTGCCCAAGCCGGTCTTCGGGCAGGAATTGCCCGGCGGAGAGATAGGTCACCACGGCCGCCAGCCGGCTGCCATATTGCACCGGTGCCCGGACCTCGGGCGGAAAGGCGCCCGTGGTCATCGTCCCGCAATGTCGACATTGGCAGCGATACCGCTGATGCTCCGTCACGATCAGCGGGGCGGGTTCCGGAAGATCGAACACCTGGCGGCTCTCGACAAGGTGGCCCGCCGCATCCGCCAGTCCCGCCTGACAGCCCGAACACACGGCCGGCCGATGCACGAGCGTATGGTCGACCCGCTCCGATCGCTTCAGATGCTTGCCCTTATGCCCAGGCTGGCCGCCTGACTTCTTCAGCCCTTTCTCCCGAAGGCTCCCGGTCCGGCGCGGCGCGCGCCACGGTCCATCGCTCGACGGAGGCTGGTTACTGTTGGAACTGTCCTGCCCAAGCCGTCGCTCCAACTCGGCTACACGAGCCGTAAGCAAAGCGTTCTGCTCCTCCAAGAGGCGATTGCGCGCCTGCAACTCGCCCAAAAGGCTAAGCAGCGTGTCCACTGACGGCGGGGAGAACGGAAGCTTCATCCATACCTTGACTCACGAATTGGGGTGAGCCGTCAAGCCAGGACCTGGGCAGTTACGGCAACGATTGGAAAAAGCGATCGATCAAGCGCTCGCAACGGGACGCGCCGTCGTTGCGAGCGCCTGTAACGGCGGGGGGCCGGCCGGGACTTAGTGGTTGGCCAGCAGCGGGCCGAGCACTTCCTGTACGCCATTAAGCAGGATCTGCGTTCCGACGCAGAGCAGCAGGAAGGCGGCGATGCGCGTGACGACGCGGGCCCGGGCATTGCCGAGCAGCGCGACCAGCGTATCGGCCGAACGGTAGGCGATCCAGACCATAAGCGCGATGACGATGGCTGCGGCCGAGACGCCGATGAAGAACGGGATCAGCACCAGATGATCCGACGGCCGGTTCGAGCCGAGCGCGATCGCGACGGAAATCGTGCCCGGCCCCGTGGTGAAAGGCATGGTCAGCGGGAAGAAGGCGACGTCGTCGGCCGAACTGGCCGGCGCCGCCTGTTCCTGCTTCATCGCCTCGTTCTCCTCCGGCGCCGACAGCAGCTCCCAGGCACGCACGGCGACGACCAGCCCGCCGGCGATGCGCAGGGCGGCCGCGGTGATGCCGAAGAAATTCATAACATAGGCGCCGCCCCACAGCGCCACCAGCATGACCAGCAGCGAGTAGAAGCCGATCTTGCCGGCCAGCGCCATGCGCTCGACATGGGTCCGATCGGCCGTGACATGGCTGTAGATCAGCGCGCCGCCGATCGGATTGACGATTGAGAACAGGGCCGGAAAGGCGAGCAGGAAGCTGTCTGTGGCGCCGCTCCACTGAATGATCATGCTCTCGACCACGGAGTGAGGATTGCGGACAGTGGCATGGGGAATCCGGCGGAAGCAAGGGTGAGTGTCGGACGGCCAGGACGCGGCGCGTAGTCTCAGCCGGCGTGAGAGAAGAACCAAGACAATCCTGGCACGAGGCTGCGCTGAATGATATCCGCTCCTGTCCTCATCCGCTTCGTCGTGCTCACCATCCTTCTGGCTGCTGCCGGGTATTTAGGCGGTGATCCTGCTCTTGCGCAAAAAGCTTATATCCCGAACGCGCAGCACAACACGGTCTCCGTGGTCGATGGCTCGACCAGCGTCGCCGTCGATACGCAGTGACGGCTATTTCTGCAGCATGCTCTGCGCGCTCTTGACCACATTCTGCGCCGTGTCGGTTCCGGCATTGCGTAGCGCCTCCATGTCGACCGGCACGCGCACGCCTTTCTGCAGAGCGGGCCGGGCCTCCATGACGGCGAGCCAGCGCTGCAGATGGTCCAGGCCCTCGGTCGAGACGCCCGACCAGCCATGGATGCGGACCCAACACCAATTGGCGATATCGGCGATGCTGAACTCGTCCGCGAGGTACTCTGCCTCGGCCAGCCGCGTATCGAGCACGGCGAAGAGCCGACGCGATTCGTTCTGATAACGGTCGATGACCGGCTGCAGCTTTTTCCGGCCAATAGCGGAAGAAGACGTTGGCCTGACCCATCATCGGGCCGATGCCGCCCATCTGGAACATCAGCCATTGGATCGCGACCGAGCGGCCCTTGCGGTCGGTCGGCAGCAGCCTGCCGGTCTTCTCCGCCAGATAGATCATCAGCGCGCCGGATTCGAAGATGGCGAGATCGTCCTCGTCGTGATCGACGATGGCCGGGATCCGGCCGTTCGGGTTGATCTTCAGAAAGTCCGGCTGCTTCTGCTCATTGGCGGACAGGTTGATCGCCTTGACTTCATAAGGCAGGCCGAGTTCTTCCAGCGTGCACGACGCTTTCCAGCCATTGGGCGTCGGGCCCGTATAGAGCGTTATCATTCTTGGCATTCCCCTAGGCTGGTGCCGCAACGTCGAGCTTGTCCGGGCGGCCGGGCGGCAGATTGTCGTAGAGATCCGCGATCAGGTCGCGCTTGATCGACTGGCAGTGCGGATCGGCCCATAAATTGTGCCACTGGTACGGATCCTCATCGACCCGATAGAGCTCGCCCTCGGTTCCGTCATAGGCGATGCCGCAGGAGGCGAGCACACCCGGCCCCCAGACCTTCTCCAGGCCGTTCGGCTCACCGACCGTGCTCTTCTCATAGCGGGTCAGCAGCCAGCCGTCAGTATAGAGACTGCGCAGATGCATGCCGTAGCCGGGGAACTGGCTGTCCCATTCCGTGATCATGCGTCGGCGGCTGCCGTCCTCGATGACGGGCAGGGGCTTGCCTTCCATGCCGTCCGGCCGCTCGATGCCGGCGATGGCGCAGAAGGTGGCGGCGAGGTCGAGCTGGCCGACCGGCTGCTTGATCTCGGTCGGGGCGATGCCCCGCCGAAGGGGCTGGGCGCCAGATAAACGGCAGGCGCATCAGCGCATCGACATGCCACGGCCCCTTGTAGATGAAGCCGAAATCGCCCTGCATTTCGCCGTGATCGGTCGTGAAGAAGATATCGGTGTCTTCGTCCCAGCCGCGCGCCTTGACATAGGCCAGGACCCGGCCGACCGCCTCGTCGAGCAGCTCGTTCATGATATGGGTCTTGGCGTTGATCTCGCGGATATTGTCGTGGCTCAAGGCCTGCGGCCGGTAATTGGCCGGGCCGCCTTCCTGATTGACCCAGCGTCCTTCATAGCAGGCGAGCCAATGGGCCGGCTTCTGTTCCAGGATCTTGCGGATCGCGTCTTCGGAGCCGGGATGGCCGGGCGGCAGGGCGAGCTCGCGCCAGTCGCAGCGATGGTTTTCCGATTCCGGCGGATCCCAGGGATGGTGCGGATCCGGGAAGCTCATCCAGACGAAGAAAATCATCCTCGGCATCCAGCGTCTTCAGATAGTCGAGCGTCAGATCGGCGACCCAATCCGTGTGGTAATATTCGCGCGGGATCGGGTTGTGCTTGGTCTCGGGCGCGCCGGTATCGCCGCCGCCGGACGCGTCGAGCAGCGGGGCGAAGCTGTTCATGTGCTCTGGATGGTTCTGCTGCAGCCAGCGCCCGTAATGCCCGACCGGCCGGCCCATGAAGCTCGCAATATGGGTCGCATGGATAGCCCGGTCGAAGCCGCGCCACGGCCCGAAATCGCCGGTCGCCTGGCGTCGCGTCTCGGCGAAGCGCTGCTGCATATCCATGTTCGGCTCGAAATGCGCCTTGCCGAGCAAGGCCGTCTTGTAGCCCGCCTTCTCCTTCAGCGTGGCGGCGATGCTGAGCGCGTCCTCGGGCAGCGGCACGCCATTGGCGTAGACGCCATGAGTGCGCGCATATTGTCCGGTCAGCATGGTCGAGCGCGCCGGCATGCACACGGTGTTCTGATTATAAGCGCGGTGATAATTGATCCCGGCCCGTGCCAACGCGTCGATGACCGGCGTGCGGGCGATCCGGCCACCGTTGCAGCCCAGCGAATCATAGCGCTGCTGGTCACTGGTGATCAGCAGGATCTTGCGACCCATCGGCGCCTCCCTTGCGGCGTTGTTTTGCTCGTGCTATGAACGATAATCATCATTCGTATTTGATGCAAGGGCGAAGCGATGAGTGAGGCGGACGATCTCGACATGCTGCCGGCGATGCAGCGGCGCAGCAAGGGAGATGGCGGAGCGGCTGCTCAATGCCGGGGAGCGCGTGTTTTCCGAATACGGTTTCAAAGGTGCGAAGCTGTCCGATATTGCTGCCGCGGCCGATTGCTCGGTCGGTGCGGTCTATTCGCGCTTCAAGGACAAGGAGGCGCTGTTCCTGGCGATCCTGAAGCGCTTCGCCGCACAGTCGCGCGACACGGTCGCGACCTATTTCCGCCCGGGCGCGACGGAGGCGGCGCCGACTGCCGAGATCCTGCGCAACTTCGTGATCCGCACCGGCTACACCTTCCGGCGCCATCACGGCATGTTCCGAGCCATCGTCGAGCATGGCTTGGACGAGCCGGTTTCGGCGGCGGTGATCGTCCGCCTGCGGGAGGAGAACGAGGCAGTACTGGTCGCCTTCCTGCGCAGCCCGGCTGCCGCAGGCCGGCCCGGAACTCGCTTTCCGGGTCCGGGTCGCGTTGCAGATGCTGAACGGCTATCTGTTCCTGGGCCTCCTGAATCGCCAGGCGCCGGTGCCGATCGCCGACGAGCAGGGGCTGGACGAGGTCGCGGAAGCGCTCGTCGCCATGCTTGGACTCAAGGAGTACGACGATGCCCAGTGAACAGGAAGCTTTGGCCGCCATCATCACCGGACTGGCCGAGGCAGTCGGCACGGATTGCGGTCTCGGCAAGACGGTGAAATTCGCCATCGCCGGCGCCGGGCCGGCCTATATCGACGCGCGCAGCGTGCCGAATACCGTGTCGGAGTCCGACGAGCCGGCGGATTGCACCCTGTCCATGTCGCTCGATACTTTCCGCAAGCTGGTCGACGGCAAGGCCAATCCCGCCATGCTGTTCATGACCGGCAAGCTGAAGGTATCCGGCGAAACCGCGGTCGCGATGAAGCTCGCACCGCTGCTCAAGCGCTGAGGTCGGCAATGACCGAGCCCTACAAGCTCTATGGCGCGCATCTTTCCTATTACACCGGCAAGACGCGCGCCCATCTGCTCTACAAGGGCGTGCCCTTCGTCGAGCATCTATCGACGCGCGCGGCCTATCTGGACGTCATCGTCCCGCGCACCGGCGTGCGCTACATCCCCGTGCTGATCTCGCCCGACGATATCGCGGTGCAGGACACCAGCGAGATCGCCGATTTCATCGAAAGCCGTTTCCCGGCGCCGTCGATCTATCCGTCCGGCCCGCGCCAGCGTCTGGCGGCGCAGCTGTTCGAGATCCATGGCGATGAATGGCTCGTGCTGCCGGCGATGCTCTATCGCTGGCTCTACAACAGGGAGTTCGCGACGCTGGGCTTCGGCGCCGCGCTGCATCCCGAGGCCGATCTCGAAACCCAGCGCGAGGCCGGTGCCAAGGCCTGTGCACCCTTCGCCGGCGCGCTGCCCTTCCTCGGCGTCAGCGAGGCGTCGCGGCCAGGTATCGAGGCGGAATATCTCGAATTCCTCGACCTCTTCGCCGAGCATCTGAAGCATCATCCCTTCCTGCTCGGCACGCGGCCGAGCATCGGGGATTTCGGACTGATGGGACCGCTCTACGCCCATTTGCTGCGTGATCCGCGCTCGGGCGAGATCATGCATCTGCGCACACCGCGCGTCGTAAACTGGATCGAGCGGATGAATTTTCCGGTGCCGAACTCCGGAGAGTTCCTGCCGGACGACGACGTGCCGGCGACGCTGATGCCGCTGCTCCGGCATATCTTCGCCCGGCAATGGCCGGTCATCGCCGACACGATCCGGCTGACCGCGGCCTGGATCGACGCCAAGGGCGAAGCCGAGCTGCCGCGTGTGATCGGCCAGCATCTGTGCCGGATCGGCGGCGTCGAGACGCCGCGCGCCGTGTTTCCCTATACACAGTGGATGTGGCAGCGCGCGGCCGATGTCTATGCCGGACTCGACACTGCGGAGCGCGGCCCGGTCGATGCCTGGCTCGATGCACTGGGCGGGCTGGCGGCGTTCCGGACGCCGATCCCGCACCGGGTGGAGCGGCGTCAGAACCGGCTGATGCCGGCCTGACCCGGCATCAGGTTTCGGCGACCCAGGGATCGTAGCTGCCGAAGCTCCAGATATAGCCTTCGGGATCGCGGCAGCTATAGCCGCGGCCGCCATAGTCCTCGTCCTTGATGTCGATCAGGATCTCGACACCCGCGGCTTTGGCCTGGGCATAGTGGGCGTCGGTGTCGCCGACGATGACATAGGGGCTCTGGCCGGCGACACCGCCCAGTTCGGCCGGGGTCTTGGTCAATCTGCCGTATTCGCTATCCGTGGCCGAGGCGAGCATGATCATACCGTTGCCGAAGCGCAGCTGGGCATGGGCGATGGTGTCGTCCGGCCCGGGAACGACCAGATGCCGCTCGAAGCCGAAGGCGCGGCACAGGAACTCGATCGCTGCCGGCCCGTCGCGATAGCGGAAGGTCTGGATGATGGTAGCGGTGGTCGGTTTGGCGTGGCTCGACATGGGGCACCTCCATGGGTTGATGCGATGGGGTCCAGATCTGGACTGCCTGACCCTAACGCCGCGTCGCTTCCTCGGTATTGGACGAATTTTACCGGCGACTGCCACTCCTACGCCCCGCTCACACCGCCGCCATCCGGCAATTGCCGGGCCAGGAATTCGACCGGAGCGCTGCCGGCGAAGCGGTGGAAGTCGCGGATCATGTGAGCCTGGTCGTAGAAGCCGCAATCGATCGCCAGGCCGGACCAGCTATCGAGAGTACCGGCGCGCAGCAGGGCGACGGCGCGGTTGAAGCGCAGGATCCGCGCCGTGCGTTTCGGCGGCAGGCCGAACCGATCGGTGAAGCGCTGGATCAGATGCTTGCGCGACCAGCCGACATCTTCGGCCAGCGCGCCGATCTCGATCGTGCCGGCGCTGGCTTCGAGGACGCGCCAGAGATGGGCGAGTTCGCGATCGACCGGCGTCGCCGCCAGCACCCGCTGCGTGAGCGCTTGGTCGAGCAGCGCGAACGCTCCTCCCAGCCGGGTGCTGCGTCGAGTGCTTCGATCAGAAACGGCGCTTCGGGACCGAGCAGCGTTTCGAGATCGATCACTGCGTTGTTCAGCGCGCGCAGCGGCCGGTCGAGGAACAGCGAGGCGCCGATGGGGCTGAAATCGATCTGCATGCCGCGCTGTGCACCGCTGGTCTCGGTCAGAGTGAAGCGGTCATGCAGCCCGGCGATGAAGCCCGTGCCCTGGCGGACCCAGGAGATCCGGTCCGACGCCTGGGCGACGCGCAAGGTCGGGCCGAGATTGATGATCATCGGGATGCCGCCGAACGGCAGCTCGCGCCGTTTCATCGGGGTCGCCGTTGTCTCGACATAGCCGCAATAGCGCAAAACATGGCCGCGCAGGGGCGCGGCCGGCTCGGCAAAGACGAACCGCCACTGATCGGCGCCGCTGCTGCCGCGGGCGAAACGCAAGCGGGATGCCTGGCCCATCCGTGCCGACCCACCTCCATGAACCGCGCTTGGCCGGGTATTTCGTTCCGACCCGTCGTGCAGAATAGCGCGTTCCGACCGAACAGCCAGCGGTTGCTTGCCCGGGGACGGCTCAATCGCCTCGGCTCCTGGCGGCTCGACCGCGTGGGCCGCCCGTGGTATCGACGCCGATTAGCCGTCGCCGCCCGGTTGGGATGGCGTGATGCGCGAGCGCATGGGATCGATGAGGGCGGGCGTATTGGACACACTACCAGCCGCAGCATTCGCCGGACAAACCCAGGCGCAGATTTTGCGGTTCGGCCTACAGCAACATCAAGCCGGCCGGCTCGATCAGGCCGAGGCGGCGTATCGGCAGGTTTTGACGTCGGAGCCGCACTCGCCGGATGCCCTGCATTTGCTGGGGGTGATCGCTTATCAGCAGGGCCGCCACGAATTTGCGGTCGAGTCGATCGGCCAGGCGATCCGGCTGCATGCGGGGCAGGCGACCTATCACGGCAATCTCGCCCTTGCCTTTCAGGCACTCGGACAGCTCGCCGAGGCGATGGCGAGCTATCGCGAGGCGGTTCGGCTCGACCCCGGCTTTCTGCAAGGCCTCAACAATCTCGGCAATATGCTGCGCAAATCGGGGCAGCCAGCCGCGGCGGAAGACTGCTACCGCAAGGCGCTCCGCCTGCAGCCGGATCATCCGGAGATCTGGAACAATCTTGCGACGGTGTTGCAGGATCTCGGGCGCCATGCCGAGGCCGAGGCCGCCTATCGTCGGGCGATCGATTTGACCCCCGGCATGGCGGACGCCCATAGCGGCCTCGGCAGTCTGTTGTTCGCGACCGAGCGGCCGGCGGATGCCGAGGCGGCCTGCCGGGCGGCGTTGGCGCTGAAGCCGGATTACCCCGACGCCTTGCACAATCTCGGCAATGCGCAATTCGCCCTGGGCCGGATGGCGGAGGCGGAAGCGAGCTATCGCAAGGCGCTCGGCCTCGATCCGGCGCATGGCAAGGTGCACTACAATCTGGGCCATCTGCTGCTGCTGACGGGGCGGCTGGAAGAGGGCTGGCAGCATTACGAGTGGCGGGGCGTGACGCATGGCGCCGGCCGCCGCGACTTTGCGGCGCCGCTCTGGGGTGGCGGCGTGCTGGAATCGGGCACTGTGCTCGTTCATGCCGAGCAGGGGCTGGGCGACACGTTGCAGTTCTGCCGCTACCTGCCCCTGGTCGCGGCCCGCGCCAGGCTGGTCGTCGAGGTGCAGGCGCCTTTGGTCGAACTGATTGCAGGGATGCCGGGAATAACGCAAGTCGTGGCGCAGGGCGATCCGCTGCCGCCCTTCGATGTCCGCTGTCCGATGGTGAGTTTGCCGCGCCTGTTTGGAACGGTGCTGGAGACGATCCCCGGCGAAACGCCCTATCTGTCCGCTGAGCCGCGGCGCAGCGCCGACTGGCGCGAGCGGCTGGCGGCGCTGCCCGGCTTGCGTATCGGACTGGTCTGGGCCGGCAATGCGCGGCTGGGCCAGCCGGAGCAGACGGCGATCGATGCCCGGCGTTCGATAGCGCTGCAGCGCATGGCGCCGCTCGCGGTGACCGAGGGGCTAAGTTTCCTATCCCTGCAGAAAGGGCCGCCGGCCGTCCAGGCAGCGCAGCCCCCGGACGGCATGGCGCTTTATGATTTCACCGACGAACTGGGCGATTTCGCCGATACGGCGGCCCTGGTCGACAATCTGGACCTTGTGATCAGCGTCGATACTTCGGTGGCGCATCTGGCTGGGCGCTCGGCAAGCCGGTCTGGCTGCTCAACCGCTTCGATTCCTGCTGGCGCTGGCTGCAAGGTCGCGACGACAGCCCGTGGTATCCGACGCTTCGCCAGTTCCGTCAGCCGGCGCCGGGCGACTGGGACAGCGTCATGGCGGATATCGGCGTCGCGTTGCAATCATGGGTGCGCTCGCATCGGGACCATGGCCGTGTCTGAGCTGCCCGGTATCCGATCGCTTGCCGAAATCTTCCATTTCGGTCGCGGGCAGCATCAGGCCGGCCGCCTCGATGCGGCGGAAGCGGCTTATCGCCAGATCCTGGCGGTTGCGCCACAGGAGGCGGAGGTCTTGCATCTGCTGGGGGTGGTCGCCTATCAGCGGGGGCAGCATGAAAGCGCGGTGGCCTCGATCGGCCAGGCGATTGCGTTGCGCAGCGATCGGCCGCCCTATTACGGCAACATGGCTTTGGCATTGCGCGGCCTCGGCCGCCTCGCCGAAGCCGAAGCGAATTGCCGGGCTGCGCTGCGTCTCGATCCGGGTTTCGTCGATGCGTTGGGGACGCTCGGCGCCATATTGCGCCGCGCCGGTCGGTTGGCCGAGGCGGAGGCGTGCCTGCGGGACGCGGTGCGGCTGAAGCCCGATTTCGCGGAAGCGCACAACAATCTGGGCACCGTTCTTCGGGAGCAGCAGCGGCCGGACGAGGCCGTCGCGAGCTTTCGGACGGCGCTCGCCCTGTTGCCGGACAATGCGCCGATCCTGACGAATCTCGCCTCTGCCCTGCTGGACCTGAATTGCCATGCAGAGGCCGAGGAGACGGCACGCGCGGCCATCCGGCTGCGGCCACAGCTCGCGGAAGCGCATTTCGCGCTCGGCAATATCCTGGTCGCCGGCGATCGTTCGGCCGAAGCCGAGGCAAGCTACCGGATGACGGTCGGTCTCGATCCCGGTCTCCTGGAGGCGCATCACCAACTCGGCAAGGTGCTGGCCAGATCGGGCCGCCCGGCCGAGGCGGAACAATGTTTCCGGACCGCTCTCGCCCTGAAGCCGGACCATGCCGGCGTGGTGACCGCCCGGGGTTTTGCGCTGGTGGATCTGGGCCGGCTGGCCGAAGCCGAGGCGGCGTACCGGTCCGCGATCGAGCTGGCGCCGGAGCTGGCGGAAGCGCATTACGGCCTGGGCAACGTCCTGGTCCTGGCCGGGCGGTTGTGCGAGGCCGAGGCGAGCTACCGCACGGCGCTCAAACTCGATCCCGATCACGGCCGAGCCCATTTCAATCTCGGGCATGTCCTGCTGGCGACCGGCCGCTTGGTCGAGGGATGGCCGCATTACGACCGGTGGGTCGAGATCTATCCCGGCGGCCGGCGCGCGTTCACGGTGCCCTTGTGGCAAGGCGAGCCGATCGGCGATCGGGTTCTGCTGTTGCATGCCGAGCAGGGGTTTGGCGACACGCTGCAATTCTGCCGCTATATCCCGCTGGTCGCCAGTGGCGCAACTGTGGTGGTCGAGGTGCAGCCGCCTTTGCAGCGCTTGGTCGCGACCATGCCGGGCATCACGCGGGTCGTCGCTCAGGGCGATGCGCTGCCGCATTTCGATTTGCATTGTCCGCTCACGAGCCTGCCACGCGCCTTCGGCACAGTGCTCGAAACCATCCCTTGCGAAATTCCCTATTTGGCGGCCGATCCGGCCCGCGTTACTTTCTGGCGGCAGCGCTTGGACGCGTTCCCCGGATTGCGGGTCGGGCTGGTCTGGGCCGGCGGCATCCGGCCGGATCAGCCGGGTCTGGCCAAGGTCGATGCCCGCAGGTCAATGGCGCTCGGCCGGCTGGCGCCGATCGCGGCGGTCCCGGGCGTGACCTTCGTCTCCCTGCAGAAGGGACCGCCCGCGGCCGAGGCGGCTCACCCTCCGCTTGGCATGGCGCTGCATGATTTCACCGCTGAGCTGGCCGATTTTGCCGATACCGCGGCGCTGGTCGAGGCGCTCGATCTCGTCATCAGCGTCGACACGGCCGTTGCGCATCTGGCCGGCGCGCTGGGCAAGCCGGTCTGGCTGCTGAACCGGTTCGATACCTGTTGGCGCTGGCTGCAGGATCGCGATGACAGCCCATGGTATCCGACGCTGCGGCAATTCCGCCAGCCGGCGCCCGGCGATTGGGACAGTGTCACGCAGGCGGTCGCTTCCGCCTTGGCGCAGGTCTCGACGGCGTAGTCGGGCCCGATTCGGTGAGCTGGACCGATCCCGGTTTGCGGCTTCGCCGACCGGGCCCGCAGTGCCGCTTTCGTTCAGCTGCAGACCGCCGCCGCCGCCTCAGCGACGGCTTGATCCTGTTCGCCGCTGCCGCCGCTGACCCCGACGGCTCCGACGATCTTGCCGTCCACCTTCAGCGGGACACCGCCCGCAAAGATCATCACGCGATCGTGGTTCGACACATGGATGCCGAAAAACTGGTCGCCCGGCTGGCTGTTTTGCCCGAGTTCACGCGTCGAGATGTCGAAGGCCTTGGCGGTGAAGGCCTTGTTGATTGCGATGTCGATACTGCCCAGCCAGGCATTGTCCATGCGGATGAAGGCCTTGAGATTGGTGCCGGCATCGACGACCGCGATATTCATCGGCTGTCCGATTTCCCTCGCCTTGGCCTCGCCGGCCGCGATGACCCGATGGGCCTTTTCCAGAGTAACCATGGTTTCAACTCCCTGATCGGGCCTTCCTGCGCCAGGAAAACCTGTTGAAGCTGGGGTGATCCGACGACTCCGATCGAGACCGGCGGCGATGGATGGAGCCGCAGCCGTGCCGAGGCTGTCCGCGCATCGGCGACAGAGCATGGCACATCTCGTTTCGTACGTCCGGCGGCATCACGGCGCCGACGGGCAGCATCGGAACTATGACACAACGGATCCCCGGACGGATCGGCAGGGAAGCGCCGTAAGCAAATTGTCTGTCGCAACTTGTGTTGCTTCCCCGCCCCTCCTTGCGCGGCCGTGGTTCGTTCGTGTTAGAGGCCGAGATCGCTTAGGCTAGGGTGATCCGCGGGGCGCGGGCCCTTGCGGTCCCAATGATACTTCCGATCCGCCTCACGGATCGGCAGGTCGTTGATGCAGGCGAAGCGTCGCCGCATCAGGCCATTGTCGTCGAATTCCCAATTCTCGTTGCCATAGGCTCGAAACCAACTGCCCGAATCATCATGGAACTCATAGGCGAAGCGCACGGCGATGCGGTTCTCGGTGAAAGCCCATAATTCCTTGATCAGGCGGTAATCGAGCTCCCGAATCCATTTCCGGGTCAGGAACGCGATGATTTCCGGCCGCCCGTTGAGGAATTCGGCACGATTGCGCCAATGGCTGTCCAGCGTGTAGCCGGTCGCGACGCGCGCCGGGTCGCAGGTGTTCCACGCATTCTCGGCGGCCCGAACCTTCTCGATGGCGGTTTCCCGCGTGAACGGCGGTAAGGGCGGACGCGTTTCTGACATGGTGGTCTCCTAGAGTTTACGATCGACGACATTGTGCCGATAATTGCCGGCCGGACTATGCAGCCATCGGGTTTCGGTTTCTGTTGCCGAAGCCCGATGTTTTGTACAATCGCCCGGTCCGTAGCCGGCCGTCACAGGAATTCTGCAGGGAAATCGGGGTCAAGAAAAGGAACGGGGTGCTATCTTCGGGTCGACCTGCAGGAGCCTCGCCCAATGCGATGGATGATCTGGTTCGGCGCCGCATCGGTTGGCGGCATTGTCGTCGCCCTCTGTATCGTGTGGGCCTTCAACGGGTTTCATGGCCTCGGGCTGGACACGGCCGGCACCGTCGCGCTCATTCTCGGCGTCACCCTTACCAGCGCCCTCGGAGTGGTGCTGATGGGGCTCATTTTCTACAGCGACCGGAGCAGCGCCGACGAAGCGGCTTACCACGCGACGGTCGAGCACACCGAGGCACCGGCGGGGCGTTTTCCGCCAATTCAGGACGACGGGCTAGATGCTCCGCCGTGAGACGGCGAGCCGATGCCGCGGAAAGGATGAAGATGAAATTCGATCCGGAGGATTTTCGGGTGCGGGAAGGTGCTACCGTCGAGCTGCGGAAATGGCCGACACTCGTAAAGCCCGCCTATAAATCCAAGGAGCACTATCAGGAACTGCTGGCCGATCACGTGTCGCAGCTAAGCGCGCTTCAGCAGTTGCTCTATGCCTCCAACAGTTTTGCCGTGCTGCTGATCTTCCAGGCGATGGACGCGGCAGGGAAGGACGGGGTCATCAGGCACGTGATGTCCGGGGTCAATCCGCAGGGCTGCCAGGTCTTCAGCTTCAAGCATCCGAGCCCCGCGGAATTGCAGCATGATTTCCTGTGGCGCACGACGCGCGACCTGCCGGAAACGCGGGCGGATCGGCATCTTCAACCGGTCCTATTACGAGGAGGTCCTGATCGCCCGCGTCCATCCCGAAATCCTGCGCAGCGAAGGGCTGCCGGACGAAACGCTGGACGAGAAGACGATCTGGCGCGAGCGCTATCGCTCGATCCTGGGGGGGGGGCCTGGAGCGGCATCTTCACGCCAACGGCACGCGCATCATCAAATTCTATCTCCACCTCTCGAAGGAGGAGCAGCGCAAGCGCTTCCTCGAGCGCATCGACCATCCGGACAAGAACTGGAAGCTCAGCCTGGCCGATGTCGAGGAACGGAAGTTCTGGAAAGATTACATGACGGCGTATGAGGATTGCCTTGGCGGCACAAGCGCCGACTGCGCGCCTTGGTATGTCGTTCCGGCCGACGACAAGGAGAACGCCCGGCTGATCGTGTCCCGGATCATCCTCGATACCCTCGAAGCGCTCAAGATGAGCTATCCGAAAACGAGCAGCGAGCGGGCCCAGGAATTGCGGGAGATCCGCGAGAAGTGACTGTAATCCGAGCAGATCGCGCGACAGCCGATCGAATTGGTGACAAGGACGAAGCTTGCGCGCAGGCTGGTGCCGCGAAAATCAAAAATCAACTGCCCCAGTAGGCGCCGACGGTTCGCGAGAGACCGCCCATCCGAAAGGCACTCGCTATGACGACCAACGACCGAGGGGATCCTCTCGCGACTTGGCATGCGGGCGAAATCGCGATGCAAAGCAGCATCGGCGTGCCGATCGGATGGCTGAGGTCGGAAAAAGAGTAATCCGCAACCATCTGATCGACCAGCATCGCCAATTTTATCCGCTCCTCCCTTTCATTGTCCTGGTGCGGTCGATCCGGCGGGAAACGCCTGGGCAACGCTGCGCGGCGGTCGCCCGGGTTTCATGCAGGCAGCCAGCCCGCATCGGCTGAGCATCCGGATCCCGCGTGACCCCGGCGATCCGGCCGATGCGGCATGGAGAATGGCGATGCGCTTGCCTTGCTGGGATCGACCTGACCACCAGACGCCGGAACCGGTTTGAACGGGTTTATCGGACGCCATGACGGCGGGGAATTCGATCTGGTCGTCGAACAGAGCTACGGCAATTGTCCGCAATACATTCAGTTGAGGGAGTTCTCCTTCACCCGCGACCCCGCAAAGCCTTCAGCTGAACCATCGATTCCACAGCGGTGCCGGACGAACGCGTGCGTGCGCTGATCCAGCGTGCCGACACATTGTTCGTCGCGTCCTATGTCGAGCGCGAAAACGACCGGCGACAGGTCGATGTCTCTCATCGCGGCGGCAGGCCGGGGTTTGTGCGGCTGGGCTCGGATGCGTCCTCACCATTCCGGACTTCGCCGGCATCTGTTCTTCAATACGCTCGGAACTTCCTGGTCAATCCGAAGGGCGGGCTGGCCTTCCGGACTGGGGAAACCGGCGATTTGCTGCAACTCACCGGCGACGGCCGAGGTCATCCTTGATTCCCCCGAGATCAAAGACTTTCAGGGCGCTGAGCGGCTCTGGCGGTTCAGGGCCGCGCCAGATCCTCTACCGGTCCGATGCTCTGCCGCTTCGCTGGGCCTTTGCACGGAGGGCCGGTCGCCAAACTCCCTGATGACAGGCACTTGGGCAGAGGTCGAGCGTCGCCAGAAAGCCGCGATGCTGGCGCGGCAGTGGCGCCCTTTCCGCGTTGCCAAGATCGTCGATGAGAGCGCGGTCATCCGGTCTTTTCATCTTGAGCCGACTGACGGCGGCGGAATCATCCCGCACGTGGCCGGCCAGTTTCTGCCCATCCGCGTCGTCCCGGCGGGGAGCGCTCGTCACTACTTCGGACCTACACCCTCTCGGTGGCACCCTCGGACGGGATCTATCGCCTCAGCGTGAAGCGGGAGGGCGTGGGTCTCCTCGTTCCTGCATGATCATGTACGGGAAGGAGACATCATCGAGGCTCGGGCACCCGATGGCGGCTTTGTCATCGATGCTTTGGAACGCCGGCCGGCGGTGCTTTTGGCGGGCGGCATCGGCATAACGCCGCTGCTGGCCATGTTGCGCCATATCGTTTACGAAGGCCTGCGCACGCGACGCTTCCGGCCGACCTGGCTGCTTTATGCGGCCCGATCCAAGGCCGATCGTGCCTTCGATACCGACTGACCGAGCTTGTTGCAGCCGCGAATGGAGCGATCACCCTCGTGCGTGTGCTCAGCCACGCGATGGAGCGCTAGCAGGCGGGGACTACGACGCCATCGGCGGATCGACGAGACCCTGTGAGCAAGACGCTGCCGGCCGATGACTATGATTTCTATCTATGCGGTCCGACTGCCTTCACCCAATCGATCTACAACACCCTGCGCCGCCTCGATGTCCCGCGATGAGAGGGTGCACGCCGAAGCGTTCGGACCCGGCTCGCTGAACCGCTCGTCGGACGAGAGCGCCGCGACGGAACCCTGCTGCCGGCGGCGAAGGTCCCTGTCCCCATTGTGTTCGTGTGCATCGGGCAAGGAGGGCGCGTTGGGCGCCCGAAGCGGGGTCTCTGCTCGATCTCGCCGAGACGCGCGGCCTCTCCCCCAGTTTCAGCTGCCGGATAGGCGACTGCGGCACGTGTAGGACGCGGATCCTCAAGGGCGCCCGTTACTTATGCGAAATCGCCATCCTACAAGTTGCGCGACGACGAGGCGCTCATCTGCATCGCGGTTCCTGCCGAGATGGACGCCGGTCAAAGACGGATCGATCCATCTCGACCTCTGATCGTCATCGCGGCAGGCGCGCCCGCTCGCGCAGGAGGGCTTCAAACATCGACAGCGCGGGGCTGGAGGTTGTCGTCGCGCGCCCTGACTACAAAGTCGACTGGAGGAAGCGCCGGCACGCCATCGGTGTCGGTGAGGATGCGCAGACCAGGACCGACCGCATGCTTCGGCAAAGGCGTCGCCGCGAGGCCCGCCTTTGCCGCCGCCCGCACGCCGGCCAGGCTGGAACTCATACACGCTATCCGCCATTGCACGGATGTGGCTGCAAGCGCGCGCAGCGCCGCTTCGCGATAGGGGCAGGGTTCGGGGAAGAAGGCGAGGGGCAGATCTCGGGCACGTCGGCGTGCTCTGCGAAGGCCCAGACCAGCGGTTCCGTCCCACAGTCTGCGTCCTTGCGGGGCCGCGCACTCGCCGCCGATTACCAGATCGAGGTCTTGGCGGTCGAGACGTTCAAACACTGCGTGCCGATCCCGATCTCCAACTCGATCTGCACCCCTGGATGCGCGGCTGTGAAGGCTTGCAGCACATCGGGCAACCAGGCATCCGCCAGATCCTCGGCGGCACCATACGCAGGCGGCCGGAGTGGCGAGGGCCTGCCAGGCGAAGCCGGGCATCCTCGTGCAGCCGCAAAATCGTGAGCGCATACCAAGCAGCGGTCTCGCCGGCCGCCGTCAGGCGGACCGAGCGCGTGCTGCGCACGAACAGCGCGCGCCCAGCCTCGTCTCCAACCGGCGGATCTGGGCGCTTACGGTCGACTGGGTGGAGTTCAACGCGGCGCAGCCTTGGTGAATCCGGAGCTCTCGGCGACGGCGACGAATGCCTTCAGCAAATCTGGACTGAACTGATAGGTTAACTTACCCGATTCTATGTTCAATGAGGCCAAATAATTCGTTGGATTGTTTAATCCTGGAGACCCAAGTTGCGTTCGAGTTCAACGCGGCTGTGTCCCGCCGCCGCATTTAAGGAAAGCAGATATGACCCGCCTGCTATGTCGAGGCTTCGCCGCGCAAGACCCCGCTCCGCGTCGACCGAAGTCGGTCGCGCGTTTCTCGACGTCTATAAAGGCGTCAACCCGTCCCACGAGATCGAGACGCTGACATCTGGACGGGCGAGTATCCGCCCTTCGACGGCGAAGCCATGGCCGCCAAATACGCCGGCATTGCCGGGGTGCCCCTGACGGCGGAACAGGAGAATGCCTGGCGGAGCATACGCCAATTGGCAGCCCCATTCCTGGCGGCTGATAAGCTGCTGCTGCCGTTCCGCTCTGGAATTTCGGCATTCCCTATCGGCTGAAGCACCTCATCGATCTCATAACGCACAAGGACATTCTGTTCGCCTTCGACGGCACAGGGCTCCAGGGCCTGATGAAGGCGCGCAAGGCTGCCGTAATCTATGCGCGCGGGCTCGACTATTCCGCGGGCGGCTCGACGCCGGCGTCGGCGTTCGATTTCCAGAAGCCCTATATTGAAACCTGGCTGCGCCTGATCGGCGTCACCGGACGTTCAAAGCATCATTGTCGAGAAGACGCTGTTCGGGCCGGAGATGGACGTCGCCGGCCGGGCCGTTGCCAAGCAAGAGGCTGCGGCGCTGGCCGCGGAGTTTTGAATGCCGGGCGCAGCCTGATGCCCATCTCAGCACCTCCGATATGGTGTTGGCCGGTACGCAGCCACGGCGCGCTTCGGGGCCGGCTGGAGCCATGTCCCACCATTCAATCGCCGTACGGAAAAGTGTCTGCCGGATCGCATCTGTTCACTCCCGCAGCGCACTTATTACTTGTGATCCGATCAATCGCTCTCCTCTTCGATGCTCATCAAAACGGACGCGCAAAAGTTCCCCCCAAGCAGAGAAGGTGAAAATGGCAGTCTTATATTCAACGAGAGTTACGCGACCGGCGGTCGACATGGCTCGATCCGCAGTGACGACGGTTTGCTCGACCTCCAGCTGGCATTGCCCCGGACCCCTCGGCGGAAAAGGCGGTGCCACCAATCCTGAGCAGCTCTTCGCCGGCGGATATGCCGCCTGCTTCGAGAACGCGCTCCTCCGTGCCAGCCGGGAGGCAGGCCGCCAGTTCGCGGATAGCGATGTTGAAGTCGTCGCCGAGATGGGCCTCCGGCGGAATGACGCTGAGTCCTTCGTATTGTCGGCCGCTCTGCGCGTGACCGTCGCCGGTGTAGACCAGCCGACAGCAGAAACGCTCGTCCACCGGGGCGCACGAGATCTGCCCTTACTCGAATGCCATCAGGAGCAATGTCGACGTGGCGATTACCGTATCCGTCAGGTGACCTTTCCCGTGTGATCCGATCACGAGCGATCGAAAGCAGTGGTTCTCGATCGCCATCAAATAAATCTATCGAGATGTACTATGGGTTCAGAGCAGAAAGTTGTCGTCATTACTGGTGCTTCGCAGGGTATGGGCGCCGCGCTCGTCAAGGGCTATCGCGATCGGAGCTATCGCGTCGTCGCCACGGCGCGCTCCGTCCAAGGACTCGAACGATCCGAATATTCTGGTCGTTCCCGGCGACATCGCCGATCCGCGGACTGCCGAGCGCGTAATCTCGCAGGCCGTCGCTCGGTTTGGCCGCATCGACACGCTGGTCAACAACGCCGGCATCTTCATCGCGAAGCCCTTCACCGACCTATACCGATGAAGACTACGCCGTCGGTCCTCGGCGTCAACCTCCATGGCTTCTTCTACTTCACCCGGCTCGCGGTGGCCGAGATGGTGAAGCAGGGTAGCGGTCATGTCGTCAACATCACGGCCAGCCTGGTCGACAATGCGATCGTCGGCGTGCCGTCGGTGCTGGCTGCACTGACCAAAGGTGGCCTGAATGCGGCGACCAAATCGCTCGCGATCGAATTCGCGGCGCGGGGCATCCGGGCGAACGCCGTTGCGCCGGGCATCATGAAGACGCCGATGCATGCGCCGGAGACACATGCGGCGCTCGGCAAGCTGCATCCGGTCGGCCGCATGGGCGAGATCAGCGATATCGTCGACGCAGTTCTCTATCTGGAGGACGGCCAGCTTCGTCACCGGTGAGATCCTGCGCGTCGACGGCGGCCAGTCGGCAGGTCACTGACACTCCATAGGGAGGCGTCTTCGCCCCCCTCTGACCCGCTGCACGATACGACCGCGACACTGACATGCCCTCCATGCCCTGGTGAAATATTGCCTCCGTGGTCATCGTCCAAGCTTGCCGGAGCCGGGTGGGGTGGCGAACCGCAGCCGCAAGCGGATGGAGCGATGAGCAATCTCAGGAGGGGAGAAAAATGGATAGCGCGGACAACGAGTTCGGCGACTTCGATTACATCGTCGTCGGTGCCGGCAGCGCCGGTGTGTGGTCGCGAACCGGCTTAGCGCCTGATGCCCGCCACAAGGTTTTGCTGCTCGAGGCCGGCGGCAAGGACGACTACATCTGGATCCGCATCCCGGTCGGCTATCTCTACTGCATGGGCAATCCCCGGACGGACTGGTGTTTCAGCACCGAGCCGGAGGCCAACATTGGAAACAAGCGGATCAACTATCCGCGGGGTCGCGTGATCGGCGGCAGCTCTTCGATCAACGGCATGATTTACATGCGCGGTCAGAGCGCCGACTACGACGCTTGGCGTCAGGCTGGAAACATCGGCTGGGGCTGGTCCGACGTTCTCCCGTACTTCATCAAGTCCGAAGACCATTTCGGCGGCGCGAGCGAGTTTCACGGCGCAGGCGGCGAATTGCGTGTCGAACGACAACGCCTGCGCTGGGACCTGCTGGACGCGTTCCCGCGACGCGGCCGATCAGTGCGGCATCCCGAAGATCGATGATTTCAACCCGCGGAGACAATAACGGCTCCTCGTATTTCCAGGTCACGCAGAAGGGCGGTTGGCGGTGGAGCGCGGCAAGCGCCTTTCTTCGTCCTGCCCTGCACCGGTCGAACCTGCGGCTCCAGACCCACGCGCTCGTGCGGCGGATTGTGATCGAGGCGGGCGGGCCGTGGGCGTCGAGTTCGAGGTCGATGGGAGCAAGTTCACGGCCCGGTGCCGCGGCGAAATCGTGCTGTCCAGCGGCCTCGGTCGGATCGCCGGCGATCCTGGAGCGGTCCGGCATCGGCAACGGCGAGCGACTGAACGCTCTTGGGATCGAGACCGTCCGGCACCTGCCAGGCGTCGGCGAGAACCTCCAGGACCATCTCCAGATCCGGTGCGCCTACAAGGTCGTGGGCGCCGATACGCTGAACACCCGAGCCGGCTCCCTCTGGGGGCAAGGCAAGATCGGCCTGCAGTACGCGCTAAGCCGCTCCGGACCGATGTCCATGGCACCCAGCCAGCTCGGCATCTTTGCAAAGTCCGATGCGCGCTTCGCGACACCCAATCTCGAATATCATGTCCAACCGCTGAGCCTCGCGGCCTTCGGCGGCGACCTCGACCCGTTCCCGGCCTTTACGGCGAGCGTCGCCAATATTCGCCCCGACAGCCGAGGCACTGTGCATATCCGCTCTGCCGACCCGGCCGAAGCGCCAGCCATTCACCCGAATTTTCTCTCGACGGCGAGCGATCGAATGGTGGCGATCGAGTTCTGTTCGCTTGACGCGCCGCATCGTCGCGCAGCCTGCCATGGCGCGTTTCAGCCCGAGCGAATTCCGTCCCGGGGCCCTCGTTCCAGACTGACGCCGACGTCCGAACGGGCGTGGGCGATATCTCGACCACGATCTTCCATCCCGTCCGCACGGCGGCGATGGGGGACGGCCCCACGGCCGTCGTCGATCAAGAGCTGCGTGTGCATGGGGTGGCAGGTTTGCGCATCGCCGACGCGTCGGTCATGCCCACCATCACATCGGGTAACACGAACGCGCCGAGCATGATGATCGGCGAACGGGCTGCTGCCATGGTCCTGCAGGCGGCGATCAATTCGCCGGCCTCGATCGCCATCGGCGAACGCCAAACCTCGGCCTGAGCGCGCCGGACGATCCGACGGCTTACAGGCTGCGGCGGATTTTGCGCACGCTGCGGCCGAGCCGCCGGCGCAGCATCGTCCCCAGCGCAAAGGCCAGCGGGACGCGAACGGCACGAGCGCTGACGTCGCGTGGGGTCAGGCGCGCAGGGGCCCCAGTCGGTGCAATGGCCATGGGACGATCTCCTTCATCACGACGAGAAAGGGAGCGGTCGTCAGTGCTGCTTGCGCGCGTCCTCGAGGCGAGGGTCGAAGGCGAATTCGATCCGTATGCCGCTTGGCTCGCGTATGAAGAAATGGATCTTCGGGCCCTTGCCCGAGAGCGCCGGGGCGAATTCCACGGCGGACGCCCGGCCATTTGGCGACCCGCTCATACAGGGCATCCAATCCGGGGCGGTCGGCGACGGCGAGCGCGAGATGGTGCAGGCCGACATTGGCGCGCCGGTCGAACGCAGCAGCGCGGTCGGGCGCCTCGACCTGCACAAGGTGACCAAGTCCTGGCCGTCGGAAACGAACGCGGCCGGATAGTCGGGCCCGTTCGCCGACAACGTGCCATCCCAGGCAGTCGCAGAAAAAGCCGCGCGTGCTTGCGAGATCCCGGACGCTCAGTCCCGACGTGATCGATGCCGAATGTCGCGGGTAGGGGCAGCTCAGTCATGGCGATCTCCACTGGAGTTGTTTCGGCTCGGACGCGGAACTCCGACAGCTTATTATTTCAGAGCCAATCAACCGGCGTGAATAGCCCGTGCTCGGCAGACACTATTCCGCGTCGCGGGATAAACGGCCGGCTCCGCGCGTCCGATACTTCGGATAGGCTTTGGCCGTCACCGGCCCGCCGCCTCCTCGGTCCGAGATGGGGCATATTTTCCCGAGGCAGGCGCTCGCCTCGGCCGAGATGAGCGGACCAGGTTCCGCCGCCGACGGTATGCCCGTCGATGAGGCCGATACCCTCACCGACCGTGACGTTCGCGGTGTCATAGTCGCCTGAGACCTGGGCCTCCTCCACGCGGCGCAGTTCGGCCGGCTGCATCGCGGGCCAGTTCCGCCTCGCGGCCACTCCATTTCTCGATGAATCGTTCTTCATCAGCCGGCCGGTGTACCCTGCGGCCACGCGCGTCGGCGCACCACGTCATAGACGCTCGTCCGGATGGTCTCATCGCCCGAGGCGGCGACGACTTTTGCTTTCGCTGCCGGGTGAATGACCGCTTCCTGCGTCGCCCCAGAACCGGGTTCTCATCAATGCTCCGTCGGCACCCAGCATCAGGGACGCTGCCAGCCCACGCCCGTCGGCGATACCGCCCGCCGCGAGCACCAGGACCTCGGGGGCACGGCGATTGACTGCGTCCACGACTGTGGGCACGAAGGGCATTGTCGATCGCGCCGTCATGCCGTGGCCGCCCGCTTCGGTCCCCTGCGCCACGATCACGTCGGCGCCGACATCGATCGCGTGCAAGGCCTGCTCCAGCGTGTGGACTTGGCAGAAGAGGGAACACCCGCTTGCCTGATGCGGGCGGCAAGCGGCGCCGATCGGCGAATGACAGCATCATTGCGCGCGGAAATCGCTCCAACGCCCTATCGAGCAGATCCAGATCGTTCGCCACTGCCCAGGTGATGAAGCCGCAGCCGACGTCATCTCGCGTGACCTTTGCGGCTTCGTCCTCGAACCAGGCCCGCTCCGCATACCGCCGCCTAGCAGCCCCAATGCGCCCGCACTCGAAACGGCGGATGCAAGCGCCCCCGCCGGCTGCAGGGACCATCGGTGCCAGCACGATCGGGTGATCGAGCCCGAACCGCTTGCGTCAGTCTCGTTTTGATCGCCACGCGTCCCTCCATTCAGCGAGATGCTTTGACACGTCTTTTCAGTCTGGAGGATCCAGATTAGCTCGGCTGTTGACAGTAGAAAAATGATCATTCGTGATTAAAATCATCTGCAGTGGAGATGACGGGATGGGACAGCGCCGACCTTAATTTCTTCGCCGCGGTTGCACTTGCGGGCGGCATCGGGCGGGCCTGCCAACGACCTGCACACAGTCCAATCCAATGTTACGCAGCGCATCCGGAGCTTGGAACAGCATCTCGGCGTCCAATTGTTTCATCGGTCGAGAAGGGCGTAACCCTGACGTCGATGGGCCAACGGCTCTTGCCCTACGCGACCAGAATTCATGAGTTGCTCGCCGAGGCGCAACGCGCGGTCAGAGACGAAACCACACCGAGCGGAGAACTGCGTGTCGGTTCGCTCGAGGACGACGGCGGCACTTCGTTTGCCGCCTATTCTGACGACCTACACGCGCCGCTGCCCGATGTCGATCTCCAGATCGAGACCGGTCCGACGGAGGCCATGATCGACGGCGTGCTCGAGCGCAGGCTCGACGGTGCCTTCGTATCTGGCCGGTCGCGCATAAGGATCTCGTCGTGGTGCCGGTGGTTGAAGAAGAACTGGTGCTGGTGACGCCGCCTTCGATCAGAACCAGCAGCAAAGTAGCGTCATATCTTTCCACAGCGGCGGCCGAAAGATAATCGTGTTCGGCAAGGATGCTCCTATCGGCAGCGCGCCCTGGAATATCTGGCGCGTCAGGGCTTCGTCGATATCCGCCGTATGAGATGGGCACGCTCGACGGCATCATCGGCTGTGTCGCGGCTGCGTCGGGATTAGCTTGCTCCCTCGGGCCGTGGTCGACTCTGCAGAGCGGCAAGGCCTGGTGTGCGTCCCATCCGATGCGGAGAGCCGAGCCAAGATTGCGACCGTGTTCATACGGCGCACGGATAACTTCGTGTCATCGGCCCTGCGCATCTTCATAGACTGCGCCACCAGCGACGCGCCGCCGCTCTTGGCGGTAGGCTGAACTGAGCAAGCGTACCCGTCATGGGGCGCCGGTCTTGGAGCGGCAACCCGCTTCACACCTCTCGGAGGGAGTTCCGAAGTGAACACGTCGTGCCGCGCTGCCGTCTGGGGGGGCTTTGGCCATGGTTGCGTCCGCGCTCTGCGGATGCACTGAAGAGGATCCCTTGCCGGCAAGCGTTGCGGAAGCCGTCGACATGGAGGCGCGCGACGCCCTGCCTCTTACCTGCTTCTACGACCCGCCCGCGTCTTTGCCGAGCGCGGCTCCCGGATTGCTGATTCGCTCGCAACGCTTCTCCGAATATCAATTGCCGGATGGGGCGTCGGCCATCAGAATTCTGTACCACTCGCGAGACCTGTCCGGCGCGGACGTCGCTGCATCCGGTGTCATATTGATACCGGCAGGCGCGCCTCCGCAAGGCGGGTGGCCGGTCATCGCATGGGCGCACGGGACAACAGGTGTCGCCGCTCAATGCGCGCCTTCACTCATGCGCGACGTCGCGTATGGCAGCGAGGGATTGATGCCCATGGTGGCTGCCGGGTTTGCCGTGGTGGCAGCGGATTACGCTGGCCTCGGCACCCCTTCGCCGCACCAGTACGAAAACAAGAGGCCCAAGCCTATGACGTGATGTACGCCGTGCAGGCAGCACGACAAGTCCTGCCTGCGCTTGGCAGGAGATGGGTGGCGATCGGCCATTCCCAAGGCGGTACCGCGTGTGGGCGTCGCCGAATACGAGGCGAGCCATGACGATCCAGGCTATGCTGGCGCGATCAGCGTAGCGGGTGACATGGATTTCTCATCCATGTTGGGGCAGACGTCCCGGTCGACCCGGAAACCGCGCTGTATTGGGTGCTCGAAGCCTATGGGCTCAAGGCGCCTATCCTGATTTGATCCCGCGGAATGGCTGACGCGGCAGCCTGTCGGTGCTCGACGAGTCCTCGACGAAAGGTTGCTGGTATTACGCCTACGCCTTGGCCAAAGGCCTGGGGAAGCAGGCGTTGTTCGCGATGGCTCATACAAGGTGCCGACGATGGAACGCTGGTTCGCCGACAATTTCAGCGAGGCGGCCCCTATTCGCGGCCCCATGCTTGTGATTGCCGCGAGGATGATCACTCCGTCAATTACTTGAACATCAATCGCAGTGTGCACAAAGGCCTGCAGGGAACGGCATCGCCCTCGAATTCGTCCACCGTCCCAGCTCGACCACGATCCGCTGATGGAGCAGACCACGCCGATGCAGCTCGATTGGGCACGAGACCGCCTCAGTGGCCAGCCCTGGCATGGGAACTGCGGAGAGCTCGGCGGCTGAAACCCTGGCCAGGCTTCAACAGGGTCCGATCGTTCGAAGCCTGGAGGACGGGGATGGCGTCGCCCCGTCCCAGACAGCCGCCCTTGCACTTTCCGGCAAATCATATAAACCGTAATTCGTATTCGGTTTAAGCGGCGCGTACCGGCCTGAGCCGGGATGAAGAAAGACGGCCCGGCCGGGAGGCAGCCTTCGTGACGCTCGAATTCGATTTCTATTTCTCGTTCCGCAGCCCCTATTCCTATCTGGCGGTGCCGCAGATCGCTGAAGCGATCGAGCAGTGGGATATCGTCCCGCGGATGCGCATCGTCTATCCGATCGCGGTGCGGATTCCGGGCTTCTTCAAGCGCGTCGATCCGCTCTGGCCGCCCTATCTGATGCGCGACACACGGCGGATCGCCGAGATGCGCGGCATTCCGTATCGCTGGCCGCGGCCGGATCCGATCGTGATGGATCTGGGCAAGGGCGAGGTTTCGGCCGAGCAGCCTTATATCCACCGCGTCTCGCGCCTCGGCGTGCTGGCGGCGGAGGCCGGGGCGCGGCTTCGAATTCGTCCACCATCTGAGCCGGCTGATCTGGTCGGGCGGGACCGATAATTGGCATGAGGACCGGAACTTCGAAACCAGCCGTCGCCGCGGCCGGACTCGATCTGGCCGAACTCGGACGGCCGGGGTCCGCGGCAGAGGCCGACCGCCTTGCCGCGTGCTTGAAGACAATGCCCAGGGCGCAGCGCCGCGCCGGTCATTGGGGCGTGCCGCTCTTCGCCTTCGAGGGCGAACCCTTCTTCGGGCCAGGACGTATCGACCATCTGCTGTGGCGGATGGGACAGCGCGGCCTGGCCCGCCGCTCGGGAGATTAAGCCATGCGCCGCAACATCCTGTTCATCACCACGGACCAGCAGCGCTATGACGCGCTCGGCTGCAATGGCGGGCGCGTCGCGCGCACGCCGGTCGCGGATCGCTGGGCGGGCGAGGGCATCCGCTATACCCGGGCGCATGTCCAGAACGTCGTCTGCATGCCGTCGCGCGCGACCATGATCACCGGGCAGCATGTGTCGAGCACGGCGTCTGGGCCAATGGCGTGGCGCTGCCGGCCGAGACGCCCAATGTCGCGGCGCTGCTGCGCGATGCAGGCTACCGCACGGCGCTGATCGGCAAGGCGCATTTTGAGCCGGCGTATTGCCGAGCTTCCGCGAGAAGCTGGCCATGCAGGGCTCGACCGGTCCGCATCGCGGCTTCGACCATATGGAGCTGACGATGCACGGGCCGCAGCCGCTCTGGCATTACGGCCGCTGGCTGATGCAGTCGGCGCCGGCCGCCATGCCCGGCTTCTACCAAGTCGTCCGGCCCGGCCCCGACGGCAAGCTGGTGGTCAACGGCCAAGGCGGCGGCGATACCGGTGCCTGCCAGGTCAAGCACAACCCGGTCGACCGCGCGCTCTACCATACCGACTGGCTGGCCGATCGGGCGACCGCCTTCCTCGACGGCATCGAAGGCGAGCAGCCCTGGTTCCTGTGGGCCAGCTTCCCGGACCCGCACCATCCCTGGGATCCGCCCCAAGCCGAATTGCAGCGCCATCCCTGGCGCGAGACCGAGCTGCCGGCGTTTCTATCCGGGCAGCGCGGAGGCCGCGCGGGCGCTGCTGGCGTCGAAGCCGCATCACTGGGCCGATTGGTTCGACGGCCGGCTGGTGTCGAATTACGAGGCGCCGCCGGATTTCGTGCCGGCCGCGATGACGCCGGACCAGTTCCGCGAGATCAATGCCGCGATTCATGTGAAGAACGAGTTGATCGACGAGGCCTGCGGCCGGATCTGGGCTGCGATCGCCGCCTCATGGCTGGGACCGCAACACCGATATCGTCTTCACGACCGATCATGGCGAGTTCCAGGGCGAGTTCGGCCTGCTGTTCAAGGGGCCGTACCATGTCGATGCGCTGATGCGCGCGCCGCTGTTCTGGCGCCCGGCCGCTTGCGGCGAGGCAGGGCCGGCGGTGATCGACGCGCCGGTCGGGCTGGTCGATCTGGCGCCGACCTTCTGCCAGATCGCCGGCCTGCCGGCGCCGGGACTGGATGGAGGGCGCGGCTCTGCCGCAGGACGCAACGGCGGCGGCGCAGCGCAAGGGCCACGTCTTCACCGAATGGGACAGCGAACTCGGCGCCGTCTCGCTGCATCTGAAATCGGTCTGTGCCGAGGGTTTCCTGCTCACGCTCTATGAGAAGTCCTCGGAATATGACGGCAGCGAGGGCGAGTTGTACGACCTGACCCGCGACCCGCAGCAGCGGCATAATCGCTGGGACGATCCCGATCTCGCGGCGATCCGCCGCCGGCTCACCGGGCTGATCGATACCGAGCTGCCCAACCGCTGGACGCCGAAACGCCTGCCGCAGGTGGCGCCGGTCTAGAGCGCGATGGCTTCGGGACGAAGCCTGAATCGCGCTCTAAACTTTTGAAATAGATCAAGATTCAGATATGAGGTCGATTCGACCTCATATCATCTTGATCTAGTCGACCGGCATCCGGATCGTTTCGGCGGCGTTCGGTTCGGCGGTCTTGACCTCGACCGCAGTCGCGAGCGCGTCGAGCGCGCGCAGTTCCAGGGTCGCACGGTTGGCGCGCTGCCGCTTCTCATCGATCGGGAAGTACCACAGCAGCACCGCCGTGCCGAGCGCGATCCCGGCGCTCGGCACGATATAGGCGAGGCGGAAGCCGGACAGCGTCGCCGCGGCATTCTCGATGCCGGGATGGAAGCCGACCCAGTCGAGCAGCGTATAGGCGATCCAGATCGCCAGCGCCTGGCCCAGCTTGTTGGTCATGGTCAGCAGCGAGAAGAACAGCCCGGTGCGCGCCTGGTGCGTCTCGACCGTGTCGTGATCCGCAACATCGGCCATCATCGATTGATAGAGGAACGGCCCGGCCGCGTAGTTCACGCCGAGCGCCAGGAACGCGAAGAAGGCGATGCCCGGCGACCCCGCCGGCAGGAACCAGATCGACGGCAGCAGGCAGGCACTCCACACCGCCGAGGCGACGGCGGTCCGGTGCTTGCCCAGGCGCCGGCTGAGCGCCAGGATCGGCGCCACGAAGACGATGCCGGAAATGAAATAGACCAGCAGCAGGATGCTCGACCAGCTCTGGCCCAGCTTCAGCACGTCCTGGGCGAGGAACAGGAACATGCTGGCGACGATGCCGCCTGAGATGCCGGAGATCAGATCCGCGGCCAGCAGGATCTGCAGCGCGCGATTGCGCAGCAGCACGGCCCAGGCCTTGCGCAGGCCGAGCGGCGGGCGCGGCGGCACGGGCCGCTCCGGCACCTTCAGCAACGCCCAGCCGACGGCCAGCGGCAGGGTGATCATGACGAACCAGCCCATCGAGGCGATCTGCGCCGGCTCCAGCTCGGCCGGGTGGAAGCGCTGCGCCATGGCCGGCATGATCAGCACCAGCACCAGCCCGGCGACCAGCACGGCCTGGCGCCAGCTCTGGATCCGGCTGCGCTCATGGTAATCGTCGGACAGCTCGGCGCCCCAGGCGACATGCGACAGGGTCAGCAGCGACCAGCCGACATAGAGCACCAGCATCCAAAAGATCAGATAGTACGCACCGACGCCGCGCTCGGGCAGGAACACGGCATAGGTCGAGACCACCATGATCGGCACGGAGAGCACGATCCAATGCCGCCGCCGGCCCCAGCGCGTCGGAAACCGGTCGGAGACCAGGCCCAGCACCGGATCGACGAACACGTCCCAGAGCCGGATGATCAGGAAGATCTGGCCGATCGCGACCAGGCCGAAGCCCATATAGCCGGCATAGAAATGCGGCAGGTAGACCACGAGCGGCAGCCCCATCGCCGCGATCGGCGCGGCCGGCAGGGAGTAGGCGAAGAGCGGCGGGCGGGAAAGCTTTCCGGAAATGTCCTGCATCGGCTGCTGCGTCCCATCCCCCGTCGGTTGTCGTCCGTCGGGTTCGTTCGACCCGCTTCTCGCCCGTTCTCCGGGCCGCGGCATTGAGCACATAGCCCCGCATGAGGCGCAATATTGTGCTTGGCCGTATCTGACAATCGTAATGATTGGAAAGATTTTTGTCCGCTATGGACGAAATGTTGCGCGAACGGGGCGCGGCGAGCAATGGAGCGAACCCCGTAGGCAGGCAGTCGCGGCAAGACAGGATTTTACCATGAAGGGCACGAAGGAGACGTGCCGCCGGACAGCCAACGCCTTGATCGCTCCGCTCCCCAGCCCTGCCGGCGCCGGGGTGTGACCGGTATCGGCGGCAACGCTAGACTGCCCGGGCAGAGAGACGAGGGGAGCACGTCCGATGGATGACGCGGCGCTGGAAGCCCGGACCGCCCAGCTGACCAAGGCGGAACTGACCGAGAAGCTCGGCGGCCTCGTTCCGTTCGGCCCGGTGCTCGACGCCGCCGACATCATGGCCGATCCGTATTTCGCCGCGCGCGCGATGGTCGTGCCGGTCGAGTATCCGGAACTTGGCCGCAGCATCAAGATCGCCGGCGTGCCGATCCGCATGACCGAAACCCCCGGCGGCATCCACCGCCGCGCCCCGCGCTTGGGCGAACACAGCGAAGCGGTGTTGCGCGCAGCAGGGTTCGACGACGAGGAGATCGCGGCGCGGCGCGCGGCGGGGGTGATCAAGTTGGCGGAGCAGCGATAGGGACGGCGGCGAGGCGGGGCGGGGGTTGCGACGGAAGCGGGGTTGGGATAATTGAATGCACGGTCAACGCAATTCCGGAAATTTACCCATTTCTGAATTCGACATAAAGTGAAGAGGGCGTTTGAAATGCGCTTGCTAAAGATGTTGGTTGATATTCCCAGTGCGTTCGCCATCCCGTTACCTTTCGCCGCGATGTTATGCATTTATACTTATTATGGCCAATCTGCCCGACTTCCTGGAAAGTGGCCGGCCTGGACTTTATATCTTGTGGCCGCATACATCATCTTTTTCATTTCCATTATTTGGTTGTCGGTTCGATATGGTAACTGGATAAAAAATAATATGGCGTATGTACTCACTGTGGAGCTTCGTGTCATTCTCGCCATATCGGCATTCATTTTGACATTTATCGTCATGACAGTATTGCGTTTTGCTACCTAATAATGGAGCGGATTGCGATGACAGTGCTGTCACCGTAAACTTGGCGCGCGCAGCAGAACGTAGCCATGTCCCAATTCTGTCGACTGCCACCCATCGATGTTCTTTAGCTGCTCGATTTCCCCAGGGAAATTCGCATTATGCACGGCTTCAAATTTGCGCAGCTTCTCCGAAAGGACAACTGCATCAATCCCGTGCTCGCGCCTGTACGCATCGAAGGACATCGTGTCCGGTGCCCACTCGGCATATTCCTCTCTGCAACGCGGCATCATGAGATAGCACCACCCGCCATCGATCTCGAACATGCGAAGAAAGGGCGGCTGCTCCCGTAGCTTAAGAAGCGTTTCCAGCATCGGCTGCTGCACCACCGGCAACGGTTCCGCGGAAAACAGGAATGCGACGGCGAGCCCCAGCGCCAATATCGGGGAAAGCCGGGATGGCCGAGAACGGGCGAAGGCCGCGATAGCGGAAGAGAACATAAAAAGAAGTAGCACAATGTAGTGGTGCCGCGGAAAGATCGTCACGGTCGCGATCAGGGGAGGCAGCACAAAAACAAGAGCAAACCCCAGATGTATCAGCTTCTGTACCTGCGGGCGCGAGATCGTAGCTCCCACATCGCTCCGGCGATAAAGGGCGGGGGCGCCCCAGGACATGACGCATAACAGCCAGACAATCGAAAAGACGCTATGCTGACGCATCGTCGAGAGTAGAATCTGACCTATCGACGCGCCCAGCTCGTAGAGGTTACCTGCGAAGTAAAGCAGCATCTTTCCCGGCGATCCTGGACAGCCTCAAATACGGTATGAGCGCCCGGAAACTGATCTGTGATCACGAGACGCCAATCGATCCAGGCATCGATGTCCAGCTTGTGTGCTGTCGCGTACTGCATGGCGTAGTGAGCGCCGAACGCAACAAATGCCCGCTCGCCGCCCTGAAGCACGGGAAACGACCAGATGAAGGACATGGCTGCGATAAAAGCCGAAGCCACGCCGGCGGCTGCCAATTCCGGTGAGGTGACTGGAGCTAAACCCCTTGCCATCCGGCGGCGTCGGAGCGGCAATTCGACGAGGATGCCTAGTTGTAGCACCAGGAGAATATAGAACGACAGCACGAACTCCGGCCGGATAAATGCTGCAAGGTAAGCGGCGCACAGCAGCAACGCGACTTTGATCCGGAACGACCGAAACCCGCGCCATCACCGCGAAGCCCAGCGCGATAACGGCGATCGCGCCAAATGACACTCGGGGCCAGGTCAGCAATTCGCCCGACAAGACGACTGGGCAGGTGATGGCGGTAGCGACGATAAAACTATCGGACAGCAAAAGACTGCTAATGAAGCCAAACAGTACGGCCGACACAACAATGGCCATGCCCCCGTAGATATACAGATCGATCGGGTCAGAAAAAAATTCAGAAAGCGCACCGTAAATTCCGGAGTAAAAACCGCCATTCTCATATGAGGAATATATGCCCTGGAAACTGGGTGGCCACAATATCAGATGATCAAAATCTGTCCCAACCCCCATGTATACTAGCTCATCGTCCAAGGCCACATCGAAAATATGCGGCAGATGGGACAAATATCGAGTTACCCCAAGCAGCAAAAACAAAACCGTAGCGACGCTAACGACCAAATTCCGCGACATAGTGCAGAGATTGCCTTTAGAAATTAAACATGCACGAAGCATGTGATGTGTTGGAGAAAAACATAACACGCCTGATAAGCTCGCGCTGAGTAAAGCAAGGGGGATATGTAGAGGTCCTCATTGGATGTTCTCGCTAGTTCAACAGGAGTCTGCATCTACTTGGAAAAATTCAAAGATCCATCAGACTTTTAGGATTGGCCTCACTTCTCGAGTTTTCCTTCGTCAGATTCTCACTCTATAGTGGTAATACTCTGTCGCAGTTGCAATCCAAAACTCGATAAAAGAAAGCCTACCAGACTGTTGCGACGTCAGCTTTTGCAATCGTTGGTCATCAACGCCATGTGGCGAAATGTCCTCCGCGAAGCGCTACAGGGGTGACGCCATAGAACGGGCAGGAATTAACGTTGGTCGGACAAAATAAGAATATTTGGGCCTTACGGTGGTAGCACACTGAACAACTCGCCTTAGGAATCCTCTCGCTCCGTCGGTTTTGGCCCTCGTTTCGTAGGTTTGAGGCGGCGCTGCGTCAGAGCTTTCAGTCGTGCAATGAAATTGTCGTCGCCCAGCGGGCGGCCGATGCCTTCGGCTTGGCGCAATCGGATGAAGGCGTCATCGTCGGGACCGCTCTCGATGAGGTCCATGAAGCGCGGATACCGCTCCAGCACCGGCGCCATCTCGGTCAGCCCGCTGGCGCTTCCGGTCAGATGTGCGTGCACGCTCGACCAGCGCCACGCCTCCGGTCGCTCGACCAACTGCGCCTGCACCGGGTTGAGCGCGATATAGCGCAGGGCAGCGCAGAAATGCGCTTCATCTATCGCCACGGCGCCCTGACAGCGCCAGCCTCAGAGGGATTGACGACGACGCGGGGCCGAGGTCGACCGCTCGCGCGAGGCAGTAGGGTAGCGCGGCGGTCGCGCGCCCGGCACGGCGGCCTACCAATTATGTCCATGGAGCCGTAATTCGAAGAGGCTTAAATCGGGTTACCCGTTCTGCGGAGAAGACAGGCTCTTCATGGAGGCCATTTAATGCCATATCGTTCAGCTATGTTCCGATATATCGGAACACCGTACTGCTCTAGCTTCCCGATCGCATCATGAACCAAAAGAGCGACACGCGGGAGCAACTGGTCGACGGGCTGATCATGCGGGTAGGCTGTCCGTTGACCACGCGCGAGGGCCTTGACGTCTTCGGCCCGGTCTGCAGTCGTCTCAGGAGCTAGATCCCAAACCGGTTCTGGACCCGACTTTTCCCAGAGTCTGCCCAGCCGTATTCTACCGCTCGGCTTAGTGACGCTAAATTTCCTTATAGCACTCCAGGGAAATTCACCGTCTTCGCTCCAAGAAAGTTCGACGACAAATTTATCAAATCGTGCAAGAGCTTGCAAAGAGATGAAGAAGGTTAAATTCGGCCCAATTTTCCAAGCCCAAGTCCACAACTCTCCATCTGGAGTCGTAAGCTCGAATTGCGGGAATCGTGAGGACAATTCGTCCTTAAAACGCGCCCGCACTTCCTTCAAAAGCGCCCCTCTCATCGATTCTCCTATCTCAATAGTGAACCAGCATCATTCGGAATTCGTCGCCCAGAGTTGCTCGGGTCGCCTCCGCAGCCTGTTAGGAACCCTCTCAAACCGTCGGCTTCAGCCCTCTCTTCTGTGGTGACGGGGGAATAGCTCTAGAATCTTGCTGCTCAACTTTACCGCCGAGCACTTTTTCTAATTTCTTAAGAGGGGCGTCCACGTTCTATCCTCAGAATTTCGTTGCGGGGGTGATCACGAATCGGAAATTTTTTATTCCTGCATCGGTGAATTCTCGGGTGTAGCACGCTGCGAGCTCTGCACTATTTGTGTGATAGATTGCCCCGCCGGGAAAGCCGGCGGAGTATTAGGCAAGCCCGTACACCCGCTTTCCATCGACGAGTACACTATATCACGTTGCGCAGCTGGCGCATTCTATACATGCTTTGTACGGTATGGAGGATCCACGGCCAAATAAGCAGGCTGTCATGCCGCTAAATACTGACATCTACCTTCATCTTACGGAGCGGATGATTGGCTGCCAATTTTGAAACGGGCACGGTTTCAATATCTCTTGGAGGACAGGAGAGCGCACGATCAACCAGCTCCTGCGCCGTAGCCGGTGGAAGCGTCTCTGTTATTATATCCATCGCGGCAGAGGGGTCCGGACAATTAACGCAAACCAAATTCAGCTGATTAGTAAGATCCGCAGAAGAAAACCCTCTCCCCTTCGGATGAAGGAGATTATCTACCAGCTGAATCAGCTCGTCGTGATTCAGCTTTTTTACTAAGTTGAGAGACATCGTGCGCACTCACTCTGATGGCGGATAGTGAATATCGTAGTGAACCTTAGGCGAAACAATTTGAAGATTGCTGAGATCGTACACCGATCCACCGTTCTCAATGAATTCGATATGATGGAGACCGTACACTTGTCCAGCGGTATAGTCACCGATTTGAAAGGCCTGCGGCGCGAAGGGTGCGTACCCCTCAGCCATTAGCCCCTGGTTCACTGCGCCGAAGCTTGAACTCAATTCCTCATTGTCCGAGATCTCCTGCCAGATGGCCCCCCGAAGATCGCCGAACGTATCGAAGCTCTTCCCGACAAGCGCATCGCCGACCTGCGATGGAATTGGAGTTGGCGTATCGGCGGCTAGCCATTGGCTCGAGGCTGACTGAAGCTCTCCGCTGACCGTGACCACGCCCGGGCTATTGCGCAGCTGGGTCGCGGTCGGCGCAGGCGGCCCGAACGGCTCGGCATATGTTACGCCGTTCGGGGCACCATCTATGACCTTGGCGACCGTAGCGTCATCAAGCAGACCGAAGGTCGCAAACTTCACCGAAACCGTCCCGGAGGTGTCGGCGAGCACGGCGTTGAAGGCATCGAACGTTGCCGTTCCAAGAGGCCGGAGCGCGCTCAGCCCTTCGCCGATGACAGGGGCCGCCAGCAGCCCGAGACTGAGTCCGGAAAACAGCGCGTTCGCTGCTTGTTGATCCTGGAATGCGGGCGGCGCCAGCGCTCCAGCCCAGCCGGCTATGTTGGCGCCATCCGCCATAGCCCCATTAATCATTCTCACCGCAGCGGCCCCGAGCGGCGATGCAGCATCCGCGATCGGGTTGGTGGGAATGGCAAGAGGTGCGGCTGCGGTAGCGTAGTTTAGTCCGGCATCAGCCCAGAGCTGAGTCACGTCGTAGCCATGTCCGGCTAAGAACTGCGTGTTCGCGACCAGCTGCTGATCCGTGGGCGGCAAGAAATTTGTGCCGCTGCCGTTGGTGAAGTTCCAATTCAGGAACGATCCTGCGGCTGACGGGTTGTCGGTGAGTGAAATGAGCCCAATCGTAGGAGCTGTGTTTCCAAACGCCCGATAAAGGGCCGCTGCCAACGTCTGCGTATCTTTGGGGCTATAGCTATAGCCGGTAATACCCCCTGTATTTTCGTCGATCATGAGTTGGGGCGCAGAGCCCCCAAGTGCCGACGCAAACGTCTGAATGTCCGATCGAGAAGCGTCGGAGAATTGGAACCCGGCCCCCGTCGTGGCGGCGTTCCACACACCATTCACCGTGGAACCGCTGAGAACCGCGACCGGCCCCGATACTTGCCCTGAGAAAAGCTGCGCAGCGGTGGGACCCGCCTGATTTGACAATGCGCCCCAACTCACGCTGGCATCGACTGAGGGAAGGGGGCGCCAGAATGACTCTTCGGACGTAACGGTCGTGATACCCGACGCGGCGCGGTCCAACGAGAACGGCGGCAGCGCGGCCGCCGCAAGGATCTGCTCGCGCGTCGGCCCGCCGATGTTGTCGAACCGCAGTGGCGGCATGGAGTAATTTGGGTCGTACCCAAGCTCCGGGATTTCGAACTTGCCGAAGGCCGGATCCAGCGGCAGCGGCAATGTCCGCAACATCTCCGTCGTGGCCTGGATCTGCTCCCACTGCTCGGCTTGCCGCGCGACCCAACCGGCGATGTCGAGCGGCGGGTCGTCGTCCGGCGGGTTGTCGTAGGGATCACCGTCGCTTTCAGCCGTCTCCGGCTCGTCTCCGGGCCAGCGCGGCGGCGCTGTCGCCTGCCATTGCGGCTGCGGATTGCCGGATACGTCGGTCGCGTAGCGGCTCAGGTCTTCCGGGTGTTCTTCGCGCCAGGCGGTCTCCCAATTGCCGCGGGCAATCGCTCGGGTCATCTCGACCAAGGTCCGCCGCGCCGGCGACAACCGCGAGAGCGGCGGCACACAGCCGGGCGGGCCGGCGCCCGGAATGTCTTCGAGATCGCCGAAGAACCGGATCGTCGTCGTGCCGATCCGGGTGCCGCGGACCATCATGCGGATCTTCAGTCGCCACTCCCGTAGGGCCTCGACCAGATCTTGCAGCATGCGCCGGTCCTCCGGCGACGGGACGGCGCTCAAATCGATCGGCAACTGCATCGGGCTTTCCTCGGGGATGGGGCGGTCGGAGGCGAGGCCCGGAAACGACAACGCCCGCAAGGACGGGTGTCCTTGCGGGCGCAGCTCTCGAAATTGCTCCGAATCCATGTCACAGCCGGGCCGAAAAGTCAAGAAATATTCTTCTTCTGTTCTTTTTATATTCCAGACGAGATTCCGACCCGTGGAGACCCAAGACACCAGATCCACGGCGTGATCGGCAGCACGGCCTATCCCGACGGCGTCGGCGAGGCCGGCACTCTGCCGATCGCGCCGGCCGCCACCAATGCCGTGGTTGCCGCGACGGGCAAGCGGGTGCGACCGCTGCGGCTGATCGATCAGGGCTTTACGGTTCCGTTGCCGGTCGCCCGACGATCCGCGCCAGCCCGAGCAGCCGCTTGAACGGCCGTGCCCGGTCGCCGGCCGTGTTCGTCACGTCGCGCCAGAGCGCCCGCGACAATTGGGCGTGATGCCAGTTGCCGAGCTCGGTGCGCGGCGGCAGGCGCAGCACCGGCTTGATCGGCAGGGTCAGCCGGCGATAGCCATGGCGGGCGAGCAGCTTGCGCTCGTCCCGGGTCAGGCCGGCGAGCGTGCCGGCCTTGTTCAACCGGGCGATCAGGCGCCGGACCAGGCGCTGCTCGTCCTCGGCGCGGTCGAGCTTGTCGAGATAGGCGGGCAACTCCTGTTCGTGCCGGTCGAGCCAGGTTTCGACGCCGGCGAGCCGCTCCGTGCCGCCGAGCTCGATGTCGCGCTTCAGCAGCGTTCCGGCCGAGATCAGGGCGGCGGCCATGTCGCGCCGGATCAGCATGTGGCGCAGCGCCAGCCCGCCGCCGATCACGGCCGCAAGCGGGCCGCTGATCATCGAGCCGCCGAGGATCGCGGCCAGCGTGGCGAAGCTCATCGCGGCATTGTGGTTCACCACCATGTCCTCGGACATGTAGCGGGCGAACTCGGTCAGATAGCGGCGCTTGAACTCTGCCCGCAACGCTTCTGCATCCCAGTTGCGCAAGGCGTCGGGCGCGGCCTCCGGCTCAGCCGCGGCCGGCCGTCGGAACAGGGTGCGAAGCAGGCGGAGCAGGGCCATGGCTCAGTCGAAGAAGTACCGGGCGATCAGGTTCTTGACCTCGGCGACGACGCGCTCGCGGGCGAATTCATGCTGATGGAAGGCGAATTCCAGCATATGGCCGGCCGCCTCGACGCTGACCACGATGCGCAGCCACAGCGCCTCGGTATCCTCATAGCCGAGCCGGGCCACCAGATGGCGGCGCATGGCGCGGGCCAGTTCGAGGGCGGCGGCATGGTCCTCGGCCACGGTCTTGACCGTCATATAGCCGCCGGCGGCGAGCGCCTGCAGCCCCGGCTCCTGCTCCATGAAGCGGACATAGACGTCGATCAGCCCGTCGACCAGCGCCTCGCGCGTCGACGGGTCGGTTTCTTCGATATGGGCGACCAGCACGTCGCGGAAACGTTCGATACAGCCATGCAGGATGGCGTCGAGCACGGCGTCGCGATCGGGGAAGAAGCGATAGACCGCGCCGATGGTCAGGCCGGCGGCCTCGGCGATGCGGTTGGTCGTGATCTCGTCGAGCGGGATGGTCGCGGTCAGCCGGGCCGCGGCGTCGAGGATGCGGCGCACGGTCTCCTGGCTGCGCCCCTGCACCGGTTGCCGGCGGGCCGAGACGACGACCCCGCCGTCGACCGTAGATGTTTTGCTCGAAACCTCGCTCATGCCGTGGCCTGACCGCACCGTCCGTTACGTCCGTAGCACTTTAGCTTGTAGCCGGTCATAGCCCGGTGCGAAAGCTGTCCGAGAATTCGGCTGTCGCGTCGTCGAGTCCCGTTGACGCGAGTTTAGCACCGGCGTAACGATAAAGATAATATCGATATCGTCCACGACGGCGGATCCTTGGGAGGACAGATGAGCACTGAACTGCGCTATGCCTTGCCGATCGACCAAACCAATTGGGTGGTGAACGGCCAGACCGAGACCGTCCTGCGCTGGGAATACGAGGATGGCCGCGATTCGCTGCTCAGCCTCTACGACAAGGGCAAGAAGGGGCAGTGGGACGCCGCCGACCGCATCGACTGGAGCCAGGATCTCGATCCCGAGAACCCGATGCAGATGCCGGAACACATCATCGCGATCTACAACACGCCGATGTGGGACAAGCTCAATGCGAAGGAAAAGGCGAATTTCCGGCGCCACGCCCAGGCCTGGAACATCTCGCAATTCCTGCATGGCGAGCAGGGCGCGCTGATCTGCACGGCCAAGATCGTGCAGCAGGTGCCGAATATCGATTCCAAATTCTATGCCGCGACCCAGGTGATCGACGAAGCGCGCCATGTCGAGGCCTATTCGCGGCTGCTGCACGAGAAGTTCGAGCTGGCCTATCCGATCACGCCGCCGCTGAAATCGCTGCTGAACGACGTGATTTCGGATTCGCGCTGGGACTTCACCTATCTCGGCATGCAGGTGCTGATCGAAGGTCTGGCGCTCGCCGCGTTCCAAGGCATCCGGACCGATTCGCGCAACCCGCTGGCCGCGTCGGTCAATGCCTATGTCATGCAGGACGAAGCGCGGCATGTCGCCTTCGGACGCCTGGCTTTACGCGATTATTACCCGCATTTGTCGCAGCATGAGCGTGATATCCGCGAGGAATTCGTCGTCGAGGGCTGCTACCACATGCGCGACCGCTTCCTGTCAGAGGAGCTGTGGGAGGCGACCGGGCTGCCCAAGAAGGAGTGCATGGAGCATGTCACGAACTCCGAGAGCATGAAGATGTTCCGGCGCTTCCTGTTCAGCCGCATCGTGCCGATCGTCAAGGATATCGGGCTTTGGGGACCGAAGGTGCAGAAGGCGTTCACCGATATGGGCGTGATCGAATTCTCCGCCCTCGATTCCAGCGCGATGATGGCGCAGGACGAGGAGATCGCCCGCGCCTTCGACGAAGGCCGCGGCAGCTATGTCGTGCCGCAGGCTGATTTCCAGTTCGGCAACGCCGATTGAGGAGATGAGCCATGGCCGGCGCGGCGGCGGAAATCGGCGGGCAGCGGAATACAACGGCCCGGCCGGCTGACGCTGCCGACCAGCCGGCGGTCTGCGCCATGTTGGCGCGCGCCTTCTACGACGATCCGGTCATGGTGTTCATGTTTCCGGACGCGGAACAGCGGCGGCGCAAGCTGCCGCAGCTCTTTACGCTGCTGCTGACGACCAACTTGCCGCTCGGCGGCTGCGACGTCACGGCGGGCGGCGAGGCGGCCAGCATGTGGCGGCCGCCCGGCAAGGCCGGCATCCCGCTATCGGAAATCCTGCGCCACTTGCCGAGCTTCCTCGGCATCTACGGTTTGGGCGGTGCGCGCCGGGCGCTCAGCCTGCTCGGCGCCATGGACCGGCATCACCCGACCGAGCCGCATTGGTATCTGATGGTGATCGGCACCGACCCGGCCCAGCAGGGCAAGGGTTTCGGCGGCGTCGCGCTGCGTCACCGCCTGGCGCAGGTCGATGCCGCGCATCTGCCGGCCTATCTCGAAGCCAGTAAAATTGAGAACGTACCGATCTACGCTAATTTCGGTTTCGAGCAGCGCGGCGAGCTGCAAGTGCCGGGCGGGCCGGTGATCTATCCAATGTGGCGCCCGGCGCGCTGAGTTTCGACGAAACTCCGGCGCTGTTCGACCGGCGGACCGCCCGGACCGGCCGGGATGCGGTATAAGGAGGCATGAGAGACAGCACCTCCAATACTGCGCTCGACCGCAGGACCGCCCTCCTGTCCATCCTGGGTTTCTGGACCTTCTATTTCGTCCTGAACACCCTGCTCTGGGTTATCGAGGGCCAGCCGCATGCTCTGTCGGCGATAGGCCGGCGCACGGCAGTCAGCCTGTGCGGTATCGGCTTCACATTCCTGCTCTATCTCGTACTGCGCCGCTTCGAGCGCGCCTCGATGCAACGCCTGGTGGCGGTCGCATTCCTGGCGTCGGTGCCGGTCGCCTACTGCTACGCGGCGGTCAACTTCACCGCCTTCTATCTCGTACGCCCGACAGAGATGGAGCTGGAAGAGATACAACACTACCAGGAGATGCATGAAAGCGTCTTCAACACCATCACGGATTCGGCCGTCAAATGGTATTTCTTCATTGCTGCCTGGGCGGTGTTCTATGTGGCCCTCAGCTACGCTGGAAAGGTCCGCCACGCCGAACGCAACGCGGCGCGCTACCGGGCCGAGGCGCATGCGGCGCAGCTCCGCGCGCTGCGTTACCAGATCAATCCGCATTTCCTGTTCAATACGCTAAACTCGCTCTCGACCCTGGTGCTGCGTGAGCGCAACGAGGAGGCGGAGCGGATGATCACCAATCTCTCGGCCTTCTTCCGCGCCAGCCTGACCGCGGACCCAACGGAGGACGTCCCGCTGGCCGAGGAGATCCGCATGCAACAGCTCTATCTCGATATCGAGCAGATCCGCTTTCCCCAGCGGCTGCAGGCCGATTTCGACATCGCGCCGGAGGTGGCGGGCGCCTGGGTGCCCGGGCTGATCCTGCAGCCGCTGGTCGAGAATGCGATCAAATACGGCGTCAGCCGGACCAGCCGTCCGGTCACGGTCGCGATCCGCGCCCGCGGCGAGGCCGGCCGGCTGTATCTCAGCGTCGAGGATGACGGCGAGGCGCCGAGCGCCGCCATTCCGGTCAACGGCCATGGCGTCGGGCTGCGCAATGTCTGCGATCGTCTTGCCGCCCGCTTCGACGGCGCCGCCGAATGCCGCTACGGGCCGCGCGCCGGCGGCGGCTTCCGGGTCGATCTCACCTTGCCCTGGGCCTGACATGGCGGAGCGGCCGCCCCTGCGCACCCTGATTGCGGATGACGAGCCGCTCGCCATCGAGCGGATGCAGATCCTGTGCGCCCGGCTGCCGGAGCTGCATCTGATCGGCACTGCCCTGGACGGTGCCGCGGCGCTGCGGCTGGCCGAGGCGCTGGAGCCGGATCTGCTGCTGCTCGACATCGCGATGCCGGGGCTGGACGGGCTGGGCGTCGCCCGCGCGCTGGAGGGGGCCGGGCCGCGGCGGGCGGTGATCTTCGTCACCGCCTTCGACCATTTCGCCATTGCCGCCTTCGACGTCGCAGCGGTCGATTACCTGCTGAAGCCGGTCGAGCAGAGCCGGCTCGAACGCGCGGTCGCCCGCGTGCGCGGCCTGATCGATGCCGGTCCCGTGGTCGAGAAGCTTCCGGCCTCGCCCTGGACCCAGGAGTTCTGGGTGCCGCATCGCGCGGAAATCATTCGTATCTTGGCGCATGACATCGATCTGATCGAGGCGGAGCGCGACTATATGCGCCTGCATCTGGGTCCGCGCTCCTATCTGTTGCACCAGACGATCGGCGAGCTGGAGCGTCGGCTCGATCCGATGGAATTCATCCGGCTGCACCGGTCGACCATCGTCCGGCGCGAGCGGATTGCAGGGTTCAAGCGGGACGGCGAGGGGGCTTGGCTGGCGGAGCTGACCGATGGCCGCCTGTTGCGGGTCGGCCGGACTTATCTGCAGAACACCCGTGCCATGGTCGAGCGTTGAGCGGCGGGCCGCATGCCGGCTGTCCGGCACGCGGCGTTCCGAAGCGTCACATCGAGATACCGATCGAAGCGAATTGGGTTCTGCGGCCGACCGTGGCCAGCGCGTTCTGCAGCTTGGGCTGGGCCTCGGCGACGGCGGCCTGGCGGCAGGAGGCTTCGCGGGCGATTTCCGTGAGCGTCCGGTTGGCCGGCTTCCGGCACACGCTCTCGACCGCGCCGGCGATGCGGCGCTCCAACGTCGCGGCGCCGGCCTGGGTCCGCAAGTCGAGATCGTCGTAATGGACGACCGTGGTCCGGGTTTCCATGTCGGCTGCGCGGGACGGCACGCTGATGGCAGCAAATACGGCCATGGTGATCACTGTCGCCGACATTGCGGCTACAAATTTCACTGAATAGCCGCGATCGCGATAAGGACGATGGGCAAGCATGACTTCCTCCGAAAATACAAGGACGGGGAAGCTGATGCGGCTCAAGGAGAATTACTGGTCCAGGACCGCGCCGTCTTCAATCCGTTCTGACATTGCGGAGGCTAAGGCAAGCTCTCGCCGGTGTCTCTCGCGCTTCGATGGAGGCGGATCGCGCTTCCACCAACGGCCGGTGCTTCGACGAACGCCCCGCCGGCATCGACGAAAAGCGCCAATTTGCTTCAGACAACACCCTATGTCAGTATCCCCGGCATGACGATCGGCATCGAAGCGCCCCGCGCGCGGCCCTATCGCGGCGTAGCCAAGGACGAACGCTGCGCCGAGCGGCGGCGGCGGCTGATCGAAGCCGGCATCCGGGTCTTCGGCGCCGATACCTATCACGGGCGGCACGGTGCGCGCGGTGTGCGGCGCGGCCAGCCTGACCGAGCGGTATTTCTACGAATCCTTTCTCAATCGCGAGCAATTGCTGCGCGCGGTCTATGATTTCCTGATCGATGGGCTGCATGAGCAGATCGACGCGGTGCTGGCCGCGCCGGCGGCCGATCCGGAAGCACCGCTGCGCGCCGTGCTCGAGATCTATTTCGATTTCATCGAGACCAACCGTCCGGGTGCCCGCATCCTGCTGTTCGAGGTCATGGGCGTCAGCGACGATTTCGATAGCCGCTATCGCCAGGTCATGCGCGGCTTTGCCGTGCTGCTGCTGCGCGCCGTCGCGGGGCTGCGCAGCGCCGGCCCGCTCGCCGTGCCCGATGAGGAACTCGTCGCGGACGGTCTGGTCGGCGCCATCGTCCATATGGCGCAGCGCTGGGTCCTGGGCGGCTACCGCCAATCGCGCGCCGACATCCTGGCCTGCACGGGTGCCATCGTTCTCGCCGTAATCCGGGATCTCAAGGGCGGCTAACGCGACGGGTTCGGAATGCACGCAATTCCTTTCTGCAGCGGGGCGGGCGTCCCCGCCGGCCGGCGACCAGCCGGCATAGCCTGTCGCGCGAGAGGGGATTGCCGCTCACGCCCATAGGCGCCAACCTAGTCCCGGTCATTGCCAATTCAGGTTGTCAATACAACACCCTTTGCCGTCATGGCCGGGCTTGTCCCGGCCATCCACGTCGGGCCGACGCCTGAGAGCCGAGGGAGTAAGCCAGATGAAAGAAGGAGGGGTCTACGCCATGACCAATCGGCCGAACGGCATTCTCTCGATTCAGCGCGAGAAGATTGTCAAGCACTGGCCGCGTGCCTGGAGGCCAACCTGATTATCGCTGGAAATCCTGACTGGATGATCTGTCAAAACGAGATCGTCTGAAGCCGTCCCGCTCTCAGGTGTCGGCCCGACGTGGATGGCCGGGACAAGCCCGGCCATGACGGTAAAGATTTGCGATAATTCTGAAAATTGGCAGCGTCCGACCAAAATTAGCGCCCAATGAACTCATGCCGGCGAAGCGGGCAAGACGCCCGCTCCACTGACGTGCGGAGGCTGCGGCAATATTTTCACAAGCTCTGGCGAGCGAGGGTTTCGGATGACGCGACCTCAAATCTTTCCCCCCTAACTGCCGGTGAAGTTCGGCTTGCGCTTCTCCATGAAGGCGCGGCGGCCTTCCTTGTAGTCGCTGCTGTCGAAGCAGGCCTTGACCATGCGCGCGCAGAGGTCTTCGTCGCGCTTGCTCTCATCCTTGACCGCTTCGTCGACCACACGCTTCAGCGCGGCCAGGGTCAGGGGCGCATTGCCGACGATGATGCGGGCGTAGTTGGCGACATACTCCTCGATCTCGGCATCCGGCACGACGCGGTTGGCCAGTCCCATGGCCAGCGCCTCGGCGGCATCGAATTGCCGGGCTGTCAGCAGGATCTCCTTGGCGAAGGCCGGGCCGACGATGTTGACCAGCCGGCGGACCTGGCCCATCGGATAGCCCAGGCCGAGCTTGGCGGCCGGCACGGCGAAGCGCGCCGCCTCGTTGCAGATCCGCAGATCGCAGCAGGCAGCGAGATTGGCGCCGCCGCCGACGCAATAGCCGCGGATCAGCGCGATGCTCGGCTTCGGGAAATTGGCGACCGCGGCATAGGCCGCCTCGGTGACGCGCTCATAGGCGTTGACGTCGCCTTCGCTCGACCGCTCGGTCTCGAATTTCGAGATGTCCGCGCCGGAGACGAAAGCCTTGCCGCCGGCGCCCTTCAGCACCAGCACGCGCACGGCGGGATCGGCGGCGAACCGCTCCAGCGCTTCGCGCACGGCCTGCCACATCTCCAGCGACACGGCATTGTGCCGTTCGGGATTGTTGAAGATCAGGGTCGCGACGCCCCCCTCCGTACTGGCGATGATCTTGTCGGTGCGGTCATGCGTGGATCCCCGTCTGGAAGAAGACGCCGCAGGATACGGCATTGCGCCGGCCGGGTAATGCCCGAGCCGGGCGGTGCCGGTCATGCGATGGGTGCAAGGCTTGGAGGAATTCACGACTCGCCGACGCTCGGCATCACCCCTGTGGCGACTTCGAGCGTCGGCGTGAAACGTGCTACTTCACCTCTGCGAGGAAGCTCGGTGTCGGCAGAGCACCGATGACCGCCTGCTTGGACGGCTTTGCCGCCGCATTCGGCGTTCCGCCGGGGGCGCCTTGCACGGCGGGCATCTGGCGCGTGACCTGCGCCGAGTATTGCCCCTGCACCATCGTGCCGACGCGGGTCGTTGCGCTGAAGCCGTCAATTTGCGCGCCGGCCGCGACCGGCTTCGTCACCGTCCAGGTCAGGTTGGGCGTATTCGGGACATCCAACGGCAGCACCATCGGGTAGCCATTCGCTGTCGGGGTCCGGCCGAACTCCTCGGACGAAAACTCCCAACCCGCCGGCGACTTCGCCGAGCCATCGACCAGGCCGTAGAAATTGTACACGGTGACGAAATCGGCGGTCGCCTTCGACTCGCCCGGCGACAGGGTTTCTGCCGGATCCAGCTTGATAGCGAAATGATAGGTCAGGGACCCGTTGGCGTTCTTGTCCACCTGGGTGACGATCGTCTGCATTGCGAGGGCGGGGCCGGCCGTAAGGGCCAGCCGCCCTGTGGCCAGAAACAACGCAGCTCCAAGATTTTTCAGCACGCGATCTCTCCAATGTGCAAAGGCACATCGAGACAAAGACGCCGTATTGTCATAAAAATTCAATGCCGATTCATGTTATTAACTATAAAATAGTCGTAATTTGTAGAACTATTTCTCAGAAATTTAGAGAGTAATCGCAAAAAGGACGTTCCATATTTTCGGGTGACAGAATTCATGGTTGCGATCTTCATGGGTTTACTCGGTCACGGCCGATGCAAGCCGGCATCCGGTGCTGCGTGACGATGACTGAGGGCGCTCGGCCCGGCGATCCGCAATCTGATCGAGGCGTCGCACGTCAGATCGTTGGCGCAGCAGCACCATCGGCCCGACGGCCTCAAACCGGCCGGCGCGTGTCGGGCGATGGGCGGCTACTTCGTCAACTGGCCGGAGAACGGCACCGGGCCGAGATGGACACCGCTGGTGGCGCAGCCGCCGGTATTGGCCAGCACGGTCCCGGCGATGGCCGCATGCATTTTGCCGCTGCCCTCGTAACCCAGAAACGTGATGGCGCCAGTATAGCTCGCGATCTCGGTTTGGCAGGACAGTACCGGCTCGGCGAAAGACCACGAGAAGGCGATTTGATAGAAATCGGCGGTTTCGAAGGACTGGCCGGCATTGAGCACATCCGGAGTGACCGTGATCGTGCCCGTCACCGGCAGGGTCTGCTGCGGCACGATGAAGGGCGGCACGGTCGGCGCGAAAATATTGCCGGAGAAAGCCCCGGTCGTCGTGTTCAACTGTGTGATGTGCAGATGATTGAGCTGTGGGCTGCTCGAACTCTCGCCGTCGAAAACGAAATACTGCTGCTGCACGACGAACAGATTTTCCAGCGTGCTCAGCGCCGGCGGCCGGCGGCGCTGCCGGGCTCGGTCCGATGAATTTGCCGAGAGAGCCGGGCAAGCCCCCGACGGCAATTGTCGCCACGACTTTGTTCGTTGCCGTCCCGATCACAGCGGCGTCGTTCTCGTTGTGAACCGGGACATAGGCAAGCGTGCCGTCCCGCGTCACCGCCACGCCGGCCGGGAGGTCACCGACGGGGATTGTCGCAATGATCTGGTTCGTCGCCGTGCTGATGACCGAAACCGTGTCGCTGCCGCCCTGATTCGTCACGTAAACGGTACGGCCATCCGGCGTGATTGCCACATTGGCCGGCTGGTCCAAGCCCTGGATCGTCGCCAGTACGGTGTTCGTCGCCGTGCCGATCACCGAAACGGTGTCGGCACTGAAATTGGCGACATAGATCCGCGTACCGTCCGGCGACACCGCTAGGTCGAACGGTGCGAGACCGACCGGGATCGTGGCCAGCACCGCATTGGTCGCGGTATCGACCACCGAAATATCGTTGTTGTTCGCGAAATAGACCTTGCTGCCGTCCGGCGCCACGGCGACGGCGATCGCGGTGATGGATGGAATCGTCGTCGAAACCGTGTTCGTCGCCGTCGAGATGACCGCGACGGGCCCGTCCTGCGTGACATAGAGCTTGCTGCCGTCGGGGGTTATCGCAGGATATAACGAGTCGTTGCCGACCGCGATCGTTGCCACGACGCTGCTCGTCTTCGCATCGATGACCGAAACCGTGCCGTCATCGAAATTCGTGACATAGGCTTTGCTGCCATCCGGCATCACCGCCACACCCTCGGGGATGGCCCCGACCTGGATCGTCGACAGGATAGTATTCGTCGCCGTCGAGATCACCGAAACGGTGTGGTCTCGCGAATTGGCGACATAGGCATAGTCCTGCGCTTGTGCTGCCGTCCAGAACCCGGACAGCAAGGCGGCGGCGAGCAGCACTGATCGAACGGACATCCGGCATTCCTCCAAATAGCATTCCCAGCCGGATAGCGGCACTGGGATAGACGTTTCCGGCTATTTCGTCGGCACGCCGGGGAAGAGAAGCGGGCTCGTGCTAATTGTCGCCGGAACGATCGTGATCTTCCCGGCGACGGCACCACCTCCGGCGGGATGAAGCCGGGCGGCACGATCGGCGCCCAGGACGCCCTGGTGAAGTTCCCGGTCGCCATGTCGAGTTGCATGATGTGCAGGTGTTGGCCTGCAGGGTGACGGTCTCCTCCGCGTCGAGGATGGAATACATACGCCAGATCCTGAGCCTGCACCGCGGGTACCAAGTTGACCGAGCGAGGCGGGGGACAGCAACGAGCCCCATAGGAAACGGCGAGACATGCCTCACCCCCGATGGGCGCTCCCGGCCGATGGATCACCGCTTCGATCCCGTCCCGGTCATTCCGATGAATGTGGGCGCCCATCAAATCTACACGCATAGGGCGAGGGCGACCGCAGGGTATCGGCCGCTATTCCTGTGACAAAATACGGTCGTCGAAGCGGCCGGTCATACATCGTCACAACCACCCGCCCATTCGGCGTTCCCGTGCGGAGTAGGATCATGCGGACGAGAATGTCTGCTACGGCGCTTTATCGCCGGCAAGCCGTCACTCCGCTAACGGTCCCGATCCGCCGTTTCCGGTCGGTGTATCAAGCATCCAGATCTAACGCACGGCCCGAGCTGGAGATGAGTTTATCCTGCACCGGGCAGCCGCTCACGCCTTCGCTCGGTCTCGAATTTCGAGATGTCCGCGCCGGAGACGAAGGCCTTGCCGCCGGCGCCCTTCAGCACCAGCACGCGCACCTCCGGATCGGCGGCAAACCGCTCCAGCGCCTCGCGTACGGCCTGCCACATCTCCAGCGACACGGCGTTGTGCCGTTCGGGATTGTTGAAGATCAGGGGTGTGACGCCCCCCTCCGTACTGGCGATGATCTTGTCGGTGGCGGTCATGCGATGGATGCAGGGCTTGGGGGAATAGATGTTCGGAGGGATGACGCAGGTCGACGAAGTTTTAGGGAGCACTCGTCGGCGAGTTCAGCAGCTCGGCATTGCGGCGGAAACCACGGCGATGATCTTGTCCCGCGTCAGCCCGGAGGATTGAAATTAATTTCATTAAATGAAACGCTTTTCATAGTCTGAAATCCTATTTAATCGACGTCTTTCCCTCGCGACCCCAAGTACCAGTGTCGACGGACGGCCGAGCCCAACAGTAAAGGGCCTGGACCCGGCAAGATCTTTCGATAGTTACTGGTGCAACCGACGGCTCGGTTGCCCTGAGTGGACATGTATTCAAGAGGATCATATGATGTTAAGGCAACCTTTGAAGGTCACGCGGGCTTTGCTCGTGCTGGCGACGCTGCTCGGCACCACCGGGGCCAGCTTCGCCGCAGACATCACCCCGGCTCCGACTGTCGTGCGGGGCCAGCCGCAGCCGATGTATATCCCGCAGGGTGGCGGCTGAGGCGCAACCGCCGGGCTCTCCCGGTGTGTTCACGCCTGCCGCCGAAGCAGGGAGGGTTCGCCGTGCCACTGGCTCGGCGGACCCTCCTGCTTCGGCGGCAACTCGGCGCCGAGCTGGTACCGGCGGGACTGGGCGGCTGCACTGTCTTCGCGCTGAGCGGCGTCAACGCCATGCTTGCAGCCGTGACGCTATGTGTGAGGGACTACGCGCGGCCCGACGATGAAACGGCCGGCAGGTAGCGGACGTCCTCAGACTACGCCGCGCGACCGAAACCCCGCGACCTCCTCCGCCCCATAGCCGAACTCGCGCAGGATCTCGTCCGTATGCTCCCCCGCCTCCGGCGGCCGGCGCGTTACCGCACTCGGCGTGCGTGACAGCGTCATCGGCTGGCCGACCAGATGCAGCATCCGGTCCGGATCGGCCGACGGGATGTCCGCGACCATGTCGAGCGCTGGACCTGCGGGTCGGCGAAGACCTGGTCGATCCGGTTGATCTGTCCGCTCGGCACGCCGGCGGCGTTCAGCTTGTCGATCCAATGCGCGCTATCGGCGCCGGCCAGGCACTCCTCGATCAGCGCGTTCAGCGCATCGCGGTTGCGGCTGCGTTCGGCCGCGGTCGCGAAGCGCGGGTCCTTCGGCAACTCGTCGGCGCCGATCGCCGCGCACAGGCGCTGCCAGATGGCGCCGCCGGCCGCGGCGATGTTGATTGCGCCGTCGGCGGTGCGGAACACGCCGGTCGGCACCACGGTCGGGTGATTGTTGCCGGCCTGGCCGGCCACTTCGCCTTCGTTCAGCCAGCGCGCGGCCTGGAAATCCAGCATGAAGATCTGCGCCTCGCCTGCAGCAGCGAGGACTGCACCCATTGGCCGAGCCCGGAGCTTTCGCGTTCGAGCAGCGCCACCAGGATGCCCTGGGCGCAGAAGATGCCTGCGGTCAGATCGGCGATCGGGATGCCGACGCGCATCGGCCCCTCGCCCGGCTGGCCGGTGATCGACATCAGCCCGCCCAGCCCCTGCGCCACCTGGTCGAAACCGGGGGCGGTCGCGATAAGGCCCATCCTGGCCGAAGCCGGAGATGCTGGCATAGACCAGGCCCGGATTGACCGGCTTCAGCGACTGGTAGTCGATGCCCAGGCGGAACTTGACGTCGGGCCGGAAATTCTCGACCAGCACATCGGCTTGGGCCGCCAGCCGCTTCAGGATGGCGACGCCATCCGGGTGCTTCAGGTCGAGCGACAGGCTGCGCTTGTTGCGCTGCAGGTTCTGGGAAATCGGAGCCATGGCGCGGGCCGCCCATCGGCTCGCCCGTCTCCTTGCCGGCGGGCGGCTCGATCTTGATGATCTTGGCGCCCCAATCCGCCAATTGGCGGACCGCGGTCGGACCGGCCCGGACCCGCGTCAGGTCCAGGACGGTGAAACGCGCCAGCGCGCCCGCCGCAGCAGTCACGCGACGGCGGCCGCCTGGGACGCGGCAATGTGCTCGCGGACATATTCGCCGACCCGCTGGATCGCCTCGCGGCCTTCCTGGAGTTGCGGGTGGAAGAAATGCCAGACATGGATCATCTCGTCCCAGACCTCCAGCGTGGTCGCGACGCCCTGCTCGCGCGCCCCGGTGATTGAGGCGCAGCGAATCGTCGAGCAGCACTTCATCCGTGCCGACCTGGATTAGCAGCGGCGGCAACCCGGTCAGATCGGCATAGAGCGGTGAGGCGAGCGGTGTGCGCGGATCGCGCTCGCCCAGGTAATAGCCCGCCATGTCGAGCAGCCCGGCCTTCTGCACGATCGGATCGCGGGCCTGCAGCGTTTCCAGCGTGCCGCCCGTGCCGGCCAGATCGACCCAGGGCGAGATCAGCACGGCCGCCGCGGGGAGTTTGATACCCTGGTTGCGGGCCGAGACCATGGTGGCGAGCGCCAAGCCGCCGCCGGCGGAATCGCCGGCGATGATCAGCTGGTTCGGATCCTGGCCCTGCTCCAGCAGCCAGTTATAGGCGGCCAGCGCGTCATGGATTGCCGATGGATAGCGATGCTCGGGCGCCAGCCGATAGGCCGGCACGACCAGCGTTGCCCCGGCGGCCTCGACGATGGCGGCGGCGACATGGCGGTGCGAGGCCGGCGAGCCGATCGAATAGCCGCCGCCATGGAGATAGAGGATGGTGCGGCCGGCGACTGTACTAGCGTTGCTCAGCCGTTCGGCCGGCACGCCGCCGGCATCGATGGCTTCGACCGTGATGCCGTCGGGCAGGGGGAACATGGCCGAGATGCCGTCATAGCGCGCGCGCAATTCCGGCAATGGCAGCTGCTCCTCGGGGCGGAGCGCAGCGAGCAGCAGGCGGGACGGACTTGATATCCTGGCTTCCCATTTCCTCTCCCCTCGGTCCCGGCGGCATGGGTTCGGCTACCGAAATAGCATGCCGGGCGGGAATGTCACGCCCGTTTGACTCTGGGCGAGCCGAGGGGTTGGGGAGCAGTGGCGGGAGCCTTCAGGTCGCCGGGGCGAGCACCACCGTTTGACAGGCGCGGCCGAGCGGACCGGCGACGTCGCGCAAGGCGCCTTCGGTCAGGCCATAGCCCTCGGGCCGCCAGTCGGAGTGCGCGGTGACGCCGATCCACGCGCCCTCCGGCATGCGAGAGACATGCACCGTGATGTCGATATTGGGAAAGCGCAGGCGCGGCCGCGGGCGCGGCAGCAGGGCGAAGGGCTGGCCGTTATCGGCAATAGCGAAGACGGTCGCGAGCGGCGCCGGGGAAATCGACGATCGGGCGGGCCAGCCGGCCCCATTTGGTCCCGGCGCCGTCGTCGCGCAGGTCGAGCGTATCGAAGAAAGTCGTCCCGGCGAGACCGGCCGGCGCCAGTTCCAGCTTCGCCAGCGACTCCGGATCGCGCGGCTCGGGCGCGAGGCGGGGCATATGCTCTACCGTGACGGGCGCGCTCGGCACGACGAAGCTCGCAGTCGCCCGCGCGATCAGCCGGTCGGCGGCATAGAGCGTATTCTCCAGCACGGCGACGCGGCCGCCGGCGCGGATCACCTCGATCCGGGTTTCCAGCGGCGCCATCGGCGCCGGGCGCAGGAACAGCACGGCCGCGGTCAGCGGCACGCCGAAGCCCTCCTGCTGCGCCTTGCGCTCCAGCCCGGCGATCAGCACGCCGGACACGCCGCCGCCATGGAGGCCGCCGAACGGTCCGGCCGCGGCCGGCGCCGGATGCCAGCGCCCGGCTTCCTCGCGATAGGTCGGCTCCATGGCTCAGAAACTTTCGCTGAAGGGGCGCAGATCGATTTCCTGCGACCACGCGCTGCGCTGCTGGCCATGCAGGTACCAGAAGGCATCTGCGATGGCGTCGATCTTGAGCAGCCCATCCGGCCCCTTCTGCTTGGCGAGCTCGGGCAGACGGCTGTTGATCCGCTCGCCGTCGATCGCACCGTCGATGACGACATGCGCGACATGGACGCCCTTCGGGCCGAATTCCGCGCCATGCTCTGGCTGACCGCGCGTAGCCCGGCCTTGGCGGCAGCGAAGGCCGTAAATTGCGGCTTGCCGCGCAGCGAGGCCGAGGGCGCCGGTGAGAGCAGCGAGCCGCGCCCGCGTGCCACCATCGGCCGCGCCGCCTCGCGGCCGAAGATGAAGCCGCCCAGGCAGCCGACGCGCCAGAGATCCTCGAAGAACTCGGTCTCCATCTCAAGCGTCGGCTTCCAACGGTTATTGCCGGCGTTGAAGATCGCCGCTTCGAGCGGCCCCTCGGCCTCGATCTTCGCCAGGATCGCCTGGAGATCGGCCTCGCGGGTCACGTCGCCGACAGCGGCGATGGCACGGCCGCCGGCGGTCTCGATCTCGGCCACGATCGTGTCGAGCTGCGCCTGGGTCCGCCCGGTCACCACGGCGGTCAGGCCGCCGGCGGCGAAGCGCCGGGCGATGGCGGCGCCCAGACCAGCGCTGGCGCCGACTCCGACGATCCAGGCGAAACCGGACGATGTTGCGGATGCTGCGGCCGGCATGGCGAGATCTCCCGAGATGAATTCCAAAAAGGAACTGACCAAGATTGAGTTCCAAAATGGAACCTGTCAAGCTGGCTTCGCCGCGACGACAGGAGGATGGCGCATGCGGTGGGACGAATTGGACCAGGAGAATTGCTCGATCGCGCGCACCGTCTCGGTGATCGGCGATCGCTGGACGCTGCTGATCCTGCGCGAATGTTTCCGCCGCGTGCGCCGCTTCGATGCCTTCGAGGCGCAGCTCGGTATTACCCGGCATCTGCTGGCCGATCGGCTGCGCAAGCTGGTCGCGACCGGCGTGCTCGATCGCATCGCCTATCAGGACCGGCCGCGCCGCTACGAATACCGCCTGACGGCGCGCGGCCGCGATCTCCACCCCTTGATGCTGGCCCTGGTCCATTGGGGCGACCGCCACCTGGCGCCGTCCGGGGACCGCCCCATGCTCTGCATCCACAAGCCCTGCGGCCATGCCTTCGAGCCGGTCACTACCTGCTCCGTGTGCGGCGTGCCGGTGACGCCGAGAGAGGTCGAGTTGTTGCCGACCGAGGCTGTTCCGGTTCGGTTGCCTTAAATCTCCTCTCCGCCCCATTGGGGCGCGGAGAGGTCGGGTGAGGTGGGGAACGCGCTGGCATTGATGCCGTACGCAGCCGGTGCTTCCGGCTGCTCTAACCCCCTGCCACGCCGCACCGAGCTAAGAAATCATTGCATACCAGCATGTTATTGGGAGGGAATCGAGCGTTCCCCGCCTCACCTAACCTCTCCGCCCCATTGGGGCGGAGAGGAGCTTCTTGGCATTTCACGTGCGGTGCAGATGTGTGGATTCCGTAGATGGGGGCGGAGAGGGAGATTCGGATGCTTGCCCGGACTTATGCCCCCGGCTGCCGCCAGCGATTGATCCGCATGGATCGCTGCGCCATAAGCTGAGGCGCGATCCGTCCCGACGAAAGCCATGCGGCCTTGGCCACCATTCCCGAAGCGTTCGACATTGCCTTCGCCCATCATCAGGCCGGTCGCCTGGCGGAGGCCGAGGGGATCTATCGGCAGATCATCGATGCCGATCCGAATCATATCGGCAGCCTGACCATGCTGGCCGCGATCGGGCCACCAGATGGGGCATCCCGCCGCGGCGCTGACGCTGATCGAGCGTGCCCTGGCGCTCGATCCGAATCAGGCCGCCTCGCATTACGGCCGGGCCGTGGCGCTGCACGGGCTCGGCCGGCTGGTCGAGGCCGAGGCGGAATTCGAGCAGGCGGTCACGCTCAAGCCGGACTATGTCGAGGCGCTGCACAATCTCGCCGCCCTGCGCCAGAACACGGGCCGGGCGGCGGCGGCGATCGAGACCTATCGGCGCGTGCTGCAGATCCGGCCGGATTACATCGATGCCTATAATAATATGGGCGTGTGGCGCTGCGCGACGAGTCGCGCTATGCCGAGGCGGCGTCCTGTTTCGAAGCGGCGCAGGGCCTCGATCCCGGCCATGCCGAACTGCAGAATAATCTGGGAGTCGTGCGCAAGGCCCAGGGGCGGATCGAGGACGCCATGCGGTTCTACGAACGGGCGCTGGCGCTGAAGCCCGATTATATCGGTGCGCACAGCAACATCCTGATGGCGTTGAACTACCGGTCGGACTTCGACGGCGCCGCCATCTATCGTGCTCATCTCGGCTGGGACGAACAGCATGGCCGGAAGCGGGCGCCGGCCGAGCCGGTTCGCCCGCGTGACCGCGACCCCGATCGGCGGCTGCGCATCGGCTATGTCTCGCCGGATTTCAGGCGCCATTCCGTGGCCTATTTCTTCGAACCGCTGCTGGCGGCGCACGATCCGCTGGCGGTCGAGACCTTCTGCTACGCCAATGTCGCACGGGCGGACGAGGTCACGCTGCGGCTGAAGGATAAGGCGCATAACTGGCGGCCCGTCTATGCGCTCGACGAGGCGATGATCGCCGAGCGAATCCGGGCCGACGGCATCGATATCCTGGTCGATCTGGCCGGCCATTCCAGCGGCCATCTGCTCCCGGTCTTCGCGCGCAAGCCGGCGCCGCTGCAGGCGACCTGGCTGGGTTATCCGAACACGACCGGCTTGCCGCGATGGACTATCGCCTGACCGACGCGATCGCCGATCCGCCGGGCATGGCCGAGCATGTCCACAGCGAGCGGCTGGAATATCTGCCGCACGGCTTCCTCTGCTATCGGCCGCCCGATACGGCGCCGCCGGTCGGGCCTCTGCCGGCGCTCGCGTCGGGACTCATCACCTTCGGCTCGTTCAACAACCTTGCCAAGGTGACGCCCGAGGTTGTTGCAGTCTGGGCGGCCATCCTGCGCGGCGTGCCGCAGGCCCGGCTGCTGCTGAAATCCGGCGCCTTCGCCGATGTCGAAGGGCGGCGGCACTACGAGGCGCTGTTCGCCGCGTCGGGCATTTCGGCCGAGCGGCTCGATCTGCGGCCTCAGATCCCCGGCACCGCGGCGCATCTCGCTGCCTATCATCGGCTCGATATTGCGCTCGACCCGTTCCCCTATAACGGCACGACGACGACCTGCGAGGCGCTGTGGATGGGCGTGCCGGTGCTCACCTTGGCCGGGCGAACCCATGCCGGCCGGGTCGGCATGAGCCTGCTGGCGCCGCTCGGCCTCGACGCGTTCATCGCTTCGGACGAAGCCGCCTATGTCGCCACGGCGGTCCGGCTGGCTAGTGATCTGCCGGCCTTGGCGACGCTGCGTGCCGGGCTGCGATCGCGGCTCGAAACGGGCGCCGCTCTGCGACGCAGCCGGCTTCGCCCGGCAGATCGAGGCGGCCTATCGGCGGATGTGGCGGCGCTATCTGACAGAGTCCCACGCTTGACGCTCGCCCCCTGCGCAAAATAGACAAGGTTCGGCGATCCCTTCGGAGGGTCGAACCAGGCAGGCGGGGCGGATGGCAGCCGAGGCGGCGGGAGAAGAAGAACGGCAAGCGCGGCTGAAGCGACGGCCGGACCACTGCGTCCGGAAGATCTCGCCGAGATCGTGCAGCACGCCGTGGCGGCACAGCTCTCGGTGCTCCGCGAGGATCGCGACACGCTGCATCGGGACCTCGACGCCATCCGCAGCACGTTGCAGACCGCAATCCTCGGCGACGTCATGGCACTGCTGGCGCGGAGCGATGCGCCGGAGGAGAGCGACCTCCAGCGCCGTGCCCGGTTGATCGAGCTTGAACTGACCCTGCGCCGTCAGGAGATCGCGCTTGAGGAATGGCGCCGTCGCGTGGCTGCCGCCGAGCAGGAAATGGAGCGGCGGCGCAGCCTTTTTGCGCGGCTCGAAGTGGAATTCGAGCGGCATTCGACGGAATTTGATCGGCAATTGCAGGCAGCGCGCGGAACCGAACAGAGTCTTCGAGCGACGCTCGCCCCAGTGCGAGACGGAGTCCGCCGCGACGCGTGCCGAGCGGGATGCGGTGCTTGCACAGAAGATTGCCATCGAACACCAGGCCGGCGATCTGGCGCGCGACTACGGCGCGGCGCAGGATTTGAGCGAGGCGCGCCGCCGTCTGGCCGAGACGCTGGAGCAGGATCTCGCGCGTGTCCGGCAGGACTACGCCGAGGAACAAGGCCGGCGCGAAGCGGCCTTGACCGAAGCTCAGCGTCGGGTCGAGGAACTGCGCAATTCGCGCTGGCGCCAGATCGGCCTCGGACTCGGCCTGGCGAAGCGGGCGACCTTTGAAAAATAGCGCGCCGCCTGGCCCGATTCTGCTGATCGAGCCCAGCGCCTCATTGCTCGATTCGGTGCTGGGCCGGGCGCCGGGCGTCGACCTGTTATGCGCCAGCGCCACGCCGGCGCGTCTGGCCCAGTTGCGCGAGCGCGTCGGCACCGCCGGATCCGTCGTGTTCTTCCGGGGCGGCGTTGCGGCGGTGTTGCGCGAGTTCCCGCTGTTCTGGCGGAGATCCATCTTGTCGCTGCGGCCGGCGGGGCGGAGCTTGCCGATTCGCTGGCGGCCGGTGGGATGCTGCATTGGTATCCGCCGCGGCCGGCGCAGGCCATTGCCGACGCGGCCCGGACTGGTCGAACGCGGCGCTTATGCCGGGTTCGAGACGGATGACGCGGGCGTAAGGCTGACTGCCGCCCGCGGTTTGCCGCCGCAAGCCGGGCTGACGCCGCTGCCCGGCTGGAGCCAGCTCCGCATCGTGCTCGACGCGCTCTATCTTTCCGAGCCTGCCGGCGCGTCCTCGGCCAGCGCCGCGATCCGTCCGTTCCGTCAAGCATGGCTGCGATCCGCGGACCGGGCGCTGAGCGCGGCCTGGCCCTACCGTGCCCCGCCGGCCCAGCCCCTGCCGCCGACCCTGCCGGACGGAAGGCCCTGGCCGCGCATCTCGATCGTCACGCCGAGCTTCAATCGCGCGGACTATATAGAAGAGACACTGCTTTCGGTCCGGCGGCAGGATTATCCGGATATCGAGCACATCGTGATGGATGGCGGCTCGACCGACGGCACCATGGACATCGTCGAACGGTACCGGGACGGGCTGGCCCATATCGTCAGCGAGCCCGATCGCGGACAGAGCCACGCCATCAACAAAGGCATGGGCGCTGGCGACCGGCGACATCCTGCTCTGGCTCAACAGCGACGACATGCTGGCGCCCGGCGCCTTGGCCGCGGCTGCGCTCGGTCTCGCGACATCCGGTGCCGATCTCGTTGCCGGCATCTGCCGGCTCTATCGCGACGGCGAGTTGGTGGCCGAGCACCTCACGGCGTGCGATGACGGGCCGTTGCCGGTCGACGATCTGCTCGATCTCGACGGCGGCTGGAATGCCGGGCAGTTCTTCTACCAGCCTGAGGTGTTTTTTCACGCGCGGATTATGGCTGAAGGCCGGCGCCCGGGTCTCGGAGAGCCTGTATTTCAGCATGGATTACGAGCTGTGGCTGCGTTTCGCCGAGCAGGGCGGAAGGCTCCATGTGCTCGGGCGGCCCCTCGCATGGTTCCGGCTGCATGACGGGCAGAAGACGGCAGACGAGGCGGCATTCAAGGTCGAGCTGGCGACCGTGCGATCCGAATATCTGGCGCGGACCGGCTACCAGCCGCCCCCGCCGCGCCAAGCCCCGGATCACGGGCGCCGGCTGCGGATCGCGCTGGTCAACGATATTGGCTGGCAATATGGCGCCGGTATTGCGCAGCACCGCCTGGCAGAAGCGATCGAGAGCGCCGGCCATACGACGATCTCGATTGCGCTGACCGCGGTTGCAGTGCCGCCGGGCGAGCCGGCCGCGGGTCATGATGGACGAACTCGAAGGGCGCATTGCCGAGAGCCAGGCCGATCTCGTGATCTTCGGCAATATCCATGGCGCCCCGCCTCGAACCCGCCGCGCTGGCCCCGATTTTTGCGCGCTGGCCGAGTCTGGTCGTGATGCATGATCTGTGGTGGCTGACCGGGCGCTGCATCTACAACGGCACTTGCGAGAAATACCTGACGGGCTGCGACGCGGCATGCCCGACGCCCGGACGAATACCCGGCGTTGGCGCCGGAGCTGATCGGCCGGGCCTGGCGCGACAAGCGTCTGCTCTATGCCGGCCCTGATGCCCCGGTCCTGCTCGCCAACTCCGATTGGGCGGCGGCCGTAGCACGCGCCGCGCTCGCGGTCGGCGTGACGCCACCGATCGAGCGGTTTCGCCTGGGCTTCCCGCTGCAAACCTTCCGGCCGCGCGACCGTCAAGCGTGCCGCGAGACGCTCGGACTGCCGCTCGATCGCTTTATCGTCGTCGCAAGTGCCGCGGCATTGCTCGAGCCGCGCAAAGGGGCGGGCGCAGTTGCATGACCTCATCGCGCGTCCCGAACTCCCCGGCATTCTTTTCGTCACGATCGGCCATGGCGATATCGGAGCATTCGACTTTCCGGCCGGCCGCCTCCTGGAGCTTGGCCCGGTCGGCGAGCCCGAACGGCTCGCCGAGATCTATGCCGCGGCCGATGTGCTGGTGTCGCCCAGCACCGAGGAGACGTTCGGCCAGGTCTTCGTCGAGGCGATCGCCTGCGGCACGCCGGTCATCGGACATGGCGTCACCGGCGTAGCCGAGGCGGTGCGTGACGGGATCACCGGCCTGCTCACGGCGGGAACGACGGCCGACGATCTCGATGCCCGCTCTGCTGGAACTCTATCGCCGGCCCGTTCTGCGGCGGGCGCTGGCAGGATGGGGGGCGGTTATACTGCGAAAACGAATGGTCCTATGCCGCCTGCTATCACAGCCTCTTCGCGGCGCTCCGCCCGGACCGGGCTGGCCGATCGGCTGGGCCTCCCCGCATAAAAATCACCTTTCAGGCGGCGGAACGGCCGCCGGCAACACTCAGCCTGATCGCCACCGAGCCGGTGTGGCGGCGTGGTGCCGGTATCGGACCGCTGGAGGGGCCGTATCCGGAACACGGCATGGACGCACCGTTCCATTGGTGTTGCGGGACCGGAAAGCCGGTTCGAGCTGGTGGTCGGGCAGGCCGGCCGGTATCTGCTCGCCATCGAATACCAGAGCCTCTATTTCGAGACGCCTCGATGTCGAGCTGCGCCGGGACTCGGAGGCGCTCGCCCATGCCGTGCTGAACCATACTTCGGTGGCCCAGAGCGCGCTCGCCTGGTTCGCAATCGACCTTGAGGCGGGCAATCAGGCGCTGGCGCTGAATTTCGCGCAATGGCGCGCGCCGGATGCCGACGAGGCCCGGCCGCTCGCCATCATGCTGCGGAATTTGGATTTGATCGCGCCTGTGACGGCGCTTCGCCCGGGCGTCATTCTTTAGACTCTGTGCGGTGTGGCAGGCACAACACGGTGCGAATGCTTGCCGCCGATAATAAGCGGCGCGGCGGTGTTGGTAAAAAAACGGTAATCATTTCCGAAAATGGTCTACGCATTCGGCCGTAGCGCGCATCTTTGGAGAAAAACACGTCGGCGGACGGAAATCGTAAGATGGCTTGTCGGGAAGGGTGCGTGAAGCGCGTATTGATCTAATGAAACGGGACCGCGGATTGGTCTGGGCGAAGGTTTTCAACCTCCTTCCGACGAGCGTTCCGGGACACGCCTCAGAAAGCACGAGACAGCGACGAAATCTTTGGCATAGGCTTGAAATCGGGACAGGAAGAGTGGCCAATCACGTAGCGGGTTTATCGGTTGACAAAGCCACCGATGCTAGCTACACAACCGAACTGTAGGTTGGTTTCGGAGGCGGGGGAGGCGACGCCTCCTGACTGAATGCGGAACGGGATTGGTTACTGACATTTTCGCTCGGCATGACCCAACACGGCAGGTAGATCTCTCGCCTGCCACATCATGGCAACTGGTTCAGGGGAAGTAACAGATGAAGAAGTTTAACGTTGTTGCTGCGAGCGCTGTGGCGCTTTCCGCAGCTCTGGCCAGCGGCAGCGCGCTCGCCCATGGTACGCTTGCGGTCACCACCGCGACCTATAATGCGGCTTCGGTCACTGCCAATGCCGGGACGATCACTGTTCCGTGGAGCGGTGTCGCCGGCGCCGTCTACACCGTGTCGACGACTGGTAATGCTGTCGCGACGTCGCTCGAAGTCAATTCGCGCTTCACCGTGACGCTGCCGACCGGTTTCAGCTTCGCTTCGACCCCCGCGATCGCCGTGGCTGCGCCCTCGGCCGCAGTTTTCGCCAATGGCGGCATCGGCAGCCAGACGGCGACCTTCACCATCGCCGGAGCTCCGGTTCCCCTCGGTGGGACGCTCACCCTGCTGCAGGCTTCGGTCCAAGGCGCCACCGCGCTGGAGACCCCGGGCGCCAAGCTGTCGATCACCGTCCAGTCGACCAACAATGCCGAGATCAACAACAACGATCCGCAGCCGGTCTCCGCGACGAATGGAACTCCGGCCTTCGCCAGCGATAGCGGCGTCACTGCCTCGTTCATCAATGGTGGCGGCAACAGCATCGACCTGACCCCCGCCGAGCCTCGGCACGTCGTTCAACGGCAGCTTCGGTGTTGGCGATACGTCGACGGTCGATATCGGTACGCTCTTCCTCACCCCGTCGGGCTCGCTCGCGGCGGATGGGTCGACCGCGTCGATCAGCACCACGGACACGGCGACCGTCACGATCTCGGGCTTCTTCAACGGTATCGCGAACGCCGCTGCCGTCGCCGGCGGCACGGTGGTTTCGGTTGGTACCGTGACGGCGAGCACGATCACCATCCCGGCGGTGCCGGTTGTCGCCGGCAGCGACATCGTGATCGTTGCCAACGGCACCACGTTGATGCAGCAGAACGGGTCGCCTGACTCGAACGTCGGCTTCACCGCGTTCTATACCCCGAATGCGGACGTGACCGACTTCCTGGGCGGTTCGCAGACGAACACGCAGGATCGGATCCTGTATGCCGGTGGCGAAACGATCAACGTGACCAACTTCCTGACGGGTTCGGATGCGGGCTACACGTCCCTCGTCCGGTTCACCAACGGCAGCTCGGCGGACAACACCCTGTTTGCCTCCGCGCAGCCTTACAGCGGCGGCCCGCCGCTGGTCGGCTCGCTCGGCACGATCGGCGCCGGCACGGGTACCGTGTTCACCGAAGCGCAGATCGGGACCGCGACGGGTCTCGCGCTCGCCAACTCCGGCCAGCGTGCGACTCTGACGATCATCGCCATCCCGGGCGGCGGTGGCGTGACCGCCAGCGGCCTCCTGGTCAACCCGGGCGGTGTTGTCGACAACATCAACTAATCCAAGCGCAAGCAAGGATTGGCGAGGCCGCCGGCAACACCGGCGGCCTCTTTTTTTGCGGTTCAAACGTGATCAGAATGCTTCCAGATGGTACGGCCCGACCCGATGCTTCGAATGATGCAAAGCGACGCGCCCCCGATCTGGACTCGCCGCTTGGGCGAGCATCTGGCATAGTCCGCCCCATGCTCATATCCCCTCTGGAACGTTTCCGGCCAGCCGCGCCGTCCCCGGTCATGTGCAGGGCGTGCCGGTGATGCGTGCGACCGTACCGACCGACGAACTGCCGCCATCGGGCGATGCTCCCATCGGCTGGGAACGCCGGCCGCTTGGCCAGATGCTGATCGATGACGGCGTCATCGAGGCGGCCGAACTCGACCGGGCGCTGGCTTTTCAGAAAAGCTATGGCGGACGTCTCGGCGGCATCCTGTTGCGGTTCGGCGCGTTGTCGGAGGACCGGCTGTTGCTGGTGCTGAGCCGGCAACTCGGCATTCCGATCGTGGCGCCGGATCAAATTCCGATCGATTCGGCCAGCTTCGCGAGCGCCATAGAACGATCCGGCTATCCGGCAGAATGGTGGATCGACCAGGAAGCGCTGCCGTGGCTCGACGACACGGGCGCGCTGCATTGCGTCGCCCGGGATCCGCTCGGGACGTCGTTGCAGGAATTCGTCGCCGAGGCCTTCGCCGAGGTCTCGGTGTTCTGGTATCTCAGTGCCAACCAGGATCTGGATCGGGCACTCGATTCCCTCACCCGCGCCGTGCGCACGACCGGAACCCGCTTCCTCGATGAAGTCAGCCATCTGCGGGAACTGGCCGAAGAGGCGCCGGTTGTCGAGCTGGTCCAGAGCCTGCTCTCGCAATCCTTCAATGAGCGGGCTTCCGATCTCCATGTCGAGCCGGAAGAGCGCAGCTTCCATGTCCGGTTCCGCATCGACGGCGTGCTGCAGAACCGACTGACCTTGCCGCGCGAGCGTTTCGATGCGATCGCGTCGCGTATCAAGCTGATCTCGGGCATGGACATTGCCGAGCGCCGCCTGCCGCAGGATGGCCGTCTGTCCGTCCGCATCGGCGGCGAAGAGGTCGATGTCCGTGTCTCGGCTTTGCCCGGCACCTGGGGCGAATCGCTGGTCTTGCGCCTGCTGCCCAAGCGGCGCGCCAATTTCCGGCTGAGCTCGCTCGGCATGGCGCCGGACGATCTGGCGCGCTTTCGCGCCGTGGCGCTGGAGCCGCACGGCATCACCCTCGTCACCGGCCCGACCGGTTCCGGCAAATCGACGACCCTCTATGCGACGCTGGAGGAGATCAACGACGGCGCCAGCAAGATCGTCACGGTCGAGGAACCGGTCGAATACAACATTCCGGGCGTGACCCAGGTTCATGCCCAGGCGGAGATCGGCTATACCTTTGCCCGGGCATTGCGCGCCATCCTGCGCCAGGACCCGGACCGCATCATGATCGGCGAAATCCGCGATCTCGAAACCGCTGAGATCGCGGTGCAGGCGGCGCTGACCGGCCATATGGTGTTCTCGACCCTGCACACGAACGACGCCGTCAGCTCCTTTACCCGACTGATCGACATGGGCATCGAACCGTTCCTGGTCGCGTCTTCCGTGCGTGCCGTGATGGCGCAGCGCCTGGTCCGCCGGCTCTGCCCGGTCTGCTCGGCGCATGATGCCGCGCCGGACGAATTCGCGACCGAGCTGCTGCGCGACGCACGCTTCACCGCCGAAATCGCCGGGCCGGAGAATTGGCGCAAGCCGGTCGGTTGCAGCGCCTGCTTCGGAACGGGCTATAAGGGGCGGCTCGGAATCTATGAACTCGTCATGGTCACGGCCGATTTGCATGACGGAATTCTGCACCGGGCGCCCTCAAGCGAGATCGCTGCTGTTGCGCGCAGCCATGGCTATCGAACTCTGCGCGAGGACGGCCTCGTGAAGGCGCGGCGCGGCGAGACCTCGATCGAAGAAGTCCTGCGCGTGACCGGGCTCCATTCCTGAGTAGCGCCTGACCATGCCCAATTTCCGTTACGAAGCCAGGAATGTCGAAGGTCACAACGTTACGGGCCTGATCCTGGCGGATGACCAGCGCCTGGCGTTGCGCGATCTGCGCCGACGCGGCCTGACCCCCTTCGTGCTTGCCGCCGAGGCCGCCAAGGGTCAGTCGCGCTTCACGCGCAGCAAGCGGGCCGGCACGCAGGATTACATCCTGTTCCTGAAGCAGACGGGGCTGTTGCTGGAAGCCGGCGTCAATCTCGACCAGACCCTGCAATCCATGGTCGATGCCCGGGCCTATCGGGCACTGCACTCCGCTATCGACGGTATCCGCCGCGAGATCCGGCAGGGCTCGGCCTTGTCGATTGCGATGCGCAAAAGCATGCCGGGCCTGCCGCCCTATGTCTATCAGCTGATCGAGGCCGGCGAGATGACCGGCCAGTTGCGCCAGGCGATCGGCGATTCGGCGGCGCAGATGGATTGGGACTATCGGATCGTCAAGGAGATCCGCAACGCCCTGATCTACCCGGCAGTGCTCATGGCTTCCGGCGTCGGCGCCGTGCTGTTCATCTTCACCTTCGTCGTGCCGCGCTTCGCCGCGATGTTCAAAAACCGTGAGAACAGCCTGCCCTGGCTGTCCAAGATCGTGATGGACACGGGCACCTTCTTCAACGAGCACATGCTGCTCGTCTTCGGTGGGCTCGGCCTCGCCGCCTTCGCGATCTTCCAGAGTTTTCAGGCGCGGGCCACGCGCGATGCCTTCTACGAGGTGATGCTGCGCATGCCGGTGATCGGCTCCTGGCTCAAGGAGTCGGAGACGGGGCGATGGGCCGGCATGTTCGCGACGCTTCTGGCCAATCGCGTGCCGCTAGTCCAGGGCATGAACCTGGCGCGGGCGGTGGTCCGGTCACGGCGGCTGCAAGCCAGCCTGTCACAGGTCGAGCGCGCGGTGAAAAGCGGTTCGACCATGGCCAAGGCACTCGAGGACTACACAGACCTGCAGCCGACCATCGTCAATCTGGTCGGGGTCGGCGAGCGTTCGGGCAGCCTCCCGGCCATGCTGCGGTCGGCCGCCGGGCTGTGCGAGGAGAATGGGCGGGAGCGGATGCAGCGCTTTCTCGTGCTGATCGAGCCGATCGCCCTGCTCGTCATCGGCGGAGTGGTCGGAACCCTGACCGTCTCGATATTCCTGGCCGTGACAAGCATCAGCAATATCCCGCTGTGAAGGAAGAGTTGACCATGCAGATCCCGTTGGCCTCCACCAATAGCTCCGTCGACCGGGTCGAACCTCGCCGGCGCCGGCAGCGCGGTTTCTCGCTGCTGGAGCTGATGGTCGTTCTGGTCATCATGGGTCTGCTCGGCGCGCTTGTCGGGCCGAGGCTGTTCCAGCAACTCGACACGGCAAAGATCCATACCGCCGAAGAGCAGACGCGCATGCTGAGATCGGCGCTGGATACGATGCGGCTCGATATCGGACGCTATCCGACGACCGATGAGGGGCTGCAGCTACTGGTTACCCAGCCCTCGGATCCGGATATCCGGCCGCGCTGGCATGGTCCCTATATCGAGACTGGGATTCCTCTGGACCCCTGGAACAAGCCGTACAACTACAGCCCCGAAGGCAAGGAGCCGTATCCGCTGGCCCTGTACAGCTACGGCCCCGACGGCAAGCCGGGAGGCGATATCATTGGCCTGCCCCCGCGCGAGTGACCAGGGCGGCTTCTCGCTCATCGAGCTGACGATCGCGCTGGCGATCATGGGGCTCCTGGGCGCGCTCGCCATGCCGATCGTGTCGAAGATCGCGGAACGGACCGGGTTCTCGCTCGATCTGCAGGATCTGGAGCGGCAGCTGGATCAGCTGCCGCAGGTCGCGGCGTCGCAAGGCCGCGGCCTGGTCCTGACCTCCTCGCCGACGGCGGGCGACCCGGTCCCCCTCGGTGCCGGAAGCGATCCGTATCCGGTCAAGCTGCCGGCCGGTTGGCAGATCACCGTGGAGACCCCGATCCTCTACCGCTATGACGGCACCTGCAGCGGCGGCCAGCTGCATCTGACCACGCCGTCATCGGAAGCGAATTATCTCATGCGGCCCCCGCTCTGCGAGCTGAGGCCCGGGTGATGGCAGCGGGGGGGAAGGGCGGGGCGATCCGGTTGACGGGCGCTGTTCGCCCTAAATCGGCCCGGTCGCAGGCCGGGTTCACGCTGCTCGAGGCGATGGTCGCGATCGTCGTGCTGTTCGCGACGCTGGTGCCGCTCTACATGCTGATCACCAGTGTGAGCCGCTCGGCGTTCCGGGTCGACCAGGCCAACCGCCAGGCCGAATTCGAAACCGATGCGCTCAACATCATGTCGACCGTCAATCCGATGGCCAATCCAACCGGCACGGTCGATCTTGGCCCCTATGCTGTGCGCTGGGTCGCGGAGCCCGTGCTCAAGCCGGTCGATGGCAGTGCCTATCCGACCGGCATGAGCGCGTTCCGGATCGGGCTTTTCGACTCGAAAGTGAATGTCGTGCGGCCGGACGGCAAGCTCCTGGTCAGCTTTTCGTTGCGCATGGTCGGGTATCAGCATGTCCGCGATTCCCTGTTCCAGTAACCGGCCGGCCGGTCGGCGGCGACCGGGGCCGGCGGGTTTCACCCTGCTCGAAGTGCTGGTGGTGCTGATCATCGTCGGCATGGTCTCGGCCTCGATGTTCGAAGCCTTGTCCCGGCTGAACGACGTGCGCGGCCGCCTCAGCCCGTTTCTGGCCGCCTCGGAGCGCGAAGGGCTGGTCAACTCCTGGTTCCGCGGGTCGATCAACGACATCGTGGCCGACCAGCAATATGGCAAGCACCTCTTCAAGGGCGGCCCAAAGAGCTTTTCCGGTCTGACGCTGACGCCGCTGGCGGGCGATCCGGGCGCGCCGAGCGCTTTCCAGTGGGAGCTGGTCTATGATGCAACGCATGACCGCACCGTGCTGCGCTATACCGGTTTCGACCAGAAGCCGATCGACGTGCGCGGCTGGAGCGGCAACAAGACTGCGTTCTCCTATCTGAGCCCCGATCTGGTCTGGACCGAGTCCTGGCCGCCCGGATTTCTCAAGGTCAAGCAACTGCCGCTCGCGATCCGGCTCTATGCGCCGGAAGAGGGCGCCGTCATCGTGGCCGCGATCCGCGGGGAGAAGGAACCGCCGCCCGATCCGGTCTCGCTGTTCCTCGGTCGGAACGGGCAGGAGGGGCAATGATGCGGCACGGCAGCAGCGGCGGCGAGGCGCCCGGCTTCATCCTGGCGGCGACTCTGTGGATCGTCGCCATCCTGGCGCTGCTCGGCGCTTACATCGCCGGCTGGGTCGGCGACAGCCTGGATCGTGGTTACGTCCGCCAGGCCAAGGTCGAAGCCTTGCGCGAATCGGAAGAGGCGCGGGCGACGGCAATGTACTGGTTCTCGACCCGTTTCATGAGCCAGCGGGGCATCGAGCTGCTGAGCAGTGCCGATCTCGCCAATGCGACGGCGCGTGATCCCTTCAGCTCGCCGATCCACGGCAAGACCTATTTGGCGCTCGACGACCGGCCCTACCGATTCGGCAAGTCCCTCGTTCATCTGCAGGACGCGCGCGGGCTGTTCAACGTCAATACGGGATCGGACGAGGACTGGTTCCGTCTGCTCGGCAACAATGGCGTGGCCGCGGCCGATCGCGGGCCGATGATCGCCAAGCTGCACGACTATGCCGAGCCCGGCCCGTTCAAACGCCTGAACGGCGCGAAGGCGAAGGATTACGAGATGGCGGGCATGCAGCCGCCGACCGGAGAGAAGCTGCGCACGCCCTGGGAGCTGCGCCATGTCCTTGATTGGGACAAGGTCGATCCCAAGGGCTTCGGGCGCAGCCCGCTCTACGAGCAGGTGACGACGGTGACCACGGCCGGCGTCAATTTGAACACGGCGCCGACCGGCATCCTGCAGTTGCTGCCGGCAGTCAACGACGCGGCGGTCGGCAAGATCCTCGCCGCCCGGCAGAAGCAGCCTTTCCTGGGGGTCGGCGATATCGAGGCGACGACGGGAGTCGTCGTTCCGCCGCTCGACCTCGGATATTTCTTTCTACCCCTGAACAGCGTGCGTATAAGCATCACCACACCGGGCGACCCGCTCGAAACGGTAATGGCTGTGCATATGACGCCGGCCGCGCAGGAGCAGCCCTGGCAGATCGACTACGTCTTCGACATCCCGCCCTTCTCCGACCACAGCCCTCGAGCCGATAGTGATACTCTCGAACTTCCGGACCCTGCGCATCCACCGACAGCGCCGTGACGGCGTCGAAAGCCCGGTCGGCGGGGCAGGGCGGCGGCTCTGGGTCCTGAGCCGGGCGCTCTGCCGCTACCGGGTCTTCCCGTTGATGGAGGATGCGAATCCCAGCAAGCGCATGGCGGCGATCGATCTGAAGATCGCCGAGTGGTCGCCCTATGCCGATACGGCTTCGCTCGTCTATGAGGAAGGCCGCCGGATCGGTGTCTGGATCTGGGACCGCGCAGCCGTCGCGGCGCAGATCGAGGCCGCCGGGCTGCGGCCCGACCGGATTACCGTGCTGCCCGAGACGGCGTTGCAGCCGCGTGGAACCAATGAGTTGCGGCATGTCGCGACCTTGGACGGCAGCGAAGGCCAGTGGTGGGTCGATGGGCTGCTGGCGTCGAGCCGCTGGTGGCCGGTGCCGCCGGACGAGGCCGAATGGATCCGCTTCCAGCGTGCCGCCGGCGTGCCGCCGGAATCGGCGCTCCAATCGCCCGGCGAGCCGCTGCTCCTGGCCGAGCTGCCGCGTCCCTGGCTGACCGGCAGTACCTCACGTGCCGGTTCGATCGGCTCGTTCCCGGTGAAGCCGGCCTATTGGGCCATCGGCGCCGGCTATGCCTTGTTGATCGGCATCATGATCGGCCAGTCCTTCGGCAACAAGATCGCGCTGGACAGCATCGAAGCCGATCTTGCGGCTGCGACCAAGGATGCGCAGCCCCGTGCCAGCGAGCGCTCCGATGCCCGGGCGGCGCTCGATGCCGTCACGCGGCTGACGTCCTTATCGCCCTATCCGAGCCAGCTCGACCTGTTCACGAAGGTGACGGGCGTCCTGCCGCGCAACGGCACCAAGGTCACGGATTGGAGCTACCAATCCGGCCAGCTCGAATTCACCGTCTCGGCGCCGTCCGGCGTCGATGCGCCGGCTTACGTCAAGGCGTTCCAGAACGTGCCCGGTTTCGCCAATGTTTCGGCCGATCACGCCGGCAGCGACAAGATACTGAAGGTCAAGCTGAAGGTGGCGCCGCGATGAATCCGATGCTGATGCGGCTGCAGCCGCCGGACCGGCTGCTGCAGCTCTGGACGCTGGCACGGGACGCCTTCGAGCGCGAGACGCGGAAAAATCCTCGCATCCATCTGGGCTTGCTGGCGATCCTCGCCATCGGCCTGGTCTGGCTGGCGTTCTCGCTCGAGGATGGCGGCATCCGCACGCAAGGCCAGATCAATTCGGATGCCCAGCAGCTTGCCATGATGCGCCATCTGGCCGGGCAAGCGGAATGGAAGGCCCGGCGCGAGAGTGTCCAGCGGCTGCGCGTGCAACTGGAAAGCCGGCTCTGGGAGTCAGAGTCCGACGGGTTGGCCCAGGCCAATTTCCAGGACCTGATCAGCAAGTTCGCCAAAGAAGCCGGTGTGCCGCACACCGATGTTCATGTCGAAATCATCAATTCCAGCCCAGGAACACAGAATTACCGTCAGATGTCGGCCACGGTATCCGGGTCTTTTTCGACGCCGACACTGCAAAAGTTCTTGGCGGATATCGAAGAGGATGGGCATATGCTGGTCGTCGATCGGCTGAGAGTCGAAACTGCCTCGGTGCCTCGGTTTGAAATGTTGCTGTCGACTTATTTGAGGCCGAACGCCACGGCTCCCGCCGGAGCAGCCAAGCGATGATGGGGCTGAGCTTGCGCGCCCGGCTGTTGCTGGGTGCTTCGGGGATGCTGCTCGCGGGCTTGGCCGTCGGCTGGCTGACCGCCGAGGACGGGCCCGATGCGATGCTGAAGGCGCCACCGGCCGAGACCTGGCAGGAGCCGGCGCAGCAGAGCGCCGATGCCGAGAAGCTTCTGGCCGGGCTCAAGGACCGATCGCTCTGGGGCGACGCCGGGGGCGGCGGCTCGACCGCCGCGGACGAGGCAGCGAAGGCGGCGGCCGCCGCGGCGGCCAATGCCGAATGGCGCCTGTCCGGCATCGTCTCGGAACATGGCAAGTCGCTCGCGGTGATCATGACACCCGGGGTGGGAAAAGCGCCGCCGCACGTACAATACAATAGGATCGGCGACGCGCTGCCGGATGGCAGCCATATCGTCCAGATCGAAAAAACCGCGATTACCGTCGCCGGCGACAGCGGGCAGCGGCAAGTCAGAATGTTTCTCCCGAAGTGAGAGCGACCGAAGTGTTCCTGAAATTCCGTAGCGCCGCCCTGACGGGCACTGCCCTCGCCGTTATCCTGACCGGGCTGTCCGGCTGCGGATTGGAAAGCGATGGCGCCGACCCGTCGAACGCCTTGCCGAAAAAGACGCCGAACGAACTCGCAGCCGAGCCCAAATCGGCCATAATTTCCAATTCGGTCGAGCGCCGCAAGGAGCCGACGATCGAAGTGGGGCCGGCCCCGCCACAGGGACAATCGGGCGAGATCCCGGCATCCAAGACACTCCCGGTGCTGACCGGACAGGTTGCCGACATCAGCATCGAGCAGATGCCGATCCCCGCCTTCATCAACACGGTCCTGGGCGAGACGCTGCATCTCACCTTCGAGATCGATCCGAAGGTTTCGGCCAAGACCGATGTCGTCACCCTGCGCACCGGCGGTCCGAAGAGCGCCGAAGAATTGCTGATGATCACGCGCGAGGTGCTGCGGACTTACGGCATCTCGCTCAGCTCCGAACGGAACCTCGTGCGCGTCCGGCTCAGCGAGAGCCTGACGAGCGAGATGCCGCAGATCATCATCGGCCGGACTGCGGCGGATCTGGCGGAGAATCTGCGGCCGGTGTTCCAGGTGCTGGTGCTCGACCACGTCAACAACCAGGACATGGCGAGCTGGCTGCAATCGGCCTTCGGCAGCAAGATCAAGTTCATCCCGTCGCCGGCCAACAACTCGATCATCCTGCTCGGCCTGCCTGACGACGTCAAATCGGCGTCCGAGGGCATCCGCCTGCTCGACCAGCCGCGCCTCGCCGGCCGACAGAGCCTCAAGATCACGCCGGTGTTCTGGACGGCGGCGACGCTGGCCGAGAAGCTGGGCGACGTGCTGCGGGCCGAAGGCTACAACGTCTCCTCGGCGCCGGTGCCCCCGGCGGCGGTGACGCTGCTGCCCGCTGCCGACCGCCAATATGGTGCTGGCCTTCGCCGCGGACACGAAGATCCTCGAACATGTCGGCAAATGGGCCAAGGACCTCGACCGGCCGGCGCAGGTCGACCCACGCCAGAGCGTGTTCTATTATCCCGTCCGCAACACGACGGCCGACAGCCTGGTCAAAGTTTTGAACGAGGTGATCAGCGGAGACGCGTCGTCCTCGCAAACCTCGTCCGAACTGCAGCAGCCGGGCCTGCTGGCGCGGGCGAGCAACCAGCAGCAACCGGCGCAGCCTGGTGCAAAGCCGAGCGGCAATACGCGGTTCATTCCCGACACGGCGCGCAATGCCCTGATCTTCCTGGGCAGTGCCGAGGCCTATGCCCAAGTGTTGCCGCTGATCCAAAGCCTGGATCAGGCGCCGCGTGAGGTGCTGATCGAGGTGACGATTGCCAATGTGACATTGAGCGATGAACAGGAACTTGGTATCGAATGGTCGAAGGTCGGTGCCAATCTGGGCGGTAACATCGTCTCATTCAGTGGCGGTAATGCGTCGGCGCCGGGAACGGGCTTCGGTGCGCCTGGGGTGTTTCTACAGGTCCTCAGCGCGAAGAATTCAGTCGCCGCGACCTTGTCCGCCCTTCAGAGCACGAGTCATACCAAAGTCGTTTCGACGCCCCGTATCCTTGCGCGTAGCGGCGCCACTGCCAAGATTCAGGTTGGACAGGACATCCCGGTCGTCACGTCCCAAGTATCGGGTACAAGTTTTACTCCAGGGCAAGGTTCGCTTCAGTCAGTATCCTACGTAAATACCGGAAACCTGATCCAGGTGAAGCCGGTCATCTATGCCGGAAATCAGATCGACCTGGACATCAGTCAGCAGCAAAGCCTTGCTCAGGCGAATAGCCCGCTGGCAGTCGCGGGCAGCCCACCGATCAACGACCAGAATGTGTCAACACAGCTTTCCTTGACAGATGGACAGACGGTGTTGCTCGGTGGCTTTATCAATGATGACAAAACCGATTCAGCCGGAGGTATCCCAGGCTTGATGGATGTGCCAGTTATTGGCACGCTATTCCGCAACAACGATGTCAGTGTTTCGCGAACCGAGACGCTGATCTTCATCACGCCCTACATCATTAATTCCAGTTCGGATTCAGAAAGAATAATCGACAGTGTTCGAGAGGATCTGAAGCAGTATCCCGAGGTACATCAGACTGTTGTCTACTGATCCCGCTATTTGTCGGTAGCTAGCCGCCACGCCGCAAACCCATCCCCCCGCAACCGTCCCACCGCTCCCAGCGCCGACGTCACCCGAGGCCCCGTCGAGAGCACCACCGCGCCGCGCTTCGAGCCGGTCTCCGCCTCGGAGCGCGCCCGCGGGTAGAACAGCGGTTCCGGCCGGTCGGCCATGAAGTCCAGCATGTCCAGGCAGAAGCGCTTGCCCGGGCCGAAATCGTCGAAGGTGTAGCCGGAATCATCGGGCACTTCGAAATCGTCGATCAGGATGGCGGCGTCGTGGCCGGAGGCGAGGATGATCTCGATCTCCTCGCGCAGCGGCAGGTCGTCCCACCAATGCGCGTCCAGATAGACCAGCAGCGGCGCCGCCGGCTTGAGCCGGGACAGCACGTAGCGCAGGAACGGCCGGGAATCGCTCGGGGTCAGCTCGACCTGGGAAAAGCGGGCGAGCTTGCGGCGCGAGCCCTGGAAGCAGCGCCGGTCGATCTCGCAGGAATGGATCGGGCCGGCGAAGTGCCGGGCCATGAACTCGGTCGTGGTGCCGCGATAGGTGCCGGTCTCGATCAAGGCGGCCGGCTGCAGCGTCTCGAGCATTTCGAGGAAGGTCGCGCGCCGCTCCGCCTGGCCGTTGAACGGGCCGCCCCAGCGATATTGCAGCTCGGGATTGAGCAGGTCGAGCGCGACTGCCGCCTCGAAGCCGATCTGTGCTGCCTCGGTCAGCCCGGCGGCCTCCAGCTCGATCGCCTGCTGGTAGATCGCGTCCGCGGCCTCCTGCTGCCGGGCCAGGCGATCGGGGGCGGGGCGGGCGTCGGGCATATCGTGTTCGGGGGTCATCATCGGCTCGCAAGAGTGATCATGCGGCTCTATAGACAGCACCGCGCCATGCGGCACAAGGGGCGCCGGTCGAGGCCTGAGCACATGGATGAAGCGATTTAGACACGAAGGGCACGAAGGACACGAAGTCCAAACCGCGGCGCAGCCGCAGCAAATCCCTATCGCCGAACGCTGGGCCGCGGCCCGATGAACTCGAACCCCTTGGTGCCCTTCGTGTCCTTCGTGTCCTTCGTGGTCGAACTGCGGCTGCGCCGCGCCCAGGCGTCAGCCAACCTCAAAGCCCCAACGTCGCGACCAGCCCGATCGCAGTGGCCAGCATGATCGCCGTGGTGAGCCAGCCCAACACGATCAGCCGGCGCGGCAGGACGAGCCGGCCCATGATTCCCGGCTCGCGCGCGACCAGCATCATCAGCACCAGCAGCGGCACTGCGACCAGGCCGTTGATCACTGCGCTGGCCAGCAAGGCCCGCATCGGGTTGATATGCGCGAAATTGAGCGCCACCCCGGCCAGGGTCGCGATCAGGATCGCGCCGTAGAACACCCGCGCCTCGCCGGGCGGGCGGCCGAGGCCGGTCGGGCGCTTGCGCGCCTCGGCGAGAGCATAGGCAGCCGAGCCCGCCAGCATCGGCACGGCCAGGAGCCCGGTGCTGAGGATGCCGAGCGCGAAGAGGTATTCGGCGAGCGCGCCGGTCGCCGGGCGCAGCGCCTCGGCCGCCTGGGCCGCGGTCTGCACGTCGAACACGCCCTGCTGGTGCAGCGTCGAGGCGCTGGTGATGATGACGGCATAGGCGATCAGCGCGGCGACCGCCATGCCGACGAAGGTGTCGATGCGGATCCGGTTGATCTCGTTGCCGGCCAGCTGGATCAGTGGGCTGAAGCGGCGCAGCTTGGGCAGGCCGCGCGCCCGCTCCGCTTCAAGCGAGGATTGCCAGATGAAGAGATAGGGGCTGATCGTGGTGCCCAGTACCGCCACGAAGATAGCAATCGAGGGCGGATCGAGCGGCAGCTCGGGCACGATTGTGTGCCAGGCGATCTGGCCCCAGGGCAGGTCGACATTGAAGGCCGTGGCGAAATAGGCAAACATCGACAGCGTCGCCCATTTGACGAAGGCGACATAGCGTTCGTAGCTCAGCGCGAAGAGCAGCCCGGCGCAGGCGACGCCGAGCAGCACGACGAAGAGATGCGGCGGGCCGCCGGTCACGACGTGCAGCACCGCGCCCATGGCGCCCAGATCGGCACCGAGATTGATGACATTGGCCAAGACCACCAGGGCCACGATGCCGTCGAGCAGCCAGCGTGGCGAATGGCGGGCGATGATGCCGATGATGCCGCGCCCGGTCGCGCGGCCGATACGCGCGCTGATCTCCTGCGTCGTCACCATCATCGGATAGCACAGCAGCATGAACCAGCAGGCGGTATAGCCCAGCAGCGCGCCGGCCTGCGCATAGGCGGCGATGCCGCTCGGATCGTCGTCCGAGGCGCCGCTGACCAGCCCCGGGCCGAGGCTGCGCAGGAAGCTCAGCCGCTCCTGCGGCTTCTCGCCGTCGATATTCTCGGTCGCCGTCACGATGTCCTGGCAATCGGGGCGAGTTCCTGTTCGACCAGCGCTGCGAAGAACGAGGCGCCGAGCGGCAGCAAATCGTCGTTGAAGTCGTAATTCGGATGATGCACCGGCACGCCGCCCCGCTGTTCCGCGGCCTGGCCGAGCTTGAGGAAGCAGCCGGGCCGGGCCAGCAGCATGAAGGAGAAATCCTCGCCGCCCATCGACGGCCGCCGCTGCCGGATGACCCCGGCATCGCCGATCACGGCGGCCAGCGCGCCGGCCGCCCGGTCGGCTTCCTCCGCATGGTTCACCGTCGGCGGATAGCGCCGGTCGTAATGCACCGCGGCGACCGCGCCATGGGCCGCCGCAGTGCCGGTCGCGACGGAGATCAGCAGCGCCTCGACCTGATCCTGCACGGCCGGGCTCAGCGTGCGCACCGTGCCGCTCAGCCGCGCGGTCTGCGGGATGACGTTGTCGGCCTCGCCGGCATGGAACTGCGTCAGGCTCAGCACTGCGCTGTCGAGCGGGTCGATTCGGCGGCTCGCGATCGATTGCAGCGCCAGCACGATATGGGCGCCGACCACGACCGGATCGACCGCCAGATGCGGCCGCGCGGCATGGCCGCCCTTGCCGGTCAGGTCGATGTGGAAGCGATCCGAAGCGGCCTGAATCGGCCCGGCGACGACCGAGCCCTGTCCGAAGGGCAGGGTCGGGTCGTTGTGCACGCCATAGACGGCGTCGACCGGATGGCGCTCGAACAAACCTTCGTCGATCATCACCTTGGCACCGCCGCCGCCCTCTTCGGCCGGCTGGAAGATGAAGCGCACCGTGCCGTCGAAATTCCGCGTCTCGGCCAGGTAGCGCGCGGCGCCGAGCAGCATCGTCGTATGCCCGTCATGGCCGCAGCCATGCATGCGGCCCGGCACGGTCGAGGCATGGCCGAAGCTGTTCGCCTCGGTCATCGGCAGCGCATCCATATCGGCCCGGAGGCCGATCGCACGGTTGCCCTGGCCGGCGCGCAACGTGCCGACCAGCCGGTGCCGGCCAGGCCACGCTCGACCTCGATGCCCCAGCTTGCCAGCTTCTCGGCGACGATGGCCGAGGTCCGATGCTCCTCGAAGCCGAGCTCCGGATGAGCGTGGAAATCGCGCCGCCACGTGATCAGATCATCATGGAAAGCGGCGATGCGCGGATTGATGGGCATCGGCGGGCTCCTCTGGCGCTATATCCCGCCGAGCCTAGCCGCATTCCCGCGCCGCCGCCAATCCCCGTCAGCCGTATATCAGTAGCTCACGCGTATCAGGCAAGTCGCAACTGTCCTTCTACAACGATATGGCCGGAGCCGCTCAAGTTGACGATGCCGTGTTCCAGCCGCAGGGCGAGATGGCTGGGCCGGCCCATCTTGCGGCCCTGCTCGATGACGAGGTCCGTCCCGGCCGCCGCCAGCCCGGCCTCGATCAGGTAGGCTGTCAGCGGACCCGCGGCCGTGCCCGTGGCCGCATCTTCCCACAGCCCGACCGTCGGGTTGAAGAAACGCGCATCGGCGACGATGGCGTTCCCGGCCGGCCTGAGCGCGAAGAGATAGCAGCCTTCGGCGCCGGCTTCCTGCAGCACGGCCAGCAGCCGGGCCGGATCGGGCATCGCGCGATCGACCGCGGCGGCATCGACCGCACCGACCAGCAAATGCGCGGCGCCGGTCGAGACGGTTCGCGGCGCCGGCGCGGCCGCGAGATCCGTCGCCTCCAACCCCAAGGCGCGGGCTAGCGCCGCATCGTCTGTAGGCTTCCCGAGGAAGCGCGCCGGCTCCTGGTCGAGCGTGATTCGGATCTCGCCGGCAACGCTGCGGATCCGCAAGGGCAGGATTTGTCCGCCGATCTCCTGGATCAGATCCAGGCCGTCACCGATCGGGCCGAGCCTGCCGCTTTGGGCCAACCACAGCCAGGCGCCCAGCGCATTGTGACCGGCGCCGGCGACCTCCGTGCCGTTCGCGGTGAAGGAGCGCAGCGGCGCGTGCCGCCGTGCTGCGGCGCCAACAGGAACGTCGTTTCCGCTTGATTGAACTCGCGGGCGATCTTCCGCATCGTGTCGTCGCTCAGCGCGTCGGCGTCATCGACCACGGCAAGCGGGTTGCCGCTCAACGGCACCGGCGCGAAGACGTCGACGATGGCGAAAACCGGCGGCCTCTTACCCGGCGCCGCATCGGTCGCCGGGCCTTTGAGTTCGAGTTTGTTGCCGTCGGGGTCCTGCAGATAGAGCGACGGGCCTGCACCGCCGGCACCATAGCGCTGCCCGGATTTCAAGCGCTTCGACGCCGTGCTGCGCCAGGATAACGGCGCAGGGCGGCTTCGTCATAGGGGATTATTTCGAGGGCGAAATGATCCATGTTCGGTGCTGTGACCGCGGCGCCGTCGGCTGGCACGAGATCGATCAGCGACGCGCCAGCGCGCAGCTGGGTCAGGCCGATCTTGGGCTGTTCCCGCTCCAGGGTCAGGCCCAGGACATCGATATAGAAGCGGAGCGCGCGGGGCTTGTCGGCGACGCGCAGCACGATGTGATCGAGGCCGCGGATCTGGAAGATGGGCACGAGGGCGCCTCCCATTGTCTTGATACCGAAAATCGAAGGTAGGACGTCGGACTAGGCTTCCGGGGACGCCCCTTCCGTGTCCAGCTGGAGCAAGGGCTTGGAAAGTCGCGCCGAGACCGGTTTGTGGCGGCGTATTGCAGCCGCGATACGCAAAAGCGGCGCGACCAGCACAGCGCGGCGAAGGGCAGGTACTCGACCGCCTGCCGGACGCTTCCCGCCCCGCTCTGCACCGCGACGAGCACGAAATCGCGGGCGAAGGCGAGCAGGATGAAGTTGACGCCGACAAACTGCAGCGCACGCCACCAGCGCGGGCCGATTGAGGCCCGGAGCGGCCCGAAGGACAAGGCGGCCAGCAGATAGGTCCACAGCATGCCGATCGCGAAGAACACGAACAGCGAGCCCGAGATCGGCGGGGTCGGCGAAATCCGGAACAGCCAGACGACGAGCGTGAGATGCACCAGCTGGGCCGCGGCGTAGGCGAGCCCCAATTCCCGTCCGCGCCGCGCCAGCGGTGCGAGCGCGCTGCCGAAGAGCGTGGCGAGCGCGCCGCCCGAATAGGCCAGCCAGAACAGGACGAACGACCAGCGCGCAGTCAGGCGCAGTGCCGTTATGATCGCCTTGTCGCCGGTGCCGAGCATGGCCAGGACGAACGCGGCCAAGGCGAGCGCGACGGCAAAACCGGCCCCGATCCAAATCGCTGTCGGCGGGTTGCGCTTCATCTTATACCGGTCGCGGTGTCCAGCACGTCAATTCCAGATTAGGGCATCACCCGGCGTATGGCACGCGCCAATATCGGCCACGCGCTCCTGCTACGCCGCGCGGCGCCGTGCCGGCTTGTCGGGCGACGGGTTCGGCGCCGAAGGCCGCCACGATGGCGGTCCTGCGAGCAGCACCTTTTCCCAGGCCTCCCGGCAGGACGCTGCGCCATTGGCCTTGCGGATTTCGGCGACGACGTCTTTGGCCTCGACATATCGGGCGCGTGCCAGGGCTTCGCCGATATTGTCGTCCTCGAACAGCGTGACGAAGCTGAATTTCTCCTGCACGGAGCGGCCGAAATCACCGTTCCTGACCAGGATATTCGCTCCGAACGAGGCCGCATGATAGAAGGAACCGGTGACGATCGCCGTCTCGTCGCGATGCGGCAGCACGACGAATTTTGTGCGCAGCAGCAGCGCCTCGAGTTCCGCATCCGGTAGGAATCGGGTCACGATATCGACATCGAGCCCCCTCTTTTCGATGAGGCGGTTCAGCTGGGCCTCGAGTCCCGGTTCGCGGACCGCGCCGGCCAGGACCAGGCGGCGCTCTTTCGGCCAGGTCGCGAGCAGCCTATCCAAGCCCTTGTAACGGCTGATCATGCCGAAATAGAGGAACTCGTTGTCGCGCGTCGACGCCGGCAGCTCGCCGTCGAAATAGAGCGGGTGCGGGACGATCGCGGATTGTCCGTCCAGCACGGGCCGGTGCGTAATCGTGGCGGTGGTCAGGAGGCGCATGAAAAACAAGAGGATCCGCTGCCGAAACGATCTGCGAGTCAAACCGTGCGGCCAGAAATTATGCCGGACCCAGACAATTCTCGTGCAGCGCAGCCGCATGAGGACAAGGAGAAGTATGGCCTTCACCATCGTCTTGGTCTGACTCTGGCTGTTCCAACCCAGCTTGTCTTCATACCAGTTCAAGACTGCGACTGAATTCCGCCGCGCGATGCGGTTCGCCAGTAAGGCGTGACCACTCACCGGGCGGATGTCCTTGCAGATCCCGGAGAGCACATCTCGCTGTAGTCGCGCGTAATGATTGAAATCTGTCGAAAACGGGTAATGATACAGTCTCTCTATCATGGATCAGACCGTCTCAAGTTGCCGAGGAGAACTGCCATAAATCGCCAGACCGCCGTAAAGTGGGAATCGCAGCTCCCGCTCGCTGGACTGTCAAGGGCAATATTATGGCGACGAAAAAATGCTCCAGCGGTTCCGCGCCAAATAAGCGAATAGGCCGTTCGTTGCCGAAAGTGCAGAGGTTCCTTGCCGGCACGGCCCCCCGTCAAGGATGGACTGGCGGCGCCGCGCGCGAAAACCATGACCGCCCCGTCATACCAACGTGACGATTTAATCTCCGTTCCGTACGGCCGCCGGTACCCGCGCCCCGAACAGGTGCATGCGAAGCCCGGCGAAGAGGGCCAGGCTCTGACCGATCGTTGCCCGGCCGCTCGGGAAGAGCGCGACGATGACCAGTGAGATTGCGTAAGACGCCAGGACGCCGACGGCGAGCTTGGCCGGGACCGGCAAAGGCAGCCAGTTCTCGATCCAGGCCAGCGCGGCGAAGGAGAACGCTGCTCCGGCAACATGCGGCGTCGCAATCCGCACGATATCCCGCCAGCCGACCGGCCCGCGCCGTCCGACATACCACCACAGCAGAGGCGTCCGGACATATTCACTCGCGGCATAGGCCGCGGCGACGCCGAACGGACCGAACGGCAGGCCGCAGACGAAGGCGATGACCGCGGTGATCGCCGTAACGATGCCCCAGTTCATGTATTCCTGGGCGCGCCCCTGGCTCATGAAGAGCCAGCCGGCCGTGTTGTTGAGCGGCTGCAGCAATCCGGCGAAGCCGAGCGCGGCGAAGATCGGGGCGACCTCCCGCCATCTCTCGCCGAGCAGCAACGGGATGAGATCGCCGGCCATCGCCGTCATGAACGCCACCCCCGGCAAGGATGCGAGCAGGGCCTGCCCGACCGTCCGCAGATAGGCGTTGCGATACCGGTCCGGATCTCCTGCCAGCCGGGCGAGCGCCGGGATGGTGACGCGCTGGAGCGGACCATTGACCTGCTGCAGGGGAAAGAGCAGCAGCTTATAGGCCCGATCGTAGAGGCCGAGCGCCGCGTTGCCCTGATATCGGCCGATCAGGATGCTGCCGAGATTGCGTGCGAAGAAGTTCGCGATATTGAAGCCGGTCAGGCCGGCACCGAAATGCAGCAGCTCGCGCCAGCCGCCGGTCAGGCGCGGCCAGGACGGCGACCAGCCGGCGGCGCGCCATTGCCCGAGGGTCCCGAACAAGGTGTTTGCGATCAGGCCGGCATAGAGCGCCCAATAGCTCGGTACGGTCACCGCCCATATCACCGATACGGCGAGGCCGGCCACCGCACCGCCGGCATCGATCAGCGCGAGGCGGCCGAATTCCATGCGGCGATTGAGGATTGCGCCGGGCTGCGCGCCGATCCCGGCAATGATGACGGACAGTGCCATGGCAGAAGTGAGCAGCCCCGCCCGGCTGTCGTCATAGAACATCCCGGCGAGCGGGCCGATCGCGGCGAGCAAAAGTGCCAGCAGCAGGCTGACCGCCAGGTTGATCCAGAACAGGGTATTGAGTTCGCCGCGCGTGATCGATGCCTTCTGCACCACGGCCTGGGTCAGGCCAAGCTCCTGGAACAGCAGGGCGAAGGCGAAGATCGGCCATGCCATGGCCATCAGGCCGATATCGGCCGGCGACAGCAGGCGCGAGAGCAGCACGGCCGAGCCGAATTGGGTCCCTAGCCGAACGACTTGCGCAGCGCCGGTATGGACTGCGCCACGCGTGACCCGACGCCCCAGCTCGGCTGTCGGCGGGTCGAACAGCTCGCTATCGCGCAATCGAACGCGCTTCGACGGCGGTCGTGGTGAGCGTGCATATCGCGGTAATCGCCAAATCTCCTCCGAATTTCGGCCGCCGTCACCCTGACCGTCTCGGCACCGCCGTGATCAAGGACCAGAATGAGGAGACGGCTCGGCCAGCCCAGGAGTTCGGCAGAGCCAAGCTCGGAGACGCAGAACGTAATCCATGTTTGAAAATGCGCCGCGGCGGCAGCGTCAGCCGCGCCATCGGCCGCTACCATCTCACGGCACTCCTGGAACCGCAAGCCCACTGGTCGGGGCGAAAGAATGACCGATATGAGACTGGCCGCGCGCTCCCAGGGTTGTGCACAGTCACCTGGCCGTCGATATCAGGACGGGCCGCCTGCTCGGGAGGAAACAGTTGCGGGGCTGATTACAACTGTCATGCGGAGTTCTACGCTCGGAAATCGGTGAGTAATATAGGGCGCTGATGCTCGTTTATGGCCATGAGACGGATTTGTGCCGGCCCAGTGCTATGTGGCAACCCGTCAGATATTGGGAGTGTTGGATTGATCGTTATAGCGGGCCAATACCTTTAAGTGTTGACGATGCGGTGAAATGGTCCAATGAGGCCATTGCGGAGACGCGGAAAATTCTTTCCAACGGCAATAACAACGAGTGGGCAAGCGTGCCGGGCTCAGGGGAATAGACCGTTACATCATGAACCAGGAGGTTCTGGCCAAACGCGCCTACCCGAACGAAGAGAACCGGCAGACCGTGCCGGAGCCTTTCCGCTGCGCGCTCAAGCACGCAAAGATCGCCGCCGCTTTCCAAATGCGGCAATTGCGACGAACATGCATCCGTAGCGTTCAGCCTGCTCTACCAGGCCGGCGTCGCGCCGGTCTCGAAATTTTGTATCCCGGCCGCCTATGATCACTGCTTTGTCGTAATTCACGTCTCTGCGAACCGGACGGTAATCTGCGATCCTTGGGCAAACGTGACGGTCCTGTCGGAGAACCGTCGAGAATGGAAGGCCCTCATTTGGCACGGTGAGCCCGAGCCGGACGATGGCCTTTTCAAGGTCGTCGTCCGCTTCGACAAGCCCGGCAGTGTCGCTGCGTATAAGCTCTTCACCCAGTCGCAGAATGTCGCGGTCGATGAAAAAATGGATAAGGCGCGGGATTTCAATGGCCCAACGATCCTGAGCGCAGGACCCTGAGGCCTTCGAAGCGTCGAAGCCTGGTTGAAGGGGCCTTCCGGCATTTTCGAAATGGGCTCTAACAAGGATACGCCTGATGCGGAAAGTGCTGATATCTTCTCTTCGACAAGTTGCGAAGCGCGTTGCCGGCCCACAAGCCACGGCCAAATATACTGCCAAACGTCAGGTGCTACAGGAACTTGCCGAAGGTGAACCGGAGCTGTCCCTGCTTCCTTTGATCTGTGACCGGAATACGTCGTTTCTCGACGTCGGCGCCAATCGTGGCGTCTATGCTTTCTACGCCAAGGAATATTGTAAGCACGTTTATGCCGTGGAGGCGCATCCCGATCTGCTGCGCCATCTCCGCCTCATTCTGGACGCGAAGGGCACCGTGCTGGATGTCGCCGCTTCCGATTGGACGGGGGACCGCGCCATTCCTGATCCCCGTACAGGATGGCCGCGATATCGACACCCGTTGTTCATTACAGGCGGATGCCAATGCGGGGTTCGAGACGCGCGAAGTCGAAGTGCGGGTGAGCCCGATCGATGCCCTCGATTTGAGCGATATCGGCGTCATCAAGATCGACGTGGAGGGCCATGAGTTCGACGTGCTCAACGGTGCCAGGCGCACCATAATTGCACGCAAGCCGATTGTTATCATCGAGTGCGAAGAACGCCATAATGCCGGCGGCGTCGACCGGGTAAAAGGTTTCTTCGCCGACCTTGGCTATGATGGGTTCTTCCTGCATAGGGGCCGGCTTCGCCGGGCGGCGAGTTCGATGTCGGCGAACTGCAGTCTCTCTCGAATGCCAAGACCATCGGTGGGGCGCGGTCGCCGGATTATATCAACAACTTCATTTTCATCCATCCGACGAACAATTCCTGTCTTGATCGGATGAGGCAGCGATTTCATTGAACCGGAGCTGCTTTATTGCTGCGCGGGCGAGGATGAGGGCGCCCGGGCCCGCATGCTGGCCCGGGGCCTGAGACGATGGAGGAATGGGGCGGTCCTCGCAGACCGCCCCCTCTCCGCTCCTACCAGTTGTTCACCAGATTGGCTGCATTCAGCGTGCCGATCCCGGTGGCAAAATCCCAGCCGGTGCCGGTGCCATAGGCCTTCAGATAACTGCTGGTGCTGGTCGAGAGCACACCGTTCGTGCCGCTCGGCCGGTAGCAGCTATGGGTGCCGGTGCAGTTCACATCCATGTCGCCCAGCGTGACGTCATAGAAGATGCAGCTGCTGCCGACCGTGTTGCCGTTGCTGGAATTGCAGCTGCTGCTGCCGCCGCTGCCATATTCCGCCGCGGCCAACGCATAGTAGACCGGGTTCGGATTGCCCTGGCGGGCGCCGGTCTTCTGGTTCACCAGCGCCTGGATCCCGGCCAGGATCGGCGAGGAGAAGGACGTGCCGCCGGCGCCGGACCAGCCGCTCGGCGCACCCGTGCAGACGGCACCGCCATCATGCGTGTCGGAGTCGCAATAGACGTAGTAATGGCCCCAGACACCGTTGGCCGCGAACAGCGAGACATCGGGCAGGTCGCGCACACCGTCTGCCGGCACGCCGACGAGCGACTGCCAGGACGGCTTGGCATAGCCGGCGCAGCTGCCGCTGACCACGCCGCTGGTCGAGGGCGTGCCGGTGGCACAGCCGCTCGGGCCGCCGCTGCCGCTCGCCGTGGTCAGGAAATCGGCCCGTCCCGTCGTGCTGTTGCAGAAGCCGCTCGTGCCATAGGTCGTGCTGAAGCCTTCGGTGGTGGCGATCAGCACGCTGGCGCAGGAATCATTCCACGAATCTCCGGGATATAGGATTTCGCCGAGCCGAAGGTCGCGGTGTTGGTCGCGTTCCAATAGGTGCTGCTGGGTGCCCGAGAACGTGTCGCTGAAATCGGTGCCGCCGACCGCGACATTGTAGGGTGTCGAGGCGAAGCCGCTGACGCCGATGCCATGGGTCGCCTTCGTCTGATCGGCGTCGCAGCTGGCGGCCCCTTCGTCGCCGGCCGAAACGAAGACCGAGACGCCGAGCGTCACGGCCTGTTGATAGACGGAGTTGAACGCCGCATTGGCCGTGGCGCCGTTCTCCGCCTCGCACTCCCCGTAACTGATGCTGACGATGGCCGGTGGGCTGCCGGCATTGACCAGGTTCTGCAGCGCGATCAGCCCGCCGAAAGTGGTCGAAGTGTCCTTGCACGACGCCAGCTCGATCGCGGCGCTGGGCGCTGAAGCGCTGGCCCATTCGGCATCGAGTTCGGCTTCGCCTTCATTGCCGGCGACGACGCCGGGATTGGTGCAGTTGTTGGGACCCGTCGGCGGCGCCGGATGCACCTGGGTGAAGGAGCCGGAGGTGAAGCCGGACAGGCCGAAGGTCGAGCGGAAAGTCGTCCAATCCGCGGTCGAGAAGACATTGGTGTCCTCGATCACCACGACGGTCTGGCCCTGGCCGGAAATGCCGGCGGTGAACAGCGGATTCAGATTGTAGATCGTCGCGAGATCCGCCGGCACGAGCGCCTGAAAGGTCGAACCGCCGCTGCTGAAGGTATATTCCGAGCGGGGGCGGTAGTTGGTATGGGGCCGAAAATCATGCAGCGAGACGACGCCCTTGACCACCGGCGCCAGGGCGGCTGGGATACGCGGGTCGGACATGTTGGCGATATGCGGCACGCCGCCGACATCGAGCCGGTGGATTTCGCTGCGGAACGCTTCACGGATCTGGCCGGCCGTGCCGGAGAAATCGACGACCATGCCGCTGGTCTGCACGCCGTTCACGGTGAAGCCATGGGCTTCGAGCCACGTGCGGACGGCCTGGATATCGCCCGCGGCGGGGCCGAAATCGGCGCCGAACTCCTCGGCCGTGAGCCAGCGATGGAAATAGGGCGAGCCGGGATTGTGCAGCAGGTCGATGAACTGGACCAGCGCGGCCTCCGTCTCGGCCGGACGCTTCAGCAGCAGCTGCATGTGATCGAGCGTCAGCGAGTCCGCGACCAGCCCGCGATCGTTCTGTACCGTCGCCTCCGGCCGCAGATTGCCGGTCAGTTCGACGGTCTGGCGCTCGTCGATCGCCTGAGTGACCAGCTGGCGGTTCGTCTGGGCCGACGCGCCGGTACCGATGCCGACCGCGGCCATGAGTCCGAGAAGAATCGGCAGGAAGCCGGATTTACGCCTTCTGAGCATTTTACTTCTCCCTTGCGGGCGATGATGAAGTTTTTACCGTCGTCTCTGTCTTAGGGTTGCCGTGAGAACTTAGGCAATACGGTGCCGTCGACCGGCAAGCAGGCCGCGGCCGTAGAATGAGGTCCGCCCGCGTGGCGCGCGGGAAGCCGGTGCTTTCAGTAGTAACCACCGAAAGTTTTTCTGGAGACCGCGTTTTCTCCGATCGGTCGACAGGATGGCACTTATTCCCACAATCCGGAAGAATAAAATGCAACTAAGCCGAGAATATTTCGGCGCCGGCTTGGCCCTGTCGGGGCGCCGGCAGACGGTCGCATGGTGTCTCTATCGCGGAGCGCGCTAACTCAGCGACGAATTTTTCGCCTTCGGAAGTATTTCTAGGCCGCCTCGGCGATTGATTGCAATATCGCCCAGAATACTTCTGCGTTCATTGCGGCTCGGCGGCTGCGGCCCCGTCCCCGCGGACAGGCTGCTTGCGCAAGCCACGGGCGCGCGCTTCGAACCATCTGGCACGGCCGGTGTTTACGGGGGCCGATCGGTGCGCAGGTATGCGGCCGCACGGCCCTTGCTGCGACGCGGGATCCGCGCGATCATCCTATTTCAGACCAAGCGGGGAGACCGGATATGGCACGCAGCTGGTTCGACCGACTGCTTTCCTCGATCGCCGATCGCGGCCGGGCCTGGGTCAAGATTCCGACCGATCTGCCGCCGCTCGATCAGGTGCGCTCGCTGGCCGAGAGCCTGCTGAGCGAGAAGGGCGAGGCGTCCGGCGCGGCGCTGGCCCGAGCCTTGATCGAGCGCTACCGGGCGCTCGGGCCGGACGACCAGGCGGCGTTCCATCTCTTCCTGTCCGAAGGCTTCGCGCCCGATTTCGACGCGCTGCGCGCGGCGGCCGAACACTACATCGCCGCGCCTTCGGCCGAGGCCGCAACTCAGCTCGCCGAGCGGGCCGAGCCGCCGCGCCAGGAGCTGCTGCGGCGGATCAATATGGGGCCAGGCGGGACCGCAACCCTGGTCGGCATGCGCGAGGCCATACTGGGCCGGCTCAAGAGCCACCCGACCCTGGCGCCGCTCGAATCGGATCTGCAGCACCTCTTCGCCTCCTGGTTCAACCGCGGCTTCCTGGAGCTGCGCCGGATCGATTGGCACACCCCGGCGGCGATCCTGGAAAAGCTGATCGCCTATGAGGCGGTGCACGCGATCCAGGGCTGGGACGATCTGCGGCGGCGAGTGGCGGCCGATCGGCGGTGTTTCGCCTTCTTTCATCCGGCTTTGATCGATGAGCCGCTGATTTTCGTCGAGGTGGCGCTGGTCAACGGGCTGGCCGGTGCGATCCAGCCGCTGCTCGCGACACCCGATCCCGACCGCGCCGGTACGGCGCCCGACACGGCGATCTTCTATTCGATCAGCAATTGCCAGCGCGGGCTGCGTGGCATCTCGTTCGGCAATTTCCTGATCAAGCAAGTGGTCGAGGAGCTGAAGCAGGAGCTGCCCAGCCTGAACCGCTTCGCCACCCTGTCGCCGATGCCGGGCTTCCGCGGCTGGCTCGAGCGCCGTTTGGCAGCCAGCGCCCGCTATATCCTGAAACCCGAGGAACGCGATGCCATCGCCACGCTCTCGGGCGGCGGGGGCACCAAGGGCGCGCTGCGGCGGTTGCTGGCCGAGCCGGGCTGGCAGGAGGCGCCGGCAACCGCTGCGGCGCTCAAGGGGCCGCTGATGCGGCTCTGCGCCGCCTATCTGACCGAAAATCTGGAGGGCAAGGGTCCGGCCGATCCGGTGGCGCGCTTCCACCTCGGCAATGGCGCCTGCCTGGAGCAGATCAACTGGCTGGCCAATCCGGGCAAGCGCGGTCTGAAGGAGAGCTTTGGGCTGATGGTCAATTATCTCTACGACCTCGATCGGATCGAGGCCAATCACGAGGCCTTCGTGCGCCTGGGCCAGGTCGCGCATTCCGACGCTGTCGCCGAACTGCTGCGTGAGGAGCGCGGCACCGGACGCAGCGTGGGCAATTTGCTGAGCTTTACCGCGCGCCGCGCGCCACGCGTTACGACCCTCCCCCGTGAGGCAGCACCGTGAAGCCCTGCTTGTCGAAGAACGGTGCGGCCTTCGGTGACTTCAGCCAGGCGAGGAAGTCGCGCGCCGCCGGATCGGCGCCTTTGACCAGTGCCGCCGGATAGGTGATCGGCTTGTGGCTGTCTTCCGGGAAGCTGTCGACGATGCGCACGCCGGTATCGGCCGCAGCATCGGTCTGGTAGACGATGCCGAGCGGCGCCTCGCCGCGATCGACCAGGGCGAGAGCGGCGCGCACGCTTTCGGCACGCGCCAGATGCGGCTCCAGCGCCGTCCAGAGACCGAGCTTTTCCAACGCGGTCTGCGCGTATTTGCCGGCCGGCACGGATTGCGGATCGCCGATCGCGAGCCGGCTGTCGCCGAGGGCGGCGACCAGATCGCCCTGTTTGCCGAAGGCAAAGCTGACCTTGCTGGCGGTCGGCGCAACCAGCACCAGCTTGTTGCCGAGCAGATCGATCCGCGAGTCCGGTTCGATCATTGCCTTGGAGGCCAGCTCGTCCATCCAGTCCTCGTCAGCCGAGATGAACAGACCGGCCGGTGCGCCGGATTCGATCTGGCGTGCCAGCGGCCCGCTCGCGGCATAGGAAACGGTGACCTTGGCGGCCGGATAGGCGGCGACGGCGTCGTCCAGCGCATTCTTCAGGCTGGCGGCAGCGAAGACCAGGACAGTCGGCGGCTCGGCGCGCGCCGCCGGGATCGGCAGAGCCGAGGCGAGCAGGGCGAGCAGGGCGAAGCGGCGCAGCATGGCGGTCTCCCGGAGGGAACGAGGAGTCGAAGGTAGCGAAAGATCGGCGGCCTGCCTATGACCGCGTTGCCGACTCGCCTCTTGACGATAGAATACGGACGAACATATTAGGCCCATGCCCAAGCCCTCGAACCGTGACAAGATCCTGACCGAAGGCCTGCGGGTCGTGCATGAGCACGGCTTCGCCGGTGCCAGCGTGCGCGACATCGTCCAGGCCGCCGGCGTGCCGCAGGGGTCCTTCACCAATCATTTCGTGTCGAAGGAAGCCTTCGGCGTCGAAATCCTGGATCTCTATTTCGCCAATAACTGGTCCGCCAATGCGGAGACGCTGCGCAACGAAGCGCTGCCGCCCTTGCAGCGGCTGCGCCTCTATATCGAATCGAGCCGCGACCGGCTCTATCGCGACGGCATGCGCAATGGCTGCCTGCTCGGCAATTTCACGGCAGAGGCGACGGATCACAGCGAAGCGATCCGGTTGCGGCTGATCGAGATCTTCGCCGAGGTGCAGCAGGCGATCGCCGACGTCCTGCGCGCAGCCGTGGCGGCTGGCGAATTGCCGGCGGATTTCGAATGCGACGAGGTGGCCGGCTTCATCCAATCCTCGATGCAGGGCGCCAATCTCATGGCCAAGGCACAGCGGAGCTCGGTACCGGTCGACCGGCTGCTGAAAATCCTGTTCTCGTCGGTCCTGCGCTGACGCGGGCCGTGTAAACGGTCTTTCGCGCAGGGCAGGCTTCGAAAATATGGACATCCGTATTTACTCTTGCAGGATTAATACGGATGTACATATTGAGTCTCTCGGCGACACCGGCCGCGGTTCGCCGCCACCCTTAGGAGCACGCATATGGCTACCACCGTCGTCCTGATCACCGGCGCCCTCACGGGCATCGGCCGTGCCACAGCCCTGGCCTTTGCCAAGGAGGGGGCCAAGCTCGTCGTCTCGGGTCGCCGCGAGGAAGCCGGTCACGCCCTGACCAAGGAATTGCGTGCACTCGGTGCCGAGGCCGAGTTCATCCGCGCCGATGTCCGCCATGACGACGAGGTGCGCTATCTCGTCGACCAGACCGTCACCCGCTTCGGCCGGCTCGATGTCGCGGTCAACAATGCCGGCACCGAGGGCCAGCCTGGTCCGCTCGTCGATGTCACCGCCGAGATCTATGCCGACACCTTCGATACCAACGTGCTCGGTGTCGTGCTCAGCCTGAAGCACGAGCTGCGGGTCATGCTCGCCCAGGGCGCGGGCAACATCATCAATGTGTCGTCGGTCACCGGGAAGATCGGCTTCCCCTATGCCGCGATCTATACGGCGAGCAAGCATGCGGTCGAAGGGCTGACGAAATCGGCGGCGCTCGAAGTGGCGGCAACCGGCATCCGCGTCAACGCCGTGGCCCCCGGCCCGATCGAAACCGGCATGCTCAACCGCTTCACGGGCAATGACGAGACCAAGGCCGGGCTGATCGCCAGCGTACCGGCAAAGCGTGCCGGCGAGCCCGACGAAATCGCCCAGACCATCTTGTTCCTGGCCTCCGGCAAGGCGAATTTCCTGACAGGCCAATCCATCGCCGTCGATGGCGGCCGGACGACCTGATTCCCACCCGAACCCAATTCGAGGGAGCCGATCATGAACGCCAAGACAGTGAAGATTCCCGGTCCCGACCATCCGATCACGATCGAGCGTAATCCGGCGCGCGTCACCGTATCCCTCGGCGGCAAGGTGCTGGCCGATACGCGTGACGCCCTGACGCTGCGCGAGGCGGCCTATCCGGCCGCGCTCTACATCCCGCGCAAGGATGTCGATATGAGCCTGCTGGAGCGAACCGAGCACAGCACCTACTGCCCGTACAAGGGCGACTGCGCCTATTACAGCATCCCGTTCGGCGGCGACCGTTCGGCGAATGCAGTCTGGACCTATGAAGCACCTTACGCGGCGGTTGCGGAGATCAAGGACCATCTCTGCTTTTACCCCGACCGCGTCGATGCGATCGAACAGCACTAAGCAGTCCGATCGTCAGCGGGGCAGGGACGCGCTGCCCCGCTGAATCCCAGTGTTCGAAGGATGAAACATGACCACGGCGACTCCGGCAGTCCTCGCGACCGATACGCTCGACCGCCGCCGATGGGCGGCCCTGGTCGTGCTGCTGACCGGCGCCTTCCTGGCGCCGCTCGATTTCTTCATCGTCAATGTCGCGATGCCGTCGATATCGTCCGGGCTCGGCGCGTCGCCGGCCGATATCCAGCTCGTGATATCGGGCTATGCGGTGGTCTATGCCGTGTTCCTGATCACCGGCGGCCGGCTCGGCGACATCTATGGGCGCAAGGTGATCTTCCTCGCCGGTCTGGCCGGCTTCGCGCTGGCTTCGGCCTTTTGCGGGCTCGCCTGGTCGTCGGGCACGCTGATCCTGGCGCGGTTGCTCCAGGGCCTGGCCGCCGCGGCGATGGCGCCGCAGGCGCTCGCCTCGGTCCACGCGCTGTTCCCGCCGCATGAGCGCGGCCGAGCGCTCGGCATCTACGGCATCGCGATCGGCCTGTCCTCGGCGGTCGGACAGCTGCTCGGCGGCGCGCTGGTCGGCGCCGATCTCGGTGGCTACGGCTGGCGGCTGGTGTTCCTGATCAATCTGCCGATTTCGATCCTTGCCTTCCTGGCCGCGCTGCCGCTGCTGCGGGAAACACGCGGCCAGCATCGTCCGCGCCTCGATTGGGGCGGTGTGGCGCTGTCGAGCCTGGCGCTCACGACGCTCGTGCTGCCGCTGGTCGAGGGGCGGGAGCGCGGTTGGCCGCTCTGGTCGATCGTCATGCCGTTGACCACACCGCTTTTCGTCGAGCTGTTCCGGCGTTACGAGATCCGCCTGGCCAAGGCTGGCGGTGATCCGCTGGTCGCGATCGAGATCTTCCGGTCGCCCGGGCTGCTCCGCGGCCTGGGCGCGATCCTGACGCTCTACGCCATCGCGACCTTCTTCCTGACCTATTCGATCTATCTGCAGACGGCGCTGGACTTCAGCGCCTGGCAGGCAGGGCTGGCGATCCTGCCCTTCACGGTCGGCTTCCTGACCGGATCGACGCTGAGCGCGACGATCGTCAGCCGGCTGGGCGTGGGTGCGCCGTCCCTGGGGTTCGTCCTCTCGGCAACGGGCGCCGTCGCGTCCAGCGTCGCAGCCGGTGTCGCGCCGTCCTGGCTGCTGCTTGGTCCGGCAGTGGCTCTGATCGGGCTGGGCATGGGGATGTCGATGCCGATCATGGTGCGGGTCATCGTCGAACGGGTCGAGCCGCATCGCGCCGGGCTGGTCGGCGGCATGGTCAACTCGACCCTTCAGATCAGCGGCGCCATCAGCATCGCGGTGCTGGGCGGGCTGTTCTTCACCAGCCTTGGCACGCGGACCGATCCGGCCGCCGTCGCGCATGGCTTCTCGATCACGCTGTTGGCAATCGCAGCCTGCCATCTCACCGGCGCCGGTCTCGCCGCGGGGCTCGGCCTGCGCCGGGCAGCTGCTGCTCCGGCGTCCGTGGCGCGTCGCCAGAAACTGGCGGCCGAGGCTTGAGCTACTTGAACTCCTTGAGTTTCACCTTGGTCCGGTGGTCGGGCGGCGCCGTGCCCCATGGGTTGGCGCCCCTGAAATAATCCTTCTGCCATTTTTGCTGCTGTGCGGCTGAGCCGGCGACCTGGAGATCGGTGTTGAAATTCCGGCGGCGTTCGGCCCAGGCCGCGAAGGCGGCCTCGACTTCGGGATCGTCGCTCAGCGCGCGGAATTCCGGCTGGATCGCTTCGACCGCGCCGCGCTTCACCGGAAAGATCATGCAATAGGGCTCGTCCTGCCCGAACACGACCGGCACGAGGGGCCGGGTGAATTTGTAGTTCATGGTGAAGGTGAAGGGCGACCAGTCGGTCTCGACCATGGCCGTCAGCGGCTGGATGCCGTCCTTGATCATATTGACCGGGCCGCCGACCCAGAGATCCCAGCCCGGCTCGGTCCGGAACAGCCCCGTAACGCTGATCGTCAGCACGCCATTGCCGAAATGGCTCATTGCAAGAATGGGCTGGGTCGCCCCGGCGCCAGCCACGATGCTGACCGATTCCGCGCCCGGGCCGCCATTCCATTGCGCGGTGAACGGCGCCGGGTTGAGGATCAGCCAGCCATGGCTGTTGGCGATGTTGAGCGGCAGGCAGCGATAGGCATAGCCTTGCGGCGTCTGGTCCATCCAGTCCCGTTCGAGCGGTGCCGTAACGATCCGCGGTTGCGGGCCGGAGGTGGCGTAGCAGATCAGGCGCATCGGGTGCCCCCTTCGTTAGGTAGCGTCAGAGCGCGGACGGCGCCGCGCCTTCGGCGGAGTCCTGGGTCAGCACTGCTGTCAGCTCGGCCGATGCCGGTGGGCGCAGCAGCTCCGCCGCTTCTGCGGCCGGTGCCGGCCGTCCAGTCAGGTAGCCCTGGACGATATTGCAATTGAGCGACCGCAGCACGCGCAATTGCTCGGGCGTCTCGACGCCTTCGGCAACGACGACCAGGCCGAGTTCCCGCGCCATGGAGATGATGGCGGACGCGACGGCGCGGCTCGCGCGGTCCCAATCGATGTCCCGGGTGAAGGCGCGATCGATCTTGAGGCTGGAGATCGGCAGCTTGTTGAGGCCGGCGAGCGAGGAATAGCCCGTGCCGAAATCATCCATGCCGACACTGATGCCGAGCTCCTTCAGGATTTCGACCGTGCTGCAGACCCGTTCGAAATCCTCGATCATCGTGGTCTCGGTGATTTCGATCTCGAGCAACCCCGGCGGCAACTGATGGGCTTGGTAGGCCGGCAGGTGGTCATCGATCAGCGCCGTCAGGAACTCGCGCGGCGAGACGTTGACGGCGATCGGCACGGGATCGAGCCCGGCATCGATCCAGGCACGCAGCTGTCGGCCGACGGCGTCGAACACCCAGCGGGTCAGCGGCTTGATCAGTCCCGCCTCCTCGGCCAGGCTGATGAACAGCACCGGCGGCAGCTGGCCGCGCTCGGGGTGTTGCCAGCGCACCAGCGCTTCGAATCCGACCAGGCGGTAATCGGGCAGCGCCACTTTCGGCTGATAGTGCAGCACGAGCTCGCCGCGCGGGATCGCGGCGCGCAATTCGATCTCCAGCGCCAGCTTTTCGCGCGCCTGGCCGTGCTCGTCGCGGTCGAAGAAGGCGAAATGATTGCCGCCCATCTGCTTCGCGGTCTGCAGCGCGGCCTCGCCGGCACGCATCAGCTCGCCGGGCTGCTGAGCGTCGTCGGGATAGAGCGCGATGCCGACCGAGCCGGTCAGCTGCTGCACCATCTCGCCGAAGGAAAAGGGCTGGCGGCAGAGATCGATCAGCTTGCCGGCGGCGCGATAGGCCGATTCGGAGCCGTAGCCCGGTTCGCCAATCAGGATGAAGCGGTTGCCGGACAGGTGACCGGCGATCTCCGCACCATGCCGCTGCTGGGTCAGGCGCCGGCCGATCTCGGCCAGCAGGTGATCGCCGGCGCCATGGCCCAGCATCTCGTTGATCGATTGAAACCGGTCGACGCCGAAGGTCAGGACCGGCAGCTTGCGGCCTTCCGCGCGGGCGCTCTCGATCGCGGTTTCGATCAGGCTCTCGATCAGCACGCGATTGGGCAGCCCGGTCAGCTTGTTGTGCGTGATCAGCCGAGCCAGCTCGGAATCGCGCTGCTTGGCGCGGGTGATGTCGAAATTGACGCCGATGGCGCCGAGCCAGGCGCCGTCCGGCCCGTAGCAGGGTTCGGCCAGGACCTGCATCCAGCGCCACTCGCCGTCCCGGCGCCGCAGGCGGGTCTCGATCTTGATCCGGGTCTTTTCCGCGACATGACGGTCGAAAGCCGCCTGAGCCGGGACATAGTCGTCGGGATGCACCAGTTCGTGCAGGAAGCGGCCGACATCGCCATCGGCCTGATCGCCGCAGAATTCACGGGCGCAGCCGTTGAGATAGACGCAGCGATCCTCCCCGTCGCTCATCCAGACAAAGGCTGGAATCCGCTCAAGGACAGTCCAAAGTTGCTCCCGGTCGAGGGTGGCCGGCTCCATAAATTCCCACTTTCAGATACGCGTCCAGCCATTGGACCGATGGCCGATTAACGAAGGCTTGAGAAACTCAGCCGGAAGTATCCCTGAGATCCTTCAAGGTCAATTCCACATTGCCGTCCGGAGTCAATTGGCGCCGCTCGATCTTGCGCTCGGCCGCCCGCTCGAATCGTTGCCGGTCAAGATGATAGGCTTCGACGCAGCGTTCAGGCAGCGGGCTTTCCGGGAGCAATGCCTGGAAGACCTGCCGCGATACGGAGACCCGCCCCTTGTAGTCGCCGATTTCGATACCGAACTCGACCGCGCGCGCTTCGTCGTTCCACGATGCGTCATCGGGAAAGGTGAAGATCGGCAAGCGGCACTCCGATGATTTGCCCGACTCAGTGCAGCGCCATCAGCGCCAGAAAGCCAAAGAAGATCGCTGCCCCTCCGATCAATCCGATGACGTCGAAGGATGCGCGGACCCGTTGTGACAATCGCTTCATGCCAGCCTCCCGGAGCGGAGTCCAGAGGGCTGCATTGCACTCCTGTTCCGTCGCGAAGGGAAGCGGATTCATGATCGGCGGTCAGGGCGGCGTCTCTAAAACATGGTCTCCAGCACCCGATCGGGCGGCCGGTGGCCGTCAACGAAGGTCTTGATGTTGATGATGACCTTCTCGCCCATGTCGATGCGGCCTTCGATCGTGGCCGAGCCCATATGCGGCAGCAGCACGACATTGTGCAGGCGCAGCAGCTTGGGATTGACCGCCGGCTCGTGCTCGAACACGTCGAGTGCCGCGCCGGCCAGTTCGTCGGCCGTCAGCATGCGGGTCAGCGCATTCTCATCGATCACCTCGCCGCGCGCCGTATTGACGATATAGGCGTGCTTCTGCAGCAGCTTCAGCCGCCGCGCCGAAAGCAGATGATAGGTCGCCGGCGTGTGCGGGCAGTTGATCGAGATGATGTCCATCCGGGCCAGCATCTGGTCGAGGCTTTCCCAATAGGTCGCCTCCAGCTGCTGCTCGATCTCCGGCAGCACGCGGCGCCGGTTATGGTAGTGGATCGCGAGGCCGAAGCCGCGCGCCCGCCGGGCCAGCGCCGTGCCGATCCGGCCCATGCCGATGATGCCGAGCCGCTTGCCCCAGATGCGGTGGCCGAGCATATGGGTCGGGCCCCAGCCGGACCACTTGCCGGAGCGCAGCAGCCTTTCGCCCTCGGTCAGCCGGCGCGCCACGCCCAGGATCAGTGCCATGGTCATGTCGGCCGTGTCTTCGGTCAGCACGCCCGGCGTGTTGGTGACCGTGATGCCGCGCTGCCGCGCCGTCGCCAGATCGATATGGTCGACGCCGGTGCCGAAGGACGCGATCAGGCGCAGCTGCGGCCCGGCCTGCGCCAGCACGCTGCTGTCGATCCGGTCGGTCACGGTCGGCACCAGGATCTCGGCCGTGCGCACTGCTTCGATCAGCTGCGCCTGGCTCAACGGCTGGTCGTCGTCGTTCAGCCGCGTGTCGAACAGCTCCATCATCCGGGTTTCAATCGGCTCCGGCAGCTTGCGCGTGACGACGATGATGGGTTTCTTGCTTGGCATTGCGCGTCTTGTCCTCAGCGGGGCAGCCTGGAACCCTATCAGTGCCCGTCGCCGCGGCTCCGGTCAAGCTTGCGCGGCGCTTGACCGGAGCCGCCGGCACGCTTAACAAGCTCTCGTGTCCGCCCCGTCCTTCATGCCTGGAATCGTCACGCGCCGCTTGCTGCTCGGCGCTGTCCTGCTGGCCGTTCTGGGCGGCGCGGCGCCGACCGAGGACAAGCAGGGGCTGAAGATCCCGCGCTTCGTCTCGATGCGGCTCGGCGAGGTCAATCTGCGGGTCGGGCCGGGCCAGCGCTATCCGATCGCCTGGGTCTTCACCAAGAAGGATCTGCCGGTCGAGATCGTCGAGGAGTTCGATACCTGGCGGAAGATCCGCGATTGGGAGGGCACGGAGGGCTGGGTCAATCATGCCGCGCTATCCGGCAAGCGCTCGATCATCGTCACCGGCGAGATCCGGGCGCTGCGCAGCAGCGCCGATATGCAGGCGACGCCGGTTGCGCGGGTCGAGCCCGGGGTGATCGGCAAGCTTCTGGAATGCCCGGCCGAGTCGCTCGATTGGTGCCGCGTCGAAGTTGCGGATGTCCGCGGGTGGGTCCGGCGCGGGGAGATCTGGGGCGTCTATCCCCAGGAGATCTATCCGCAGTAGCGCGGGACCATGGCGGGTTCCCAGCTATATCGCGAAACGGAATACGATGACGGCGGCGACTACGATCTGCGGAACCCGTGGTCGGCCGATGATGATTTTTTCCTGGCACTGGCTAAGCGCGTCGGCGGCCCGGTGCTCGATCTCGGTTGCGGCACCGGCCGGCTGGCGCGCGGTCTGTCCGGGCTCGGGCTCGAGGTCACGGCGCTGGACGCTGCGCCCGCCATGCTGGCTCGCGCCCGGGCGCTCGATCCGGCGGGCACCATCCGCTATCTCGATGGCGATGTTCGCCGTCTGCGCCTCGACCGGCGCTATCGGCTGGCACTGATGACCGCGCATGGCTTCCAGCATCTGCTGACCGCCGCGGATCAGACGGCGGCGCTGGAGCGGATCGCGGCGCATCTGATGCCGGATGGCTGCTTCGCCTTCGATCTGCGCAATCTCGCCGCGCAGGATTTCACGCAGCCCGGCCTGTTCCGGCATTCCAGCCGCTTCGTCGATGGCGAGGGGTGTCATGTGGCGATCGAAGTCGCGCCGCATTGGGACGCGATCACCGGCATTGCTACCTATTTCCTGCGGCGCCGGGCCGGGGCGGGCGGCGTGATCGGCCGCTCGAGGGCAAGGTTGCGTTATTCCGAGCCGGCAGCGCTCGATCGATTGCTCGCGGCGGCCGGGTTCGTCGTGGCGGAACGCTACGGGGATTGGCCGGACGCGCCGTTCGAGGCGACGAGCCCGGAGATCATCACGATTAGCCGGCTGGCCGGCTCAAGCCCGTGACGGGCCGATGCGGATGATGACTTCGACGCGGCTGATCGACATGCCGTCGGGCGGCGTCGGCAGGCAGGCGAGGCTGACCGAATGGCCTGGGATGTCTTCCAGGTGGCCGTCGCTGTCGCAGTAGAAATGGTGGTGGTCGGCCGTGTTCGTGTCGAAATAGGACCGGCCCGGCTCGACCACGACTTCGCGCAACAGCCCGACTTCGGTGAACTGGTGCAGGGTATTGTAAATCGTCGCCAGCGAGACCTTGATCGCAGCGGCCTGCGCCTCGCCATGCAGCTGTTCGGCAGTGACATGGCGATCGAGCCCGTCGAACAACAGTCCTGCCAGCGCCAGACGCTGACGCGTAGGGCGTAGCCCCGCGCGTTTTAGCAGGTTTGGCACAGCAATAGGTTCGACGGTTTCGATCATGTCTGCAATATGACTACGAATCGCATCAGATAAAAGACCTAGTTCATGCTTGCCGCGCAGGGCGCGGATACCGTGGCAAGCGTGCCGCAAGCATTTCGCGCCCTTCAGTCCCCGTCAGCAGTTTTTCGACCAGCTGCCCGACGGTCGGCACGAAGCCGTTGGCGTAATACGGGTCGCTGGCGAAGCGATAGGCGTTGTGACCGGCGAACATCAGATTGAACTCGACATCGTCGGAATGGCTGATCGTTTGCAGTGTCTTCTGATGCAGAAGCTGCGCGGATCGGCCTTCTTTCCGGTCGTGCCCAACTCGTTCTGCGCCCAGTTCGAGAACTGGCAGGCCGAAAGGCAGCCCATGCAGGAGATCTGGTCGATGCGGATATTCTCGGCCGATTCAGGCGTGACGAAAACCAGCGTCGAATCCGGCGTGCGCAGCGTCTCGGTATAGCCGCCTGCCATCCAGGCCTCGGCCGCCTCCTTGTCGTGCGGCGTGACATAGACGATGCGCGCGCGCGGGCCAATCGCCAGCTGCGTGCTGTGTTCGCCGACCGGCTCGATCGTGAAGGCGATCTGACGTTCCGAGCGGCCTTGCAGGTCGGCAGGAAGGCATTGCGCACGGCGGAGGAATAGAAGCCGGTCGGGCTGAAGCGGTTGAGATAGACGTCGCCGGCGTTCAACGTCAGCAGCCGCCGCTTCCAGGCATCCGAGATCGGGCTCTCCTTGGTCAGCAGCGGGCGCGTACCGAACTGGAAGGCGACGGGACCGAGCTCCGGATTGTCGAGCCACTCTTCCCATTCGCTGATGCGCCAGACGCCGCCGGCCATGAAGATCGGCGTCTGGTCGAGACCGAACTCGCGCATCAGGCTGCGCAGTTCGCGCACACGCGGCAGCGGCGGTTCCGGCTTTTCCGGATCTTCCGAATTGGATAGGCCGTTATGGCCGCCGGCGAGCCAGGGGTCCTCATAGACGACGCCGCCCAGCCATTCGCTGAAGCGGTGATAGGCGCGCTTCCACAATGCCCGGAACGCCCGAGCCGACGATACGATCGGATAGTAGTGCACGCCGTAGCTGGCGCAGATCTCGGCGATCTTGTAGGGCATGCCGGCGCCGCAGGTGACGCCGTTGACCAGGCCTTTGGCGCCTTCGAGGATGCCGTGCAGGATCTCTTCGGCGGCGCCCATCTCCCACAGCACGTTCATATGGATGCGGCCTTTGCCGCCAGACGTCTCGTGGGCGACGCGAGCCTGGTGGATGCCGCCGGCGATCGAGAAGCGGATCAGCTCGTGCTGGCGTTCGCGCCGGGTTGCGCCGTGATAGACTTGTGGGATCAGCTCGCCATCGGCCGTGTAGGAATCCGCGTTGACGCCGGAGAAGGTGCCGACCCGCCGGCCGCCGCCCAGGCGCCGGAACTCTCACCGTTCGAGACGGAGATGCCCTTGCCGCCTTCGACGAGCGGCCAAACTTCGCGGCCGGAAATGACCAGCGGTCTCAACGCCTTCACTCTTCTGCTCCCCATTTCACCCCGGCGGACCCAAGGTTCGTCCGGACCAACGGCCTCGCAAGGCCGTCGCCTCTGCCTCTTATAGGGCGATCCGTCGCCGATTGCGATCCCCGGCGCTTACCGAACCGCGACCGGCCTGGCGGCATCTTCGTCATATTGCGCGCGCCACCTGGTCCGGCGCATCGCTGAAAACCGCGGAGACGCCCCCAGCCGAACAGCTCCTGCGCGCGCCCGGGCATGATTCACCGTATAGGCCAGCAGCGGGTATCCCGCGGCGCGGATCTCTTTGGCCCGCGTCTCGGTCAGCCGGGCGTGATCGCAATTGATCGTCTTGGCATCGACGGCCTCGGCCAGGCCGCGCCAATCGCTGCCGACACGGCCGAGCAACAGCCCGCGCGCCAGTTCCGGCGCCACGCGATAGGCCGTTTCCAACGCCGGATAGGCGAAGCTCGAAACCAGCGGCCGCGGCAGGGAAGCGGGCCAGCTGCCTGCAGGATCCGCAGACCGCCTCGGCCGTTTCGGCTTCGGCGTCGCGATGCGGCTTGATCTCGACATTGGCGCCGAGGCCAAGCTCGGCCAGCAGATCGATGGTTTCCTCGAAAGTCGGGATAGCTTGACCGGCAAAGCTCGGATCGAACCAGGCGCCGGCGTCGAACACGGCGAGCTGGTCAAGCGTCATCTCGGCAGCGGCGCCGCTGCCGTCGGTCGTCCGGTCGACAGTATCGTCATGCAGCACGATGCAGCGGCCATCGGCGGTCAGCCTGACATCGAACTCGACCCAGGCTGCGCCCAGCGCCTGCGCCCGGCGGAACCCGGCCAGCGTATTTTCGGGTGCCGAAGCGGCGGCACCGCGATGGCCGATGATCCGGGGCAGGACGAGTTGCGACATGGCGAAACCCTTTAGCACGTCAGCCGTGACCTGTCCTCGCATGCCAAGGGCCCCTGACATGCAATCCCGGGACGAGCCCGGGGATGACAGAAACATACAATGCTGTAGCAGGCGGGAAGGTGAGGCCGGCTTAGTTGCCGGCCGCAGCCTCTTCCTTCGGCTTCTTGCTGAGGTCTTCGCCGGTGGCCTGATCGACCTGCTTCATCGACAGCTTGACCTTGCCGCGATCGTCGAAGCCGAGCACCTTGACCTTGACGGCGTCGCCCATCTTGACGATGTCGCTGACCTTGCCGACACGCTGCGGCGACAGTTCCGAGATGTGGACTAGACCGTCACGCGAGCCCAGGAAGTTCACGAAGGCGCCGAAATCGACGACCTTCACGACCTTGCCGGTATAGACCACGCCCAGCTCCGGCTCGGCGACGATGCCGCGGATCCAGTCGATGGCGGCCTGGCTCGCCGCCGCATCGGCCGAGGCGACCTTGATCGTGCCGTCGTCCTCGATGTCGATCTTGGCGCCGGTCGTCTCGCAGATCTCGCGAATCACCTTGCCGCCGGAGCCGATCACTTCGCGGATCTTCTCCTTGGGGATGCTGATCGTCGTGATGCGCGGGGCGTTGCCGCTGACGCCTTCACGGGCGGAATCCAGCGCCTTGGACATCTCGCCAAGGATGTGCTTGCGGCCGTCATGGGCCTGGGCCAGAGCCTGACGCATGATCTCCTCGGTGATCGAGGTGATCTTGATGTCCATCTGCAGCGCAGTGATGCCGTTGATCGTACCGGCGACTTTGAAATCCATGTCGCCGAGATGATCCTCGTCGCCGAGGATATCGGTCAGCACGGCGAATTTCTCGGCTTCCTTGATCAGGCCCATGGCGATGCCCGCGACCGGCTGGGTCAGCGGCACGCCGGCATCCATCAACGACAGCGAGCCGCCGCAGACGGTGGCCATCGAGGATCGCCTTCCTTCACGCTCAGATTGATATTGTAGAGGATCGGGGTGCCGGGGTGATTGTACTCGGGCGAGCCCCAGCAGGGCCAGGGCAGGCCATAATAGTCGCCCTTGCAGGGCCCGTCCTTGGCCTGCAGCGTGACCAGGTCGAAATCCTGCTGATTGTCCCGATGCAGCTTGAGCCGTTCCGGCGACTGGCCGCAATAGCCGGTGCTCCAGCCGCCCCGGTTGATCTCGCGCAGCAAATCCTCGGCCGAGGGCAGGTTATCCTTCACCGCCACGTTCTTGAACAGCTCGTCGGCGAAGCCGAACTTCTTGGCGAGGAGATAGGTGATCTCGGCGTCGTCCTTCGCCTCGAAGATCGGATCGACGATCCGGTCGTACCATTGCAACGACCGGTTCGATGCGGTGCGCGATCCCGGGACTCGAAGGCGGTGCCGGACGGCAGCAGATAGGTGCCGTTCTTACGCTCCGACAATACCGACCAAGTGGTCGGCACGGTGTCGACGACGACCAGGAGATCGAGCGCCTCGATGCCCTTGGCGGCCTCCGGCATGCGCGTCACCGTATTGCCGGCATGGCCGAAGATCACCATGGCGCGCAGATTGTCCTGCTGCTGGATCTGGTCTTTGGCGAGCAGCGTAGCGTCGAACCAGCGGGTCGACGGGATGCCTGCCGTCTCCATCAGCTTCTTCGACGGAAACCGGGACTGCATCCACTGGTAATCCACCTTCCAGACGCGGCACCAATGCTTCCAGGCGTTCTCGTCCAGCCCGTAATAGAGCGGCAGAGTGCTGCAATCGAGGCCGATATCGGTCGCGCCCTGGACGTTGTCGTGGCCGCGGAAGATGTTGGCGCCGTTGCCGAAGCCACCGACATTGCCGGTCAGGAGCAGCAGAATGCAGCTCGTCCGCACATTGGACGTGCCGACCGTGTGCTGCGTCTGGCCCATGCACCAGATCAGCGTCGAGGGTTTCTGTGTCGCGAAGACCTGGGCGACGCGCTCGAGCTGTTCGCCCGGCACACCGCTGACGCGCTCGACCTCGTCCGGCGTCCACTTCGCGACTTCGGCCTTGATCTGGTCGATGCCGTAGACGCGCTGGCGGATGAACTCCTTGTCTTCCCAGCCATTCTTCAAGATGTGCCACATGATGCCGTAGAGCACCGGAATGTCGGTGCCCGGACGGATCCGGACATAATCGGTCGCGTGCGCCGCGGTCCGCGTCATGCGCGGATCGATGACGATGAAGTTCGCCCGGTTGAGCTCCTTGCCTTCCAGCAGGTGCTGCAGCGAGACGGGGTGCGCCTCGGCCGGGTTGGCGCCCATGATCAGCAGGGTCTTGGAGTTGCGGATGTCGTTGTAGCTGTTGGTCATCGCGCCGTAGCCCCAGGTGTTGGCGACACCTGCGACCGTGGTGGAGTGACAGATCCGCGCCTGGTGATCGACGTTGTTGGTGCCCCAGAACGCCCCGAACTTGCGGAACAGATACCCCGTCTCGTTGGAAAATTTGGCCGAGCCGAGCCAATAGACGGAATCCGAGCCCGACTTCTCGCGGATCTCCAGCAGCTTGTCGCCGATCTCGCCGACCGCCTGGTCCCAGGAGATGCGCACCCACCGTCCGTCGACCAGCTTCATGGGATATTTGAGCCGCCGCTCGCCCTGTACCAGCTCGCGGACCGAGGCGCCCTTCGAGCAATGCGAGCCGCGATTGATCGGGCTGTTCCAGCTCGGCTCCTGGCCGATCCAAAGGCCGTTCTGCACCTCGGCCGTCACCGTGCAGCCGACCGAGCAATGCGTGCAGATGCTCTTGCGGATCTCGGCCGGTACGCCGGGCTTCGGCGGCGGACCGGCTTCGGCCTTGCGCATCGTCGACAGCGGCAGCGCGCCGACCGCGGCGAGGGCGCCTGCGGTCAGGCCCGAGCGGCGCAGAAAACTACGGCGGTCGAGCCCGGAGGGTGCCGTCGCCAGCGCGTCGACCAGATTGCCCCGCTTGGCGCGTCCTTCAGATCGCCTGATCAGCATGCGTCACTCCTTGCGCGCGGGGTAGCGGTTGACGCGGTAATAAGCCTTGATGTCATCCGTCACGTGATACCGGGCCTTGGCCTTGTCGGTCCGGCTTTCCGCGGCGGGCGAGGCATGAGCCGTCGCGTGTGCTGCGGCTGCGGCGACGGCCACGCCGCCGGTTGCGAGCACGCCGAGAAGACTGCGGCGGTGAAGGATCAGCTTGTCACGCTCAGCCATGTAAACGCTCTCCGGATGCGCCGGGGACGACGGCGCCGTCAGCGGGATATAAGGATCTTGAAATGGGTCGCCGGGCGTTCTTTCCGAACTGCCAAGTTTCCCGAATGTCCCATTAAAACAGGTGGTTCCGGGGGCGCGATCAAGCGACGGTAAGAGCATATGTTGCCTTGCGCGCGCATGCAATCGCCATCACGCCCAGAAGCTGGTAGTGCGACGATTACGAATTTTCGCGCGTTGGACGCGGGCGTCGGCGATCGAGGCAGCGGGGCAGGGCCGGCTGCGACCACCAGATTTGTCGCAAATCCGTCCACATCGACGCTGCTGGTGACACCGCTGGAGCGGCCCGCGTCGCCGGCCTAGACGCCGCCCGGCTCGGCCGGCTCGGCCGGCTCGTCTTGTGGGCTCGTCCTTTTCGTCGGCGCGACCAAGTGCCAGACGACCAGAACCGGCTCCAGCACAAGTATGCCGACGAAGATGCCGGTGAGGCGAGCGACCCCCGGTCCGAGCTCGGCGTGGGCATAGCTGTCGGGCACCAGAATCACCAGGATCGCCAGAGTGAACTGGGTTCCTGCGTAATCGATGGAGGTCTTGCCGTTCTCGATGTGCCGGCCCAGGATGACGCCAAGCATGACCCCGGCGATCAGCACCGGCACGACAGCTTGCTCCCCAGCGTGGGCCAGGAAAAGGAACATCGCTGCCGCGATTGCGCCGGAAACGCAGCCGGCCACACGCAGGATAATGCGGCGACTTACTGGGATGAGACCGCTCGCGCCGATCCCGCTTACCGGGACGAGCATGACGGCCATAATGGTGATGGCGCTTTGCGAAAGCTCCGGCATCTCGAACACCGCGCCGATGAAGGGCAGGATGGCGAGGGCGACGGCGCCCTGGCCGGCGTGGCGGGCAGCCTCCGGGCGCCAGCCGAAGCCGGTCGCCGGTGTTCGCGGCGGGCCCGGCCAGCGTCGCCGGAGAGTGAAGGTCGAGACCATGCTGACCAGCACGCAGGCGGCGGTGCCCGCGACGTTCTCTCGAATCCGGGTCGACGCGAAGGCTTCCACGGTGTGGTCCGGGTTCTCGATCTTGTCCAGCAGGACCATGGCGAAGGTCAGGCCGACGAACAGCCAGGCATAGCTGCGCTTGCTGGTCAGCGCGCCGAAGAGGGTGCCGCCGCCAACCAGCGCCAGTGCCGCCGCCGATGCCGCCGGGCTGGTCCGCACGAGCGGGACGAGAGCCAGAGCCAGCAATGCGCCGGCTCCGGTGCCGACGATGCGCAGCACGCCGCGCAGCAGGCTCTCCGAGATATGGCCGCGCATCACCATATAGCCCGAATACGCGGCCCAGGAGATGTTGCGCGCATCCGCGAGGTGGCCGAAGACGATCGCCAGCAATACGGAAGCGACGCATTCGAGTTCGTCCACCAGTCGCGGGCCCGGGCTAAGTAAGCCCCTCACTGCCGCGACAAGGCGCTCAAACCACCGGTCCGTGCCTCTGCTGTTCACTGGCTTTGTTCCCAGGCATTCGAGTGCGTGACGATCGGCTATATCCGCCTCTTGTGCGAAGCCGGCAGCAAGCGCTCAGCGCGGCAGGGCCACGCCGGATATCCCGGAGCAGACGGCGATGAGACGATCTTGCAGCACCGGGGCCTGGGCTTCCGGGTTTGGCGCCAAGTGCTTCAAGTGGTAAAAGTACTCGCCGGTCACTTGCGCCTTCGGATCGTCGCCGGCGGCGAGCCAGGCTTGCGTGAGATGGGCCTGGTCCATGTCGTCGGGCGCTCCGGGTCCGCCCATCTTGGTTGGCACCCAGCCGGGCTCCAGCGCATTCGAGAACACGTCCGGCCAGTGCCGCGCGACCGCGAAGGCGAGCATCGTATCGTGGAGCTTGCTCTCGCTATAGGCCTGCGAGCCGTTCCAGCGGCGCCTGGTCCAGAGGATGTCCTCCAGATTGGCTTGCGCCTGATGGTGCAGGCCCGAGCTCAGATAGACGAGTCGCTTCGGGCGCTCGATCAGCGCGGTCAGGATGTATGCCGACAGCGTATTGATCGCGAAAACATGTGGCAGGCCGTCGGAGGTGATGCGATGGCCCTCGCGATAGCCCACGGCCGCATTGTGGATCACGGCGTCGAACTGGCCGAGCGCATTGACCTGGGCCGCGACGTCTTTCGCGCCGGCGATGGTCTCGACATTGCCGATCACGACCGACTCCACCTCGGGCAGGGCCCGCCGGGCGTCTTCCGCACGGTTGGCATTGCGGGCATGAAGGACGATGCTGTGTCCCTGGCTCGCGAGCAGTTCGCCCGCCATTAGGCCCAGGCCTGTCGATGAGCCGGAAATGAAGATGCGCGACATGATCTGTCTCCTTGGACCGGCCGGCGGAGCACCATCCGCCGGCCTAGGGTTGATGGTCAGGCTGCCGAGCGGCGGGCCGTGGCGATGAGCGCGCCGCCAAGTAGCGCGGAGGCAGCACCGAACAGGTAGACCGCGGTGTAACCGAACTGTCCGGCAATGGCGCCCGCCGCGGGACCCGAAATGCCGTAGGCGATGTCGAGGAAAGCGACGAACGCACCCATCGCGCTGCCCCGGTTGGCGGGCAGGACTCGTTTCAGCGCTTCCACGCCGAGAGCAGGAAAGACCAGCGCGCAGCCTAGACCCGTAACGAGCGCGCCGGCGAGTGCCACGATCTCGATCGGAGCGCCCCACAGCATGGCTTGGCCGACGGCCTCGATGACCAGCGACCAGAGTGCCACGCGATAGCCGCTCATCTTGTCGGGCAGATGCCCGAGCACGATACGCACGGCGATGAAACCGATACCGAATGCCGTCATGACGAGCCCGCCATGGCCCCAGGCGCGCGCCGCGAAGTAGAGCGAAGCGAAGGTGGTGAGGCCCGACAGGCCGACGCCCTGCAGCATCAGGCCGAGACCCTCGCGCCAGATCTGGCCGAGCACCCTATAGAATGGCAGACGCTGACCGGCCGGTGTGGTGTAGGAGACCTCCCGGAGAGCGACGGAAGCGGCAACGAGCGGTGCCACGATGCAGGCGACCATGGCGGCCTGGAGCCCATAGCCCTGATAGAGGCCCATGCCGATCGGCGCGCCGATGGCGAGCGCCGCGAACATCGCGATGCCTGTCCAGGACATGGACATGCCGGCGCGTTGCGGTCCGACGGAGGCGATCGACCAGGAGACACAGCCGGTGACGAACTGGCTCTCGCCGAAGCCGGCGGCCAGACGACCGGCGACGACGATGGCGAGGCTGGTCATGGGGGATAGCCCCGGCATGGCCGCGATGAGATAGAGCAGCCCGCCCAGCGCACAGACGGCCGCACCTTGCACGGCCGAGCGTTTGCCGCCGTATTGATCCGTCAGCCGGCCCGCATAACCGCGGGTCAGCACCGTCGCAACGAACTGGATGCCGATTGTCAGCCCGACGACCAGATTGCTGAAGCCCAGCTTATCGTGCACGAAAAGCGGGATGACCGGCAGCGGCAGGCCAACGCAGAGATAGCCGCAGAAGAGCGCCCCGACGATCCCAAGCGTGGGACGGGAGAGATAGACCGGCGCGGCCTCCAACCGGCTCGCACCGTTTATAGCAAGTGCTGGCATGACAGCCTCCATGCAGTTCGGTTGAGAGATTGCGGCGCCGCCCGTCGTCCGGACGGCGCCTTCGGATCAGGCCAAAGCCTGCCCGGCGGCCGACGCGTTGAAGAGGTCCGGTCGGTAGCCGCTCGCGTCGAACAGATCGTCGCGCGAGGTGATCGCATCGGCCGTGAGCTTCGCCAAATCGACGCCGACCAGCTTGCCGGCGCGCTTGCGGATCTGGCCTGCGACCATCACCGTGTGGACATCCGAACGTTCGACCGCCTGCACGATCGTGCCGACGGCGTTGGTGACCGGGAACACCGCGACACCATCGGTGCGCACCATAATGATGTCGGCCTGCTTGCCTGGCGTCAGCGTGCCGATCGAGCCTTCGAGACCGGCGGCGCGGGCGCCGTTGACGGTTGCTGCCTTGAGGACCGCTTCGACCGAGATCGGTGCCGGGACATTCGCTTCGCCGCGGAAGCGGCGATAGCGCATCGCCGAGCGCTGCTGCCCGAACAAGGCATGCATTTCGCCGAACAGGTCGCTGCCGAACGCCGTATCGAGGTCGATGCCGAGCGCCGGCGTGAGGCCATGATCGATCGCCTGCTGATAGGCGAAGCTCTCGTCGTCGAAGCCGAACAGCGCATCCGAACGCGGGTTGACGGTAATGTTGACGCCGGCATCGGCGAACAGCTGCCACGTCTCCTGCGGCACGCGGGTGCAGTGATTGAAGATGTTGTGCGAGCCCAGCACGCCCTTCTCGGCGAATTCCGGTCCGAGCTTCGCGAGGTCGCCGATGAACTCGGTCAGGATGCGCATGTCGAGGCCGCGCGCGACCTTCCACCAATCGAGGTTGAGCTGGCCGAACAGGCCGACCCGGACCAGGCCGCCATCGGTGTTCCAGTTGGCGGCGAGGCGCTCGAGGTCCGCCGGGATGTGCGCGGCGGACGCCTTCTTGTCCATGGCTGCGCCGACCATGTGCAGCGCGCGGATGCCCGTATTCTCGAGTGCGTCCAGCGCCGCATCGGTGTGTTCAGGGCTGCGTGACGAGTGGCAGGCATCGATGATCGTGGTGATGCCGGCATCGAGCGAGGCGACTGCCGTCAGCTTGGTGCTGACATACATGTCGAGCGGGCGATAGCGTGCGCCGAGCGTTTCGGCGACGATGTCGATATAGGCAAAGAGGTCATCGACATCGGGCATCATGCGCCGCATCACACCGAGCCACATGTGATGGTGGGCGTCGATCAGTCCCGGCATGACGATGCTGCCGGTTGCGTCGAGCACCTCGGCACCATCCGCTTCAATGTCCGCGCCGACCGCGGCGATCCGGTCGCCCTCGACCAGCACGTCGCCGGTCGAGAGATTGGGAACATTGGGATCCATTGTGACGATGGTGCCGCCTTTGAAGAGAGTGCGGCGGTTGTTCTGCGTGCTCATGATTCAGTCCTTTCAGGGTCCGCGAGTGAGCCGCAGTTGTTATCGCTCCTGATATCCCTTGAATTAAGTGCGATTAAATCAGATATTTCCTGACTAAATATCAGGAATGGCGGATGGCGTTCGACGGAAGGATCTTGTCCGGCGTGAGCGTGCTGGCGGCGGTGGTCGACGGCGGCAGCTTCGTCAAGGCGGCCGAGCTGATCGGCATCACCGATTCCGGCGTCAGCCGGGCGATCGGCCGCCTGGAAACACGGCTTGGCGTGCGGTTGTTGGATCGCACTACGCGCTCGGTGACGCTCACCGACGAGGGGCGGCGCTTTTACGAGGAAGTGAAACCGCACCTCAATGCCATCGAGGATGCCGCAGCGGTCGCTTCCGGAGCGGCGTCTGCGGTGCGTGGGCGCCTCAAAGTCGATATCGACCCGTTCTTCCTGCCGCTCGTGCTGGCAGGCCGGCTTGGAGGCTTCTGCGAGCGCTATCGCGACCTCGCGATCGAATTCGTGACGAGCGAGCATGTCGGCGATCTGGTGTCCGAAGGCATCGACCTCGCTATCCGCTTCGGGCAGCCGCGCCACTCGACGCTGGTCGCGCGCAAGCTGATCGAGCGCCGATCTTCACGGTGGCGTCGCCCGCCTATATCGAGCGCGACGGCCGCCCCGTTCATCCGTCGGATCTCGCCCGGCATCGCTGCCTGCAGTTCGTCGATCCGTACACGGGACGCCCGTACGACTGGACGTTCATCCGGGCCGACGAGACGATCGATGTGCAGACCAGCGGCCCGCTGACGTTTACCGATCCCAAGTCGATGCTGGAAGAGTGCCTGGCCGGCACTGGCGTCGCCCAAATCATCGGCTGGGGCGTTGGGCACCTCCTGGAGGCAGGCGCACTGGTCGATCTGTTCCCGGACTGGCACGGCGAGCGCTTTCCGCTCTTCGCATTTCATCCATCGCGCAAGCATCCGCCGGCCAAGGTTCGCGCCTTCATCGATTTCTGCATCGAGATAGCCAAAGGGCTCTAGCGCAGATGGCTACAGAATCGACCAAGACGCCTTGCCGCCGTCAGCTCACCAATCGACAAGCCCCATTCTGCCTCCGTCAGATCGCTTGCGTACTTCAGCCCTTCCCGCTGCGGAGCGGACCTGTCGCGCTTCAGGGGTGAGGAGCGTCGGGCCGGAGCGCAGCGTCCAATGCGTCCTCGAGCGCGTGATCGGTGAACGGCTTCAATAGACACTCTGTGGCGCCCAGCGCGAGCATGCGCGCGCGGATTGCCTCGTCCCCATTGGCTGTGATGTAGATGACCGGCATCCGATGCCCTGCATCGACCAGCGCCCGGTGCAGCTCCGGCCCCGACATGCCCGGCATCGCGATGTCGAGGAGCAGGCAATCGGTACGATCGACGCCGTCGGAGCTGAGGAACTCTTCCGCGGAAGCAAATATACGCGCGGCGTAACCCAATTCCTGTAAGAGATCGGGCAGCGACTCGCGTACGGATTCGTCGTCGTCGACAACCGACACAAGTGCCTTTGTCGACATCACAAACTCCCCGGTCGGCGGTGCAATTCAGCGGCCACGGATGTCCATATGGGCTCAGGGGCGGATGGCGACGACGCGGTGCGAGGGCTGTCGTTCAGTGAGGCCCACGAAATGGCACTATGATCGCCACTAGCCAGTGGACGAATGGATGCCGCGATCGCCCTGCCACGGCTCTTGCTCGCGTCGGGGAATTTCAAGCATCCCGCTACCATACCTGAAGATCCAAAATTACCCGTCCTTCTACCAAGGCGAGCGGAGTGGGCGGCTTGCGGCTCGTGCTCCGTCATTCCATGTGATTTCTCACATTTTGACATATAGCTGATGCGGAGCATGCGCCCCGGGACCCGCACGCGTCGATGATACTTAGGTGTCGGTAAGCGCCCAGGTTGCGAGGCAGTCCCGTCGGCCTGTCTATTTCCGTTGACGCCGGGCCGGGAGGGTCATCCAATCTCCGTCGCACTAGGCGCAACTGGCCGCCCGGTCGGAAGTCAGGTGCTCGCCGCTCGAATCGAACGACGTCCAAATGACCCGCTCGCCGTCAGGGTCAGGAACCCGATCGTCTGATCGTCGCCGTCTGGAGCGCGGTATTGCCGCTGCGCTGCGGCAGGGAAAACGCGAACCGCACGCCCGGGCCGTCATTCAACTCCGCCCACAGGCGTCCATGATGGCTTTGGATGATCGAGTGGCTGACGGATAGTCCCATTCCCATGCCATCGCGCTTGGTCGTGTAGAAAGGGTCGAAAAGCCGCGCCAAGCCCTGAGCGCCAAACCCGACGCCGCGATCCTCCACGGTCAGGCGCACATGCTCGTCGCTGTCATGTTCGGTTTTGATCAGCAACTCTCTCGGGCGATCATGCACATCGACCATGGCCTCAAGGGCGTTGCGGGCCAAATTGATGATGACCTGCTGAAGCTGGACACGGTCGCCGCCGACCGGCGGCAGCCCATCCGCGAGCTCAGTGCGCAGCACTACGCGGCTTCTTTGAATGTCGATCCATATCAGGGCGATAACCTCTTGGGCGGCCTCGTTCAAATCGACCGTTTCGAGAATGGCGGGCCGCCTGCCGAACAGCGCTCGTAGCCGGGCGACGTACCTCGGTGGCGCGGTTGGCATCGCGGATCGCGCGCCTCGCCGTTTCCTGCGCGCCTTCGACGTTCGGAGGATCGGCCGCCAGCATCCGCAGGCAGGTGCCGGCGTTCGTCATGATGCCCGATAGCGGCTGGTTGACCTCATGGGCAATCGACGCGGCCATCACACCGAGGCTCGTCACTCTCGTGACGCGCGCCAGCTCCGTCCGAAGCTTGCCGAGCGCCTCTTCCGCAAGGCGATGCTCCGTGATGTCCTGAATCGTGCCCAGATACTCCAATCGTCCATCCTGGTGTCGGATCGCATGGGCGACCGTCGCCAGGTACTTCACACGGCCATCGGGCATCAGCAGGCGGATTTCGTGGCTGAAATCCTCAATGCCGTCGCGGGCCGGAGCGATCCGCTCCACCAACCAGGGAAGATCCTCCGGATGCACGCGCGCGGCGATTTGATCGATTGCCAGCGGGGCCTCGGCGCCAAGCTCGAGGATGCGGTAGAACTCAGCCGAAAAAACGGTCTGATCCGTGTCCACGCACCATGAAAAGTTGCCGGTCGAACTGAGGCGCTGGGCTTCGGCCAGAAATGCCTCGCTGCGCCGAAGTTCCTCCTCGATCCGTTTGCGGCCATCGATATCGGTGTTGGTCCCGTACCATTTGACGATGTTGCCGGCGTCGTCACGCAACGGATTGGCGCGCAGCAGAAACCATCGGCAGACGCCGTCGAACCGCCGCAGCCGCGCTTCGATTTCGCCGGCCTCACCGGAAGCCAGCAGGGCTCGCCAGCGTTCGAGCAGCTCGGCCAGATCCTCGGGGTGAAAGGCGCGCTGCCAGCCCCAGTCGGGCGCTTCCTCTGAGCTGATGCCGGTGTATTCGCACCAGCGCCGACTGACAAAATCGAGGCGCCCGTCAGGCCGCGCGGTCCACACAAGGGCGGGAAGCGCATCGAGAATGCGGCGCGCATCTATCTCCATTGCCGTCCTCGCACGAGGTCTGTAAGTGCGCAGAATGGACCTGACGATGGCACACTACACGCCGCCTCCCGTCTTGTCTGCGGCCGCCGACATGCGGCCGGGACGTCGTGGCGATCACGCCGGACAGCGGCCGGTCAACCCCGTTCGGGCGGCAGGATCTCCGGGGCGAGGATGTCGTCGATCAGATGCGGCCGGCGGATATCGGTCAGATGGGCACGCTTCTCGTCGGCGGTCAGCCGGCTGCCGATGCCATGGGTCATGACCTGGATCAGCGAGCGGTCGCTGAGATCCAGCCAATAGGCGCGGCGGATCAGCCGGTCATCGCCGTCGCGCATGAACGGATCGTCGGCCAGCCCGTCGAGCGGCGGTTGATAGAACCCGGTCATGGCCATCCCTCCTCAGCTCGGATTAGATGGGTGCTGTACCAGGGTTCAGGCGATGACGGAAGGCGGCCGTCCCGCCAGATCCTGCAGCGACCGCAACTGCCGTCGCCGTTTCAGAATGCGATCGAGCACGGCGAGCAGCGCCTCTTGTCGAGCGGCTTGTAGATCAGGTCGTCGATACCGGCATCATTGGCCGCCGCGGTCGCACCGGGGCTGCGATCGCTGGTCAGGAACAGGAACGGCACGGCGCCGAGTTCGGGTTCGCGCGCCAACCGGTCCCGGAAGGCCAGACCATCGTCATCCGGCATGTGGAGGTCGGAAATGATGATGTCGGGCATCTGCAGCCGAGCCTCGATCTCGGCCTCGGCCGCGGTTTCGCAGATCGTCGGGGCATAAGTGCCGCGCAGGAACAATTCGATCGTCAGGCGCTGCACGGCATCATCGTCGACAACCAGGACGCGGGGCCGCGCGCCGGCATCGGCCGCCGTGAGGCGCAGGATGAACCGATTGAGGCCGAGCGACCGGCAATCGCCCGGCACATAGAGATGCCCGGCGGAGCGCGACAGGACGGCATGCAATTGCTGACGCCGATCACAGGGCGGCACGGCGAGCCGGCCAGCTTCGTGCTGCAGCGGCACGCCGTCATCGGCCAGGATCAGGGTCCAATCCTCACCGTGTCGCCGGATTCCGCGACCAGCCTCGTGGCATTGCCGGCAGGCTTGGCAATGACGCTGCCGATCTCGGCGAGTGCGCTGCACAGCTTTGTTGCAAGCCGGTCGGGGAACGCCATCTGCGCAATCCGGCCCGAAAAGGACAGGCACAGTTCATTTATACCGTCCGGCGTGGGAACCGCGACATCGGTCCAGAATGGCTCATCCGGTTCCGCGGTGATCACGGCGCCGCGTCCCCGGCGTAAGATGGCCATTTTCCGGCCCGGGGATCGATCGACCCTTGGGCCTTGAGACAGCCCGGTGCCTGACGGTACCCCATCGAAATCCTCCAGAGGCGATCGCTGGACCGGCGCTCGGATCCGGGTAATGCAAGATCGCCTCCACCCGGTGCTGCCGCGTAGGGTCTTGTAAAGTCTCGCCCCCACATCCGCGACTCGCATCCCGCATTGCATCTTGCCAGAGGCGGGCCTTGCAGCTTGCGGCACTTCGCCGGCAACAAAAAACCCGGCAGCGCGTCGGCGCTGCCGGGTTTAAAGATCGTCGTTTCGACGAGGATCAGCCGCGCGTGCCGGAGAGCGGCGCGTTGCCGAACATGCCGAGCTTCACGCTGCCCGAGATGGCATCGCCTTCGACTGTCGCGGAGAATTCCAGCGTCAGCGGCATCGGCTGCGAAATGTCTGTCTTCCAGGTGACGCTGTTGCCGTTCGCCGTGCCGTCGTAAATATCGGTCGAGCCTTCGGCACCGCCCATCGTGCCGGTCAGTGCGGCGCCATCGGCCTTCAGCGTGACCGTGGCTGCGCGAGTCCCCATCGGGGTTTCCATCTTGACGTTCCAGGTGCCATCTACGGACATGCGTCGATCCTCCTCGTTTGTTGTCGTGACTACTGCGACCAATAGTTACTCGATTTCCGGCGTGACGACAATCGCCGTGCCGGGCCGCCAGCGTGATCCCAGCCTATGATACCTGGATTCGGCGCCGCGCATAGCGGCCAGCGGCGACGCTTTTCTGTCGCAGCCATTCGCGCTATTGCCAGGGGGCCGGCGCCGATCCCGGCCCGCATGGAGGGAGCCGCGAGAATGGTGCTGTCCGACGGCTATCACGATGTGCCGGCCGGCAAGATCGCTTCGGTCGTCACCAGCCTGTCGATGACGGCGGCGGCGCCGCGCCGGCCGGATCCGGCAATGGCGCCGTGGCGTCTCGAACGGATCGAGCAGCCGCAGCCGGAGGCCTATCGGTCGTTGTTCCGCCGGGTCGGGCAGGACTGGCTGTGGTTCTCGCGGCTGAAGCTGCCGGATGCGGCACTGCAGGCCATCATCCATGATCCGAATGTCGCGGTGTATCACCTGGTCGCGGACGGGGCCGAAGCGGGTTTGCTGGAACTCGATTTCCGAGACGCCGGGATTTGCGAGCTGAGCTTCTTCGGAGTCGTGCCGGAGACGATCGGCACCGGTGCCGGGCGGTGGCTGATGAACCGTGCCCTGGACCTGGCATGGTCGCGGCCGATCTCGCAATTCTGGGTGCATACCTGCACCCTCGATCATCCGGCCGCGCTCGATTTCTATATCAGATCCGGCTTCCGGCCCTTCCGCCGGCAGATCGAGATCGTCGACGATCCGCGTCTTTCCGGCGTGATCGCGCCGGACGCGGCGGCGCATATCCCGAGGATCTGACCGAGAATTGGCCGGAACCGGACCGCGGCTTAGCCGCGATCCGGTTCCCGCCGCCCGCGCTATTGCGCCGTCGAGCTTTCCGCGCCGGACTGCATCAGGCTATGCATCTGCTGGTGCAGGGCTTGCATCTGCTGATGCGTCGAAGCGGCCTGGGCGATCTGCGTCGAGGTCAGCACGGCACGGATCTGCAGCATCGTATTCAGCCGCTGGGCATCGAGCTGTTGATGCAGCGACGAAGCGGTCTGCTGCAGCGAGGTCAGCTGTGCGGTGTTGACCGAGCCGGCGGCCAGCAGCAGGTCGCGGATCTGGGTTTCGGTCGCGCGCAGCTGTTGCATGATCGGCTTGGCCGCAGCCCAGTTCGTCTGGCGGATCGAAGCGATCTGGGTCTGCTGCGTGCTGGTCAGTGTGACGCCCTGCAGCAAGGCCGAAGCGCCGCCGCCATGCATGCCGCCGTGGAAATGCATCGGCATGCCGCCCGGCGCGTCGCCCTGCTGCGCCACGGCGGCGAGCGGCAGGAGGGCGGCGCATAGCGCGCCAATCATCCAGGTCTTACGGTTCATCTAGCTTCTCCTCAAATCGTTTTACGAAATTGCGATGTGCCAAATCTCGTCGCGTCTGCTCCGGTCGCCCGGTACATCTGTACCGCGTCGGATCGGCGAGCCGGTGCTGACGCTACCGATCGACTATTTCGCCAGAATTTCGAAGGCCTTGGCTTCGGGTAACATTTGATTTCAGCGATCGGAACCGTGCAGTCGTCGAGCCAAAGGGACGCGGTAGCGGGCGGCATGGGCCGCCTCGGCCGGTAGTAATGAATTGATGCTTCCGCACCGTCGCGGTAGCAAATGGGTCGGGGGCGTGCCGCGTCGGACGTAGCATGGAGTGTGGCAGCAAGCGTGGAGCGATGAGTATGAGCAGGGCTATGAGTCGGCGGTTGCGGGTTTCGGTGTCGGCAATCGCGTTTTGCCTCGCGGTGGCGGACACGGCCTCGGCACAGACCATCAGCACGATTGCGGGCAATCTGTCGCCGGGCTATAGCGGCGACGGTGGACCAGCGACTTCCGCCCAGCTCGACCGGCCGTTCTCGGCCGCGGTTGACGGCAAGGGCAATGTCTTCGTCGCCGATCAGCTCTTCAACGTGATCCGGCAGTTCACGGTCGGCGGCAATATCTCCACCGCGGCCGGTATCGGCAACGTCATGGGAGGTTTCTCGGGCGATGGCGGCGCCGCGACCTCGGCGACTCTCAGCGGCCCTGCAGGGATCGCGGTCGATAGCAGCGGCCGGGTCTATGTCGCCGACGCCGGCAACCGCCGGATCCGCATGTTCACGCCGGGCGGCAGCATCAGCACCGTCGCCGGTGGCGGTGGGGCGAGCGGCGCCGACGGGCTGGGCGATGGCGGCCCGGCCACGGCGGCCAATCTGGCCTTTCCGCAGGGCGTCGCGGTCGACGGCAACCGGCAATGTCTTCGTGGCCGACACTTTCGACGGGCTGGTGCGGATGTTCACGGTCGGCGGAACGATCTCGGTCGTGGCCGGCACGCCGGGCACGCAGGGCTTCGGCGGCGATGGCGGCCCGGCCACCTCGGCACTGCTGTCCTCGCCCGCGGCGGTCGCGGTCGATGCCGCCGGCATGTCTTTGTCGCCGATAACGGCTCCCATATTATCCGCGAATTCACCGTCGGTGGCGCGATCACGACCATCGCCGGCACGCCGGAGAAATCGGGCTATGGCGGCGATGGCGGCCCGGCGACGGCGGCGCTGTTGCACGGGCCGAGCGGCGTCAGCGTCGATGGCGCCGGCAACGTCTTCATTGCCGATACCGAGAACGGCGTTGTCCGCAAGGTTGCGCCGGGCGGCGTGATCTCGACGGTCGCCGGTGGCGGGACCAATCCCGGCAGCAACGGGGTCGGCGATGGCGGCCCGGCGCCGCTCGCGGCGCTCTCATCCCCGGCGACGGTCGTGCCCGACGGCAATGGCAACATCCTGGTCGCCGATACCGGCAACGATCTCATCCGCAGCCTGTCGGCCACCGTGCCGGCGCCCAGCCTGGTCGCGGCCGTGCTGCCCGGCGCGCGCTCGGTGCTCGACACCGGCGCTGCGACGATCTTCGCGACCATGCTGAACGCGACCGGCTCGGCGCTGAACAACTGCCAGATCAGCCTGCCGACGGCAACGACCCGACTGCTGCAGCTGAACTACCAGACCACCAACCCGGCGACCAACGCGTTGATCGGTACCCTCGATACGCCGGCAACGATCGCCGCCAACGGCGAGCAGACCTTCCTGCTGTCCTTCAGCGCCGGCGAGAATACCGGGACGCTGTTCTCCGACCCCGGCCAGCAGATGCTCTTCGCTTGCGACGGCGTCGATCCGGCGGCGACGACGCAGGGTGTGAACACCGTCGATCTCAGCTTTTCGCCGACGCCGGTTGCCGACGTCATCGCCCTGGCCGCAGTGGCCAGCAATGACGGCATTCTCAATTTCCCGACCGCGGGCGCCGGCGCCTTCGCCGTCGCTTCGGACAATGTCGGCAGTGCCGATACCCTGACCGTCAGCGTCGATACCGGCAGCACGGCCCTGCCGCTGGCGTTGTCGATCTGCGCCACCAATGCCGGCGCGCAATGCCTGGCGACCCCGGCGGCAAGCGTCACGCAAAGCTTTGCCGCCGGCAGCGCTCCGACTTTCTCGGTCTTCGCGACGGCTTCTTCGCCGGTCGGCTTCGCGCCGGCGACGAGCCGGATCTTCGTCCGCTTCAAGGACAGTTCTGGCGCCAGCCACGGCTCGACGAGCGTCGCGGTAGAAACACATTGACTCTGTGATCGCTCAGGTTCAGGGCCGTTTTTGGTGCGTGGACCCAGGCCGGGAAAGGCGCCGGAAAATGGCGAATGGTAGCGGAATGCGCCAAAATTCGGTGTCGTTTCGTCTGGCCACGCTTTAGAATCGCATCCGATGGGCTCACCCATGGATCAGGAGATATGATGTCCAAGTATTTGTTCGCCATAGCCATCGCCGCTCTGCTCGCGGTCGGCCCCGCGCTGGCGCAGGTTCCGCCGCACCACCATCATCATCGTCATCACCATCATCATCCGCATCATCCGCATCATCCGGTCCCCTGAGACCGGGCGATCCCTGGCAGCGGGGTTGAGTTCTTCGGCACGAGCCGCGTTTCTTCGAGACGCGGCTCGTTTCGCATGGTCGATCCAGTGAGGGCCGCATGAAGTTCGGGATCTTCTGCGAGCATCAATTGCCGCGGCCCTGGGACGACGGCGCCGAGCAGCGCCTCTACCAGGAGGCGCTCGACCAGGTGGAGCTGGCCGATCGGCTCGGCATCGATTACGCCTGGGAAGTCGAGCATCATTTCCTCGAGGAATACTCGCATTCCTCGGCACCCGAAGTGTTCTTGGCAGCCTGCTCGCAGCGCACCAGCCGGATCCGGCTCGGCCACGGCATCGTGCTCATGCCGCCGGGTTATAACCATCCCGGCCGCGTCGCCGAGCGGATCGCCGTCCTAGATCTCGTCTCGAACGGCCGGGTCGAATTCGGCACAGGCGAATCCGCATCCGTGATGGAGCTGGGCGGCTATGGCGTGTCGGTCGCCGACAAGCGCGCGGCCTGGGCCGAAGCGGTCGAGCATTGCCTCAACATGATGGTGATGACGCCTTATCCGGGCCATCAGGGCAAATATTTCGAAATGCCCTGCCGCAACGTCGTGCCGAAGCCGGTGCAGAAGCCGCATCCGCCGGTCTGGGTCGCCTGCTCCAACCGCGAGACGATCAAGCTGGCGGCGCGCAACGGCATCGGCGCGCTGACCTTCGCCTTCGTCGATCCGGCCGAGGCCAGGCAATGGGTCGACGACTATTATCGCATCCTCAAGGAGGAATGCGTGCCGATCGGCCATGCGATCAACCCGAAATCTGCATGGTCAGCGGCTTCTCGCTGCATCATGACGAGGCCGAGGCGCGGCGCCGCGGCGAGGAGGGGTTCCGCTTCTTCACCTACGCGCTGGCGCATCACTACGTGTTCGGTGCGCACAAGCCGAGCGTCACCGATATCTGGGCCGATTTCGAGAAGGCCCGGGCAACCCTGCCGCCGGCCGGGGCCAATCGCGGCATCGGCACGCCTGCCAGATGCGCGACTATCTCAGAGGCTTCGAGGCGGCCGGCGTCGATCAGGTCGCCTTCATCCAGCAGGGCGGGCGCAACAACCACGCTCATATCTGCGCGGCGCTGGACCTCTTCGCCGCCGAAGTGATGCCCGAGTTCAAGGAGCGCGACGCCGCCCGCCGCCAGGCGAGGCTGGACGAGCTGGCGCCCTATCTCGACCAGGCGATGGCCCGCAAGCAGAAGATGCAGGCGCTCGCGCCCGACGAGGTGCCGAGCTTTCTGGCGCTCAACCGACAGGTCGTGGAGCAGGGCAGGCAGGACCAGTTGACCGAGGCCCAGCGCAAAGACCAGGAGCATTGGCGGCGGATCGGGGGGCGCGGGGCGTAGTGCGGGCTTTGCCCTGTTTAGCGTCGAATCTGATCGACAATGCCCTGAAGATTATCGGGGATATTCGCGACCAGCGGGGCCGCCGCGTTCGGATCACACGCCCCGGCGCGGCGCCACAGGCAGACGGGGCGCGATTCCGGCCGTTCTCCCAGCACCCTTCCTTGTGAAAGCCGAGACTGGTGAAATCCGGCTGCGGGGCCTGCGGATCGTCGCCGGTTGCGGCGATGTCGCTATAGGCAGTGCTTTGGCTGGACGCATCGGCGTCGCCTGGATCGAGCCCGTAAATGGATAGCCCCGGCCGCAGCCGCGTGTAGCCGCCGGTCCGCCACCAAAGATTGCCGGGAGCGATCGCGAAGCCGCAGCTCGCCGGATGCGCATTGACGGCACGCATTGCTGTGATCATGCCCGCGCCGACCGTCCAATACGCCGCGAAAAACCCGAAAGAGCCGAGCAGGGCGGAGACGGAGATCCAGAACACCGCGCCGATCGTTGCGGCCGAGACCGGCCGGCCCCAGCGGGACAGAAGGTCGCTGGTGCCCACCCCAACCAACGTCAGCAGCAGAGGAAGCGCCGGGAAGACGAAGCGCGGCTCCTTGTGTGGAATCATCGCGTGGGCGGCATAGATCGTGATGGCGATGATCAGCAGCAGAGGCAGGCGTCGTGCCCCAAATATGGCCAACGGCACGATCAGAAGCGTCGCGAAGGACCAGTAGCCACTCTCCCATAGCGCGTATTGATACCAGGGGTCGGCACCGAACTGGGAGGCTGCGTCGGCGGAATAATTGACCAGCAGATTGAGTTCGACGGACTGGAACGGCCGACCCCAGCTGATCCAGTCGATCAGCCCGAGCAGCAGAACGGGTCCGAGCATGCCCGCTCCGACGGCGATATAGGCGCGTGGTTTCAGCCGGCAGATGCCCGCAAGCGCTACGAGGATTGCGGGGGCGAGTTGAAGACGGAAAGCGACGACCGCGCCGAAGCACAGGCCTGCGAAATAGAGCCGGCGTAGCGCCTCGGTCGGCGTGGCCGGATAAGCAAGATAGAGCCCGGCGACAAGGAAATCCGCTGCGATCGCCCTCCGACAGGACATGGTCGCCGTAATAGACGGATTCGAACCAGAAAGCGTTGAGCGCCGCGGCGATGACGGCACCCGGCCATCCCGTTCGCGCGCCAGCCCCAAAGCCCGCCGCAGAGTATCGGCAGCAGCGACAGGAGCGCGCAGACCGCTGCGCTGCTGGCTGGGAAGAATTCGGGCCCGGTCCCCAGCGCCCGAGCGAGCGCCACACCTGGCACGAGCAGCCCGGGCAGCAGCCAGGATCGGATGCCGGCGATGAATTCCCACGGTACAAGCCCGGTGCCGAAGACCAATCGATGCGCCTGTTCCATATATTGGAAGGTCTCGTCGGGATTGCCGAGATTGGGCGCGGTCCAATAGATGAGCGTCTTCACCAGGAGCGACGCGCCGCATAGCGCCGCCAGCATTCGCGCCACGCCGCGCGGCATCGACGCCGGGGCGTCGGCCGGATCTGATATGGTCATGGAAGATGCCCCTGGCGGCGTGCCACGCGTTTGTTCGGCGATGATAGCGGGCCGGCCGGACGGCGTCACGATCGGGGCTGCGCGGGCCAGGGGTACCGTCAGGCGGGATCGAAGGCAAGCGTCAGCGATTCAGGGAACGGACCGCCTTTGAAATCGACTTGGCCCGCGGCCCCATCCGCCCGGCGCAACCCGGGCAGCCGGAGCAACGCGCCCAGGATCTCGGGGACCTGCTCCAGGCTGATCAGATTGCCGAGGCAGGTATGGGCGCCGAAGCCGAGGTGAAAATAGTCGTATTCGGCGCGGCCCAGGATGAAGCTCTCGGGCTGGTCGAGCTGCAGCCCGTCATGCATGGCGGAGGCGGTACCGATCATGACCAGCGTGCCCGGTGGGATGCTGCAGGCGCGCGGCGTGCCTTTGGCGATGGTGTAAGGCGCTACGGAGACCCGGACGACCAGCGGATTGACCGGCTGGAAGCGCAGCGCTTCCCAGGTGTAGTTCGCGACGGTGTCGTGGTCCTGCGCTTTGGCGGCGGCCACGGCGGCGGCGAATTCCGTCGGCCGGTCGAGCAAGACGTCCAAAGCCTGGACGACGGCGGCGTTCGTCGTTTCTCCGGCGCCGACCAGCAGCCCCATGATATTGGCGGTCAGCCGCTCCTCGTCCCACCCGATCACGTCCGGCAATTCCGTGGCGAGCAGACGCGACAAAGTGTCGTCGCCCGGTTCACCGCGCGCCAAGGCCGCGCGCCGGTCCGGAATGAAATCCGCCAGATAGCTGTGCATTTCCTGCCCCGCCTGCACGCAATCGGCGTGGACCCGCGGATTCTGCTGCAGGTTGTGGAACATGTCGTATTGCGTGGCGCGCGACCATTTGAACATGGTTGCCTCGCCCGGTCCCGGGAAGCCGAAATAGCTGCCGCAGAGCAGAACCGGCACGCGCCGGCCCAGCGCCGACACGATTTCGATCTGTCCCCGCCGCGCCCAGCTCGGCGATCGAGGCTTCGGCGTGGCCGCGGACCAGACTGCGAACCTGCGGCAGGTCCTCGCGCCGCAGCACGGCCAGCATGATCGACTTGTCGCGCTGATTGATCGTCGTGTCGTCGCGCGCCAGCATATAGGGGCCGACCGAGGGGTCGATCGCGCGCGCATAGGGGATGACCTGGAAAATTGCGTTGCGGGTCAGCGCCTCGCGCACATCGTCATAGAGGCTCAGCACCGTAGTCGGCGGCACACCCGCGGTCGGGCTCGGCACTTGCAGGATCGGCCGGGCGGCGCGCAGCTCGGCATACATCCCGAGCGGATCGGCGGCGATCCATTTCGTCAGCACGAGGATTTTCGCCGGATCCGGTGCCGCATCGAACTCGGTCAGAAAGCCCATTTTTCTCCCCCCGGTAATGAACGGCTTCCTTCTAATTCTCGACTTGATCAATCATCGGTTGCGTCGACCATATCCTATCCCGATGGTCGATGTCGATCGCAGATCGCCTACCCGGATAGGTCAAAGAGATATATGCGACACCGTCGCAACCTTGATGGGGCATATGTGGCAGGCTACGTTCAAAGCGGTGCTCCAAACTTGCCGAGGAGTCGGTCATGGGTTTTCGTGCTCTAGCGACAGTTGTTATCGCCATTGGCTGTTTCGTTGCCGCTGCCTTGCCGGCTTCCGCCGCAGAAAGTTGCCGTCTCGATCGTGTGGCGTCATTGCCTGTGACTACGCTTCCGGACGGGCGCATGCTGCTCGACGGCGCGGTCAACGGTGAGGCGACGAAGTTCCTGCTCTATACCGGCGCGCCGCGGACGCTGCTCGATCCCGACTTCGTCAAGAGCCGGAATCTGCCCTGGGTCGATCACGACAAGATCCAAGGCTACGGGCTGACGGGGAAATCGCTGTCAGGCTTCGTCCGCGTCGATTCCTTGGCGATCGGAAACGTCAACTACCCCAATGAAGGCCTCGCTTTCGGCAGCGTCGCAGGCGTGCCCGGCAATCCGGCCGGCGTCATCTCCAATGATTTCCTGTCGGCTTATGACGTCGAGATCGACCCGTCGGCCGGTAAGGTCAATCTGTATTCGTGGCGCCATTGTCCGGGACAGGTCGTCTACTGGGCGCCGGAATATTCGAAAATGCCCTTGCATCTGACCAGGAACTATCGTCCGGACGTCGAGGTTCACGTCAACGGCCAGACGCTGCGCGCGCGGATCGATACCGGCATGGCGGTGACGACCATGCGGCTGGCCGTCGCCCGCCGCTTGTTCGGCGTTTCTGCGGAATCGGCCGATCCGAATTCGCATGTCGAGGTCAGCGGGGTCGACGGCGTCAAGCTCGACGGCTTCACCCATAATTTCGACAGCCTGACCTTCGGCGACATCACTTTGCGCAATACCAAGATGCAGGTCGCCGATATCGATGTCGCCAAGGGCGCCGAGAATACCGGCACACATATGACCGGTGCGGTGGTCCAGCCGGATCTCTATATCGGCATGTCGCTGTTGAAGCAGCTCCATATGTTCATCGCCTATAGCGAGCCCGCGGTCTATTTCACCGTCGCGGAACCGCCGAAGACGGAGTAGCGCCGGCGCGCCCGGCGCGGCGGCTCTGCGACCGCGTCGGGCCTGTCCGGAAGGCTGCGAAGAATGCTAGAACGGCGGCCATCGGGCATGGACGAAGGGCTGGCGCGTTGTTTCGGATTTGCGCGGCGCTCGCCGCGATTTTCGTTTCATTCGGGTCTATTGCTGCAAAGGCGGCGGATGATTGCCCGCCTGAAGGAATTTGCGTCCGTTCCCACGAATTTCGCCGACAGCCACATCGTCGTGGATGCCTCGGTCGATGACGAGACGGCGAAATTCCTCGTCGACACCGGTGCGGGCAGCAGCATGCTCGACAGCGCTTTCGTCGCGCGCCGGAATTTGCCGGTCATCGAGACGGGAACGCTTGGCCATGGCCTGACCGGTCGTGGGTTGAGCGGTCTCACGCGTGTCGATTCGCTGCGGATCGGCAAAGCCGTCAGCCGGAACAGCGCCTTCGCGATCGGCCATATCGGCGGGGACGGACGCAATGGTCAGCCGGTCGGTCTCTTCGCCGCCGATTATCTGGCAAATTACGACGTCGAGATCGATTCGGCCGCCGGCCGGCTGAACCTGTTCTCGCAGGATCATTGTCCGGGCGAGGTCGTCTACTGGGCCAAGGAGTATTTTCGCCTGCCGGTATCGCTGACGCCGGACAAGCGCCTTGACGTCCAGATCGAAATCGACGGCAAGACGCTCCGTGGCATGATCGATACCGGCGCCGGCGCGACCCTCATGCGGCTCGCCGTCGCCCGGCGCCTGTTCGGCATCGATCCTGATGCGGCGGGCGTGCCGCATGGTTTGATAACCGGGGCCGATGCCGCGAAGCTCGACGCCTTTCCGCACGTCTTCAAGAGTCTGAGTTTCGGCGGCATCACGCTGCACAACACCACGGTGATTGTCGCCAATGTCGACAGCGGCAATGCCGGCACGCGTGGCATCGCCAATGACGAGCAGGAAGATGTGATCATCGGCATGCCGCTGCTGCGGCAGCTCCATCTCTTCATCGCCTACAGCGAGCCGGCGCTCTATTTCACCGTCGCAGAGCCAACAAGGCGGCGCGTTAAGCGGCCGCCGCCGGATCGAGCTGGGTCAGAAGCAGGGAGACGCCGGCTTTGGCCAGCGACATCGCCTGGGTCGGCGAGGCGACCCCCTTCACCAGCAAGCGGCAATTCCGGTTGCTGAGCGCCTTGACCAGCTTCGTCGCCGCAGGGACGTGACCGCTGCCCTCCTCATTGCCCAGCCGCGGCAGTGGTATGGTCACGACCGAGACGGTGGGTCGGGGAGACCGCCGACGAAGCCGGGATCCGAACCGGGCAGCTCGAATGCGACGGCGCGGCAGAGCGATGAGATCGTCATCACGAGATCGGTCATGCGGGTCCGGGCGGTGTCGCGCGAGAGTTCGGTGATTTCGATCACCAGACGGCGCTTGCCCGGCTGGGCCATCGATCGGGCGATCTGCAGCCAGCGCTCGGCGTCGCGCCGCTGGACCAGGGTCGACATGCGCACCGGCACGACGATGACATCCGTGCGGGTGGCGGTAAGCTCGCTGAGCAGCCGCTCCGCCGCCCCGGTCAGCAGCAGGAGTTCGGCTCCAGCCCGTAATCCGGCCGGCCAGGGCCCGTAGCGTGTCGAGTGCCGATTCGAGCGGCTTCGGCAGCCGCACCGCGGTGAAGGGCGCGACCTGGTTCGTTTCGGTCCGGACCCGCTGAAACAGGATCTGTGCCTCCGCCAGGCTCGCGCGCAAGATTTCGATCGCGCCGCCCTCGAGCCGCCGGCGCTCGCGTGCGAGCCGCCCTTCCAGCGCCTGGATGATCGCCTCGTCGGAGCCGCTTTCGTTGGCATCGATCGACACTCTCGCGGCAAAGCCGGTAACGTTGGCCGTGGCCATTTCGGGGGCGATGCCGGTCAGCGTGGCGCGGATCTCCTCGGCAATCTGCTGTGCCTTGAGCTGCGCCTCGGCTTCATCGAGCTCGGCGAAGCAGACCAGGAAGCCGTCATCGGCGGTGCGATGGCACGCGTCGTTCGGCCCCAGATGGCGCCGCAGAATATGCTCCGCGAGGGCAAAGACATTTGCCGAAACCTCGCGCCAGCGGTCGCCCAGCGCATCGCGCACCTCGCTCAGCCCGACCAGCTGGACCTTGCCGGCGACGATCGCCGCCGGGCTGCCGCCTGACCCGCAGCAGCTCGCGCACCGCCGATTGGATCGATACGTCCGGCGCAGTTGTGGCCGACCGCTGCCTTTTGCCGGAAGGTGATGACGCGATATTGCCGGCCATCCGGCTGCATGATCACGGTCGAGACGATCTCCCCGCCGATCACCGTGCCATTGCGATGCAGGAGTTCGGTCGGCAGCCTCGTCGTCTGCTCCTCCTCCTCGCGCGCCGCCAGCTGGCGGGTCAGCCATTTGCGGCTCGATTCGTCGATCACGCTGGTGAAGGGCCTGCCGATCAGGTCGAACACGCTCCAGCCGAGCTGACGCGTGACCGCGGTGTTGACCATGGAGAAGTTGCCGCAATCGTCGACCACGGCGAGCGCCTGATCGATCACGCCGAAAACGGAGGCGAGCAGGCGTTGCGTCGTCTCGCGCTCCTGCTCGATGCGTTTGCGGACGGTGACGTCCCGGCCGATCCGGACGAAATACGTCAGCCTGCCAGCATTGTCGAAGATCGGTACAGTGTTGATCTGCAGCCAGATGCCCCGGCCGCTATTGTCCAGCGCCTGGATCTCGTGCTGCATCGACGCACGGCCCTCCGCCGTTTCGCGCAGCTGGTCCAGAACCCGCGCGAAGACGTCTCGGGTATAGAGCGTCGCGAGCGGGCGGCCGATCAGATCCTCGATGTCGTAGCTTCCGCTTCGCAGCAATGCGGCATTGACGTATTCGATCAAGGGGCCGGCCCGTCCCCTGGCGCAGCTCGCCAGTGGTTATCACGACGGAATCATTGGTCCTGGCGAGATAGGCCTCGAGCAGCCTGTTGATCTCCGCCGGGGGGAGGGTCTGTTCGTCATCCTCCCAACTCGATCGCAGGTGGAGGCGCCCAAGCCGCGTCGATGCCCTCGTTCCGAGGTGACCGGCGCTGTAGACTCGGTTGCGCTCGTCCATCGAGAGAACCTTCTACCCGTGAAAATAGAAGATAGCCCTCTTCCTTTCGTTGAGTCGAGTAGCTCCGTAGTGCGGTTCGCCCCTCGGCGATCCGGTCAATGTCCCGTCGAAAGCCGCTTCGGCGCCACGTTGCGCCAAGCCATCGACAAGGCGCTCCGCAGCGTCGTTTCATCGGCTGTGCCGAGCTGCAGGGACCGTCCAGCCGCTGCCGCCCCAGCGGCCGGGCACCGGGCTGAACAGATCCGGCTCGGCGTCGCACAGCATCTCCTGCTGCGGGCGGAGCAGTTTCAGAACGGCGGTACTCTGGGGTGCCGAGAGCGTGGCGAAGATCTTGCCGGCCACGCGGAAATCCGGTGTGCCCATATGGGCCTGCTCGATGGCTTCGGGCAGGTCGAGCGCCAGGCGTCGGAAATCTTCGGCGTCATGCTCCTCCAGGCATCGGGGGGCTCGGCATCCAGGATCGATGGATCACGCGGCTGTGATTATACCCCATTATGCGAATTGCAGTTCATGCTATACCCAGCTGAATGTCGCCGAGCGATCCGCCGAAATGTGACGCCGCCAGGCATCGTCCCTCTGCTCAGGGGCTCGGAACGGAGCGTATGAATTCCGTCTCCTGAGGATGTCGGCCTTCGGCCGGTGCGTGCTCCTTGACGCTGAATCGCGCGGCCAAACACTCTCGCCTGCCCGGCGAGGGCAACTACAGCAGTCGCGGCGGCAGCTGCGAAGGGAATTGATTGCGCGATGAGGATGCTGGTCTGGTATTGGGGGCGGAAGGGCGGAGGACCCCGCTATACGCTGGAGCTCGTGCGTGCCCTGGCCGAACGACCCGATGTCGATCTGACAATCAGCCTCTCGAGCGGCAACGAAGTGCTCGGCGAGTTTGCTGCGTTGGGTCGGCACCCCCATGTGGTCGACACCTATTCGGATGTCCCGTCCTTCGTCGGCGCGTCGCTTCGGCTGATGTCGATCCGGCGCAACTTCGTCGACTTCATCCGGTCGGTGCAGCCCGATGTCGTGGTTTCGATCATGCCGCATCCCTGGTCCTGGTATCTGGCGCAGGCCGTGCCGGAGGCCGGCAGCCGCCTGATCTCAATTATCCATGACGCCTATATGCACCCGGGCGAGCTGAATCCGCTCTGGACCTGGCGTATCGGGCGCGAGCTCGCCGCAACCGACGGGGTCGTGGCACTCAGCCGCCACGTCCGGCAGCAGCTTGTCACCGGCTATCGCTATCCCGAAGACCGTGTCGCGATCATTCCGCTCGGTCCCTTCGCCTATGCCGAAGAGGCGGAGCCGCCGCGGCTCTTTCCGCGTGGTCGGCCGTTCCGCTTTCTCTTCTTCGGCCGGGTGCTGGCCTATAAGGGCATCCGCGTGCTGCTCGACGCCTTCCGGGCGCTGGCCGCGCAGCGCGACGATGTCGAGCTCTGCATTGCCGGCGGCGGCGACCTCGCTCCGTACCGTGCGGCTCTCGAAGGGTTGCCGCGGGTGACGGTAATCAACCGCTGGATCGAGGAGCGGGAAATCCCGCAGCTGCTGTCGGAATCGGATGCGTTGGTCGCCTCCTATACGGAAGCGAGCCAATCCGCGGCAGTGGCGACGGCCTATGGCAGCGGCATGCCGGTCGTCGTCACGCCGGTCGGTGGGCTGGTCGAACAGGTCGTGCCGGGCGAGACCGGGCTGGTCGCTGCAGAGACCTCCGGAGTCGCGGTCGCGCGGGCCATGTCGGAAATGCTCGATCCGCGACTCTACGAGCGCTGCGCCGCCGGGGCCCGGCAGGCTGCCTCGGAGGGGCCGGCTGGCATATGACGGCGGAAAATCTGGTCGAACACTGCCATCGGCTGATCCAGCGCGCTCCGGCTTCGTGAAGGATTGGGTGCATCGGCGTCTGTGGCAGACGCTGCCGCAGCGCTGGCGTCGGCGCGTATTGTTCGCCGTCGCGGGATTCCTGGCGCCGCGGCCCGGCCGGCGGCCTGCCGAACGGGTTGAGCCGATCTACGTCGCAGGCGCGCTCAGCACGGCGAGCGGGCTTGGCGTCTCGGCGCGGCTCTGCCTCGATACCCTCCGGGCAGCGGGATATGATGCCGCGCCCGATCGACCTGAGCGCGGCGTTGATGCAGGACGGCCGGCTCCCCGAATATGCTGTTTCCGAGGCCGGCAACGGCGAAGGACCCGGCACGATCCTGCTCCATGTCAGCGGCTTCGTCCATGGCGCTGGCCATGCTGCGGCTGGGACGCCGGCGGCTGCGCGGCAAGACGATTATCGGCTATTGGGCCTGGGAGCTGCCCGATCTGACGGCGGACTGGATTGCCGGGCTGGGCTTCGTCCACGAAATCTGGGTGCCGAGCGCGTTCACGGCGGCGGCCGTCGCGCGCCATACCGATCTGCCCGTCCGTGTCGTCCCGCATCCGGTGCCGCCGGCTGCAGATTCGGCCGCACGACCGGTCGGCGCGCCGTTGACGGTGCTGGTCGCCTTCGACATGCGGTCCGGTTTTGCGCGCAAGAATCCGCTTGCCGCGATTCGTGCGTTTCGCGAAGCCTTCGGCGACGATCCGGCGACGCGCCTGATCGTCAAAGTCTCGCAGCCCCTGGCCTATCCGCCCGGCTGGCAGGCGCTCCAGGCGGCGACGGAAAAGGCCGCGAATATCGAATTGAACGGTGCGCTGCTCGATACGGCCGGCATGGCGGCGCTGCTCGATGCGGCGGACATCGTGCTCTCGCTGCATCGTGCGGAGGGCTTCGGGCTGGTGCTGGCCGAGGCCATGCAGCGCGGCAAGTCCGTGGTCGCGACCAACTGGTCGGGCAATATCGATTTCCTGACGGCGGAGAATGGGGGCCCGGTCGGCTATACTTTGGTCCCGGCCCGGGATCCGCAGGGCAGTTACGACTATCCGGATCAGCACTGGGCCGAGCCGGATATCGCCGATGCGGTGCGCCAGCTGCGCCGGTTGGCGGATTCGGCCTTGCGCGACCGGCTCGGTCGGCAGGCGCAACAGGATGCGCGCCGGATATTTTCCGCCGAGCGGTATTGCGAAACCTTCGCCAATCGGCGGCATTGATGTTACGGAAGTATGTACGCCAGCCGGATCGCTGCATTCTTGACACGGTGCACGGGGCGGGTGACGGGTGGATGCGTTGCCAAGCACGAGTAATATTCGTGCGATGGTGTGATGGCCGGGAGGCGCCGGTCAAGCGGCCGGATAAGGTGCCGGGGGACGATGTCGCAACGCGTCGCGTTGATATTCGGAATATCCGGACAGGATGGTGCCTATCTCGCACATTTGCTGCTGAGCAAGGGCTATCAGGTCCATGGCGTGTCGCGCAGTGTCGAGACCGGTTCGTTCGACCGGTTGATCCGGATCGGCGTGCGCGACCGCATCAGGCTGCACACCGGCAATCTCAGCGAATTCCGCAGCGTGGTCGAACTCGTCGGCAAGGTTCAGCCGGATGAGATCTATAACCTTGCAGGACAGACCTCCGTCGCCTTGTCCTTCGAATTGCCGGTCGAGACCTTCGACAGCGTCGCGGTCGGCACGATCAACATCCTGGAATATCTCCGTCTGCTGAAGCGGCCTGTGCGGCTGTTCCAGGCGGTCTCGACGGAATGCTTCGGCAACAGCCAGGACGTGCTGGACGAGCAAGGTCCGTTCCGGCCACGCAGCCCTTATGCCGTGGCCAAGGCCGCGTCCTTCTGGGCCAATTCGATCTATCGCGAGGCCTATGGGCTGCATGTCTGCTCAGGCATCCTGTCCAACCACGAATCGCCGCTGCGGCCGAACCGGTTCGTCACGCGCAAGATCGTCCGGACGGCGGTCGCGATTTCGCGTGGCAGCAAGGAGCGGCTGGTGCTGGGGCAATGTCGGCATCGAACGCGATTGGGGCTGGGCGCCGGAATATGCCGAAGCGATGTGGCGCATGCTGCAGCATGACCAGCCCGACGACTATGTCATCGCGACCGGCGAGACCCGGCCGCTGAGCGATTTGGTTGCGGCAGTGTTTGCCCAGCTCGATCTCGACTGGCGCGATCATGTCGACACCGACGAGACGCTGTTCCGCCCGACCGAGATGCAGCGGGTCGAACTGAACCCGTCCCGTGCCCGCGAACGGCTCGGCTGGGTCGCTCGGAGCCGGATGGAGGATGTCGTCGCCCATCTGGTCGCGTGCGCCCAGGAGGAAACCCTCGGGCCGGTGCCCTGGGCGCCGGGCAACTGCCGGATTACGGCGCGGAGGACCTGGAGGACCTTGTCCGAAACGATGTTGCGCCGGGCTTCGCTGCGCGCCGTCGTCTGAGGCCGCATCAGGCGGTGATCTCTCTATAGAGCGCGACGGTCCGTTCGACGCAGCGCCGCCAGCTGAAACGGTCGCCGAAATCGGCTGCCGCCGCCTGCGCGCGCGACTGCAGCGAATCGTCTTCGAGAAGCCGTCGCAAGCCCTCGGCCAGCGCCGGCGAATCGCGCGGATCGACCAGCACCCCTTCCGCGCCGAGCACTTCCGCCATGGCCGAACCGGCCGAGCTGAGCACCGGCACGCCGCTCGCCGCCGCCTCCAGCACGGGCAGGCCAAAGCCTTCGTAGAAAGACGGAAAGGCAAAGGCCCGGGCGCCGGCATAGAGCGCCGGCAAAGTCCCGGCCGGCACATAGCCGAGGCGACGGACCAGTCCCCGCCCGGCCAGCCGGTTCAGCCGCTCGACCAGATCTTCGTTGTGCCAGCCGCCGCCGCCGGCGACGACCAGCGGGGAAGCGCCGCTGCAACGCATCCGGCAAGGCCTCGAAGGCGCCCAGCAGCCCCGCCAGATTCTTCCGCGGCTCGAGCGTGCCCACGGCGAGCAGGTAGCCGCCTGGCGCCAGGCCGAGCGGGTGTGAGGATCGGCGCGAGTTCGGCGGCATCGCGCGGGTGATAGTCCGGGCCGACGCCGTTATGGATGGCGGTGACTCGCTCGGGTGCGATGCCGAGCCGCTCGATCATTTCCTGCCGGACCGTTTCGCTGACCGTCACCAGCCGGCTCGCGCGCTTGAACGTGTCCGGCAGGTGGCGGGGTCATATAGTCGACGCGCTCGGCCGGGTGGTGTTCCGGGTGGAGATAGACCGACAGGTCATGGATCGTCGCGATCGTCGGTCCGTCGAAAGGACGGAGCACGAAATTCGGTTCGTGATAGAGCGCCGCTCCGCTGCGGTTGAGCATGCCGGCGGCCAGTCGATCGCGCTGCCGCTGGACCAGTGCGCGTGCGCCGGGAATGGACCGGGCAATGCGGCGGGCAATGCCGATCGCTTGCCGCCGCGCCTGTGGCGCGAGGCCGGGGTGGAGCCCCGGGCAGCATGGCCGGAACCGGTGACGGTCCCGGCGCCGCCAGCGGGTCCTCAAGCCATTCGTAATTCGCGAAGCAGCGGACCGATCGGATCCGCGCTCTGCGTAGAGGCCGCGCAGCAATTCCGCGGTGTAGTTGCCGACGCCGGTGAGCGGGGAGAGCAGCGCCTCCGCGCCGAGGATGATGTCCATTTCGCTCCCGAGCGACCTCGTGTCCCCTCGATCCGTGATCAGTTCGGATCAGGCGGGCGCCGAGCCAGGCCCATGCGTCGGAGCGCGCTGCCCGACAGTCGCGCCAGAGGGAGGCGCCGGAGCCGATAATACAGCACCCAGGCCTGGAGGCCCGGAATACGCGTGCCGAGCTTGCGCCCTTCGGGGCTGCTGCTCAGGATGCGGAGGACTTCGATCTTGTCTGCCTGCCCGCCGCTCTCGACGCGTTCGGCGTAATGCGCCAAGCCGCCGGGATCGGCGTCGCGGGCCAGCGCCGCGACGTAGGCCTTTCTGACGAACTCCCTGCCTTCGAGCCGAAGCAGCGCGCCGAGCGGCGCCGGCAAAGGCGGCGGGGCCGGTGCGGCCCTGGTCGGCTGGTGAAACCCTCCGGCGTCGCTGATGATCTGAACGGCCCGGATTCGCTCGACGATATGGCGGTAATCGATTCGGCGCCGCGCGGTATCGAGCGCCTCGCGGATCTGGCGCATCGCCCGCGCGGCACCGTTCCCGGCCGGCAACGGTGCCACGTCGATCCAGGCGGGGATGGTGCGCAGCAGATCGCTCAACTCGGCCGTCGTCTCGTAGAAATGGATGTTCGGATTCCGGCCGAGGCCCTCCCAGAGTTCGACGAAGACCGGCATTGCGCGCACGAAGATCGGCCGGTGCGCCGCGAGCGCATGCAGCACCGGAATGCCGAAGCCCTCGTAATGGCTCGGAAAGATGATGACGTCGGCATCGGCATAGAAGACGCCGAGCTCGGCTTCGTCGAGATTGCCGACCGCGACGCCGGTCAAATTCTCGGCTTGGCTCAGATGCTGCGGCGCGAAGGGGTCGAGATTCTTCTCTTCCTCGGGGCTTCTCCTCGCCGAGCGCGATGACGGATCGGCCGGGAAACGCGGCGGCCAGGGCATTGGCCGTCGGCGCCAGATGCTTGTGCTGATAGTGATTGCCGAGCACGAGCAGCGTACCGGCGCCCGGAGCCGGCCGGTCGGCGCCCGAAATGCGGTAGTCCTCGATATCGAGCGACAGCAGCACGGTCGAAACCACGACATGTCCGGGGATGAGGAACCGGGAGCGCAATTGCTCGAGCGTCATCCGGCTCAGTGCCGCGACCATGTCACTCTTCACGAGCGCGAATTGCCAGAGATTGAACAGCCGCGGCGAGGTGAGCTGCGGACAGTCGATCGAGATCGTATCCAGCATGTAGATGCCGGTAACGGCGCCCTTCATCGCCAGGCGCTGCAGCGAGTTCCAGTCATAGGGCTGGCCGACCGGAAGACGACGGCATAGATCTCCGGCCCATGCGGATCGCGCAGCTTTGCGCCGAACTCGCCATAGCCGGAAAATTCGTAGACTTCCGGCGAGCAACAGGACATGGATGTCGAACAGGTCGCCCCAGACTGCCTGAGCCGCCGCGAGCAATTGCCGTCCGGCCTGGAAGGTGCCGTTATGCGCCGCCACGAAGCTGGAGAAATCGAAAGCCACATCCAGGCGGCCGGCGGCGTTCGGCACTAGAGCGGCCAGCAGCCGCTCGGCAATCGTTTCCGGCGCGTTGTAATGGGCACCGGTGTAGGAGCCGTATTCGGGGTAGCGCCGATCGAGAATCGCACGGTTGGTCGGCTCCCAATGATCGCGCGACAGATCGGCCGTGCCGAAGGATTGCTCGCCCTCGTGCCAGACAAAGGCGTGGTTGGCGAGGACGGCGCGGTAGCCGCAGCGCGCGGCCCGCATGACGAGGTCGTTCTCCTCGTTGTAGCCGGCGCCGTAGATCTCGTCGAAGCCGCCGAATGCCGCCAGGATCTCCCAGCGGATCAGCATGCAGAACCCGACGGCGGTCGGTATGTAGCTGAACTCCGGGAGCAGCGCCGCAAGCGCCCGATAAGCCTCTCGCGTCGGAGCCGTGTCGGGGAAACGCTCGGCCAGCGGCAGCGTCGCGATCGTCGCGTTGTTCGAGCGCGGATTGACGAAGCCGATCATCGGATCGAGCCGCGATACGCGCGCCATCTCGGTCAGCGCGCCCGGCTCGACCATGGTGTCGGAATTCAGCAGCAAAAGATCGAGCCGGCGATCGACCGCTTCCTTGATCGCGCGGTTCATCGTCTTGACGAAGCCGAGATTGACCGGATTGCGGTCGAGCCGGCAGGGAAACGCCGCCATCGCCTCCGGCAGGATCTGCCCGAGCGTCGCCGCGAGCGGGCCGTAGCCCGGCGAGTCATCGTAGCAGACGACTTCGCCGCCGATCCGCCGAACATCCTCGGCGCAGCGGATCAGCGAGCCGAGGACATCGGCCACGAGGTGTTCGTTCTTGTAGAAGGGGATGGCGATCAGGACGGGGCGAGGCGCCGAACGTGGCCGCGGTCCGTGGGAAGGCGACTCCGCGGTACCCTGCATCTCTGCGTCCAAGCCTTCCTCCCAGCGCTGAACCTCCGGCCTCTATAGACTGGGGCGTCACTACCGTAAAGCGGCATCAAGTGGTCTGGTACAGGGCCCTTCCGAAAAATGGAACCGCTGGTGAGTGGGCGGATTGCTGTGCTATGTCGGACCCGAAAGTGGGGTTGCCGCCGCAGCCCTTCAGTACGAATCGTGCTTTTGGCTGGACCCGAATTGATGGATGAACTCCGCAGCGCCGACCCGGATGTGATCGAAGGTTGGGTCGATGAGTGCGCGCAGGGGATCGTCCGAGGATGGGCGCGGCGGCCAAATGCGCCGCAGGACCCCGTCACCGTCGAAATCCTGGTCGACGGCATCAGCGTCGGCGAAGGCGTGGCCCGGCTGAAGCGGACCGACCTCCATGCAGCCGGCAAAGGCAATTGCGCCTTCGAGATCGCCATCGATCTGGACCGTCTGCCGGCGCCGGTTGCCCAAGCCATAGTGCGCGTGACGGGCGGCGCGCCAGTGCCGCCCGGCGAGATCGCGATCGACGTTACGGAGCTGGCGAGCCGTCGGGCGGCACTCGGCGGCTTGTCGCCCAGTATCCTGCCGCGTCCCTTCGGCGGCGATGCCGGGCTCGGCGGCTATCTCGACGAATTCGGTCCGGACCGGATCGGCGGCTGGGCCTTCGATCCCGACATGCCCTCCGCGAAACCGGTTTTCGAGCTGTGGGAAGCGGGCCGCCGCATCACGACCGTCACGGCGGATATCTGGCGGGTCGATCTCGAAGAGATGCGGCAGGGCGACGGGCGCTGGGGTTTTGACGCACTGGTCCCGCCGGAACTGCAGGATGACGCCGTTCACGAGATCGATTTCCGCCTGGCGAATAATGGTGGGTCCGCCCTGGCCGAACCGCTGCGTGTCTATCTGCCCCGGCGCGACGGCGTCGTCCTGCCGCCCCGGCCGCGGCCCAAGCTCGATCGCGAGGCGATCCACAGCACCTGCGTCCGCCCGCTGCGCCGTCCGGCCCCGGCGGAGCCGTTGTTCACCTTCGTCGTCAATTTCTACAATATGCAGCGCGAGGCGGCACGGACGCTGACCTCGCTGTCGCGAACCTATCAGCGCGAGATCGGCGATCTGCGCTACGAAGTGCTGTGCATCGACAACGGCTCCGATCCGCCGCTCGACCCGAAATGGGTCGAGAGCTTCGGTCCGGAATTCCGGCTGATCCGGCCGTCCCGGGTGCTGCCCTCGCCCTGCGCTGCGATCAACGAGGCGGCGCGATCGGCGCGCGGCCGCTATGTCGCGATCATGATCGACGGCGCTTATGTGCTGACGCCCGGCGTGTTCCGCGCAGTATGGGATGCGCTGGAGGAGGCGCCGCGTGCCGTGGTTGCGCTACGCCAATGGTTCGTCGGCGGCGATCAGCGCTGGCTGTCCCAGGTCGGCTATACCCGCCGCCAGGAAGACATGCTGTTCGACAAGATCGACTGGCCGGCCGATGGCTATCAGCTGTTCAAGGTCGGTACGCCGGCGCGCGAAAGCCCGAACAACTGGTTCGATGCCATGATCGAATCCAACTGCCTGTTCGTGTCGAAGGACCTGTACCGCGACATCGGCGGCATGAACGAGGGCTTCAGCGAGGCCGGCGCCGGCTTCGCCAATCTCGACCTGTTCCTGCGCGCCGGTGAAGCGTCGGGCGAGCCGATCGTGGCGCTGCTCGGCGAGGCGTCGTTCCATCAATTCCATGGCGGGACCACGACAATATCGCGCTCGAGGAGATGGAGCGGCGCGTCCGGAGTTATGACGAGACCTATTTCCAGGTCGTCGGCAAGAAGTTCACCGGCGTAGAGCCGATCGATCTCCATCTGCGCGGCCAGTTCCGCATCGCGCATGGCGCGGGCGGGCGGCGGAAGCCGCTGTCGCCGGCGCGGATCGGCGTCACCGACCGGGTCCGGCCCGGTGTCGAATCGCTGCATTTCGACGAACGGGCCGCTGCCTATGCGCAATCGGCCTATGTCGAACTGGGCCTGCATCACGGCACGACCTGGCTCGGGCAGCCTTTGGACATCGCGCCTGCCGATGTCCTCAACATCCAGGACATCGTCTACAAGACCCGGCCCGGCCGGATCATCACGGTCAATGTCGCGCCGGGCATCCTCGTGCTGCTGGATTCGCTGCTTCGGCTGATGCAGATAGCCGGCGCGCGCATCGTCAACATCAACGGCGATCCGCTCGACCCGTATGTGCTGGGCGAGGCCGAGCGCGCGCTGGATGCGGAAGAGAACGTCCTGGTGCTTTTCGCGCCCCGGCAGGAGGACCATTTCCCGCTCGATGCGCTGCGGGCCTATGCGCGCTTTGTTTCGTGCCGCACCTATCTGATCTTCCTCGGTTCGGTCTTCGGCCAACCTTGGCTCGGCTATTCGAAGAACTGGTTTCAGAAGGCGATCCGCGCCCTGGTCGCCGAGGCGCCCTTCGCGATCGACTACAGCCGCGACCAGCAACTGATCACGACCTGCCCGATGGGGTATCTGCAACGCACCGGCGGTCTCGTCTCGGTCCTGGACGACGACGAATTCGCCGATGCCTTGAGCGACGAGTGAGACTGCCCGATGCACCGCTTCTGGACCCGCTTCGTCAAGCCGATCATCGAGACCGCCGCACCGCGCCGGATGATGGAGATCGGCGCCGAGTTCGGCTGGAACACGGCGCCGGTGCTGGAGTATTGCCGCCGGACCGGATGCCGGCTCGAAGTCATCGATCCGGCGCCGCCGCCGGCGCTGCACGAGGTACTCGCCCGCTACCCGGCCGAACATGTCTACCACGCGGAAAAGAGCCTGGAGGTGATCCCGCGCATCGCGCCGGTCGACCTCGTGCTGCTCGACGGCGATCACAATTGGCACACCGTCTATAACGAGCTGCAGGCGATCTATCGCCGCGCGGCCGAGGCGGGTACGGCGCCGCCGATCATCCTGTTCCACGACGTGGCGTGGCCCTATGCGCGACGCGACATGTATTACGACCCGCTGGAACTCGATCCGGCGGCGCGGCATCCCTATGCCGATCGCGGCATGCTGCCCGGAGAGTCGGAGCTGACCGAGGCGGGGATCAACGGTACTTTCCACAATGCGCTGTATGAGGGCGGTCCGCGCAACGGCGTGCTGACCGCGATCGAGGATTTCCAGGCCGGCATCGGGGTGCCGATGGCATTCCACAAGCTGCCCTTCTTCAACGGTCTCGGCATCCTGGTGCCGGCCGCGCGCACGACGCCGGCGCTCGAGGCGGTAATCGACAGCTTCTTCTCGCGCGAGTCGCTGCTCGAAACCTGCGTCGCGCTCGAAACGGACGGCATGCGGGTGCGCGCCGAGCTGACCGTGCAGCAGATCCGCCTGACCCAACGGACGGAAGCGTTGCGGCGCGCCCGCTCGACTATCGAAGCCCTGCGCGAGGAGCTGAAAGCGGCAAAGCCGGCCGGCTGATCGCGGCATGGCCGAGGACGGCGCAGCTCCGCGCATCCATCTCCATATCGGGCGCAACAAGGCCGGCTCGACCACCCTGCAGGATTTCTTCCTGGCCGAGCGCGACACGCTCGCGGCGTCCGGCCTGCGCTATTGCCTGTTCGGCCATCTCAAGGATTCCGTGCCTGGTGTGCTCGGCTTCCAGACCCAGTTCGAGCTGGCGGATCATGCCCGCGCCGGCCATGACCGCGCCTATCTCGTCTCCAACGAATTCATGTTCGGCTGGCCGCGCGATTATACCGACAGCATGGCCGCCGGTCTGGCCGGCTTCGATGTCCGGATCATCGCCTATATCCGGCCCTATGGCGCCTGGGTCTGCTCCGCCTATGCCGATGCGGTCAAGCATGGCGAGAGCAGCCGGGATTTCGACAATTATCTCGATTGGCTGCGCCCGCGCATCTCGGCTTGGCCCTATCTGGAAGGATGGGGCGAGGCGTTCGGCTGGGATCGCGTCAGGGTCCGTTCGATCGATCCGCGGGATCTCGAAGGGGGCGACCTGATCGGCGACTGCCTGTCGGCGCTCGGGCTCGATCCGGCGCCTGCCGTCGCAGCCGGGCGCAGCAACCGGGCGCCCGATTTTGGCCGGTGGTCGAGATGCTGCGGGCCCTCGTCGAGCGGGATGACGAGGCCGGCTGGGATGCGGCCGGCCGGCGCGTCGCCGACCCGTTGCGCGCGCTGATGGAGGAATGCCTTGCCGCAGCCCCACTGCCGCCCGCCGATTACTTGACCTTGGAGCAGGCACGCTGGCTGGCCGATCTCTACAATCGCGACCTTGGATTTCTGGCCGAGCGGACCGGCGCGACGCTCCAGCCGGAACGGCCGAGCACGCGCAGCCGTGCCGTCCTGCCGAATCTTGATCAGATCCCTGGAGCGCTGCTGCGCCGATGGGCGCAGCGTGCGGCCGCTCTCGATTTCCGCCGGGCCATCCCGAAGCCGCGGCGGCGGCCGAGCGGCTGATGGAGCGACAGCGACGCGGCTGGCTCGGCGTCTGCTGACCCGGCTCGGCGTCGGTCCTTAGTCCCGAGGCGACAACCGGCCTGCGCCGTCGCTATGGGTTGACTTCAGCCATGTCGACCGGAGCGCTCGCCAGCCGGGCGGCAATCCGGATGCCGCGGCGACGACACGGAACTTCGACGAAGCGGTAATTCAGCTCGGCTAAGACCAGGACCATCGGCGCGGCGGTCAGCACGAAATACAGCGCGTCGATCCCGCCGAACACAGTGCCCGCCGGCGACAGGCGGAACCAGATCTCGCGGGTCAGACAATAGACCGGCATATGCACCAGATAGAGCGCGTAGGACCGGCTGCCGACCCAGAGCATGCCACGCTTGAACAGGCTGTCGCTGCACAGATAGTTCCGGTCGTAGGAAGCGATGAAGACCAGCCCGGCGGAGAGCAGGGCAATCATGTCGAAGGGAAACGGCACGATCGTCTGTCCGAGTGGCGCCATGGCGGTCAGGCAGAGCAGCACGACACCCAGCGTGGCCGAGCGCGCCAGCCCGCTGCGGCCGAGCGCCACCGGCTCGATCAGCCAATAGGACGGCTGTCTGCTGAACAGGGCCAGCAATACGCCTAACAGAATCGCGTGAAAGCGGAATGTTCCGAGCAGCGCCGTGGGCGGCAGGCAGAAGACGATGACGACGGCTCCGGCAAGGACGGCGGCCAGCCTGTTGCGGGCGACGACTACCAGCAGCGGCAGGACCAGGTAGAATTGCTCCTCGAGCGACAGGCTCCAATACGGTGAACTTGGGCCGTAGGGGTGGAAGGGGAAGGCATAGGCGAAGCTGACATTCGCCACGCTCAGCATCGCGGCGATCACCGACTCAAAATTGACGTGAAACGATTCAAATGCACCACTGCCGTTGAACACCGCCGATGCAAGCAGAATCACCCCCCAGCCAGAGCCAGGCGGACGGCATCAGGCGCCAGACCCGGCGGATCCAGAAGCGCAGAATGACCCGGCCCTGCGCTTCACGGCTCGGACAGGCTTGCAGGGCTGGGACTAAAGAGCGCGCGATGACGAAGCCGGAAACGGCAAAAAAAACGTCGACGCCTGGCCAGAGGCTTATGTAATTATCAAATATGTGGTCAATAATCGGCATTGGCCAACTGATCAATTCGTGGCGAACATGAAACGCCAACACGAAGATGATCGCGATGCCGCGCAGGAATTCGATATCCGAGATGCGCTTGTTATCTGGTGTTTGCGGTGAGTGCATCGCTGACGTCCAATGCGGCGGCCCGTTCTTATCTCGGGCGACACCTGGCAGCCGATGTCGCCCTCTTTTATTGCGGTAAGACCGCCACGGCGGGATGCTAGAGCGCGATCGGCATCTGCTGCATCGGGAAGGTCGACCCGGCGAAGAACCAGGATTCGATGGCCAAGCGCTCCCGCGTCAGGCCGGGGCGTGCGCCGGTGCGGTGGAGGAACAGCTGATCGAACAGCAGGGCGTCGCCGGCCTTGAAGCGCGGCGCGACGATGGATGCCGTCTTCTCCATTTGCTCGACCATGCCGTCGCCGACAGCCCACCAGGCGAAGGCGCCCTGGGTTCCGCTTTCCACCAACCCGTTCAGGCGTCGGGGATAGAGGTCGATGCCGGCTGCGTCATCGCCGCAATCGGACAGCGTGAGCCAACAATTGACCGTTCGAATCTCGGCACCTAGGAACGCGCCGTCCTGATGCCAGGCGGTGGTCGCCATCGGCGGCACCCGCCGCAAAGTCGATTTTCCGATCGAGAGATAGGCCCGCTCGCCGAGATACTCCTCGATGACGTCGACGACGCCATGCGCCTTGAGAAAGGCGATGAAATCGGCCAAGGCGCGCGGCGAATCCGCGGTCCAGACAGCACCGGAATCGGTCCCGAACTTGCGGGCGGCCGGCGTCATTCCGTCGTGTTCGCCGAGTGGATAGGGCGTGAACCAGGGCGAGTCGCCGGACTGTGATGCCTGGGCGGTGTCGATCGCCTGCGTCACCAATCGGGCGAGGGACGCTGTCTGCTCGGCATCGATCAGCCCGCGGACGAGCAGGCAGCCGTGGTGCTGGATCGCGCCGGCGAGAAGCTCGGCCGTCAACTCGGTCCCTCGAATTTCGGGCGGTTCTTCGGTGCCGGGGAACGGGTCCGGTACGCTGGACGGCCAGTCGGGGCGCCCCGACTGGGGTACGAAGGCAGCATTCCGCCACTGCACGAGCGCGCGCAGGGTCGGCAAGTCGATATCTTCGGCAGGCAGAGACGCCAGGAGGTCGATCGCCTCCCTGTATCGTCCGGCTTCGGCCAGACGCCATGCCCGGGCCGGTGCCGGTTCGGCCGGCGCTAGGAAACGACGCGCAGGACTCAACAGTTTCAGAAGCCCCATTTGGACCGCCCTCTCTTCGACGATGTCATCCTAGCATATCGCCTCGACGCGACGACAAGGTTGCGCATATTGGCGACTCAAACGGCAGGGTCGAGCTGCGCTTCGTCGCAGAGCACGGCTACGGCCTGCCGGGCCTGCTCGATGAACGGGTCGGCCGCGGGGCTGGCGTCGGGTTGCACAGCGGCGAAGCCGGGCTCGAGCAGATGCTCGAAGAAGACGCGCATGACATGATCGACACCGTCCTCCGAGATCGAGCGCAGATCCGGCTCGAAATAGGCGCCGCGCGCGGCCGGCGAAGTGACGATTTCATAGGACGGAAAATAGACCACGCCGGGCCGGCGTGCGATTTCCTCGGCCGCGACGCGCAGCGCCGCCTTGGAATAGCTGGTCGCAGTCCAGACATGGCGCGGTTCGGCCGTCGCCGCCAGGGGGACAGGCGAGACGGTCAGGATCATCCGCGCGGCGGGATTGACCGCGCGCAGTTCTGTAAGGAAAGCGTCGAGATCCTCGACTGTCTCGCGCGCGCCCAGATTCAGCAATACGTGCCTGTCGGCGTCGAAGCGCCCGGCCGCCACGCCCGGGCAGAGCGGATAGACCGCGCCGTCATCCCGGGCGCTCCAGCATTCCGTCAGCCCGAGGGTGAAGACGAAGACGTCGAGTTGCTCGAACATGGCCCGGATCGCCGCGAAATGCCGGCGCCGGTCCAGTTCGTATTCGCGGCGGGTCGGAAAGCCCCCACGGGCTGGATGGTCGGGCGGAACGGGTCGAACAGCGCGCCGGCTTCGCCGGTCCAGGCGTCGTCGAGCGGCGTGAAGGTGCCATAGGCGCGACGGAATAGCTGCAGCAACTGGCGCGCCGTATAGATCGAGCCGTAGCGCGCGCCGAACAGGCCGTAGCCGAAGGCCTCCGCCGTTTCGGGCGAGAGCATCGGATGGGCCGGTTCGGTGTCGAAGGGCTGCAGCCCGGCGCTGCGCAGCCGGCGGACCAGATGCTGCGCAAAGCAGCTGCCGGCTGTCGCGATCCGGTCGGACGGCGCGATGCGCCAGGGCGCCGACACCATGGGATCGATCGCGCCGGGGGCCGGCTCGACCATCGCCTTGCGCCAGCGTTGGTGCGGCAAGGCGTTGACATAGGGGTGCGTCATGCCGCGCGCCTCATCTGGTCGAGCACGAGGGCGCCATAGGCCGCGTTGGCATGCGCGCCGTCCTCATCGTACTGCTCGGCCAGGAAGCCCTCTCCGTCTTTCGCGCTGTCCGGCGCGCGCAGATAGGCGATGCCGAGCGCGGCGCAGGCGGCGGCGATCACCTCGCTATGCAGCCGCCACAGCTTGTAGCGCAGCCATTTCGGCGCGACCGCCCGCGGCTGGCCGGGGAACAAGACCCAAGGCACATGCGGCGCGATCCTGGCCTCGTCGGCGACGGGCGGCGGCGGCTCGATCTGAATCACGGGCGCCCTCGCCGCGCGCAGGATGGCGGGCAGCGTGTCCAGATAGGGATTGGCGATCTCGGCCAGCTTGGCGCGTACCGCTTCCGCCGGCACGAGCTCACGCTTTCATCGACCGGCAGGGTGGGGGCGGAGGGCAAGACGAAATCGAAGGGGCGGGGATGCTCGACCATGCCGAGCACGGTATGGGCCGAGCCACCGACCAGCGACAGGATCGGCCGTCCGCGACCGACGCGTTCGGCCAGATCGGCCCGCAGCCGGATCGCCGTGCCGTCGCGCAGCCAGGGCTCGCCGGTGTGCCAGAAATTGATTGCGTCCAGCTCGACACCGCCGCGTTCGGCGCCGCGCTCCAGCGCCAAGGCATGACTATGTCCGATACAAACCCAGTTCTCGTTCACGCAGCACCACCCAATCGAATATGGCGGGCAGCGTAATGCTTTCGGGCCGATCGCTCAACCCGAGCCAATCTTGACCCTCTGCCATCGACAGCGAAGAAGTGACAGCCCGTGCGGGGCTGGGCTAAGGTCCGGCCGCCGCGGGGTCGCGCAAGCGATTCCGTCGCACAGGATTCTTCGAAGCTATAGGGGACGAGGCTCGTCCCGCGAGGCGCCGCTGAGCAGGAATTTCATGACGCAGCTCGACTATGCCGATCCCGCCGATGATGTCGAGGATCAGCCGTTACCCGCGCCCGCCCAGCTTCGCCCGGCACTTGGCACTCGCCGGGGTCGATTTCCGCATCGGCCTGAAGGGCTGGCGCGCCTGGCTGCTCCTGGGGATGAACGATATCCGCCAGCGTTACCGCCGCTCGCGCATCGGCCAGTTCTGGATCACGATCAGCATGGCGGTGACCATCGTCACGCTGGGTATCCTCTACGCCTATCTGTTCAAAACCTCGGTCAAGGACTACGTGCCCTATCTGGCCGTCGGCATGATCGCCTGGGGTGCGATATCGAGCATCGTGACCGATTCCTGCGTGGTCTTCACCGGCGCGGAGATGTTCCTGCGCCAGGTGCCGATGCCCAAAACCGTGTTCGTCCATCGCATGCTGGTGCGCAACATGGTGATGCTGGCGCATAACGCAGTGATCCTGCCGGTGCTGTTCCTCGTGCTCGACGTGCCGATCCACTGGCAGGCGCTGCTGGTCGTGCCGGGCCTCCTGCTGATCGTGTTCAACGGCGTCTGGATCGGGCTGCTGGTCGGTACGCTCTGCGCGCGGTTCCGCGACATGCCGCAAATGGTCAACAGTCTGATGCAGATCGTGTTCTACCTGACGCCGGTGATGTGGAAGCGGGATCAGATCGCCGGCCAGATGCCCTGGCTGACCGACTACAATCCGTTCGCCTGCCTGCTGGCGGTGATCCGCGACCCGCTGATCGGCGCCGGGCCGCGGCTCTGGGATTGGGCGGTGGTCGGGCTGATCACCGTGCTGGGTTATCTGATCGCGGTCCCGTTCTTCGCTCGCTTCCGGGCGCGCATCATTTATTGGCTGTAAGCGCATGACTTCCATCGTGCTCGACCGGGTGACGGTCGAATTCCCGATCTACAACGCGCGCGGCCGATCGCTGAAGACCGAGCTGCTACGTCGCACGGTCGGCGGGCATATCGAATCCGCCGATCCTTCCCATGTTGCGATCCGCGCCCTGCGCGATGTCAGCCTGACGCTCAAGGAAGGCGACCGGCTCGGATTGGTCGGCCATAACGGCGCCGGCAAATCGACCCTTCTGCGTGTCCTGAGCGGCGTCTACGAGCCGCCGATCGGCACGGTGACGATCAATGGTGTCGTCTCAAGCGCTGACCGACATGATGATGGGCATGGATGTCGAGGCGACTGGCTACGAGAACATCATCCTGCGCAGCGTCTTCCTGGGCGTGCCGCCCGACCAGGCCAAACGCAGCGTGGCCGAGATCGAGGAGTTTTCCGAACTCGGGAATTTTCTGCATCTGCCGCTCAGGACCTATTCCAGCGGCATGATGCTGCGCCTGGCCTTCGCGGTGACCACGGCGGTAACGCCGGAAATCCTGATCATGGACGAGATCATCGGCGCCGGCGATGCGGCCTTTTTCGACAAGGCCGAGAAGCGGCTGAACCGGATCATCGGCGATTCCCATATCCTGGTCGTGGCTTCGCATTCCGAATTCACGTTGCAGCGCTTCTGCAACAAGGCGGGCGCTGCTCCAAGAGGGGCGCCTGGTCATGCTCGGCAGTGTCGACGAGGTGCTTGCGGCCTATCGCGCCGGGCGATGAGGCCGGACACTCCCTGAAGCCAGGGAGTGTCCGTCCGTTACCCGATCAGAACGGGTAGTAGCGGAACGAGGTCATGACGACGGCTCGTCCGTGTTCGGCGCCCCCGCCCAAGCCCTCGAAAGTGTAGCGCTTGGTGTAGGAGCCCTGGGCGCCGGCGGTCACCCCGGCCGAAGCTGCCCTTGTAGATGTCCTGCCAGAAGCCGCCGGTCAGCTGCTCCAGCCGGTGGGTCAGAGCACCGCAAGTGCCGGAGGTCGGCAGCTCGATCTGGCAGCCCGTATTGTTGACGTTGGCGGCACCGAAACCGGCCCCGTTCGGGGCGCCGGTGCTGTCGACGCTTTCGAAACCGGCATAGAGATAGGCTTGGTTGCCGGCCCAGGGATGGCCGGTAAAGCCGACCAGTGCTTCGACTTCCGGCGTTGCGACGAGGCCACCGGAGGTGTTGAAGCTCACATCGTTGATCTGGCCCGACCCGTAGCGGCCGATGCCATAGCCGGCCAGGCCGCTGGCCTGGAAGTCGAGATAGTTCGGAATGACGTGGATGATGGCCGCACCGCCGACACCCGCCGCCGACCGTGTCGTGGCTCGTGCCGTTGTAGCGATCGGTGAAGATCCGTTCTACGCCCTTGGCTTCGAAATGACCGAACCCGGTATCGAACGCCACCTTGGCGATGACGTCGGGATAGGTGTCGGTCGTGAAGGTCTGGTTCGAGGAGAGCAGACCGGTGCCGTCGCCGCCGTTATTGGCATTGGGGTTAGTCTGGTTGTTGGCGAAGGCGGTGCCGTTCGGGTTGTTGCCGCCGATGATCGATTGCGGGCTTTCGATCGAAATACCGGCCCACAAGCCGTTGCCGAAATCCTCGACGAAGCGGGCCTGGGGATTGCGGCTCCAGTTGAAGCCGGGCACGTATTGCGAGTCGATCGTCATCGGTACCTGTTCGGACCGCGCCATGATGCCTTCCGTATTCGTGGTCAGCAGGCTCCAGGCCTGACCGGCCAGGAAGTGGAAGCCCCAGGCATTCTGATCGACCTCCGAGAAGAACTGCCGGAGACGCGGCTGGTAGCTGTTGCTTTCGCGCGAGTTCGAGACGTCACTGGCGCCGAGGAAATCGCTTTCAACATAGGCCGAGAGATGCGTGTCGGCATCGACATCGGTCGACACCATGCCGGACAGGCGGCTCTGACGGGCGCTGAAGCGCAGCTCGGATTCCTGGGCCTTGGGGGCTGTTGTTGAGCGGAATGCCGGTGAAGTCGGTGCCGACATCGCCCACTTCGTTCCGCGTCCGATAGATCGTCGCGAATTCGGTGAAGCCGCCGAGTTTGAAATTGAACCGGCCGACCTGGAGGCTGCCCGGACCGTTCGTGGTCACCGGGATGCTGGACGCATCGGCTGTCGCGACGGCCGCAGCAGCGGTCGCCGCAGTGGCGGTTGCCTTCTGCTCATCCACGGCCTGCTTGGTCTTCACCGCATCGAGCTGCGTCTGCAGCTGCTTGATCTGTTCCTGCAGCTGCTGGATCTGGATGGCGCTCTGCGCGAACGCGGACGGACCGGCAAGGGCCGTTCCTGCGATGATCGAAAGTATGGCGATCTGGCTGACGCGCCGTGAGGCTGGGCGACGCTGGCCGCTATTGTTCTGCCGTGCGCGACTTTCGACTAAATCTTTCATGACTGACCTCCGCCTCGCTTCACAATTTCCAAGGAGTCTTGCGAAATTCGCGGGGCGGATACTCTTGGCGCTCTATGTCGTCCTCATTGCACAATTCTAAATATTTTTTTACAGTTCACAAAAGCGTGATACTTGGATTTGTTTTATCTGTCTGAAAAAGAACAGAGAAATGTACCAGCTCGAATTTTGCGATTTTAGGCAGTAGCCTTCTCATTGTGCACTGCGGCAGGAAAGCCACAGGAATTTCATTATGTGATACTTCGTCGCAGCGTCAAAATGCGACATCTATCGTCTTCTATCGGTCCGAAGTTTCAAGGCGAAAAAGTAGCATACCATCTTTAACTTGAGATAGTCTTTCCACAATCAGGAATATTCATGAGATCTGTCGGGCGCGAATGAATGCACGGTCTGTCCCGCGCGCGCCCGCCGCCGCCGTGATCGTCAATTTCGGCCGGTTCTTATGTCATCGTCACGACCAGCTTGCCCAAGGCCGTGCGGGGCGGCCAGCCGGGCGATCGCCTCGCCGCCGCGCGCCAAAGGAAAGCGTTCCGAGATCTGCGGCTTGATCCTGCCCTCGGCGTAGAGCCGCATCAGCTCCTGATTATTGGCGCGGCTGCCGGCCGGATCGCGCTGGGCGAAGGCACCCCAGAACACGCCCACGATCTGGCAGGATTTGAGCAGCGGCAGGTTGAGCGGGATCTTCGGGATGCCGGACGGGAAGCCGACCACCAGGAACCGGCCCCTCCCAGGCGATCGCGCGCAGCGCCGCCTCGGCGTAGTCGCCACCCGACCGCATCATAGACGACATTGGCGCCGTTCGGGCCGCAAACTTGCTTGAACTGCTCGGCCAGCGCCTTGGAGCCGTCCTTGTCGAACGGGCCGCGCGCATAGACGACGCCGTCATCGGCGCCATGTGCCTTGGCGAAATCGAGCTTCTCCTGCGACGACACCGCGGCGATCACACGGGCGCCGGCTGCCTTGCCGAGTTCGACCGCGGCCAGGGCCGACGCCGCCGGCCGCGCCCAGCACCAGCAGCGTCTCGCCAGGCTGGAGCTTGGCCCGGTCCTTGAGCGCGTGATGCGAGGTGCCGTAGGTCATGAGGAAGGCGGCCGCCTCATCGAACGGCATGCCGTCCGGCATCGGGTTGCAGCGCGCGGCGGCGACCGCGACCCGTTCCGACATGCCGCCCCAGCCGGTCGAGCCGAACACCTTGTCGCCCGGCTTGAACGCCGTGACGCCTTCGCCGACCGCCGTGATGATGCCGGCGACTTCGCTGCCCGGAGCGAAGGGGCGCGGCGGCTTGAACTGATAGAGATCCTGGATGATCAGCACGTCCGGGAAGTTGACCCCGCAGGCCTTGACCTGCAGCACGACTTCGCCCGGCCCCGGCCTGCGGCTCCGGCCGGTCTTCGAGCACCAGCGTATCCGGCCCGCCCGGAGCCTTGCTCAACAGCGCCTTCATCATCTCCACCCCTTCTATTGTATTTTGTCGGGCGCCAGCATCGCGGCGTCGCGCCACGGCGTCAAGAAACGGCGACCGTGCATCCGGACGGCTTGATTCGGTGTTTAGGCAACATAGGTTATTCGCGTCGGGGATGGGCATCCCGGCTCAGCTCGCAAGGCAGATCTCGGCTCAACCCGCGATACGTGACGGGTCGGCTTGTGATAAGGTTGTCGCGGGTTCGGCGGTTCAAGAGACATGCCGGGCCGCTCCAATCGCGACGGGGTTTCGGTATACGGATCCGCAGGGCAGTCGGCGCGGTGGAAGGGTGGAGGCAAGATGCGAAGGCTCGTACATTGGGCGTTGGCGGCAGGATTGCTGCTGCCGGGGGTCGCCGGCGCGCAAAGCTGTACCGATCCGCTTGCCGCAGAGGTCGCGGCTCACCGCGGAATCGCTCGATCTCGATAGCCTGCACGGCTTCTACCAGGCGCCGGCGCTATGCGTGTGGACCGACGAGACCGCTGCGCTGCTGCAGGCGACCCTGGCCAAACTGGGCGATGACGGTCTCGATCCCGAACAATACCACGCAACAGCGCTCACAAATCGGGCAAATCCGGTCAATTCGGATGCAGCCCAGGAGCGCGACCTGCTGGCGACCGATGCTGCGCTGGCCTATGCCCGCACCATGGCCTCCGGCCGGGTCGACGTCGCTTCGCTCAGCGACCAGATCGATTTCCCGCATCCGCTGTTCGATCCCGTCGAGCCGCTGCGCCTTGCGCTGGGGCATGGCGACCTGACCACCTGGCTCGCGCAATTGCCGCCACCGGACCCGCAATATGCTGCGCTCAAAGGAGCTCTCGCGCATTACCGCACACTCGCCGCCTGGCAGCCGGTCCCGCCGCCAGGCGGCAAGGCGATCGATCCCGGCATGCAGGACCCGGTCATTCCGGCCCTGAAGCAGCGTCTCGTCATCGAGGGCGAGCTCGCCGCCGTCGATGCCGGGGGATAAGCTCGACGGCAAGGTGCTCGACGCGCTGAAGCATTTCCAGCAGCGCCATGGGCTGACCCCGGACGGGCGGCTGGGCAAGCAGAGCTTCGCCGCGCTCAACGTCTCGCTGGCCGAGCGGACCGGACAGATCGTCGCCAATCTGGAGCGCCGGCGCGAAGTCGCGCGGCTGCTGGCGCCGACCCGGATCGAGGTGAATGTCGCCGCCGCGACCGTGACCGTGCTGCGCGACGGGCAGGCCGTGTCCATGATGCGCGCCATTGTCGGCGATGCCGAACATCAGACACCGATGCTGATCAGCAATATCCGCGACGTCGAGATCAACCCGCCCTGGATCGTGCCGGCCTCGATCATCAAGAAGGAGATCCGGCCGAAGATGAAGCGCGACCCCGACTATCTGGCCCATAACGAAATGAGTTGGGCCGATGGTCAGCTGATCCAGGCGCCGGGCGACAAGAACTCGCTCGGCCATCTGAAATTCGAATTCGCCAACCCGTTTTCAGTCTACCTCCACGACACGCCGATGCACAGGCTGTTCGCGCTCGACGGACGGGCGCTCAGCCATGGCTGCGTGCGGCTGGAGCATCCGCTCGACCTGGCCCAGACTTTGTTGGCCGATGCCACACCTGATCCGATCCAGCAGGCGATCGACAGCGGCACGACCAGCCGCATGCGGCTGCCGGCTTCGATGCCGGTTGCCGTGCTCTACTGGTCGGTCCTGGTCGATCCCGACGGCACGGTCGACTTCCGCGACGATTTGTACAAGCGCGACGCCAGGCTGCTCGCGGCACTGCACAAGCCACGCCGTCTGCCCAGCGCCGGCGCGCCGCCGCCTGCCGCGGCTCCGATTCCGACGCCGACCCTCGGGCCGGGCGGCGGATCGGATCATTGCGTGGGCAGTTGTCGAAACACGTGACATTTTCCGCCGCTATTCAAGCATGAATGTGCCGGGGGACTCACCGGCAGGATAGAAATGGCGGAACTTACCAGGCGGAAGCTGATTGCTTTCGGGGCGACAGGACTAACCATGGCGATCGCGACGCCGAGTTTCGCAGCAGCTTTACCGAAGAAACGCGATCTTCATCTGCACAACATCCATACCGGGGAAAGTTTCCTCTGAGACCTATTGGGCGAACGGGCATTACATCCCCGGCGCCATGGCCGAGATCCGCCATGTCTTGCGCGATCACCGGACCAATACCCAGCACGACATCGATCCGGCCCTGCTCGACCTGCTCGTCTCCCTGCGCGGCCGCATGCAGTCGCAGGAGCGGTTCGAAGTCATCTCCGGCTTCCGCTCCAGGCGACCAACGACATGCTGTGCGAGACGACCAGCGGCGTTGCCCGCAACAGCATGCATCCGCGCGGCCGGGGCGATCGATATCCGCCTGCCGGGCCGCGACTTGCGCCGGCTGCGCGACGCGGCGCTCAAGCTGAAGCGCGGCGGCGTCGGCTATTACCATGACTCGGACTTCGTCCATGTCGATACCGGCCCGGTCCGGCACTGGTAGCTTCTATCGAGCCCGTGCCTGACAAGGCACGGGCAGGACCCCTGATCATGGATCTCCTGACTGCTTTCGGCCTCTTCGCCGTTACGGCGATGCTGGTTTCCTACGCCTTTGAAGCGCGCGCGGTGTGGTGGACGCTGGCCTTCGCCGGCGCCTGCCTGCTCGGCTCGACCTATGGCTTCCTGCAAGGCGCCTGGCCGTTCGGCGCCGTCGAGGCAATCTGGGCGGTGGTCGCCCTGCGCCGTTGGAACGAGCGGCGGCACTTATAACCCTTCTCCTGCCTTGGGAAGAAGGTGGCGAGCGTCACTGAGCCGGATCGCGGGTTTCGGCACAGTTGCCATAAATCTCCTCTCCGCCCCATTGGGGCGGAGAGGCCGGGTGAGGTGGGGAGCGCACTGGCATCGATGCCGTATACAGCCGGCGCCTCCGGCCGTGCTGGCCCCGCGGCACGCGCCACCGAGCTGGGAAATCCTTCGAAACCAGCCTGTTATCTGGAGGGGTTTGAGCGTTCCCCACCTCACCCAACCTCTCCACCCCAATGGGGCGGAGAGGAGCTTTTCGGCATTTCGCGCACGTCGCAGATGTGTGAATCCTCCCTCTCCCGCAGTGCAGGCGAGGGGTTTCGGCACTGGTTGGTAACACTTCGGCCATCGCCGAAACGCTAACTGGAACGGACCGGCGCCCATGAGGTTATAACGCCAAAGTAAATCTCCTGCGAAGGAACCGACGATGGCGACAGAGTTTCCGAAGCTCGACTTGCGCGAAGAGCTGTTTCGCATTCCCGGCCCGCATCCCGGCCTGGACTTGTTTCTGCGATATTTGCCGGCGCAGCAATCCACTGCCGGGCCGAGCCGCGCGGTCCTGTATATCCACGGCGCGACCTTCCCCTCTGCCCTATCGATCGCGCATCGCTTCGACGGAGCCTCCTGGCGCGACGCGCTGAACGAGGCCGGCTTCGATGTCTGGGGCCTGGATTTCCAGGGCTTCGGGTTCTCGGACCGCTATCCGCAGATGGCCGGGCCGGCCGATGCGCATCCGCCGCTCTGCGCCGCGGCCGATGCCGGGGCACAGGTCGAGTCCGCCGCCCGCTTCATCCTGGAGCGCCAGGGCCTGCAGCACCTGTCGCTGATCTCGCATTCCTGGGGCTCCCTGCCGGCCGGCTGGTTCGCTACGCGCTGCCCGGCGCTGGTCGAGCGCTGGGTCCTGTTCGGCCCGATCGCCCGCCGCCAGCCCGCACACGCCGCGCCGGCGCCGTCCGGCCCGGCCTGGCGCATCGTCACGCTCGAGGATCAGTGGACGCGCTTCGTCGCGGATGTGCCGGAAGGCGAGCCGCCGGTCCTGTCGCGCCGGCATTTCGCCGAGTGGGGCGAGCGCTATCTCGACAGCGACGCGGCGAGCCGGACGCGCAGCCCCGCCGCGGTCAAGATCCCGGCCGGCCCGTCGATCGACATCCAGCGCGCCTGGGCCGGCACGCTCGCCTATGACCCGGCGAAGATCACGGCGCCGATCGCCATCATCCGCGGCGAGTGGGACGGAGTGGTCCCGGACCAGGATGCGCGCCGGCTGTTCGACGCCTTCACCGCGGCGCCGATCAAGCGCGACATCAAGATCGGCCGCGCCACGCATCTCATGCATCTCGAAGCGATGCGCTGCGCGCTCTATCGTGAGACCAACCTGTTTCTGCTCGGCGGGGATCAGGCGCCGCCGGCCTGACCCCGACGACATCCGAGGAGGCGCCCCATGTTCGCAGTGATGTTCGAAGTCCAGCCCAAGCGGGAACGCTGGGACGACTACCTGGCCCTCGCCAAGCAGCTGAAGCCCAAGCTGGAGGCGATCGACGGCTTCATCGACAATGAGCGCTTCGCCAGCAAGCGGACCGAGGGCCGCCTGCTGTCGCTCTCGACCTGGCGCGACGAGAAATCGGTCGTGCGCTGGCGCAGTCAGGGCGAGCATCACGGCGTGCAGGAACAGGGCCGCAGCCGGATCTTCGAGGACTATCATCTGCGTGTCGGCGAGATCACCGCCGACACCGCGCCGCCGGCCGGCCACGCAATCCGCGAACAGCGCCTCGACGAAACCGAGATCGGCGCGGCCAAGCTGTGCACCATCACCGAAATCCCGCCGGACGCGGCACTGGCCGCCGACCAGGCGCTGCGCCGGCTCGGCCTCGACGCGCAGGCGGCCGGGTTGGTCGATCACGAGATCTTCGAAAGCATCACCAATCCCGGCAAGCTGCTGATCCTCGGCTCCTGGCGCGACGCCGCTGCTGCCCGGGCCTGGCAGACGGCACCGGCCGAGGGCGCTGCGATCCGGCACCGCAGCGTCCGCGTGATCCGCGATTACGGACTGGATGACCGGCGCGAGGCACCGCAATTCTATCCGGCCGCCGGCCGAGGGCCGAAATGATGCACGCCAGGGGCATTGCTGGTCTCAACGGAGGCCGACGCCTACTTTCCCAACGCCAAGCCGACCAAGCTGGAGGATCGCGTCGTCTGCGTTGCGACGGCGGCGATCAAGCCGGATATGACGATAGTTACCCCTGGATGGCGCGTCTGGTTGGACACGGACAAGCAATGCCCTGAGGGCGAACTACTGGTCATTCTTCCCGAGATCGGGCCCTCTCCGCCCGAGATTGATCCGCACCCTTAAGCGACGGCGCGCCAAACAGCATGGAAAAGGATTATGCCGTTGAGCTTCACGGATTGGACGGCTGTCCGGTCGATAAACCGTCTATAACCCGGAGGATTTCCTTATTGTTGTTGACCTTCCGAAGAATAAGGGCCTGACGTTCCATGACCTGATCGCCGGTATAGACGTTCTGCCCTGTCGCGAGTGATCCGTTAAATTTGCACTCGCTGAGATGAATGACCTTCTTCGTATTGCCGCTTACCTCGATCTGAACTTTGATCGTGCCGCCACCGGCACTCAACGTTGCCATCGAAGTTTTGTCTTTCGCTTGGATTATTGCTCCGGACCGAATCGGAACTTCGTTCTTATTCCTTTTGGCGCCGTGCTCGCCGTTTTGATCAACCCATGCTTCCATCTGCTGAAAGCCGCCCGCAGTGGTAATAACCGCGGTATTCCCTGCTGCTCTGAGCCCACGCTCTATCTTGCCGCTGACCTGCTTTTGCCCGTCCGTTCCAGCAAGACGCGCCTTGTAGATCTTTATGCCCTGGGCGACCATTTCGACGAAAGACTTCGCATCGTTAACGATAACAATGTGCTTGTGCTTGAATTCTTCCGACCATTCGACAGTCATGGCAGCCCCCTTGCGATGTGCAGTTGGTCTGAAGTTTCGAATGCGGTTGCTACGGGGTTACGTCCTATTTGAGGTATTGGGCTACGATTGCAATGCTTGTCCGCTTCACCGGACCGGCTCTGGCCGGGGTGTGGCGCCCGGCGCGCTCATGACGGCACTGCCCTGGGGTGATCGGTGGAACTCGCATCCACTTAAGACGCCGTCACGGGGCGCCGCGTCGTCTGCTTCCGCCTCGACCACACTCGGAGCGTCGCGGGTCGGAGTGCGACGCGAGCTGATAGCGGCGGAAAGCGTGCAGACCCGCTTCCGTCCGTCCAGATGGGGCCGTGAATCGGATGCAGGTCGGGGCTCGTCCACAACCTGTCCGTTTCACGGTCCTATGTTATGAGTAGATTCCGATCCTCTCCCGGCGGCCGTTGCCTGCGCTAAGTTTGGTTCCAAGAAAAACGCCGCAGCCGGTGGTATTTTTCCCGGCTCGTCGCCAGGCAGAAGCGCCACAGCTTCCAATCCACTGTCGAAATCACAAGATTGCTTTGTTCGGGCCAATTCGAGGAGCTGATCCCATGGCCGCCCCCAAACACATTGTCGTAGCCGATGACGACGAAGGCGTGAGGATGATCCTCGCGGAGGTCCTGAGTGAAGACGGTCATCGGGTCTCGATCGTCAGCAATGGCGAGGCACTGCGCGAGATCGTGGCGAGGAACGATCGGGTCGATCTCGTGGTGCTCGATTCCTTGATGCCCGGCGAGCCGAGCACGACGCTGTCCGCCCATCTCGGCGCGTTGCGGATTCCGGTCGTTGCGATCTCCGGCCACCCGCTGAGGATGAGATCCGCCTTCGAGCGCGGTCTTCAGCTCCTGGAGAAGCCGTTCCGGGTTACGGCGCTGGAGGCCGCGATCGAAGAGGCGTTTGCCAGCGGAGAATACGGCCAGCGCAAGGCGCATACCGCGCCGTAGAGTTTGGCTGGCATCGTCGAATTCGAACCGAGCGCGTCCGGTTTAGCAGACCGGCCCGACCGCCCAGGTCGGCCGAAATAGAGTGGAGCGGGTAGCCGGGCTCGAACCGGCATCTTCGTTGGAAGCGCGCGGCCCTCGCCCTTGGACGATATCCGCCTGTCTTATCCTGCCCCTTCCGGAACAACAGCTCCCCCAAAGCAATGCTCTTGCATCATGTAGCCTTGCCGACCGGCTTGCGACGCGAGCCGGCGCCACAATGGAATTGGCTGGCATCCTCGTCTTCGACCCAAGCGCATCCGGTTTAACAGACCGGCCCGACCGCCCAAATCGGCTGATGCCGAGACCGATCGTCAGAGCCGATCGTTGCGATAGAAACATTGAATTTGCAAAAATTGTGAATGCAACTATGTTCTGTTCAGCCGAAACGAACCGGGCCAGACACAACAGGAGGAAGCAATCATGACGACCACCGCTTTCAAATTCGCCCAGCGCGCCATTCTGGCAGCCGCCTTCGTCTCCACCGCCGCCTTCGCCCAGCCCGCCGCTTTTGCGCAGACCGCGTCGCACGAGACCATCATCGTCACGCCGAAGCAGGAAAACGTCTGGGGCGCCCGCCTCGATGTGCCGAACCAGCAGCAGGCCCGTGCGACCGAGAATGTCTGGGGTGCCCAGATCGACGTCCCGGCCAGCCAGGTTTCCGTTGCCCGCACCACGCCGGCACCCGCGACCCAGGATCGGAACTGACACTGTCCACGCCTGACCCAACGGTCAGGCCCTTGTGACCATCGATTGTTCAGCCCGCCGAACTGTCGCAGGCCGAACCCAATAGGAGGAAGCCATCATGTCGACCATCGCTCTGAAGATCGCCCAACGCGCCATTCTGGCAGCCGCTTTCGTTTCGACCGCCGCTTTCGCGCAGCCCGCGTCGCATGAGACCATCACCGTCACGCCGAAGCAGGAATATGTCTGGGGCGCCCGCCTCGATGTCCCGAACCAGCAGCAGGCCCGTGCGACCGAATATGTCTGGGGTGCGCGCATCGATGTCCCGGCCAGCCAGGTTTCCGTCGCCAACGCCGCGCCGGCTTCGACCGGCTCCGATCACAACTGATTGAACGCGCCTGACCGCAGGGTCGGGCCGGTATAACCATCGAACTCGCCAGGCCAGTCGGCGTAAGCGCCGACGGCCAGGGCGGGGCGATGATGGGGACCATGCACGGTCCCGGCGCCGTGAGCGCCACGATCTCCCCTTGATCTACACTGGAATTGGAGCGGCTGGCGGCAATCGAAACCGCGCCGGCGCGGCGGCGCCGCGCTGCTCGACCGTCGAGCTGCAGCCGTGATCGAGAGAGTCCGAAAGGAACCGAGGCGAGGGCGGCATTTCATAGGCGCCAGTTCTACGGCGACGAGCCCTAGCAAACCCTCGCCCGCTTGGCGGGAGAGGGTGGCGAGTGGAACGAGCCGGGTGAATGCTCGAGCAGAAGTTGCATTCGGCCCGTTCTGTGCTCCCACCCTCACCCGCTTCGCTGACGCTCAGCACCCTCTCCCGCCAAGCGGGCGAGGGTTTATGCAGGCGTCAGGCAGCATCCGGCGGCTTCAGCCGGACGAGCCGGGTCAGCAGGGCGTCGAAGCCCTGGCCGTCGCCGGCATGGAGGTCGATCCGGCCGACCTTCTCGACCAGGCGCTCGATGCTTTCGAGCTCCTTGAGGCGAAGCGGCAGGTCCCGGACAGGGGCTTCCCGCGAAGATCGGCGGGCCGCGGCTTGAGCCGGGCCGGGATGCCGGATCCGCGGCCCGCCGCCGAAGCGGCCAGCCCGATCCGGCGCCCGGCCCGGCGATATCCGCCGCAGCGCAAAGCCGGCTTCACGGTGTCGGCCCGGCGCCCCGGCCTTGCGGCCGGTTATGCCGTGACGACCGAAACACCTGCCCGGTCCCGTCAGTGGTGATCAGCTTGGCGGCGGAATTATGTAGCAAGCACAAGTTAGGAAAAATGCTTGCTGCCGGTTGGCGGAAATGACATACCTGCTTTCTAGCAGGCATGGAGTTATCCGTATGGAAGACGAGACCATCCAATCAAAGGGCGGCAAGGCTCGCGCCGAGAAACTGACATCCGAAGAGCGCAGGGCCATCGCTTCGGGGGCGGCAAAGGCGCGCTGGCAGGCGCCCCAGAACGATGGCCTCCCCCGCGCCACTCACCCCGGAACGGTGAAAATTGGCGATCTAAGCATCCCCTGCGCAGTACTGGAGGATGGGCGCCGAGTTTTGTCCGAACACGGCATCACGACGGCTTTGGGTTCGCGCAGCGGTGCTTCCAAGCGACTGAAAAGGGCGGCGCAGCGGGACGGCACCCCGTTGCCGATATTTTTGGCGCCGAGCAATCTAAAGCCGTTCATATCTGATGAACTGGCCGCGGCGCTGTTCGAGCCTCTTCAGTACCGATCCGGCAACCGGGTGGTCAGCGGATTCGAAGCAAAATGGCTGCCCGAAATCTGTGACGTATGGCTTCGCGCTCGTGATGCTGAGGCTCTTCAGACCCAGCAGTTTGAGCGCGCCAAGAACGCTGAAATTCTAATCCGCGGCCTTGCGCAAATCGGCATCATCGCGCTCATCGATGAAGCGACAGGCTATCAGGAAGTCCGGGAGAAGGACGAGCTGCACCGCCTGTTAGCGATCTACCTCAGTGAAGAGCGCTTGAAGTGGGCGAAGCGATTCCCTGACGAGTTTTACCGGCAACTCTATCGACTGCGCGGCTGGTCGTGGCCCGCTGGCGTGAAGCGCACGCCCTATATCGGCAAGCTCACCAATTACCTTGTTTACGATCGGCTACCGCCCGGCGTCCTGGATGAACTTCGCGACCGCAACCCGACGCTCGAAGGAACCGGACGGCGCCGCTGGAAGCACCATCAGTTCCTTTCAGAGGATATCGGCCAGCCCGACCTCAGGGACCACCTGCTCCAAACGATCGCGATCATGCGAGGTTCCCGGAAATGGGATGACTTCGTCCTCGCCTTCGAACGAGCGTTCCCAGGGATTCAGCCCACTCTTGATTTTGACTGGCCCGATCAAACGCAGCCCTAGGGTTCTAACCGAAGTTCACGGCAACCAATCGCCTCCATGCACTGGAGCAGAAACACGGCAGTGAACCGACCGCGCGCGACCTTATTCCGTAGGTTAACGACCGTGTCGGTTACTCCAATGGCTGCTAGTCGGTCCGCAAGCCCCTCATAGGTGAGGCCCCTGCGCGTCATCTCTGTCCGCAGCAGGCGCTTCGCCACTTCTGCCCATTCATCCTCGGTCTTCACGGGGCCCACCATCGAAATAATCACTTACATCATCATATGCGTCACTTTCCGTATTGACAAGCCTCGGAAACATCATCATATTAGTTACAACAGTGACGAAAACGATGGTTCTCCAGATGTCTCAGCACTTCCTGCTCTCCGCGAAGGCCCGCACGTTCTCTCTGAGGCCAGGTTTTCCGCATTGTCGGATGAGGAAGCGCACGCGACTTTCGTTGCGATCCGCTGGGCCGATAACAATGGGGCCCCTTATTGCCCGAAGTGTGGCTGCGTCGAAGTCTGGGCATGTGCGTCGCGGCCGATCTGGATGTGCAAGGCGTGCTCGGCACAATTCAGCGTCACCAGCGGCACCATTTTCGCTTCGCGCAAGCTGGCGATCCGCGACTATCTGGCCGCAATCGCGATCTTCTGCAGCGGCGCCAAAGGCGTCTCTGCCCTCCAGCTCGGGCGCGACCTGGACGTTCAGTACAAGACGGCCTTCGTTTTTGGCGCACAAGCTACGCGAAGCGATGGGCTCGACTGTCCACGCGGCTGGCGAACTGAAGGGCGTAGTCGAAGTCGACGGCGCCTATTTCGGCGGGACACGTGAAGCCGGAGAACAAGAAGGAAGATCGTAAGGACCGCCGGCTTGTCGAAGAGCAGACCGGCAAGCGTCAGGTCGTGGTCGTCATTCGCGAGCGCGGCGGTAAGGCCCTTCCCTTCGTGTTCGGCAAGGAAGTCGATGCAATCCCGACCATTAAGGCCAAGGTCGCCACCGGCACCGTGATCCATGCCGATGAAGCGTCGGGCTGGAATGCCCCTGCACGCCTCTTACGAGACGCTGCGTGTCAACCACTCGAAGGAATACAAGGGCGATGACGGCGCCTGTACGAACCACAATAGCGGAGTCGTATCTTCTCCCGCATTCGCCGGGCCGAAATCGGCCAGCACCACCATATGATCGAGGCCTATCTGGCTACTTACGCTGGCGAGCATGGCTCTGGCGTGAGAACACTCGCCGGATCATCGACGGGTGAGCTGTGGTCCGCAGTGACCGGCGCCCGCTCTGGCCCATCCCAAGAGCCGGGTATGGCTGGTTATTGGCAGCGGAGTGCAGCAAGACCGGTGACTACTACGTCTTGCCGGCCTAATGCGGAAGCGCGCCGAGCTGGCGCGTGACCTGATACTGACCGAGTCGAAGGCGGACGAGTTGCGCGCCGCCATCATAGCCATTGACGACGCCATCCGTGTCTACGATCCGAAAGCCATACCGGCCAGCATCAAGCCAAAGCGGGCCCGAACGCCCGTGACACGCTACCCTACGGGCATCCGTCCGGATTGATGCTGGACATCCTGCGCGTGTCGCCTGAGCCATGACAGCCCGGCAGATTGTCGAGGAATTGGCTCGACGCTGCGGCCTTCCTGACTTATCCGCACCAAGAGGAAGACGCTATTGACTAAGGTTCGCAACGTAATGGCCGGAATGATGGCCGCACCGTCACGGGAGAGGCGCGAGATGGAAAGAAATATTGGCGGATATCCTGATCGTTCCACTACTTGGCCACTGTTCCAGGTTTTCATACTTTTGCGGCACCATTATGGCGGCTCTATCACTAAAAGTCTGCCTGAACTCTTTCTTCGCGGTGTCGCTTATTTGCGATGACTTGGTCAAAATGACTTCGTCTTTTTTCACTTTTATCTCACTGTGGCTGTAATTGTCGTCTTTTGGATCGTGCGCGACATAGTATTTAACGGGCTTCAGGGTTTGGTTTTCGATCTCCTGCACCGGAAGTAATCTGCAAACGTCCCTGACCAGCAAACGAGCAATGCCATACCCTGGATCGTCAAATATAACGTCCCAAGGCTTGCTATATATTGGACCAATTTACGGATATGTCTAGCGCTCGCAGTCGGGCAGGGTTTGATGCGCCCCTCCACAATATCTTCGATTTGAAACGATAATACAGGCAGTGGACTGGCCTGAAATTAGGGTCAACTCCTCTGTCGCGCCTGAGCATCCGTTTCGGACGAGCATGGTCGAAGAATTCGCGAATCCTTGTAGACGCCCGCGCAAACTCACGCTGGTTTGGGCCAATATGCCAAACAATCGGACGATCACGTCTGTTGGAGATGACACCGAGAATCGAGCCCTCGTTGAGACATTCAATGTCAGAATAGCAATCGCCGCTTACAAAACAAATTGCAACCCCCCCTTCTGCCGAACTCACAACCTTAGTTGGCAGCATGGCCTGTCCCTGGAGATGCAAGAGAATCGATTTTGCCCAGCCCAGAGCGATGGGTGACGGTTGATCGGCGCCATCAGGGGTAAGGGTGGCATCCGTTTGGATGGCTAATAGCTTTCCAAAATGAGCCGAAAAGGTTCCGTCAATTGCATCCGGAAGAGTTTTACGAAGCTTGCCGTATAGTCTATCTGAGATATAGCCTGGGCTATTCCAAATTCTATAGCCGGACTCCGATCTTGCTTCCGAGCCGTAGCTTGGATCGATATCGACAGATGCCTTCTTCTCCCGATGATCTCTGGGCCGGGGACGGCGAGTCTCGATTCGCTCAGGATTCCATCCTACCGGGGTTAGGTCATCAAGATACGTGGCGTCAAATGTCATTTTCTTCGTCCCCGGTTATAAACGCCTCTAGTTGGCTATCTTTCATCAACCGAGTGGCAAGTTCTATCTTGCTAAGAGTAATCGGCACAGCACTTTTGAAGTCTCTCTATCTCATCTTTATCGATAGATATGCTCAGGCTCTTAGTTCCATCCTCATCTTGATATCTTATTCTCAATCTATTACAAATGATCGCTCCGGCTATTTCGTCTCGCTTGGCCGTATATACGGGCCTTATATCGGTAAATATATTCGCATCTGACAGAATGTGTTCAAAATCAAAAGAGAGAGACAATGCTTTCGCAACAACGGAAATATGATCTAACAGTAAAAACTTCTGCAGAATAGAAGACATTCCTCTCCATTTCGCCATAGATTCTTCGCTCCAACCCTTCTTTTCTAGTCCGAGGGTGAGGGAGAACAGAACATCAGCGGGGCTTTTTTGGGACTGACTTACGTACGTCTGAAGCGATATCAGTTGCCTTGATAGCGACAGCGAGACGACCGTAGAAAGGGTCGAGTTCAAGGTGGCGCGGAGCGCCTTGGGCGAAACTATGTGTTGCTTGATGGCAGAGAGGCGCGAATATGCCTCTTCAAGCCTCTCCACTGGCTGCTCGCACAGCGCCAAGAGATCCTGCTCTGACAGGTCGCTAACGCGTAGAGCACTTAGGGGCATTGCGAGCAACTCCTCCGCAGCCAGATTCCCTATCGTATGTCAAGGTAGGAATCTTTTTATATTATAGTGAGCCGCGCATGGCTGATATGCTCGGTGTAACGGAAGCTCCATAATTTTCTACCAGAGTTAGTGTCAAGGGGGCAACTTCCGAATCAAGAGCGATTGCCGGCGCCCTCTAGATCAGGTGGCGCTTGCCGGCAACAGGATGAGAAATGTGCCGACTCGGCGAGACGCGAGGGCTCCGGGGTCGAGATGCGACCCCTGGGCAGCAAGCATTTTTCCTAACTTGTGCTTGCTACATAATTCCGCTTGGCGGCTGATGAGGAATGGGAGTCGAACCCACGACACGATGCTTATCAAACATCTGCTCTACCCGACTGAGCTACCCTCCAGGGGGGCCGTCGATCGGAATCGAACCGACTTCCTCCGGGGTCTACCCGGCGCTCTACCGATGAGCTACGACAGCCAGCCCTTCCTGCAGCGGAACACGAAGACGCACAGCGCCCCGCGCCGGCCGGGACTCGCGAGCCCGGACCCGATGACTGCATGAAGGGATTCGAATGTTTTGAGCGGAAATGTCACGGCAGCTTTCTGCGCCGAGGGGACTGACAGGCACGCGCTCAGGGCGTTAGATACCGACGGCCGGGAGGGGCCGCCCGGTCATCTCCCGCACAGCTTAACCAAGGAGCACGCCATGTCCTCGAAAGCGAAGCGGGTCACGGTTACCGGCGCGGCCGGCCAAATCTGCTATTCCCTGCTGTTCCGCCTGGCGCGCGGCGATCTCTACGGGCCGGACCAGCCGATCGTGCTGCAGCTGCTCGACCTGCCGCAGGCGCTTCCTGCCGTGCGCGGCGTCGTGATGGAGCTGGAGGATTGCGCCTTCCCGCTGCTGGCCGGCATCGAGGTCACCGATGATCCCGCCACGGCCTTCCGCGATGCGGATGCGGCCATGCTGGTCGGCTCCCGCCCGCGGTCCAAGGGCATGGAACGGCGCGATCTGCTGGCCGCCAATGCCGAGATCTTCAAGGTCCAGGGCCGGGCGCTGGACACGGCGGCCAAGCGCGAGGCGCGCGTGATCGTGGTCGGCAATCCGGCCAATACCAATGCCGCGATCCTGGCCAAGAACGCGCCGGGCTTCCCGGCCGCCAACATCACCTCGATGATCCGGCTCGACCACAATCGCTCGCTGTCCCAGCTCGCCGCCAAGGCCGGGGTGCCGGTCGGCACGATCGACCGCGTCGTGGTCTGGGGCAATCACTCGCCGACCATGTTCGCGGATTGGCGCTTCGCCGAGGCGGGCGGCAAGAGCCTGCCCGCATTGATCGGTGACGAGACCTGGTATCGCGAGACGCTGATCCCGACCGTGGCCCGGCGCGGCACTGCCGTGATCGAGGCGCGCGGCGCCTCCTCGGCGGCGTCCGCGGCCAATGCGGCGATCGACCATCTGCATGACTGGATCCACGGCACCGGCGGACGCTGGGTATCGATGGGCCTGCCGTCCGACGGCAGCTACGGCATTCCCGAAGGCTTGATCTGCGGCGTGCCCGTCACCTGCGAAGGCGGCAACTACCGCCGCGTGACCGGGCTGGCCGATCGACGATTATGCGCGCAGCATGATCGATCGCAGCGTGGCGGAACTGGCCGAAGAGATCGCCGCGGTCTAGCCGGGTATGGACCGGCGCTGCGGCCGACATGGCCGCAGCGCCGCACTCGACCAAGTCAACGACACAATATTTCAGAAGACGCTTGCGACCGCGTGTGGTGACTCGTAGCCTCAACCAAGGCGGGTCCAATCACGGGGCGAGCGTCATGATCAGCTTTATGGATCGCGGATATGGCTTTCGGCTGGCGCGTGCCGGCCTCACTCTGGCCGTGTTTGCCGGGTTCCTTCTGGCGCCGGCCGTGGCGGGCGGCGACGGCGGGCTTCGGTGTCGAGTTCGACGGTACCTGCGAGGTTGGCAGCTGTCCGCCCAGCGCGCTCCCGACCGGCGAGAGCTCCTTCGTGCCCTATGCCCTTCGACGTCACCCTCGCCAATATGGCGACAGCTTCCGCATTGAGGGGACGTTAAGCGCGGTCTATTCCGCCGGCGGAACCTCGCAGACCTCGACCCAGGCTTTCGCGGTGACCTATCTGGGCAATCCGTCGGGCCAGGCGTCGCAGGCGGATACACTGACCATCGACAATCTCCTCAATTTCGACACGCCTGCTTCCCCGGTTCAGGTGAGCTCCGGTGCGGCCGGCGCATTCTATTCCGTCACCGCCGCGAGTTCCGTCGCGGTCAAGGACAGCTTCAACACCAATGATGCGCTCTTCGGCCCGTTCCCGGCGCCCGAATCCCTTCAACAGCACGGGGAGCCCCGTCAGCCTGCCAAATCCCGGTGCGCAGCTCTCGACCGACAGCACCTACACCATCGTCTTCGGGGCCGGCTCTCCGGCGGGCTCCATGATCCAGGCCGGCACGATCCCCCGCCGCGCCGACTGCGCTCGCCTCCTCGATCCTGCCGGGCGGCCGCTCCGTCGTCGTAGGCGACCAAGCGACGGTGTTCGCGACGATGATCAACACGACAGCGTCGGATCTCAGCGAATGCGTGATCAATATCCAGCAGCCGCGGCCGGCCGGGCTGACGTCTACCTTCCAGACGACGAACCCCAACACCAACGCGCCCACCGGCTCGCCCGACCAGCCTGTCTCGATCCTCGCCGGCGCGGCGCAATCCTTCGTGCTGTCCTTCGCATCGACCGATCCCTTGACGGAAGCCGCCTTGCCGCTGCTCTTCGCCTGCAACGGCGCCGTGCCTGCACCCAGCACGGCCGGCGTCAACACGATCGATCTGCTGTTCTCCTCGACACCGATTCCGGACGTCATCGCCCTGGCTGCGACCGCGACGAATGACGGCACCGTGCATGTGGCGAACGGAGCCGGTGCCTTCGCCGTCGCCACCGACAATGCCGGAGCGGCAGGCACGCTGACCGTCAGCGTCGATACCGGATCGGCGACATTGCCGGTCAGCCTCTCGGTCTGCCAGACGAGTTCCAGCGGCCAGTGCCAGTCGCCGCCGGCCGCCAGCATATCGGTCGATTTCGCCGCCGGGGCCGTGCCGACCTTCTCGGTCTTCGTCGGCGCGACCGGGTCAGTCCCGTTCTCGCCCGGCGCCTCGCGCGTCTTCGTCCGCTTCGAAGACAGCGGCGGCGTCTCGCACGGCTCGACCAGTGTCGCGGTGACGACCGACTAAAGGCTGTTATCGGCGTCCGCGAGGCCTCCAAAGGAGGAGGATTTCCATCGCAACGTGTCGCCTCGCCGGAGACCCTTCGCCTGAAAGCTGTTGTCGATTGTCGGCGCGCGCCTTACCCTCGGCCGACGATGCAGGGTCGTTTTTGGCCGGGGGGCTGAGCGTGAGACATTCCAAAGGCGTCCTTTTTTGCCTCGCGCTGCTGAGCGCGATCAGCTTGGCGTGCAATGCGGCAGACATCTCCGGGCCGGGCGCGGGAGCAGCCGCACCACATCGCGTCTTCGGCGTCGCCGTGGCTGCGCTCGATCCTGTCGCCGATCCGGGTCGGGGACCGGCGCCCGACTACGGAATGAAAGTCGTCGTCGTTCAGGCCGGGTCGGCCGCAGCCAGTTCCGGCATCGCGGTCGGCGATATCCTGCTCAGCCTCGATGGCGAGCCGATCCTGCGCAAGGGCGATATCCAGCGCATCGTCGCCAGCCGGGCAGACGGCTCGATCGTCTCGGTCCATCTGGTCCGCAACGGAACGCCGATGGACATCGCGACGCAGCTCTGACGCTACCGATATTCCTGGAAGCGCAGCCAAAGTCCGCCGGCGGCCAGCAGCAGGGTCGCCGCGAGCGCACCGCCGCTGATCAGCGGCAGCCAATCCGTGATGGCCGTGGCCGAAGAGATGCGCTGCTTATAGCCGTCGTCGGCGACGGCGATGGCGGCATCCAGCGCCTTGTCCAGCTCGGGTGAAGGCGAACAGGCTCTGGCCCGGCTTGTTGCCGGTGCGCAATTCGAGCGCGCCACGATGATCGCCCTTATCCTCCAGCCCATGCAGCTGCGCATCGACACGCAGGAAACCGAGGAAGGCCGCGACGGCATCGGCGGTCGGCTTGACGCCTGACTCGGCCGCGACGGCGTGGGCATAGGCATTGCCGAGCAGGCCATGCAGGTCGGTTGTCGAGGCCGTCGCGGCGCCCCGGCGCATACTGCGCCTGCAACCGCGCCAGCCCGGCAGCGTCTTTCGGATCCGCATCGAGCACCAGGCGAACACGGTCGACGAAGTCACGCTCATAGTCGATGCGGTTCGCTTCGTGGTCGATCAGCCACATCGCCTCGTCGGCATTGATCGCATAGGCCGCCGATTTGACCTGGCGAAGCGCGACCAGCCGTTCCAGCGCGTCGGCCTTGCCGGCGGCGACGTCGCTGCGTTCCTGCAGCAGCGACAGCCCGACCCAGAGCAAGGCCGCGACGAGCACCAGGGTGCCGATCGCCAGCGGCACGTTGATCAGCCGCCGGGTGCGGCGCAGCAGAAAGATCTGCGCCCCGATCAGCGTCGCGGCGAGCAGCGCGCCGACGCCGATATAGCTCGCGGCCAGCATGGCGGATTGCTGCTGGGATTGGCCGTAGGCTTCTTCCAGCTGGCGCCGGTTGGCGGTCTCGAAGGCGTCGGCCTGGCTCATGACGTGGCTGCGCAGGATCCGCGAGGCGAATTTCACGCGCTGGGCGGCGATCCATGGCTTGCTGCGGCCGGCGTCGCGTGCCTCGCCGAGCGCGCCGTAATAGAGATGCAGATCATATTGCATCGCTTCGATGCGCGCGGCGGCTTCGGCGTCGCCGAAGGCAATGCCGGCGCTGGCCTTGACCATGGCGGCGATCTGGGCGCTGACATCTGCGGCGAATTCCCGCGAGGTGCCGGTCGAGACCGCGTCGCCCAGCAGGGAATCGCTGGCCGCCGTCGACATCCATGGCGCCCAGGGCAGTGCGCATCTGCTCGGCTGCGTCGATCGCCGGCTTGGTGTGGAGCGCGATGCTGCGGATCGTCTCGCGCATCTGCGAAATGGCGAAGGAAGAGGTGCCGAAGGCTAGGACGGTCAGCAGGACGATCAGCCCGAACAGCCGGACGATGACGCGCGGCGTCGATGTCCGGTGCCCATCCAGACCGAGCCGGACGTCGACCCAGCCTAGCATGCCAGCACCGGCCGAGACCGCCGAACGCAGCCCGGCGGCATGGGCCGGTCCGGCAGTCCAGGTCTCGTCCCATCCCGCCGGTTGCGGATAGGTCGAATCCAACCCACGCACGGCCTGGCGCCGTTTGGCGGCTTCGCCGGCGGTAGTGCGCGGCATGGTGTTCTCGAACAAGGCGATCGATGAAACCGCGCAGCCGGATCGAATGGCCGAAGGTCCGGGATCCGTCCTCGGACGGGGCGGGCTCGCGCTTCAGGCGGTAGGTCGACTGTTCACCGTCCGCGTCATCGGCCGAACCGTACCGGGCGGCATCGTCGGAAGAGCCGTCGCGCTTCGGCATGAAGGTACCTCCAGTCAAATCCTCATCGGCACCCCGCGAAAGGTACGGGCCGACCGGCGCCGACAATGCTGCAGCGCCACATAACAGTGTATTGGGTATTCATTGCAGAAATTATGCGAAATCGCGGGGTCTGCTTTCCAAGTATGGAGAGGTATCGTCATATATCTGTAACAATTTGCGTTAAGCCGAATGGATCGCTAAGACACTCAGCGGAATTTCCCGTAAATACGGGCGGAAAATGCAAACGGACACCAGTTAACTTTTCTAAAATTCTATATATTCTTCTCATTGCTCAAATTACAGGAATCTTCGCTTTCACTTCCGCCGTTCGGAGGCTCGATGTTCAGGACGCCGGGAGGGGGTCTTTCCCTCCCGGCCGTTTGGGTAGATTGGCCCCAGATTGCGGCCCCGGCCGCTCTCCAGCGCGTCCGGTTAGAGCGGCGTCTTATCTGGACCACGCCGCTGCCGGGCTTCGCAACCCGGCCGGTCCTTTTTTCGGCTGCGGCTGCAGCTTCGATCCGGAACCCCGCCCGTTCGGTTATTTAGGTGGACCTGCAGCCTCGTTCCGCTTCCCACCGCGACATAAACACTCTGAAGTTCGTCGCCAATGCTGCAGATATAGCGATCCCGTTTCGAGAAATTACTGTCTAGATCAGATCCAGTTCTTGGGGTAATAAAAAACCCCTCCGGGCTGGGCCTGGAGGGGTTCGGTGCCGATCGGCGCCGCGGATCATCCGCGGTCATCCGATGCGGATGCCCCTCCACTGTGTCCCGTCCAGTCCGACATGACTCGAGCTAACGGGCCGTAGCCCATAGGATTTTTCGAGAATCGCCGGACCCTCCGCCGGATGGCGGCCGGTTTTCGCGGCGATGTTCGATCCGTCGAACATGATGGGACCTAGCTTCCTTGAACGGTAATGGACCAGCCCGGCGGGCATCGTCGATTGGCCGGTATGTAACCAATCCGATATCGGATGACAAGAAGAAAATACAGTCGGAGAAATAAATATTTCCGGTGAGGATGTGTCCGCGCTCCGCCGCTTGCAATCGGAGCGGGATGTCCCTCTGCTCCGCGGTTGTCTGGAGCCTGCACTGCCAAGGCCGCATGGCGGCGACCGATGGCGGCGGAAATCCGAGGCCGTTCAAGTGCGGCAGCTTTGTCGCAGCGCCGCAGATCCAGGTTTAACGAACAGAACTCGGTGTTATTTCGTATTGACAGATTTATCGTGTGATTATCTTTTAAATCCCGACGACGATTTATGGTATAGGCGCTGGACGTCGAGGACGCGGGTAGGGACGGGGTTCGGTTCCCTCCGGGCAGAGCGTGGGCGGTAGGAGTGCATTGATGAACCAGCCAGTATCGTTGACGGAGCAGGCCGAGACTCTGGTCACGCCGTTACCAGGATGCCGATGCCGCCGCTCTTTTGCACGGTTTGATCAATGTAGAATTCCCGGGCCGCGTCGCGGTGCTGTCGAGCTTCGGCGCCGAATCCGCGTTGCTTCTGGCCGTCCTTGCCGAAATCGATCGGTCCGTGCCGGTCATTTTCCTGGATACCGGCAAGATATTCCCCGAAACACATCAGTATATTTCCGAGGTCGAGGCACGGCTGGGGCTGACGAATATCCGCCGGATCGGCCCCGCGGTCTCCGCGCTCGAGGATCGCGACCCGGAAGGCGAGCTTTGGCAGTTCAATCCCGATGCATGCTGCGCGCTGCGCAAGGTCGAGCCGATGCAGGCGGCGCTGCAGGGCATCGACGCGCTGATTTCGGGGCGCAAGCGCTATCACAGCGCATTGCGCCGGTTCATCCCGCGCATCGAGGCGAGTGACGGCCTGATCAAGATCGATCCGATTGCCGATTGGTCGAAAGAGCGCGTTGCGGCGGAATTCACGCTGCGCGCGCTGCCGCGCCATCCGCTGGAGGCGCTGGGCTACCCTTCGATCGGTTGCATGCCCTGCACCGCGCCGATCCGGCCCGGCGAAGATCTACGGTCGGGACGATGGGCGGGGCAGGCGAAGACGGAATGCGGCATCCACGTGCCGCGCATTGCCACAACCGCTGCCGCATCGTGACGCTTGCCATTTCGCCGCAACCGGTCTTCCGTGTAGCGGCTCTGCAGCGCGGGGGGATCTGGGGATGGCCGTATTCGGTGTAATCGACCCGCTCTACTCCCTGTCCGGCCTCGCGGTCGGTGCCCTGGTCGGCATGACCGGCGTCGGCGGCGGCTCGCTGATGACACCGCTGCTGGTGCTGCTGTTCGGTATCCATCCGGCGACGGCGGTCGGAACCGACCTGCTCTACGCCGCCATCACCAAGACCGGCGGCACATTGGTTCACGGCGCCAGCCGGACGGTCGATTGGCGCATTACCCGGCGCCTGGCGATCGGCAGCGTGCCGGCGGCGATCGTGACGCTGACCGTCGCCAATCATTTCGGGCTGCTCGGCCAGCATAGCGGCTCGGCCCTGATCACCACGGTGCTCGGCGTCGCGCTGATTTTGACCGCGGTAGCCCTCGTATTCCGCACCAAGCTGCTCGCGCTTGCCGCACGGCGCGTGCCCGACCTCGATCCCAGCCGTGCTGCGGCACTGACGGTCGCGACGGGGATCGTGCTCGGCATCCTGGTCTCGCTCTCTTCGGTCGGCGCCGGTGCCATCGGCATGACGGCGCTGGTGTTTCTCTACCCCAAGATGTCGACGGCGCGGCTGGTCGGCTCCGACCTCGCCCATGCGGTGCCGCTGACGCTGGTTGCCGGCCTGGCGCATTGGCTGTTCGGCTCGGTCGACTGGGTCCCTGCTTGCCTCCTTGCTGGTCGGCTCCCTGCCGGGCATCGCGCTCGGCAGCTACGCCTCGGCCCGTGTGCCCGAGGGCGTGCTCCGGCCGATGCTTGCGGCGACGTTGCTGCTGGTCGGCGGCAAGCTGGCGTTCTGAAACGCCCTCCTCGTCGATCTCCCCTTGTCACGTCGCAACTTATGAGTGAGCCTCGTATTCGATCTGCTGATCAAGAGGGGCTTATATGAATTCGGCTTCGACAACTGAGGGTTACCTCCGCGACTTCCACAGCCGGCACCCCGGTGTGACGGCCCAGACCTTCGCGGGTGCGGAGGCCGAGGTCGGCGGCCGTTTTTGGCCGTCGAGCTATGCCTGGCTCGTGGACAAGGTGCCCGGCCCCGACCGAGCGCTGACTGTCCTCGATCTTGGATGCGGCAACGGTGAATTGCTGTTGTCGCTGGCCGAACGCAAGCAACCCGGTTTGTCTTTGGTCGGCATCGATATCAGCCCCGCCGAACTGGCGGCCGCCGAGCAAAGGCTGCGCGGCCGCGCGCGGCTTATCGAAGCGAGGGCGCAGGCGTTGCCGCTGCCGCCGGCGTCGATCGATATCATCGTGTCGCATCTGGCACTTATGCTGATGGAGGACGTCGATGCGGTGGTCGAGGCGATGCATCGTGTGCTAAAATCCGGCGGCTCGATCGCCTGCATCGTCTGGCGCGGCATCGTCCCCGGCGACGGCTTCGAGATTTTCGTTGAAGCACTGCGGGACGCGATGGCGGCGGAGAGGGTAGTAGGGCATCAGATCGGCGATCGGCGGATCGGGTTGCCGGACGAGTTGGCTACACTGTTCGGCACCTGGTTTGAGTCGATAGAACTGTCCGACCTCACGGTCCGTCAGCGGGGGACGCCTGAGGCGATCTGGGACCGGCTTGTTCCCAACTACGACGTCGACCTATTGTCGCCCGCGGGGCAGCTATCGCTGCGTAGTGTTTTTCTGGCGAAGCTGACGCAATTGGCTGATAAGGATGGCATGGTCGAGTCTTCGATCGGGCTGAGATCCTTGACGGCTCGGAAGCCATAGGGTCGACGACGGGTCACACGCGGCATTGCCGCATATAGAGAGCCGAAGAGGGTCTATAGAACGTGTCCGACGGGCTTCCGGAGATCCTGCGTGTGGAGGACAAGCTCGCGGCGCCGAGGCTGGGCGTCGTCCATCCATCGCGACTATGCCTTTCTCTACGTGTCGTCCCGACGTCATGAAGGTCCTGGGCTATATCCAGGAAACGCCGCCCCTCCAAAATGCGCTCGATCTGCTCGATGAACCGGCCCGCGCGACTGTCGTTGCGGATGGTCTTCGGTGCCAGGCGGGCGAGGACCTGTCCTTGCGGCCGATCGCGTTGCGGCGGAGTATCGGCGCAGCATTGCCGGCATTGCTCGGACAGGAACAGATACAACTGCCCGACGGCCCGGCGACGGTGTGGCTGATCGCGCTAGGCCTGGAATCGCCGCGGGCGATGGAGGACGGCGACGAATTGGCCCAGGCGCAGCGTGACTTGCGTCTGATGCGTGCAGTGCTGGAATCCGTGCCGGTCGGCTTCGCGCTGACGACGCATGATTTCATTTCGCTGCGGAACCGACTGTACGAGACCTATACGGGGTTCCCGCCGGATCTGCTCGACGGTTTCAAGACCCTGGATGATTTGATGCGCTTCCAGGTCGAGCGCGGCGATGCCGAAAAGCAGTGGTTGGACGAAACCCGCTTCACGGCGGAACAGATTGAGGCGACACTACCACTTGCGACCATTCTGAAATGTCAGAAGCAGCGCGGTCGCCATGGCATCATTTCGGAAGAAGAGGTCGTCGCTCGGCTCGATTGGGCCAAGCTGAGTTATGGCCCATTGCCGCGCGCCGATGGCGGCCATTGGTCGAACCCGACCGATTTCACGCGCGGAGATACGGGGCAGTCGATCGAAATACGGACCAGCCCGGTCCCGGGCATCGGCTGGGTCGAGGTCCTGACCGATGTCACGGCTCGACGCAGAGCCGAGGAAGAGCTGCGCGCCGCCAATCGCAAGCTGGAAGCAACGGTCGCTGAATTGCGTGCGGCACAAGCTCAGTTGATCTTGCAAGAGAAGATGGCGACGCTTGGACAGCTCACGGCCGGCATCGCCCATGAGATCAAGAACCCGCTGAATTTCATCAATAATTTTTCCGGCTTGACCTCCGATCTGATCGCTGAGCTGGGCGAACAGATCGGCGATCGGCGGAACGCGATGATCGACGAGACCTTGGCGATGATCGCCAAGAATCTAAAAATCATCGGCCAGCACGGCGAGCGCACCGACAGCATTGTCCGCACCATGCTGTTGCATTCGCGTACCGGTACGGCCGAGTGGGAGCAGACCGACCTGGTCGCGCTCCTGGGCGACGCTTGTAATCTGGCTGTCCACGGCGCTCGGGCGAATCATGCTTCAATGTCGCTCGATCTCGTCCGGCACTTCCCGGCGGACCCGATTGTTGTTCGCATCGTGCCGCAGGACGTCGTGCGCGTCGTGCTGAACCTGCTCTCCAATGCGTTCTATGCGACAGCGAAACGGGCACGGGAGGGCGGCGAGGGCCGGCTATCGCCCGCTCGTGGAAATCTCGCTGAAGGAGACGCGGAACAAGGTCGAAATCGCGATCCGCGACAACGGTGTCGGGATGACGGAGGCTGTGAGGGCGAAGCTGTTCACGCCCTTTTTCACGACCAAGGCGCCCGGCGAGGGAACGGGCTTGGGACTTAGTCTCAGCTACGATTTGATCGTCAACGGACATGCCGGCGATTTGCGTTGCGATAGCCAACCGATGAGCCACACCGAATTCCGGATCGGGCTGCCGCGTCGAGCTAAGGCTTCGAGCATAGAGAATGGAGCGTCGGCGCCATTGAACTCGGACCATCCCCTTGGCGATTTGGAGCAGGTGACGTTCAGGCCGCCGCGCCTGAACGGTTGACGATGCAAAGTGGCCGAAGCCCGCTGTCCGGCGGAGTTCGGCCACCGACCTGCTGAAGCCTACGACTTTCCGCTATTGTCCGATTTCGGCGCTTCACCCTCGGGCGTTGCCGGCGTCGTCGGAGCGCCGACGGAAGCCTGCAGGAAGCCTGCGCTGGCAGCCGGGGGTACGCCTTGTGCGCCGGCTACCGCTTGGAGCAGACCGGCGCTGGCTGCCGGATGCAGGCCGGGCGTGGCCGCCACAGCCTGGAGCAGACCGGCGCTCGCCGCCGGATGCAGGCCCGGAGAGGCGGCGACAGCCTGGAGGAGACCGGCGGCGGCGGCCGGTTGCTGACCAGCGGGGGGCTGCGGTGGCTTGAAGCAGGCCGGCGCTTGCGGCGGGACTCACGCCCGGCGTTGCCGCGGTGGTCTGCAGAAAAACCGGCACTGGCGCCCGGCGTCGCGGCAGCAGCGGTGGTCGCGGCGGTAACCGCCGACATGGCGTCCGCTTCGGAGACCTTGTCCTTGCCCTTGGTCAGATCCTTGAAGGCGTCGAGGGCGATCGATTGCAGCCATTCCGAGGTGACGCCCCGGAAGCCACTGGCATCGAGAAAGGCTCGCTTCGCGCCGCCGTCCAGACAGGCCAGTTGCTGGCGAAAGGTTGGATCAGTCGCCAGGCGACGGATCAGTTGCTCTGCGAGATTCAATGACACGGTCCTCTCCCCCTCGGATCGGTAAGGCGCGCGGAAGTTGGTGCTGTTTGCGGAGACTCGACTTTTCGGTGCGAACTGTCAAGCCCGCCCAGCTTCGACGAGCTGCGGGCTATCCTCCTGCCATCGCGACCAGAATCATTAATACGCACCCGGCATTCACCGGCGTGTCGAGGCCTTGCAGCCGCCGGATATCCTCATCGCCGTGATACAGATTGACAAAAACGCCGCAGCGCGCCTTCCGGGGTCAGCAGGCGTTCGCCCCAGCGCGGCGGACCGGGCGGCAAGCGCGGTCAGCGCGCCGCCCACCGTCTCGGCCTCGACGCACACCGAATCGGCACCGCCGACATAACCGCGGAACTGCAGAGGGAGCCGGATCTGGATCTCAGCCATCGAACGCCGCCGACGCCTCCTCGGTCACTTCAGCCAGAACCTTGCGCACCATGCGCGAGCGCATCAGATCGACGCGCAGATCGTAGATGTCCTTGAACCCGACTTCGACGGCCCAGTCGCTGTAATAGGTGTCGATCGGCAGGCCGGTATCCTGGATATGGTCGATCACAAGCTGGTTCATGGCAATATCCGGCGCCTGGCCGTAATCGCCGAAATGCAAGGCCGCGACCCGGGCGAAGAAGGCCGCGTCGCGGGCCGTCTCTTCATAGAGGCCGCGCAGCCGCAGCTCGTCCAGAACCGGCGTCGTGGTGCGCTCGGAGAAGCGGCGCGAGATGATCCAGTCGTGCAGCTTGCGCCGGATCGCGCATTCCTGCATCAGCCGGCCGAATTCCACCGGTTCGAGATGGTTTGCGCCGACACCATTCCTCCTGCTGTCCCGGCTCTTCCAGGCCATGGCGGCGCCGGAAACCGCACGGCTTCGGCCTGGATGTCTTCCCGACCGGCCGTGGCACCGAACTGGTCGGCCAGGATCAACAGCAGCTTGCGGTCGAGCGCCGCGCCGTGGATCTCGGTGAAATCGCGGCGGTGCAGCGCGGCATGGGCCGCAATATCGGCCAGCGAGACCCGCCCGTCCGGTTGTTCGACATGGCGGTCACGCTGGTACAGCGTTTCCAGGAAATGCGAGCGCTGCAGCGTGAACGGCACGCGCGGCGGCGGTACGGTCAGCGCGGCGACATGATCGAGCAGCGCGATCGTGTCGGCGCGCTTGATATCGACGGCGCCGGTCGCCAGGAAGCTCTCCAGCCGGCTGCGCGTTTCCGCGGGCAGGCCGGCATCGTCGAACAGGGTCGGCCAGGTCCGTTCCGGAAAATAGCGCGCCTTGGCGGCGGCGATCAGCGTGGGCGTGCTGTGCCGCGTCGATGAGGCCGCCCGCCTCGGCGGCAGCCAGGCTCTTGCGCAGATTGACCATCGGCTCGGAATGGGCGCGATAGCCGTCCTCGGCCACGCCATGAGCGAGTACGACTTCGTCGTCATCCTCGATCTCGCCAGCGCGATACATGCGGACGACTTCGCCGAAGGCAACGGCGCCGAAGGCCTCGGTCTCCAGGGCCCGCAGCGCCCCCATGCTGGCCGCGCCGAAGAAAGCGATGCCGCGATCCAGCGCGAACAGGATTTCCTTGTGCCAGACCGACAGGGACTGGCCGAACAGCCCGTCGATCAGCACGATCGCTTCGGGCTGATGCTGCATCACGGCGCTGATGACGTCGGCCTGGGCGGCCGGCGGCAGATAGATCGCGTCGAGATGGCGGCGCGCCTCTTCGACCGGCAGGGAGGGGCCCAGAAAGACGACGGTCTTCATGCTGCGGCCCGTTCGGCATGGGCCAGGGCGCGGCGGCCGGGGGCGTAGAAATCGATGTGGTAGCCTTCGAGCGCCGGCACCACGACCTTCACCACCGGTATGCCGATCTCTGGCTTGGTCAGGTCGAACACGATCGCCTGATCGATGCCGGCGCCGCGCAAGGCCTTGAGCATGATCGAAACATCGCCCTCGAAGCTCGGCATGCTGCGGTTCGGATAATGCTCGAGGCCGATCGTGGCCGGGCGGGCTTCCAGATGGGCGATCTCGGCACCGGCATCGGCCAGCTGGGTTGCGCGAAAATCGCGCTGGAAGAAATCGTCGCGCGAGCCGGCGACCATGATGGTCCGGCCCTGCACCGCCTCGGTCAGGGCGCGCGACGCCGCGACGACGGGATCGAGATGGCAGCCATAGCCGCGGCCCAGTCCGAAATGGCGCATTTCCCGGTCATAGACGACGCATTCGAACACCGGAACGTTCAAATCCGACGTGCGATCGAACAGCAACGGCTCGATCCCGGCACGGGCGAATTGCGCCATCAGCTCGACGATGACCGGGTGCTCGCTGGCATGGAGATCGATGCGCGGGACCGGCTTGCCGGTGACCATTTCGGCGTGGCGCGTGCAGGACGAGGCGTCGCGCTCGATGACCTCGTAAAGCGCTGCGGCGATCGCTTCGAGCAGGTGATTGCCGCTGGCCAGGCCGTTGGTGGTCATGGCGATGAACTGTCGTGCCGCGCGCATCGGCGACGGCACCATGAAGACCGAGTTCCACGGCACGGCGATCTCGCGCTGGCCAAGCAGGTCCCAGCCCGTGACCCAGGCTTCGGGCAGGTCGGCGCGGAACAGCCCGCCGCGCGTGCCGCCCAGCCCGTCTGTCGACATACGCTGTTCCGGCGGCAGCGCGTCATAGGGGCATTCGACGAAGGGCAGGGCCGGCGTCTCGGCGTGCTGGACCTCCAGCGCTTCCATCCCGGCCGACACCTTGGCGGCGACCAGAGTCACGCCTTTGCCGCCACCATTGGCCAGCGTTGCAGCATTGGGCCGATGCGCCAGCACCACTGGAATGCCGATACGGTCGAGCCCGGTGATGTTGGCCAGCCGGGTCACGCCGATTCGAGGCAGGATCGGCAGCAATCGTTCGAGCGTCGCTTCGGGCGACACCAGCCGATGCGTCCCGCCCAGGAAACCCTTCGCCGCCTTAAGCGCCTGACCGCGCAGCAGAATCGTCTCGGTGTCGGACTCGGTCATGTGCAGGCGCATTCGGAACGGGGCCACCTTGAGGTGGCGAAAACGGCCGGATCTTCAGGCTTGCGCTGAATCCTGTCAAGCCGGCGCCAGGGCTCGGCGCAACGCCTTGCCGATATCGGCAAAGGCCGTTTCCGCCTTGGCGACCATGCCGAACATGCTGAGGAAGCCATGGGTCACGCCGTCATAGCGCAGGATCTCGGTTGCGATGCCGGCTGCGCGCAGACCGTTCGCGAAATCGATGCCGTCGTCGAACAGCGGATCGTGCTCGGCCAGCACCAGCGTGGTCGGTGGAAACACGCCGTAAGACGGCGCCAGGCCGGGGGCCGCGCGCGGATCGAGCCGGTCGGCCGAGTCGCGCAGATATTGCTCCCAGTACCAGGCCATGCTTGGCGCATCGAGCAGCACGCCGCTGAGGTAGCGCGCATGGCTCGGCCCGCGCTGCATCGGATCGAGCGCCGGATAGACAAGCAATTGATGCGCCAGGCGGATGCCGGCGGCCGGTGCGGCCAAGGCGGCTGCGGCGGCGAGATTGCCGCCGGCGCTGTCGCCCGCCACGGCGAGCCGCGTCGGATCGCAGCCGAGTGCCGCGGCATTGGCCGCGGCCCATACCAAGGCGGCCATGGCATCCTCGAAAGCAGCGGGGAATTTATGCTCGGGTGCCAGGCGATAATCGATCGACAGCACGGCGGCGCCGCTCGCGGCGGCGAGCGCGCGGCACAGCGAGTCATGCGTATCGATCGAACACAGCACCCAGCCGCCGCCATGGTAGAAGACGATGAGCGGCGCGCCCTCGGCCGGGGCGTAGAGCCGGGCCGTCAGCGGACCTGTCGGACCTGGAATTGTCAGGTCCTCGACCCGCGCGATCGGCGTGCTGCGCGTCGGCAGCGGGTAGTCGGCGACGCGCCGGCGCATCTGCGCCAGATCCTTCGGCCCCGGCGGCACGGTGGCAAGAAAGGCGGCGACGATCGCCGCCATGTCGGGGTCGAAAACCGGATCACGCATTCTGTGCCGCTCCCTGTCCTGGAATAGCAAAGCCTTGGCCTTCGCCCAGCCTGCCCCATAAACTGCCTCGATGGCGATACAAGACGCAAATCCCGGTGAGGCGCTGATCGCATTGCTCTACGAAGGGCCGGTCGAAACGCCGCCGTTCCAGCGCTTCCTCATGGCCCTGCGCGACTGGCTCGGTGCCGATGCCGCGAGCATCCTGGTCGAGCGGCAGCGCCGGCAGTTGCCCGACATCCTGCTCAATGTCGGGGGCACACGGGACGGCGAGGCGCGCTATCGCGAGGGCTCGTTCCGCGACGATCCCTTCATCGAGCTGCCGCCGGGCGTGGTCCGCACCTTTCACGAGCATCTCGGCCCCGACGGGCTGGCCCGGTCGGGATTCTTCCGGGACTATCTCGTGCCGACCGGCTACACCTTTTTGCTGGGCGCCGATCTGGTCGAGGCCGGCGGCGAGCGGATCCGCATCCGCGCCTCGCGCCTTACCGGGCATGGCGATTTCGGCGCTGCGGAGAAGGCGAGGCTGGCGGCGCTGTTGCCCCATCTCATGCGCGCGCTCGACCTGTTCCTGCGGCTGAGCCGGCTTGAAGCCGAATGCACGCTCTATGCTGCGCTGTGCAGCCGTCTCGCGATCGGCGTCGTGCTGGTCGACCGTGAGGGCCGGGTGCTCGAAGCCAATGCCGCCGCCCAGGCGGTGCTGGCCGAGGGCGAGGTGCTGACCGTGGCGGAAGGCCGGCTGCGGCTGGTCGACGACCATCGTTCGCGCGAACTTGCCGCCCTGATTGCCGGCCATGCCGATGCGGCATCGGGCGTCGCCCGCGCGCTGCGCCTGCAGCGCGAGACGGGGCAGGGTGTCGGCCTCATCGTGCGCCCGGCGCCGGGCGCGCCGAGGTTGGGCGAGGCGCTGCAGGGCGCCGCCGTCGTCATCATCGCCGATCCCGACCAGGCGGTGGCACCGCCGCCCCAGGCGCTGGTCGAGCTGTTCCAGCTCACTCCGGCCGAGGCCGAGCTCGGCGTGCTGCTGGCCCAGGGCCTCGATCTCGATGAGGCGAGCCAGGCGCTCGGCGTGGCCAAGAACACGGCCCGCGCCCAGCTTCGCGCCATCTTCGCCAAGACCGGCGTGACCCGGCAAAGCGCTTTGGTCCGGCTGCTGCTGCGCTCGGTCGACGAGCTGGTGTAACGGCCGCGCGGGAGGAAAAGGGTCAGAGTGAATGTCCTCAGGCGGCCGTTCGAGCGTGGGACAGGGCAGAGTGGGACATCGTCGACCGGCCCGCGTAGATCGCCGATATAGGTCGTCGGCTGATCGGCCCGCCAGCGCCGGAAACCGCTGATCGATTTCAGCGTCAACGCCGGGTCGATGATTTCGGTCAAGGTCGTGCCGGTGCCATAGGAATCGCTGCTCCGCTTGCCCTCGTCCCGCGGCAGCAGAGTGCTCAGCATATTGGGCGATGTGATGAAAGGCTGACCGCCATAGGTTGGCGACTGCGAATAATAGGCCTGGGCCAGCGGTTAGGCGTAGATGACCTGGAAGGGCTAATGGATAAAATCTGACACTTGGTGCCGATGCTCGATGTCCGGTCCGGGTGGACAGCGGACGAGCCGCTTTCGGTCGACCCGACGGGAAACTACACACTCAACCCATTCCCGGGTCGGGCCTTTGGGCTCGAACCGGAGATCCCCATGCCGCGCGTTGCGCGCATGGCGCGCCCACAGAACTCGTCAACCTTGAAACACACCCGACCGGGAAGTGTCCAAGTGCGATAGCGGTGGTAGAGGGAAAAACGAATCTGTTTTAGCGAGCCTGGCTACCATAGCCCTTTCGCTTTAAGCCACGAACGGATGGCTTGGGCACTTTCGATCTTGCGCTCGAGCGGCAGCCAGTGACCGGCGGGCAGGTTCGTCACGGCAAGGTCCAGGCAGGTGCTGCGCATGGGCTCTCCGAGGCGGCTGCGGTTGATGTCGCAGATCGCGTCCCAGTCGCCGTTGATGAACAGCACGGGCTGGCATAAGCGGCCGCCGTCGGGCGCGGCCTGGGCGTAAGCGATGTTGGCGGTATCGTTCAGGTACCAAGCGTTGACCGGACGAAAACCGTGTGCGCGGAACGCCTGGACCAAGGCGTCGAAGTCGGCGGGCGGCCAAAGCACGGGGTTGGGTGCCGTTGGCGGGGCGCGATGCGCAGAACCGTAGCGGCCTCCGTTGACCGTCAACAAGGCAGACGGGGAGACCTTTCCCGCGGAAGCAGGGTTCCCAGGCCGATAGATCGACGCCAGGGTCGCCGGCATGTCCGCGTCCATGTCACTGACCGTCTGGTCGAAGTGGGTCAGATAGAAGCGATAGTAGTCCCACTGTCCGTCTGGATATTGATCGGCGGGATACTGCCCACGGTCGATCAAGGCCAGGAGGCTCGGCAATGCGAAACCCTCCGGGAAATATGGGACTGAGATCAGCACCGCGCCTCGGCTGCGCGCTCCATGCTGCGCGGCCAGCGCCCCGGCCACGGGGCTTCCCCAGTCGTGGCCGACCCAGATTGCCGGACGCGCGCCCAGATGGTCGTGAAGCTCGACCATGTCGTCGACGATCTCGTTCAGCGCATAGGCCTCGGAGGTGGTCGGTGCCGATGAGCTGCCGTAGCCGCGCATGTCTGGCGCGACGCAGCGCCAGCCTTCGGATGCGAAGACCTCGATCTGCCCGCGCCACATCAGGCCGATCTCGGGCCAGCCATGGAGAAAAATCATCAACGGCCCGTCGGCCGGTCCGGCCTCCCAATAGTGCGTTGTGTGGCGGGGCGAGCGGAAGCTGCGGGCGGTTAGCCTCATCATCGATACTCCATGTAAGCAAATCGTCGGATCATGGGACGACGGCTCCGGAGACCTGCCTTCGGCGAACACCGAGCCGTTTCCAAACGATGACTTCGGAGCGAAGCGCCAGTGGCTTGTCGGAAGCTCCCGCGATCAGTGGTTCGCAAGCAGGATGCGAGCGACGTCGGCGGCCGCGTCGATCTGCGGCCAATGACCGGCCTCAAGGACGTGAAGGGCGGCACGCCTGGCCTGGGATCGCATGTGTTCGGCGACGCTAACGTGCAGATAGGGGTCGGACTTGCCCCAAATGAGGAGAAGCGGAACCTCGGAGCGCCGGAACTCAAGCAAACGGGCCGTATTGGCAGCGACCTCATGGTCAGTTGATAGGTCATCTGCGCAAAGGCCGGACCGGCACTTGGCCGTTGCCGGAAGTTGTTGTCGATGATCGGCCCGAGGAAATCCGTGTAGCGGGCCTTCTGCGCCTCGGTCAGGCCCGCCTGCATCTGGTCGCGCTGAAAGCCGAGCAACCAGGCGAACTGCTGCGGACTCGCCAGGAAATGCTGAGTGAACGCTTTCAGACCCTTGTTCGAAAAGAGCTCGATGAACTCGGGAACGCGCAGGCCGGGCGCGTCGCCATAGAACGCGTTCATCAAGCAGACCGCGGCAGTGCGCTCGGGATGCCTGAGGGCGAAATTAACGGCGGCCGGACCGCCCGCGTCATGGCCGACCGGAATTATCTTGTCGATCCCCAGGGCCTCAACGACCGCTTCCAGGTCACCAAGCTGCTGTTCGAAACCATAATGCGCGCCCTCGGGCTTGTCGGAGGCGCCGAAGCCCAGAAAGTCGACCGCGATGGTTCTACGACCGGCCGCAGCCAAATGCGGAATCAGGTCGTCGTAGATGTGTGAATTGTCCGGAAACCCGTGCAGCACGACGAATGCTGGTCCGCCGCCAGGAAAGTCGCGGACGTGTAGACTGCCGCGGTCGCGCTGGACGCGATGTTCGGTTAACGCAGGCAAGGCGCCACTTGGAGAATCAGTCATTGTTCGCTCCTTCGCGAGGGTGGTAACGGCCGCCCGAATTGGGCCGTGTCGTGGCGAAGCCCGTCTTTAAGTGGCCTTGACGGTGCGCAGGAACTTCACGAGCTGGTCGCTGACCACGTCAGACGCTTCGTGCTGTACACAGTGGCCGACATTGTCGAGTTCGAGCCCGCCCACGAGACCCGGCAAACCGGCGCGCATCTGGTCGATTGTCAGCGGATAGAGTTCTTTCAGCCCGTCCGCCTTCCCCCAGATGAAAAATGAGGGCTGAGCGATCTTCGCGCCTTTGAAAGCGGCGGACAGATCGAAATACGGTTCGGCTGCGCGATAGTAGTTCAGTCCGCCGTGAAAGCCGGTGCGCTGGAATTCCGCGATGTTGTGCTTGACGTAGTCTGGCTCTGCCCATGACGGTAAAGCGCCCGACGCCGGACGATGAAGGCTGCGGGCCGGATCCAGCGGGCTCCATCGCTTCTCGGCGGGGGCGGAACCCGATGCCCAATATAAAATTCCTGGAATGGTGACCGCTGCATCGGCCCAAATTTGATCGGCCTCCGGTTGGATCTGTTCGAACATATAGAAATCGTCTTGATGGCCCGACTTCCGCATGCGCTCGAAGACGCTGACATCCCCACGCGGCACGTAAGGTACGCTTAGGCAGAACACCGCGGTAAATCGATCCGGCCGCATCATCGCGGCGTTCCAAGCGTGCGTCGCCCCCCAGTCGTGGCCTACCAGGACCGCACTGGGGAGCTTCAGCGCATCGAGCAGGCCGACGAGGTCGCCAACCGTTTGCAGCGGCGTGTACAAACTCGCGTCCGCAGGGGCCGAGCTGCGCCCATAGCCACGCATATCCGGTGCAATCGCGCGATATCCGGCGGACGCGACGGCTTTCATCTGCCGCCGCCACGTATAGGAAGTATCCGGAAACCCGTGGCAGAAAAGGACGGCTGGCCCTTGCCCTTGCTCGGTTACGTGCAGGGAAATGCCGTTTGTCGTGACGTCGTACTCCTTGGGGCTATCGACGCCTCCGGAATTTTCCGCGTTGGCCATTCGACCCTCCATCAGACTTGAAGCAGCGGCAGAGCCCGCCACAAGCAAAGTGCGGCGCGAGAGCACGAAGCCCGTGCCCGGTTTTTCTCATTGCCGCTCATGACGCCGACCTTATCCCTTTCCCGTAGGGCTTTGCTCCCGCGAGACAGATAATGGTGGCTACCGATCTGAGGCATAATCTCGTAAGGTTGGGAGGCTTCCTTCCATTTTCCGGGAACCATGATGGATCGCCTGGACTCGATGTCGATTCTCGTTACCGTCGCCGAGGCAGGAAGCCTATCGGCCGCCGCACGACGTCTCGACACGCCACTCACCACCGTCAGCCGCAAGATTTCGGACCTGGAAGGCAGAGCTGGCCGGGTTCAGCTGGACAGGTTCCGACGCTGGATAAGTGGGTTCTCTGCCGGTTGCTGTGGTAGTGCGCCGTTGTCAGGTCGTCACGCAAGGAGGGCGTAGCCCGACTGGAGTGACGACCCGACAACGGCGGCAAAATTTCGGGCGTCGCCCGTCGGGTCATGCTGCCGCCCACTGCGGCAGGTGGTTGAAGTAGGCTTGGTCCGGCGTCCGGGCGTCAAGGCTCGAATGCGGGCGCTTGGCGTTGTAGAAGCCCAGATACCGGCCGATCGACGCGCGGGCCTCGGCGACGCTGTCATAGGCCCGCAGATAGACCTCTTCGTATTTGACCGAGCGCCAGAGCCGTTCGACGAAGACGTTGTCGCGCCACGAGCCCCTGCCATCCATGCTGATGGCGATGCCGTTGTCCTGCAGCAGACCGGTGAAGGCGGCGCTGGTGAATTGGCTGCCCTGGTCCGTGTTGAAGATCTCCGGCTTGCCGTGCTTGGCCAGCGCCTCCTCGACCGCGTCCAGGCAGAAATCGACCTCCATGGTGATCGACAGGCGCCAGGCCAGGACCCGGCGACTGAACCAGTCGACCACGGCGGCCAGATAGACGAAGCCGCGCGCCATCGGGATGTAGGTGATATCCATCGCCCAGGCCTGGTTCGGCCGTTCGACCGCCACGGAGCGCAGCAGATACGGGTAGATCTTGTGGCCCGGCGCCGGCTTCGACGTGTTCGGCCGGCGATAGATCGCCTGGATGCCCAGCCGCTTCATCAGCGTCGTGACATGCTGGCGGCCGATCTCGACACCCTCGCCGCGCAAGAGATCGCGCAGCATCCGGCTGCCCGCGAACGGGTAATCCAGATGCAGCTCGTCCATCCGCCGCATGATCGCCAGATCCGCCGGCGGCACCGGTCGGGGTTGGTAATAGAGCCCGCTTCGGCTGAGCTTCAGGATCTCAGCCTGCCGCACGAGCGGCAGGTCGTGCTCTCGGTCGATCATCGCTTTGCGCTCAGCATGCCGGCCTTGGTGAGCGCGCCGGACAAAAAATCATTCTCCAGCGCCAACTCCCCGATCTTCGCGTGCAGCGTCTTCAAATCCACTGCCGCGACCGCCTCCGGGATGGCCACGCCGCCGCTGAAAACCCCAGCCGCCCCGTCCAGAAGCTGCGCCTTCCAGCTCGTGATCTGGTTCACATGTACATCGAAATGCTGCGCCAGCTCGGCCAGCGTCTTGTCACCTTTGAGAGCGGCTAATGCCACCTTCGCCTTGAAAGCCGGTGTATGGTTCCGGCGGCCTCGCTTCGTCATCTGCTCTCCTGATCCGCGGCAAACATCGCCGCATTCAGGCAGAAAATCCACTTATCCTATCGTCCAGATTCCCAAGGCCGGCTCTGGCTATCTGAGGACCCAGTTGCTGACGCGCTCAAGCCGGAAGATCACCCTGACGGACGCGGGCAAGTCCTACGTGGCTGCCAGTAAGCGGATTCTTGAAGAAGTGGGTGAAGCGGAGCGCATCGCAGCGGGGGAATACACGGCGCCGAAGGGCGAGCTAAGCGTGACGGCGCCGATTGTTCTCGGCCGCTTGCATCTGGTGCCGGTGCTCGCTGATTTTCTTCGGGCCTATCCGGAGATCGACGTCCGCCTGACACTCAGCAACCGCTTGGTCAATCTGACCGAGGAGGGAGTTGATGCAGCACTTCGTGTCGGCGATCTGCCGGACAGTGCTTTGATCGCCACAAGGATAGGCACGATCCGTCGGGTTTTCGCCGCCAGCCCAGGCTACCTTGAGGCCCGGGGTACGCCGCAGAAACCTGGCGATCTGGTCGGGCACGACTGCATTGGTGTGCAGGGCCTCACAGGGCCTAGTTTCCGGAGCGTTGCCAATGACGCCGAAGTTCCTGTTCGTTATCGGCTTATCGTCAATTCAACCGACGCGGCTAGTGAAGCGGCTAAAGCGGGCCTGGGGATCATATCGGTCTTGTCCCATCATGTCGCCTCGGACTTCCGGGACGGCACCTTGGTTCCGGTATTGCCGGACTTTAAGCGAGAGACGCTTCCGCTCAGTCTGGTACATCCGTCGGGAGAGTATCTGCCACTGAAGCTGCGTGCCTTTCTGGACTTCGCGACGCCGCGTTTGAAAGCGGGGCTATCCGCGGACCCGTGATGAGTTTCGCCCCTTGAGAACCACCGATCTCGCGATCCGCGCAATGCTCCCCGCTGGCAATCGACCACCTGCTTCCCCCTGAACTCGGCCGCTAGCGAAGGTCCGCTTTCGGGGCGCCTCGCGACAAATTTCTACGACCGAGTTGGGTCGAAACAGGTCTCCCGATGCCCGGTACCAAACGCCAGATTTTGTCCACTAACGCGTGCCTTCCTTCTGATCGTAATCGCCGGTCAGATCGACCGATTCCCCCTTGAGCCGTCCTGGAGGGCGGTTTCTCTCTGGTCGGCTATTGCGCCGCGCACTTCGCCTGCCGGGCGCGGAAATGCGGGATTACCTTGGTGCCGATCTCGTGGATGGTTTCCAGAATGGCGGCTTGCGGGACGGTGCCCATCTGGCTGAGGAACAGGATCTCGTCCGCGCCGGCATCGAAGAGTCGCTCGACATAGGCGATGCAGTCGGCCGCCGTGCCATAGGCGTCCTGCACCTCCTCGAACACGCCGACATGTTCGGAGCCGACCGGGATATGCTCCTCGGAGAGATAGGCCACGACCTGCTCCTTGGTCGCGGCCATCACCGCATGCTGCTGGTCGATGCTCAGGTCGTCGGTCGAGGGCTTCGGGCCGCCCTGGTACCAATGCGCAATCGCCTCGGCGAAGAAGCGCTGGCCCCTGAGGCCGATGCGCCGCGCCTTCTGGCGGTCGGCCAGCACGATGGTCGGGCACAGCGCGGCCAGATGCTCGGTCGGGCGGAAACCGACCTGCTCTTCCGGCTTCCGCGTGGCCCAGGCGTCGCGATAGATCCGGTTCTTCTTGGCGATGTCGTCCGGCCCGCCGAAGCCCAGCACCAGCGCACCCAGCCCGCGCGCGCCGGCGGCGACCAGCGTGTCGGCCCGGGTGCACGCCATGTAGAGCCGCGGATGCGGCTGCTGATAGGGCTTCGGATGGACCGGCCGGCGCGGCATCTTGATATGGACGCCGTCATGCTCGACCTCGTCTTCGACGAAAAGCCGCGGAATCAGATACATGCTCTCGTCGATCATCGGCTGCAGATCGGCCAGCTGATAGCCGAAGGCGCCGGCCTCCTGCTGGGTCCCGCCCTTGCCCATGCCGAAATTCACCCGGCCCTTGGACAGGATGTCGAGGGTGGCGACCCGTTCGGCGACCTTGATCGGATGGTTCATGGCCGGCGGCAGGCAGATCACGCCATGACCGATCTCCAGCCTTTCCGTCTTGCCGGCGATGAAGGGCAGGAAGGTTTCGGGCGCCGACATATGGGCGTATTGCGTGAGGGCGGTATGCTCGACCGCCCAGATGCCGTCGAAGCCGAGTTGTTCCGCAAGCAGACATTGCTCGACGATTTCGTGGAAGATCCGGAACTCGGCCGCCCGATCGGTTTCCACGATCTGCGCTTCGAAAATCATCGAAAACTTCATGAACGCTCCCTCCGCAGGGCGCGCCGCCTTTCGGCCCGCCCCGCTGATGAAGATCGCGCGCTCAGCTCGCGTCGGCATCGTCCATTTGAGCTATGAAGCTAGAAAATTACTCTGATGCGTAGGAATTATCTAAATGAGAAGCGCAAATCGTTATTTTTCTACCTCACATCTAAGGGCCGCCGCAGCATCGGCGGCCCTGAAAATTACCGATTTAAAATGTATTATAGATCTATAAAACAGATTCATAGTTGACATCGCCAGGGAACAACATCACGTTCAGCGATGGCTCGCCCCGCGAGTCCGCGGCAATTTGATTTCTGCAGCTTGCGCCGCGTCACCAAACGCTAAAGCGCCACGATCGGTCTCGTGGTTTCGCGATGGAGAATGCCATGTCCAGACCTGGCTCGATCTGCTGTACGGTCTAGCTGTACCGCGCTTTCCTGAGCTTCCGCCGGGCTTTTGAGGCCTGGCAGTCATGACCGATTGGAGGGGCCGCGCCATGGGCGCGCCCGATGGAGACAATCATGAAATTTATCCGTGCCGCGGCTGTAATATTGGCGGTGACTGCTTTCAGCGGCCCGCAAGCCGCCGAGCCGACGACGCTCCGCATCGGCGTCCAGAAATACGGCACGCTGGTCATCCTCCAAGAGCAGCATAGCCTGGAGACGCGGCTGGCGGCCGAAGGTGTCAAGGTCGAGTGGAAGGAATTCCCGGCCGGCCCGCAGCTGCTCGAGGCCCTTTCGGTAGGCTCGATCGATTTCGGCACGACGGGCGAGGCGCCGCCCGTCTTCGCTCAGGCGGCGCAGACCCCGCTGCTTTATGTCGGCGTCGAGCCGGCAGCGCCGACCGGCGAGGCGATCATCGTGCCGAAGGACAGCCCGATCCAGTCGATCGCCGATCTCAAGGGCAAGCGCGTCGTGCTCAACAAGGGCTCGAACGTGCATTACCTGCTGGTCCAGGCGCTGGGCTCGGCCAACCTCACGCCGAAGGATATCGAGAGCGTCTATCTGACCCCGGCCGATGCGCGCGCCGCCTTCGAGCGCGGCAGCGTCGATGCCTGGGCGATCTGGGACCCGTTCCTGGCCGCGGCCCAGGCGGCGACCGGCGCGCGCCTGCTGACCGATGCCAAGGATCTGGCGCCGAACCGGCAATTCTACCTGGCGCATCGCGACTTTGCGAAGGCGCATCCGGCGCTTGTGGCCGAGGTGCTGGACGAGATCGCCAAGACCGACCATTGGGCCGAGCAGCATCAGCATGAGGTGGCGCAGCTGCTGTCGCCACGTACCGGCATTCCGGTTCCCGTGCTCGATCTCGCCGTGTCGCGACTCGGCTATGGCGTTACCCGGCTCGACGACAAGGCGATCGACGACCAGCAGCGCATCGCCGACGCCTTCTTCCAGCTCGGCCTCATTCCCACAAAAGTGACGGTGCGCGACGCCGTCTGGACCCCGAACAGCTAGGCCGGACGCATCCCATGTCTCTCGATCTTCTTTGGTTCATTCCGACCCATGGCGATGGCCGCTGGCTCGGCACCGCCACGGGCGGCCGCCAGATCACCCTCAACTATGCTCGCCAGATCGCCCAGGCGGCCGACGAACTGGGTTATTACGGCGTGCTGCTGCCGACCGGGCGGTCCTGCGAGGATAGCTGGGTCATGGCCTCGGCTCTGGTGCCGCTGACCGAGCGGCTGCGCTTCCTGGTCGCGGTCCGGCCCGGCCTGCAATCGCCTGCCGTCGCGGCGCGCATGGCGGCGACGCTCGACCGGCTCTCCGGCGGCAGGCTGCTGATCAATGTCGTGACCGGCGGCGATCCGGCCGAGCTGGCCGGCGACGGCATCTTCCTCGATCACAGCAGCCGCTATGAGCTGACCGACGAATTCCTCACCATCTGGCGCCGCCTGATGGCGGGCGAGACGGTCGATTTCGTCGGCAAGCATCTCAAGGTCGCCGGCAGCCGGCTGATCTTCCCGCCGGTGCAGCAGCCTTACCCGCCGCTCTATTTCGGCGGCTCTTCGGGCGCCGGCCAGGTCGTCGCGGCCGATCATGTCGAGCATTACCTCAGCTGGGGCGAGCGGCCCGAGCAGGTCGGCGCGAAGATCGCCGAGATGAAGGCGCTGGCGGCGGCGCGCGGCAAGACTCTGCGCTACGGCATCCGCCTCCACGTCATCGTGCGCGAGACGGAAAAGGAAGCCTGGGCCGCCGCCGAGGATCTGATCCGCCATGTCGATGACGAGAAAGTGCAGGAGGCGCAAAAGACCTTCGCCCGCTTCGACTCGGTCGGCCAGCAGCGCATGGTCCAGCTGCATCGTGGCAGCCGGGCCGAGCTGGAGATCAGCCCCAATCTCTGGGCCGGGGTCGGGCTGGTTCGTGGCGGCGCCGGCACGGCGCTGGTCGGCGACCCGCAGACCGTGGCCGCGCGGATCAAGGAATATGCCGCACTCGGCATCGAGAGCTTCATCTTCTCGGGCTATCCGCATCTCGAGGAGGCCTATCGCTTCGCCGAGCTGGTCTTCCCGCTGCTGCCGCTGCGCCGGCGGGAGAGCGTGACTTCGGCGCCGAGCCTGAGTGGTCCCTTCGGCGAGCTGATCGCCAATGAGACCGCGCCGGTCAAGGCCTGGAGCGCCACGTCATGAAGCGCATCCTCGACACAGCCGCACCCTGGTTGGTGCCGGTCGCGATCCTGGTGCTGTGGCAGATCGGCGCCGAGAGCGGCCTCATTTCGCATCGCCTGCTGCCGGCGCCGAGCGATGTCGCTATCGCCTTCTGGACCATGGCGAAGAGCGGCGAGCTCTGGCGCGACATGTGGGTCAGTACGGCCCGAGCATTTGTCGGATTCGCGATCGGCGGCAGCATCGGCTTCGTGCTCGGCGTGCTGAACGGCACCTCGCCGACGGCGGCCCGGCTGCTTGATTCCTCGCTGCAGATGCTGCGCAACATCCCCCATCTGGCGATGATCCCGCTGGTCATCCTGTGGTTCGGCATCGACGAGAGCGCCAAGCTGTTCCTGGTCTCGGTCGGCGTCTTCTTCCCGATCTATCTCAACACCTATCACGGCGTGCGCACGGTCGATACCGGCTTGCTGGAGATGGCCGAGAGCTACGGGCTCGACCGCTGGCGGCTGTTCCGCCAGGTCGTGCTGCCTGGCGCGCTGCCTTCGATTCTGGTCGGCTTCCGCTACGGGCTCGGCATCATGTGGCTGACCTTGATCGTGGCCGAGACGATCTCGGCCTCCGAAGGCATCGGCTACATGACCATGAATGCCCGGGAATTCCTGCAGACCGATGTCGTCGTGCTCGGCATCCTGATCTATGCGTTGCTCGGCAAGGCGGCCGATTGGGCCGCTCATTGGCTGGAGCGGCGCTGCCTCACCTGGCATCCGGCATTCCGGGCGGGAGCAATTCCATGAACCAGCTTGTGCTCGGCCATCCGGGCTATGATCTGACCGAACGGTTCTCCATCCCCGAAGAGCCGGTCAAGGCGGCGGCCGGCGTCGCCCTGCGCTTCGAGGGCCTGGCCAAATCCTTCGGCCGGACCGCAGTGCTGCAGGATGTCGATTTCGAGGTCGAGCCCGGCGAGTTCCTGGCGATCGTCGGCCAGAGCGGCTCGGGCAAAAGCACGCTGCTGCGGCTGATCGCCGGTCTCGACCGCGCCAGCGCCGGCGGCATCGAGCTCGACGGCCGCCGCTTGCAGGGGCGGGCGACCGACGCGCGCATGATGTTCCAGGAGGCGCGGTTGTTGCCCTGGCGCAGCGTCGAACAGAATGTGCTGATCGGTGCGGCGCCGGGCACGCCGGCCGATGCCGCACGGGCGGCCTTGGCCCAAGTCGGTCTCGCCGAAAAGTCGGGCGCGTGGCCGGCCGAGCTGTCCGGCGGCCAGCGGCAGCGCGTCGCTCTGGCGCGCGCGCTGATCTCCCGGCCGCGCCTGCTGTTGCTCGACGAGCCGCTGGGCGCCCTCGACGCGCTGACCCGGATCGAGATGCAGGATCTGGTCGAACGGGTCTGGCGCGCGCAAGGCTTCACCGCCGTGCTCGTCACCCATGATGTCGGCGAAGCGGTGCGGCTGGCCGACCGCGTCATCGTGCTGGAACGCGGACGCATTGCCGAGACCTGGTCCGTCGATACGGCAAGGCCCCGGCCTCGCGTCGGTGGCGGCGACATCGAAGCCGCTATCCTTGCCCGTCTGCTCGGGCGTGAGGGATAGGTTGTCCTCCGGCTCGGGCCATTTTGGGGTGAAACCGTAGCGGCAGGGCAAGACGCTATCGAGACCGTGTGTAAGACGGGCGTGACCCCAGGCAAGCCCCTGAATCTCCCTCTCCGTCCCAACGGGCTACGGGATTCGCACATCTTATCCAGATTTTGCAATGCTTTAGGGAAATATAGATTGTCATCCCCGGGCTTGTCCCGGGGATCCACGTCGGGCCGACGCCTGAGTCTTTCCAGGAGAGTCTCAGTCAAGCTGTCCGACGTGGATGGCCGGGACAAGCTCGGCCATGACATTTTTCTTACTTTTCAATAGTTAAGCGTCTCAAAGAGGCCTTATATCGAGCTCAATGCCGCCTGTTGGGCGAAGCGCCAACTGTGAATAACCTAGAACCGAGGGACGGCGGGGATGCTGCCGCGCGACGGCGTCTGATAGATACACATTTGAATCGCGTATAATAAAAACACATTTACATATAACGGTCGGCACAGATATCTTATTCCACGTCGGCCTGTAGGAATTTGCGTGCGGGACCGGCGAGTCGACCCCCGGAGAGGTGACCATGGCCACCATCGCGATTGTCGGAGCCGGCTTCAGCGGCACGCTGCTTACCCTGCATCTTCTGCGCCGATGTTGCGCAACGACCCGGATCCATCTGATCGAGCGCAATCGACAGTTCGGTCCCGGCGCCGCCTATTCGAGCGGCAATCCGAGCCATCTGCTGAACGTCCCGGCCGGGAAGATGAGCGCGTTCCGCGACCAGCCGACCGATTTCGTCGACTGGCTCTCCGCGCAGGATGCCGACAGCCTGGGCATCGGCCCGGTCGGTCCCGGCACCTTCGTGCCGCGCCAGCTGTTCGGCGCCTATATGCGCAACATGCTGCTCGACGAGATGCGCCGGCCCTGCAATGCCGGGCGGCTGAAGCTGTCGCGTGGCGATGTCCTCGGCGTCGATCGCTCGGGCACCGGCCAGCAGCTCATTCTCGATCGCGGCCGGACCATTGAAGCCGATATCGCCGTGCTCGCGACCGGCAATTTCCCGCCCGAGCCGCCGCCGGGCGCGCATGAGGATTTCCTCAACGGGCCGTTCTATCGCGCCGATCCCTGGGGCGTCGCCACCTTCACCGGGCTCGATCCGGATGCGCCCGTGCTGCTGGTCGGCACCGGTCTGACCACGGTCGATGCCGTAATCACGCTGATCGATCAGGGGCATCGCGGGCCGATCCATGCGCTGTCACGGCGTGGCCTGCTGCCGCGCCGGCACGAGGCGGGCGCCGCGGCGCCGCCGCAGGATTATGCGCTGCCGACCAAGCTCGGCGCGCTGACCCGCGCATTGCGCGAAGCGTCGGAACAGGCGCTGGCCGAAGGCCGCAGCTGGCAGCCGGTGATCGATCAGCTGCGTCCCTTCACTCAGGATGTCTGGAACGCCCTGTCGAATGAGGATCGGCAGCGTTTCCTGCGCCATTTGCGGCCCTGGTGGGATGTGCACCGCCACCGTATGGCGCCGGCCGTCGCCGACCGGATCGAGCAGGTCCGCGCCAGCGGCCAGCTGCAGATCCATATCGGCCGGATCCAGCGCTTCGATGCCGGCACGGACCGCGTGCGGGTCAGCTATCGGCGGCGGCGCAACGGCGAACAGGTCGAACTCGATGCGGCGCGCGTGATCAATTGCGCCGGGCCGGGCTGTGACTACGACCGGATCACCCATCCTCTGGTGCGCAGCCTGCTCGATGCCGGGCTGGTCCGGCCGGACGCGCTGCGCCTGGGGCTCGACGTGACGGCCAATTGCGCGCTGAAACACGCCGATGGCTCGATCTCGCGCCGGCTCTTTGCCATCGGTCCGGTGACCAAGGCAGCGTTCTGGGAGATGACCGCCGTGCCCGATATAAGGCGGCAATGCGAGTTCCTCGGCGAATTCCTGGCGGCGCAGATGGGCGCTCCGGTCTTTGCCGTGCCGGCTCCGGAGCCGGCCAAGCCGCGTGGCGTGCGCTTGCCGGCCGCTGCCGCCAGGCAACGTGGCAGCGAGCGCCTGGCTTACGCCGAGTGATGCAACGCGGACGAGTGGGGTCACTCAACTCGCCCGCGCATGAAATCGCAACCGACGGGTGATGTCACTTTTTTGCCATGGGACGACGCCCTGGCTTTAGCTGATGCTGGTTCCGCGCATAATTTGTAAAGACTCGAGAAAACTCGATCGTCACGGGCGCGATGCGTGCCACCGTGTGCAAGAACTGGTTGGTGCGTGGCGGATCTGGCGAATCGGCTTCGGGGGGCATCATGCGAGTCTTGTTCGCCTTCGTTATCGTGCCGGCACTGTTACCGCTCGCTTATTTGGCGTATCTGGCCGCGACCATCGGCCGGGGTACGCCGGAGGCGGATATCGTGGTCAGCATCGCTCTGCCGCTGTCCTACGCTGCCGTTTGCGGGCTGGGCTGGCCGACGCAGTTGCTGCTGCGCCGGGTGCATGCCGGGGGACTTGCGACCTATATGTTGTGGGGACTTGGGCTCGCGATCGTCGCCTATGCTGCCTATTTCGATGCGCTCGTCGCCAATTGGCGCCTGTGGCTCGGCGCGGTGGACGGGCGGATCGCGGTGCCGCTCGGCCATGTCCTGGGCGACCCCGCCATTTGGTGGATCGAGGGCGCTGCGACCGGCATGCTGTTCTGGCTCGTCGCCGGGCCGGGCGAGGATCGGCAGAGCAAATCCGGGCTGCAGGACGTCTTGGCCAGCGGCATGCATCGCAGCGCGCAATAAGCGCGCTGCTCAGCCCTTGCCGGACGGGATCTTGTTGTAGGGCAGATCCTTGTCGACCCGCACATCGCCGGGCAGGCCCAGTACGCGCTCGGCGATGATGTTGCGCAGCACCTCGTCGGTCCCGCCGGCGATGCGCAGCCCCGGCGCATAGAGCAGCGCCTCCTGGAACCAGCCCTGCATCGGTGCGATCGCCGGATCGGTGATGCCGCCGGCCATACCCAGCAGATCCATGCCGAAGGACGCGATATCCTGCAGTTTGCTGGCGCTCACCACCTTGGTGATCGACGATTCCGGTCCGGGCGTCTGGCCGCGCGACAGGGCCGTCATGGTGCGGAACTTGGTGTATTTCAGGCCCTGCGCCTGGACATACCAATGCGCCAGCTTCTCGCGCACGGCCGGGTTGCCGATGGCCGGGCCGTCATCGAGTTCGAGCGAGCGGGCCAACTCGAAGATGTCCTCGAAATCCGGGCCGGGCGCGTCGCCGACCGCGAGCCGCTCGTTCATCAGCGTGGTCAGCGAGACCTTCCAGCCATCGCCGACCTTGCCCAAGCGCTGGCTGTCCGGGATGCGGACATCGGTGAAGAACACCTCGTTGAAATTCGACGAGCCGGAGATCTGCTTGATCGGCCGCACCTCGACGCCGGGGCTCTTCATATCGAGATAGAAGAAGGTCAGCCCGGCATGCTTCGGCGCGTTCGGATCGGTCCGCGTCACCAGGATGCCGAAATCCGAATAGTGCGCGCCCGAGGTCCAGACCTTCTGGCCGTTGATGATCCAATCGTCGCCGTCGCGCTCGGCCCGCGTCTTCAGCCCCGCCAGATCGGAGCCGGCAACCGGCTCGGAAAAGAGCTGGCACCAGATCTCCTCGCCGCGCAACGCCGGGCGGACATAGCGCTGCAGCGCCGCCTCGTCGGCATAGGCCATCAGGGTCGGGATGCACATGCCGAGGCCGATGGCGAAGACGCCGCCGGGCACGAGATAGCGCGCCTCCTCCTCGTTGTAGATCACCTGCTGGATCATCGTGCCGCCGCGGCCGCCCCATTTCTCCGGCCAGGTGATGCGCGCGACGCCGGCATCGGCTTTCTTGGCCTGCCATGCCTTGGCCTGCTGCAGCTCTTCGTCGTCGGAAATGTGGCGGCGGCGGTTCGCCGCCGCCGTCTCGCTCTTCTTCTTGGCGTTGGCGTCGAGGAAGGCGCGCACTTCGGCGCGGAACGCGGCTTCTTCGGGGGTATCGTTGAAGTCCATATTTCTCTCCCAAATCTCCCTCTCTGCCCCATTGGGGCGGAGAGGGCCGGGGTGAGGTGGGGAACGCTCCGATCACGCGGCACGACCCACCTCACCCTAAATCCCTCTCCGCCCTGAAGGGCAGAGAGGGACTTGCGAGTTACCGTTCGTTCCGCGCTTCGAGTTCGGCGATCACCCGGTCCTGCCACCAGGGCGCGCTGCCCAGCGTCAGCGCCAGATGCTTCGAGCGGCGGTAATAGAGATGGCAGTCGGTCTCCCAGGTGAAGCCCATGCCGCCATGGGTCTGGATGTTTTCCTTGGAGGCCAGGTGGAACGCCTCGGTCGCAGCGACCCGCGCGGCGGCGGCAGCCAGCGGCAGCTCGGCGGCTTCCGTGGCGAGTGCCCAGGCGCCGTAATAGGCGTTCGAACGGGCCAGCTCGGTCGCGATATAGACATCGGCCAGCTTATGCTTGATCGCCTGGAACGAGCCGATCGGCCGGCCGAAGGCATAGCGTTCCAGCGCATAGTCGCGCGCCATGTCGAGGCAGGCCTGGGCGCCGCCGATCTGCTCGAAGGCGATCAGCACCGCGGCGCGGTCGAGCAGGCGGCGGGTCAGCTCCCACCCGTCGCCGTCCTCGCCGAGCCGTTCGGCCAGCGCGTCGGTGAAGACGAGCTTGGCGTGGTCGCGGCTCGGATCGATCGTCGCGACGGTCTCGCGCGCCACGCCGGGGCCGGTAAGATCGACCAGGAACAGGCCGGGCCGGCCGTTTTTCCTGCGCCAGCACGACGGCCAGATCGGCGATGCCGCCATCGGCGACCGGCAGCTTGGTGCCGCTGAGCTTGCCGCGCGTCACGCTCGCCGCGATCCGCGCCGGGTTGGGATTGCCCGGCCCTTCGGCCAGCGCCAGCGTGCCGATCGTGTCGCCGCCAGCCAGCTTCGGCAGATGCGCCTGTTTCTGCGCGTCGCTGCCGGCTGCCAGGATCGCTTCGGTCGCGAGATAGGCCGAGGAGGCGAAGGGCACCGGCGCCAGTGCGGCGCCCAGCTCCTCGGCCAACACGCACAGCCCTTCATAACCGAGCCCGGCGCCGCCATAGTCCTCCGGCACTGCGGCGCCGAGCCAGCCCATTTCGGCCAGCCTGCGCCACAATGTCGTGTCGTATCGAGCCTCGCCCTCCAGCACCCGCCGCGCCGCTTTCGGCGGACAGTGCTCACGCAGGAATTTGCGCGCCTGATCGCGCAGCAGCTTCATGTCGTCGGAGAAATCGAAGTTCATCGGCGTTTCCCATCCCGAACGCCGCCTCTCTGGCCGGCTTGCGTCCGAGGATAGGCTAATTTAGTTTGGCAAAGCAAACTTAATGGCCAAAGAAAAATGGGAGGGCGGCGCATGAGCCGGTTATGCGAGGGGCGGGTGGCGATCGTCACGGGGGCCGGGCGCGGCATCGGGCGCGAGCACGCGCTGATGCTGGCGGCCCATGGCGCCAAGGTGGTCGTCAATGATCTGGGCGGCGGCATCGACGGTTCCGGCCAGGATCTTTCGCCGGCGGCACAGGTCGTGGCCGAGATCCGGGCGGCCGGCGGCGAGGCCATCGCCAATGGCGACGACGTCAGCAGCTGGGACGGCGCAAAGCATATGATCGACGAGGCGGTCGAAGGCTTCGGCCGGCTCGACGTGCTGATCAACAATGCCGGCATCCTGCGCGACCGCATGCTGGTCAACATGACCGAGGCGGAATGGGATGCTGTGATCAAGGTGCATCTCAAAGGCACCTTCGCGCCGGCGCATCATGCCGCCGATTACTGGCGCAACCGGCAGAAAGCGACGGGCGAGCCGGTCAATGCCCGCATCATCAACACCAGTTCGGTCTCCGGCATCTACGGCAATCAGGGCCAGACCAATTACGGCGCGGCCAAGGCCGGCATCGCGGCCTTCACCATCATTGCCGCACGTGAGCTGAAGCGCTTCGGCGTCACGGTCAACGCCATCGCGCCGATCGCCCAGACCCGGCTGACCGAGGGGCTGCGCGAGCTGACCGACGCGCAGCGCGCGATGCGCAGCCCGCATTGGGTGGCGCCGATCGCGACCTGGCTGGCGAGCGAGCAATCTTCCGCCGTCACCGGCCGGGTATTCGAGGCCGGTGGCGGCATCCTCGCCATTGCGGAAGGCTGGCATCGTGGCCCGACGATCGAGCAGCTCGACGATCCGACCACGCTCGGGCCGGTCGTGCAGGATCTGCTGTCGCGCGCCCGGCTCAATGCCGGGATGAATGGTCAGGATCTCGATTAAGGGAGGGCGCGTTATGGCAATGAATTACGACTATCTGATGTCGCTCGCGATCGAGGGCGAGCGGCACGAATATTCCGATCGCGAAACGATCCTTTATGCGCTTGGCGTCGGCATGGGGCGCGATGCACTGAACGAGCAGGAGCTCGATTATGTCTATGAGCGCGGCGCGCTCAAGACCGTGCCGACGCTCGCGACCGTACTGACGCGCTCGCCGCTGCTGCGCGACAGCGGCATGGATTATGCCAAAGTGCTGCATGGCGAGCAGCGGCTGGAGCTGCACCGACCGCTGCCGCCCGCCGGCCGGCTGATCGCCGATAGCCGGGTGGTCGCGGCCTATGACAAGGGCGCGGACAAGGGCGCGGTCGTGCTGACCGAGACCAAGGTCCGTTCGGCGGACGATGGTGCGCCGCTTTTCACCCTCGGCAGCACGATCTTCGCCCGTGGCGATGGCGGCTTCGGCGGCCCGGCCGGCTCCGGGCCGGAACCGCATCGCCTGCCTGAGCGCGCGCCCGACCTGATCTGCGCCTTGGAGACGCGGGCGTACCAGGCGCTGCTCTACCGCCTGAGCGGCGACCGCAACCCGCTGCATGCCGATCCGGCGCTGGCCAAGCGGGTCGGCTTTCCGGCGCCGATCTTGCACGGGCTCTGTACCTATGGCACAGCGTGCCGCGCGGTGCTGCAATCGGTGTGCGGCTACGACCATGCACGGATCGCCGGTTTCGACGGCCGGTTTTCGTCGCCGGTCTATCCGGGCGAAACCATTGCCACCGAGATCTGGGTCGACGGCAAAATCGTGTCGTTCCGCAGCCGCGTGTCGGTCCGGGACGTCACCGTGATCAACAACGGGAAATGCACGCTGCGGTGAGCGACGCATCCCATCAGGCAGGCAGCATGGTGCAAGAGCGCAAGGCAACTTATCCCGTCCGCTGCATCGTCGCAGTGTCGCGCGAGTTCGACCAGGTCGGCAAGCAGGGCGAGATGAGCATCACGCAGTACCGCTTCATGCTGTTCCTGCGCAACGGCCCGAAGCGGGCGGGCGAAATCGCCGCGACCAGCCTGGTGACCAAGGCGACCATCTCGGGTCAGATTACCCAGCTCAAGGAAAAGGGCTGGGTCGATGTCGAGACGGACGAAGCCGACCGTCGCGTCAGCCGGGTCGTGCTGACCGCGGAAGGCCGGGCCGCGATGGACCGGCTCGAGGCGAAGCTGCTCAACTGCCTCGAAGGGCTGATCGGCGACGCCGACAAATCCGCCATTCTGACGGCTTTAAGCGATCTTTACCTGGCGCTCGGCGCCACGCGCGAATCCCGCCTGGTCGACGCGCTGGGCGCCGGCTGAACCGGCACAAGACAGGACATTCGATGGACGATATTCCTCCCGCGACCGAGACCGCTGCCGGGCCGCCGCCCGGATTCAAGCCGATCCGGCTGACGCCCAAGGGCAATTTCGCCGACGTCAACGGCCCGCTCTGGCGCCGGATCGAAGACGGCAAGCTGACGGTCGGCTTCCGGGTCGAGGCACGGCATTGCAATCCGGCAAGCAATTGCCATGGCGGCATGCTGATGACCTTCGCCGATATGCTGCTCGGCATGGGCTCGAATTTCGCCGAGCGGCTCAACCGCTTCCTGCCGACCGTGAACCTGACCGGCGATTTCCTGGCCCCGGCGCCGCTCGGCTGCTGGGTCGAGGGCCGGGCCGAGGTGTTGCGCGTGACCCGCAACCTGGTGTTTTCCCAGGCCCTGATCACTGCCGATGGTGTCCCGGCGCTCCGGGTCAGCGGGATAATGAAGCTCGGCGTGCCGTTCGATCAGATTCTGGCGAAGGAAGTCGCCAAAAGGTGAAAACGGCCAGGATTGGAGGAGGTGTTGCGTGCCGGGCGTCGTGAGCGTCAGCGGATGGCGAACATCTCATCCGCGACGCTCACGACGCCCGGCACACCCCTCAGCCAGTGCAATCAGCGCCTCGCGTTCGGATTCGGAGCTGATAAGGCCCCAGAGATGCACCGCCCCACCGCTGACGATGATGTTGCGGCTGCCGAAATCGGTCCAGGATTGTCCCTGCAGCCGGGCCAGCAGCTCCTCCCGGATATCGAGATCCTGATCCCGCGTGTTCGCGCCGTGGCCGAGGGCCGAAGCCAGGGCCTGGATCAGATTGCTGCGGCTCACGATGCCGACCAGTTTTCCGTCGCGGGTGATGGGCACGCGCTTGATCCGCTTGCGTTCGAGCAGTGCCGCGATCTCCGACACCGGCGTTTCTTCGCCGACCGAGATGACCTCCGGCGTCATCAACTCGCCGACCTTCTTGCCGTGCGACTTGGCGAAGTCATGGGCCAGGGTCGAGGCGCCGGTCACCGCTTCCAGCCACCACGGCCGGCGTTTCTCGGTCCCGAGCTCGACGCGATGCAGGAGATCGGCCTCGCTGATTATGCCGATCAGACGACCATCCGCATCGACCACCGGCAGGGCGCTGACGTCATGCTCGCTCAAAAGCCTGATCGCCTCCGCCATATCGGTGTCGGCGTGAACCGTCACGACATCGCGGACCATGACGTCAATTGCGCGCATTGCACTCTCCTGAGGTTCGACCATGACGAGCGGCGGGGTTTCGCATCGGCATCTCGCGGCCGCCGGTTCAAGAAAACGGTACGGGGGTATTTATAGCGATTTCCGATAACATATTCGTGACAGAGATCATCGGTCTGCAGGGGTCGTTCGTTCCGGTGCCTCTCCACGGCTCATTCGCTGCCGACATGGAGCAGGCAGTCGCCGAACCGCATCTCGGAATGGGGAAGCATGCCGTTCTGGTCGGAGATGACCATGGTACGCTCGAAGCCGATCAACCTCTGATTCGCGCCCGGAACCACGCCGCGAGCTGTGCCTCGTCGAGTGTGCCTGCTGCCAGGGCCTCGACGGTGACGACGGTTTCCGCCGGGTCGAAACTGAGGCTGCAGCCGTTCAACGCCAGGAACAGCCGTGCCACGACCCAGGCGGTCCGTTTATTGCCGTCGACGAAGGGATGGTTCCGGCAGATGCCGAAGGCGTAAGCCGCAGCGAGATCGGGCGCGTCCGGCGTGGCATAGGCGACAGCGTTTTCCGGCCGCGCGAGGGCGGAGGCGAGCAGTCCGGGATCGCGCACGCCTTCGCCGCCGCCATGCTCTGCGAGCTGACGATCATGGATCGCGCCGACGACATCGGCGGCGACCCAGACCCAGGGGCCGGTCATTTCGCCAAGGCGTGCAGCACGTCGCGATCCTCGCGCATGATCTGCTCGGCAAGTTCCATCTGTGTGGCGAAGGCCGGGTTATATGGCGTCAGGCGGTAGCTGCCGTCGGGAGCCTCCGTGACATAGAGCGTGTCGCCGGCGCCGACGCGCAGCTTGGCAAGCAATTCCTTGGGCAGAGTGGTGCCGGTCGAGGTGCCGACCGGGCGCAGGTTCAGGGCATACATGGCAAACGCTCCATGGCTATATCTATAGCTATGGAGCCTTCACCGACTGGATGCAAGCCCCTATGGCCGGGCCGGGATCGTCAGGCCGCGTTGCACCGCTGGCCGGGCCAGGCCACGTTCGAGCCAGGCGGGGACATGCTTCAGGCTATCGAAATCGACCAGTTTGCGCGCTTCATAGAAGCCGACCAGATTGCGCACCCAGCCGAGCAGTGAGATATCGGCGATGCTGTAATCCGTGCCCATGATCCAGTCGCGGCCGGCAAGGCGCGTTTCGAGCACGCCGAGCAGGCGCTTCGATTCGGCGCGGTAGCGCTCGAGCGGGCCGCTTGTCCTCGTATTCCCGGCCGGCGAATTTATGGAAAAAGCCGAGCTGGCCGAACATCGGCCCGACCGAGGACATCTGGAAGAACACCCATTCGATCGTCTCGTAGCGCTGCGCCCGGATCGGCCGGCAGCAGCTTGCCGGTCTTCTCCGCGAGATAGAGCAGGATGGCGCCCGATTCGAACAGGCCGAAGGGTTTGCCGCCCGGCCCGTCGGGATCGATGATCGCCGGGATCTTGCCGTTCGGATTGAGCGACAGGAATTCCGGAACCCAGGTCTCGTTCGCCATGATGTGATGGTGTGCGGCTCATAAGGCAGGCCGATTTCCTCCAGCATGATCGAGGCCTTGACGCCGTTCGGCGTCGGCAGCGAGTAGAGCTGCAGCCGGTCGGGATGCTGCGCCGGCCAGCGGGCGGCGATCGGAAAGGCGGAGAGATCGGCCATGGGGGTGTCCTCGGTTCGACGCTCGGTGAGGGGCCGCCGGCCTGCATCGGGCACGGCGGCGCGCGGAGCCGCATCCTATCGGCGGAGCGGGTGGCGATCCAGAGGCGGCCGTGCTGCGCCGGCGATTGTCAGCTCCCGCTGAGCAGCGCGATCATCGCAGTGTTGCCCTGCTGCTGCGCCAGGCCGGCCGCAGTGTTGCCGGCATGGTCCTTCAGACTGGCATCGGCGCCATGGGCGATCAGCAGCTTGACGGTATCGGTCCGGCCGAACAGCGCCGCCATCATGAGCGCCGTCTGTCCCTCGTGATTGGCCGTGTTGATGTCGCACTGGGTGGCGAGCAGCCGCTCAGCAACGGCGGTCTCGCCCTTGAAGGCGACACCCATCAGGGCGGTGTTGCCCTTCGGGTCGGTCGCGCAAGGATCGGCGCCCTTGCCGATCAGGAAATCGACGGCTTGCGGCTGCCCGTTATAGGCCGCCAGGATCAGCGGCGTGAAACCGCTGGGATCCCGTTCGTCGGGCTGCATCCCGGCCTTGATCAGGCCGTCGAGCAGATCGACGCGGCCCGCCCGGGCGGCGTCGAAATAAAGCTCCTTGGTGTGCTCCGGGGAGGGTGGCGCGTTTTGCGCCAGGACGTCCTGAAAGCCGGCCAGGCTGAGGCCAATGGCGAATGCGAGCGCGGCGGTAAGCCGCTTCATGTGAACTGATCTCATGGCATTTCCGATCGAAGAAAGCGGCCGCAGGCGCTGAGCCCGCGGCCGAAATGGTTCGGCAGCCGCTACTCGGCCGAGGACAGTTTCTCGACGGCGCCAATATCGGCGCCGACGGCCTTCGCCAGCCGGGTCCCGTACTCCTTGTCGGCACGGTAGAAGTGGCTGACCATGGCGTCCTTGATCTGCTCGTTCTTCACTTGGCCCAGATCGGCGGCCAGGTTCTTGATCAGATCGTCCTGGTCATGCTTGTCGAGCGCCCGATAGAACTCGCCCGCCTGGCGGAAATTATCCTGCTTGTTGATCGCCTTCTGCTGCGTCGTGCCGGAGACGGCATATTGGCTGTAGCGATAGGCCGGCTGCTCGGCCGGCTGGCCGGTGGCCGAGGTCGGTTCGTAATTCACGTCGCCCTTCGACGCGACGGATTGCATGGCGCCATCGATATTGTTGTCGCTGACCTGCACCAGCGGACGATTTACCGGCAGCTCCATGTAGTTCGGCCCAACGCGATAGCGCTGCGTATCGGCGTAGGCGAACAGGCGCCCCTGCAGCATCCGGTCGGGCGAGGGCTCGATGCCGGGTACCAGCTCGCACGGGCAGAACGCCGATTGCTCCGTATAGGCGAAGAAATTATCCGGCACCTTGTTCAAGGTCGTCGTGCCGACCTTCACTTCCGGGACGTCGCTCCAGACCTTCGTGTCGTCGAACGCGTCGTAGCTCAGCTTCGCCGCCTGCTCCGGCGTCATCAGCTGGACGTAAAGATCCCATTTCGGGAAATTGCCCTGGCCGATATTGTCGTAGAGGTCCTTGGTCGCATAGCTCGTGTCGGCGGCCCTGGTCTCTTCCAGCGTCATGCCCTTGAGGCCCTGCTGGCTCTTCCAATGGAACTTGGCGAAGACAGTGTCGCCTTTGCTGTTCACCAGCCGGAACGCGTGCACGCCGAACCCGTCCATCGTGCGATAGCTGGCCGGCATGCCGATTGTGTCGGTGTAGAGCTGGGTCAGCATATGCGTCGATTCCGGCACATGCGAAAAGAAGTCGAACGCCCGGTTCGGGTCCTGCATATTGGTGACCGGGGACGGCTTGTTGGCGTGCACGAAGTCCGGGAACTTGATTGCATCGCGAATGAAGAAAATCGGCTCGTTGATGCCGACGATGTCCCAGTTGCCCTGGTCCGTATAGAATTTCACGGCGAAGCCGCGCGGATCGCGGGCGGCTTCGGGCGAGCCGCGGAAATTCATGACGGTCGAGAACCGTACGAACACCGGCGTTTCCTTGCCCGCCGCGGCGAAGACCGACGCCTTCGTGTATTTCGAAAAATCGCTGCTCGCGACGAAGACGCCTTGGGCGCCGGTGCCGCGGGCATGAACGACCCGTTCGGGGATACGCTCGCGATCGAACCGCGCGAGCTTCTCGATCAGATTCATGTCCTCGAGCAGGACCGGTCCGTCCGGCCCCGCCGCTTTCGAGTTCTGGTTATCGCCAACCGGCGCACCGGTATCCCGCGTCATCGGGACGGTCTGGGCAGCGACGGGGCCGGCGAGCAACCCAACTAATCCCAAGGCAATGATCGAACGCAT
>JBBCHB010000070.1:0-61143 GCA_037200015.1 Aliidongia sp. | reverse complement strand
CGGGACCAGTCCTGTGTTTGGTGATTCTAGGCTAAGCGAAAGCGCTTGCCAGTCTGTCGAAAGGGCTTATCGGTCCCGAAAGGACCAAATGGCGGGGAGCTTCAGCTGATGCGGCTGCTCAAAGCCGCTTTCATGGCCGGCGTTGCCTGCAAGGCTCCGAGCACGCGAATGGATGCGATCGTTGCCAATGCGAGTTCGGGCGGAACATCCGCTTCGATGATCACCAAGCCGAGGACCTGGATATGCAAGACCTCGCCGGCGGATTGCACGGCTTCCAGATCCTTTCGGCCATACCGTCGAAGGCCGAGCGTGAGCTGGTTCCGAGCAATGGATTGCTTGACGGCATCGACATGACGATCGAGCTGGTTGCGGATCGCCGTGCGAATGAAGTCGGTGCGGTTGGAATAGAAACCTTCCTGCACCAGCAGATCGATATGGCCGAGATCGACATAGCCGAGATTGATGGTGATCTTCTCGCTGTCAGCGCTTTTCAGCAGAAGGCTTTGTGTCGACCTGACCATATTTCAGCATCTCCAGACCATCTGTATGGATGGTATATGGAGGGAGGTCGCGCGGTTACAAGGTGCTGCGACAGCCTCATCTGCCGGGACCAGGGCGGCACCGATACCGGTCAGGATCACGGCGACCCAAGACGCGCGGCCTCCCTGCGCTTCTCGGCTTGCTGCGGTCAAGTCGCGGTCGCGCCGAAACCCTCCGGGTCCTCCACGCAATGCTCCTGCAACTCCGCCTTCACGGCCGCGATCTCCTTCTCGGTCGCATCTTCGAGATTGATCATTGAGTTTCGGGCGTCGACCGTGACCCGGATCAACTCGTCGATCTTCAAATGGAGCGCCTGGGTATCCCGGTTCTGCGTGTTCTGGATCAGGAAAACCATCAGGAAGGTGATGATGGTCGTGCCGGTATTGATAACGAGCTGCCAAGTATCGGACCAATGAAAGAACGGCCCCGACAATGCCCAGATGAGCACAACCAGAATCGAGATGACGAAAGTCGACGCCCGGCCTGCCTGCCGAGCGGTAAGATTGGCGAGATTGGAGAACAGATCGTTCATGATGCCTCCCGATCGTCGCTCGCAAGGTCACGCCCGATGGGTCCGGTTGGTATTTTCGATCGTGCTGCGCGCACGGTACCAACACGAGCAGCCGGATTAAGTTCGGTAGCGCGGGCAAATGGCCGGAGATGCGGCGGGAGAGGCCCGGGTTTATCTCTCGAGGACGCGGATAGCCATGTCCCTCAGTGCGGCGAGCCGATACGGCTTCGGCAGGAATGCCTCTTCGAGCGGCACCTCGGAATGGCCGCTCGTCACGAGCGTCTTCAAACCAGGTCGCAACTCGCGCGCCCGCGCCAGCATCGTGATGCCGTCCATGCGGGGCATCGAAATATCGGTGAAGACGAAACCGATCGAGGGGTTTTCCCGAAGGACTGTCAGTGCCTCCTCACCATCGGCTGCCTCGAAGACCTGAAACCCCGCCTGCGCAAACGTCTTGCACGCGGCCATTCGGATCAGCGGATCATCCTCGACCACCAAGGCCTTGATCATCGTCGCCTTCGAAACTACCGAAGCCATATTCCATCTCCCAACGGGGTCTGCAACAGAACACCCACAGGAATGTTCCAACTATGGCTCGATCATGGCGCGAATAGATTTAGAAACTAAAAACGAAATACCGGCCGGACCGATACTCGGATTCATGATGAAGCGAAGGTAAAAAATAGAAATCTATTTACTAAAATTATCAAAGAGTGAACGCGTCACCTTGTGGCGGACCTTTCTATGGATGCCTGCTTGAATGCTCGACCAACTTAACTTCACCCCAAGACGAAGACTGGCTTGGTCAGCATCAAATATCGAGATCCCGGACAAAACGAGCATTTTCAGTGATGTAGTTGTAGCGCAGCTCCGGCTTCCGACCCATCAGGCTTTCGACCAGCTCGCCGGTGCGGATATCCGATTTGGTCACGCGCAGCAGGGTGCGTGTCGCCGGGTCCATGGTCGTGACCTTGAGATCGGCCGGCGGCATTTCGCCCAGGCCCTTGAACCGGCTGAGCTCGACCTTCTTGCCCTTGAAGCGGGTCCGGACCAGTTCGTCCTTGTGGGCGTCGTCGCGGGCGTAGAGCCGCAACTCGCCCGCGGCAAGGCGATAGAGCGGCGGCTGGGCCAGGAAGAGATGGCCGTTATCGACCAGCGGCAGCATCTCGCGATAGAAGAAAGTCATCAGCAGCGAGGCGATATGGGCACCGTCGACATCGGCGTCAGTCATGATGATGATGCGCTCGTAGCGCAGTTTCGCCTCGTCGTAGTGCTTGCCGCTGCCGCAGCCGAGGCCGAGCACCAGATCGGACAGTTCCTGATTGGCGCGCAGCTTGTCGCTGGTCGCGCTCGCCACGTTCAGGATCTTGCCGCGTAAAGGCAGAATTGCCTGAGTCTCACGGTTGCGCGCCGACTTGGCCGAACCGCCGGCCGAGTCACCCTCGACCAGAAAGATCTCGGTGCCAACGGCGCTGTCGCGTGAGCAATCCGCCAGCTTGCCCGGCAGACGCAGCTTGCGGGTCGCGGTCTTGCGCTGCAGCTCCTTCTGCTGCGCCGGCGCTGCCGGTCCTCGGCCTTTTCGACCAGGTTTTCCAGGAGCGCCTTGGCCGAGACCGGGTCGTCGCTCAGCCAATGGTCGAAGCGGTCCTTGACCGCAGTCTCGACCAGACGCTGCGCTTCCGGCGAGACGAGCCGATCCTTGGTCTGACCCTGGAATTGCGGCTCGCGCATGAACAGCGACAGCATGATGCCAGCGCCGCCGACGATATCCTCCGCGGCGACGATCGAGGCGCGGCGATTGCCGACCAACTCGCCATAGGCGCGGAGCGAGCGGGTGAGGGCGGTGCGCAGTCCGGCCTCATGCGTGCCGGCATCGGGCGTCGAAATCGTGTTGCAATAATAAGAGGCGAATCCATCGCCATCCTCGGGCCAGGCGATGGCCCATTCGACGCGGGCGGAATCGGCCAGTTCGACCTCGCCGACGAAGGGCGTCGCCGTCAAGGTGGTGCGGTCGACCAGAGTCGTGGCCAGGTAATCGGCCAAACCGCCGGGGAAATGCAGCACATCCTTGGCCGGCACGCCCTCGGGCAGCGGGATGCTCTCGTCGCAGCTCCAGCGCAGTTCGACGCCCTTGAACAGATAGGCCTTGGAGCGGGCCATCCGGTACAGCGTCGCCGGGCTGAAATGCAGTTCGGCACCGAAGATCTCGGGGGTCCGGATGGAAGCTGAGGCTGGTCCCGCGCCGATTGGCGACCGCGCCGACCGCTTGAAGCTTCGTCACGGGGGCGCCGCGCGAATATTCCTGGCGATACAGCTGCTTGTCCTTGGCGACTTCGACCAGCAGCCGGTCCGATAGGGCATTGACGACCGAGGCGCCGACGCCGTGCAAACCGCCGGAGGTCTTATAGGCCTTGCCGCTGAACTTGCCGCCGGAATGCAGGATCGTGAAGATCACTTCCAGCGCGGATTTGTCCGGGAACTGCTTGTGCTGATCGACCGGAATGCCGCGGCCATTGTCGCGGATCGTCAGGGTATAATCGGCGGCGAGTTCGATCTCGATCCGGCTGGCATAACCGGCGACCGCCTCGTCCATCGCGTTGTCGAGCACCTCTGCGGCGAGATGGTGCAGCGCCCTCGTATCGGTGCCGCCGATATACATGCCGGGCCGCCGGCGTACCGGCTCCAGCCCTTCCAGAACTTCGATATCCTCGGCGGTATAGTCGCCGGGCTTGCCCGAATTCGCGTCGAATAGATCTACCATGCGGGCGACAATATGGATGTCACGGGAACGAGGCAAGCCATCGTACCGTGTCCGTTCGCGAACACCGAAAAACCGAGGAGAATCAGATGTCCGACCCTGTTGCCTTTCCCGCCGGCGAAGCGGCGCTGCGCACCATCGCCATGCCGGCCGATGCGAATCCGAACGGCGACATCTTCGGCGGCTGGCTGTTGTCGCAGATGGATCTGGCAGGCAGCGTACTCGCCAAGGAGAGCGCCGTCGGCCGGGTCGCAACCGTCGGCATCGAGGCCATGAAGTTCCACAAGCCAGTCATGATCGGCGACGAGGTCAGCTGCTATTGCCGCGTTCTGCGGATCGGCAACACCTCGGTCACCGTGCATATCGAAAGCTGGGTGCGCCGCTCGATCGGGCGCGAGCGGCACAAGGTGACGGAGGGCGTATTCACCTATGTCGCCTTGGACGATCATCGCCGCCCACGGCCGATTGCCCAAATATAGCCGCATTTGGCCCTGAAATCGCCCAGGTCTTGCCCTGTGGTCGCCGTCTCGAGCCGCGAGGCTCTTTCTCACGATCGAGGCCGATCAGGGGATTGGCCAGGCAGAGGAGGGCGAGATCATGCGATGCGGTTGCCGAGAACCCAGCCTGAACGAGATGATGCAGGACCCGATCGTCAAGGCGGTCATGCTGCGCGATGCGGTCAAGGAGGCGGATCTGCGCCGGCTGATGGACCGTGTTGGCGCGACCTACAGCTTTGATGCCGAGCGCGGCTCGCGCCGCCGACTCAACTAGCCCCGGACCGGCACGATCCGATAGGCGCAGCGCCGGGCGCCTTCGGTGATGTGGTCGGTCCGCTCGACCGTGCAGCCGGAACCCAAGACCGATCGGAACAGCGCCAGCTCGGAACGGCAGAAGCCCTGGCAGGCCTTGGCCGCTGCGCAGATCGGGCAGTGGTCCCTCGATCAGCACGAAGCCGTCCGGCGTTTCCCGCCAGCTCGCCATATAGCCTTCAGCCTGGCGCAGCGCCGTCAGCACGGCGATCTTTTCCGATAATAGGCTCTGCCCGGCAAGTGCCGCTTCATAGCTCGCCGTCAGATCCCGCTCGCGCCGGGCGATCAGGCGGTCGAGCGCGGCCTCGCCGAACTCTGCGCGCATAGCATCGATCAGGCCCAACGTCAGCTGCGCATGGCTGTCGGGGAAGCGGCCATGGCCCTGTTCGGTCAAGGACCAAAAGCGCTTCGGCCGGCCAGGCCCGGTCGTACGATCGTCGTATTGTACCAGGCCGGCGTCCAGCAGCCGGTCCATCTGCTGGCGGACCGCCTGCGGGCTGATGCCGAGGCGCGCGGCCAGCTGGTCGGCCTGAATAGGGCCGGCGGTCTTGACGTGAAACAACAATGATTCGTTTGGCGGCTGCATGGGCACCTCGGCCATGAGATTTAGCAAGAGGATGCTTGCTTTAGCCAGTGCTATTATATAGCAAGCTATATGTTGTTTAGGCGGGGCGCATGACCCACACTCAGGCGGTACCGAGCTGGCGGGACGTGGCGGCGACTGGCCAGCTTGCGAAATTCACCTTGCTCTGCCTGGGCGTCTGGCTGCACGCGGCCGATTCCTTGCTGGTCGCGACGGTCATGCCGGCGGCGGTCCAGGAGATCGGCGGCGTGGCCTTCATCAACTGGGCGCTGGCGCTCTATCATCTCGGCTCGATCCTGGCGGCGGTCGTGACCGGCTCGATCACCGGGCGGATCGGCCTGCGTGCCGGCCTGGCGCTGGCGGCGATGCTCTATGCGGCGGGCTGCGCCGCCAGTGCGGTAGCGCCGGCGATCGGTCCGATGCTGGTCGGCCGGCTCATGCAGGGGCTGGGCGGCGGCGGGATGATGGCACTGGTCTATGTCGCGATTCACGAGATCTTTCCGGAGCGCTTCTGGCCGCGGCTGCTGGTCGTCGTCTCGACGATCTGGGGCGCGTCGGCGCTATGCGGCCCGCTGATCGGCGGGCTGTTCGCCGAGGCCGGCCTGTGGCGCTGGGCGTTCTGGGCCTTTGCCGGCCAGGCCGTGATCGTCGTCGCTGCCGCGGCATTCCTGCCGAGCCGCCGGAGCGGGCCTGGCGGCGGCTGGGCAGCGTTGCCCTTGTCGCTGCTCGTGCTCGGCACGGTCGGCATCGCCGCGGCCGGCGCCGTGACCGCGCACGGAGCAGTGGTCGCCGCGCTGCTCGGTCTGGCCGGGCTCGGCCTGCTTTATGCCTTTGCGCTACTGGATGCGCGGCATGACCGCCATCTCCTGCCGGTCGACGCGCTGGATCTGCGCCGCCCGGTCGGCAACGGGCTGCTCATGGTGCTGGCGCTTGCTGCCTCGACGACGCCGTTCGGCACTTACGGGCCCTTGTTGCTGGGCTTGCTGTTCGGCGTGGGGCCGCTGACGGCCGGCTATATGGTGGCGCTCGAATCGATCGCCTGGACCTGGGCGTCGATCGCGACCGCCGGTGTCATGGGCCGGGCGGAGCGGGGGGTTGATCCGCTTCGGCGCCGGGCTGATCGCGGCCGGCGCCGTCGGCTATGTCGTCGCCATGCCCGGCGGATCGCGCGCGGGCGTGGTCGTCTGTCTGATCGCCCAGGGCGCCGGGTTTGGCATGGCCTGGGCTTATATGGTCAAGCGGATCGTCGCTGCGGCGCCGGAGGCGGAGCGGGGCCTGGCCGCCGGTTCGGTTTCTACGGTCCAGCTCATTGGCTATGCCGTGGGCGCTTCGGCCAGCGGCATCGCCGCGAATGCCGCGGGACTCGCCGAAGGCATCGGGCCTGCGGCGGCGCATGACGCGGCGCTGGCGTTGTTCGCAGGTTTCGTGCCGTTGGGCATCGTCGGTGTCGTCGCGGCACGTCGCCTGACGGCGTAGTTCGAAATGAAAAAACCCCGCCGGATTGCTCCGGCGGGGGAGTCGTCAAACGCGGCCCGGTCAGGACCGAGTAGTACATCTGGAACTCGATCGGGTGCGGGGTATGCTCGAAGGCATAGACCTCTTCCCATTTGAGTTCGATATAGGCCTCGATCTGGTCCTGGGTGAACACATCGCCCTTGAGCAGGAAGTCGTGATCGGCCGTGAGCGCGCCGAGCGCCTCGCGCAGCGAGCCGCACACGGTCGGGACGTTCTTCAGCTCTTCCGGCGGCAGGTCGTAGAGGTTCTTGTCCATCGCATCGCCCGGATGGATCTTGTTCTGGATGCCGTCGAGGCCGGCCATCAGCATCGCCGCATAAGCGAGATACGGATTGGCGGCCGGATCGGGGAACCGTACCTCGACGCGCTTGCCCTTCGGGCTCGACACATAGGGAATACGGCACGAGGCCGAGCGGTTGCGCGAGGAATAGGCCAGCAGCACCGGGGCCTCGAAGCCGGGGATCAGGCGCTTGTAGCTGTTGGTCGTCGGGTTGGTGAAGGCGTTCAACGCCTTGGCATGGCGGATGATGCCGCCGATGTAGTAGAGCGCCGTATCCGAGAGATCGGCGTAGCCCGAGCCGGCGAAGGTCGGCTTGCCTTCCTTCCAGATCGACTGATGGACATGCATGCCCGAGCCGTTGTCGCCCTTGATCGGCTTCGGCATGAAGGTCGCCGTCTTGCCGTATTGATGCGCGACGTTGTGCACGACGTATTTGTAGATCTGCATGTCGTCGGCGGTGCGGACCAGCGTGTCGAACACGATGCCCAGCTCGTGCTGGCTCGGCGCCACCTCGTGGTGATGCTTCTCGACCTTGAGGCCCATATCGGCCATGACCGAAAGCATCTCGGCACGCAGATCGCCGGCGCTGTCGACCGGGGACACCGGGAAGTAGCCGCCCTTGACCGGCGGACGATGGCCGGTATTGCCGTCCGGATAGGTGCGGAAGCTGTTATACGGGCCTTCCTCGCTGTCCAGCTCGTAGCCGGCGCTGTTCATGCCCTGCTTATAGCGCACGTCATCGAACACGAAGAACTCGGCCTCGGGGCCGAAGAATGCCTTGTCGCCGATGCCGGTCGAGCCGAGATAGGCTTCGGCCTTCTTGGCGGTCGAGCGCGGGTCGCGCGAATAGGACTGGCCGGTGCCGGCTCGGCGATGTCGCAGAAAATGATCAGCGATGTCTGTGCCGCGAACGGATCGATCACGGCGGTCGAGAGATCCGGCATCAGCGTCATGTCGGATTCGTTGATCGCCTTCCAGCCGGCGATCGAAGAGCCGTCGAACATGATGCCGTCGGTGAGCAGATCCTCATCGACTGTGCGCACGTGATGCGCAAGATGCTGCCATTTGCCGCGCGGGTCGGTGAAGCGGAAATCGACGTACTTGACCTCCTGCTCCTTGATCATTTCGAGAACTTTTTTTACGTCGGACATCTGCGATTTCCTTTGTTGGCAGATTATTCATAGGGTGGTGTCGGCAGAAAGGCGGGGGGTGCGGCGACAGCCCGATCCGGTTTGCCGACTGCTTTTATTGCAGTCTGTCCATGATCAATAATTGGACACGGTGCCTAAATTATAATCAGATTGCGTCGTTGCCGCGCTCCCCGGTCCGGATGCGAACCACCTCCTCGACCGGACTCACGAAGATCTTGCCGTCGCCGATCCGGCCGGTATGGGCGGCGTGCATGATCGCCTCGACCGCGCGCTCGACCAGAGCATCCTCCATGATGACCTCGATCTTCACCTTTGGCAGGAAGTCCACCACATACTCCGCGCCGCGATAGAGTTCCGTATGGCCCTTCTGCCGCCCGAAACCCTTGGCCTCGGTCACGGTGATGCCTTTGATCCCGACCTCATGAAGAGCTTCTTTGACCTCGTCGAGCTTGAAGGGCTTGATGACGGCTTCGACTTTTTTCATGGGATCTCCTGGGCTTCAAGGCTCGACGCGCGCTGGGCGCCGGGCCGCCGAAGCATGCGGCGTGCCAGCGCCCTCGGCCGGACGTGAAGTAGTGATGAGGCCCGATCGAACAGGCACCGCCGAAACCATCCCCGGCCGGACGATGCTGCAGCTGCCTCCCGTCATCTTCTTCTCCGCTTTGCACTTTGTTCGCTTCTATAGTCCGCCGGGGCAAGACCGCGCAATCTCCGCGGCAGGGAAGCCATGCCCCGAACGCCGCTTGACCTGCGAGGAAGGGTTGGAGTAGGAACGCCTCTCTCGGTGCGGCGGGTGTAGCTCAGTTGGTTAGAGCGCCAGATTGTGATTCTGGATGTCGCCGGTTCGAACCCGGTCACTCGCCCCAAACCTTTCAATGACTTAGGCTGATTTGGCCCGCATCGCCCCGCGCTGTGTGGGACTAGCGTCTCGACCTCTGGGGAATTTGGTCACTCGCGGCGCGAGATGACCGGCCAGCCCTATTTGTCCAGCTGAGTCACCAGGCCGGTTCCCGGCAACTCACCCAGGTGCAATGCCGATTTGATCATGCCGCGCGTGGCGGCGCCGCGCAGATTGGCGCCGCGCAGATCCGCCGCAGTGGCGTCGACCTTGTTCAGCACGGCGCGGCGCAGATCGGTCGCCAGCAGCTTGGCGCTGCGCAGATTGGCGCCCGACAGGATGGCGAGCTGCAAATCTGCCGCGCAGAGATTCTTGCCGGCCAGGTCGAAGCCGGCGAGGTTGCAGTTGCGCAGATCGGCACGCTGGCCCTGCTGCCCGTTGCTTTGGATCCAGAGCAGATGAACGGCGAGCCGCCGTTCCAACTCCTCTTTGGTGATCTCGCGCGGCGGCGTCGGCCGGATGCCGACCGAATCGAGATAGGCCATTGCCTCCTTGTCGAGATCGGCGCCGCTGACATCGGCGCCCATGAGTTGGGCCCCCTTGAAATTGACGTTGCGGATTTCCGAGCCGCGAAAGCTCGCTTGGCGCAGATCGGACGTCGCGAAATTCGTCGAGATGATGACGGCGCCGGCAAAATCCGCGCCCTTCAGCTTGGTGTTCGACAGGTTCGTGCAATCGAGGCGCGCATTGGTAAAGCGGCTGCTGCTCGCCTCCGCCTCACGTCCCTGAATTATGCCGTCGCGCATGTCCGCGCCAACGAAGACGGCACTGGTCAGATCCGCATCTTCGAAGATCGCGCCGCGCAGATCGGCATTCTCGAACATGGCGCCGCTGAGATTGGCACCGACAAAACTTGCGCCGAACAGATTGGCATTGCGGAATAAAGCGCGATGCATCTTGCAGGAATCGAAGCTGCAGCCGATCAGTTCCGATTTGGAAAAATCGAGCTCGGAAAGATCAAGGCGGGACAGATTGCAATTGACGAGAATGGCGCGCCGACCGTCGCGCTGTCCCTTCAAATGTCGCCGATGGCTTTCTGCCAGCCGGTCGAGAGCGCTCTGCGTAAATCTTAGGTTGCGTAACGTGCTGTTAGTAACGACCTGACTCATGCAGTGTCCCGCGTTCGTGCGATTGTCCGGAAATGTCGCGATATACCCTGAATTTGCAGAGTATAAATTATCAATTGTCACGCATTTCTGCAAGAAAATACCTAGACACTATGTCTCTCGTTTGAGCCGAATTGATTTCGTTGCGCGCCCTGTTCGGACGGCAGCGTTCGGCATCGTGGCGCAGACGCGCTCGATGATTGGGTGCGATGCTGGGCATGCGCGTTTTTCCTGCCGATCGCTCCAGGCAAGCGGATAGGATGCGGCTTCGGGGCCATCCATTGCCACTCGGGACGTTTCCCGCCATGACACTGTCCTCTGCATTGCTGACCACGGCGCAAATGGGCGAGGCGGATCGCTCGACCATTGCCGGCGGCGTGCCCGGCCTGACGCTCATGGAACGGGCCGGTGCCGCGGTCGCGGACGAGATCGTCGTACGCTACGCGAAGCGTCCGGTCGCGGTGCTGTGCGGTCCCGGCAATAATGGCGGCGACGGCTTCGTCGTAGCGCGCCACCTGGCCGCGGCTGGCTGGCCGGTGCGGCTCGGCCTGCTCGGCGCGCAGGATCGTCTTTCGAGAGATGCCGCGGCGCAGGCGGAGCTGTGGAGGGGCGCTGTCGAGGCGCTCGCGCCGTCAGTGCTCGACGGTGCCGGGCTGGTGATCGATGCGGTCTTCGGCGCAGGTCTGGCACGACCGGTCAGCGGGGCGGCCGAGGCGACCCTCAGGGCGGCCGCCGCAGCGCATCTGCCGATCGTCGCAATCGACACTCCTTCGGGCGTCCATGGCGACAACGGCGCCGATCTTGGGGCCGTGGCGGCCGATCTCACGGTCACGTTCGAGCGGAAGAAGCCCGGACACCTGCTGTTGCCGGGCCGGTCGCTGTGCGGCGAGACGATCGTCCGGCCGATCGGCCTCGATCCGGCTGCGCTCGATCGGATCGCGCCGAATTGCTGGGAGAATGGGCCGGAGCTGTGGAGCGCGACCCTGCCGCGGCTCAGCGCTGCGGGGCACAAATACGGCCGCGGCCATGCGCTGATCCTGGGCGGCTATCCGATGACCGGCGCCGCGAGGCTGGCGGCGCGAGCTGCCGCAAGGCTGGGGGCCGGCCTGGTATCGGTCGCCGTGCCGGAACCTGCTCTGCCGATCTATGCGGCAAGCCTGACCAGCATCATGGTCCGGCCGCTGGGCGGCGAGGATGATCTCGGCACGCTGCTCGACGATACCCGGTTCAACGCCTTGTTGCTCGGCCCCGGTGCCGGAGTTTCGCCGGAGACCCGGACGCGCGCGCTTCGCCTGCTGGCGACCGGTCGGCCGACCGTGCTGGATGCCGACGCGCTGACGGTCTTCGCTGATGATCCAGCCGCCTTGTTCGCGTCGCACCGGGGCGCCTTGGTGCTGACGCCGCATGAAGGCGAGTTCCGCCGTCTGTTCGATGCGGCGGGCGACAAGCTGATGCGCGCCCGGGCCGCTGCGGCCGCAAGCGGTGCCGTGGTTCTGCTGAAAGGCGCCGACACCGTCGTTGCCGCACCGGATGGCCGGGCCGCGATCAACGCCAACGCGCCGCCGACCCTCGCGACGGCGGGAGCGGGCGATGTGCTGGCCGGCATGATCCTGGGCCTGCTCGCCCAGCAGATGCCGGCCTTTGAGGCCGCCTGTGCCGGTGCCGCGTGCTGGATCCATGGCGCGGCGGCTGCCGATTTTGGCCCGGGGCTGATTGCCGAGGATCTGCCCGACGGGGTGCCGGCCGTGCTGCGCCGTCTCGGCGTGTGATCCGGCCCGATTGAACTTCATCATCAGGAGACAGTGTTTTGGCCATCGCTTCGCACATCGCACCGGAATCCTTTGCAGCGGCGCCGGACCAGATCCGTACGTTGGAAACGCTGGCGGACAAGGTGCTGTGGCTTTCGGCCTGGATGATTCACAACGCGAATCACCTGCGGGCGAACCGCGATGGGCTGAAGGTCGGCGGCCATCAGGCGTCGTCGGCCTCGCTCGTCACTTTGATGACGGCGCTTTATTTCGACGTGCTGCGGCCGGAGGATCGGGTCGCGGTCAAGCCGCATGCCTCGCCCGTCTATCACGCGATCCAATACCTGCTCGGCCGGCAGAGCCGCGACAAGCTCGAACGGTTCCGCGCCTTCGGCGGCGCGCAATCCTATCCGTCGCGGACCAAGGACAGCGACGACGTCGATTTCTCGACCGGCTCGGTCGGACTCGGCGGTCGCCATGACGCTGTTCGCCTCGATCGCCCAGGATTTCGTCCGGCTCAAGGGTCTGGCACCGGACCAGCGTCCGGCCGGCCGGATGGTGGCGCTGGTCGGCGATGCCGAGCTGGACGAGGGGAATGTCTTCGAAGCCTTGCTCGAAGGCTGGAAGCACGACGTCAAGAACCTCTGGTGGATAATCGATTACAACCGCCAGAGCCTGGATAGCATCGTCAACGACCGGCTGTTCAACCGCATCGACACGCTGTTCGAGATGATGGGCTGGCGCGTCGTCGTGCTGAAATACGGCAAGAAGCTCGAAGCGGCTTTCGCGCGGCCGGATGGCGAGCATCTGCGCGACTGGATCGATGCCTGCCCGAATTCGCTCTATTCCGCACTGGTCTATAAGGCCGGCAGTTTCTGGCGCGAGCATCTGCAGCGCGACCTGAACCGCTATCCCGGCATCCGGCAGATCCTGGACGAGCATGACGACGAGGCGCTGCATCGGCTCATGACCAATCTGGCCGGTCACGACATGGCGGCGGTGCTGGACGCGTTCCACGCTGTGCAGGACGACCGGCCGACTTGCTTCATCGCCTATACGATCAAGGGTTTCGGCCTGCCTTTCGCCGGGCACAAGGACAATCACGCCGGGCTGATGAACACGGATCAAATGGCGCTGTTCAAGCAGCGCATGCACATTGCCGACGGTGCGGAATGGGATCGTTTTGCCGGTCTCGACATGGCGCCCAGCGCGCTGGAGCAATTCCTGGCCAGGGTGCCTTTCGCTGCCGATCCTGACCGCGGCCGGATCGCGGCCGCGGTGCCGGTGCCGGAGCTGCCGGTGCCGGCCGGTACGGCGATGTCGACCCAGGAGGGCTTCGGCAAGATCCTGAACGATCTGGCCGGCGGCGCCAGCGCGTTGGCGTCGCGGATCGTCACGACATCGCCGGACGTCACCGTCTCGACCAATCTCGGCGGCTGGGTCAACCGACGCGGCATCTTCCATCACACCGAATTCGCCGATGTGTTCCGCGACGAGAAGGTCGTCTCGGCCCAGCGCTGGGCCATGGCACCGGCCGGGCAGCATCTCGAACTGGGCATCGCGGAGCACAATCTGTTCCTTATGCTGGCCGCGCTCGGCCTGACGGCGCCGCTGTTCGGTGCGCGGCTGCTGCCGATCGGCACGCTCTACGATCCGTTCATCAATCGAGGCCTCGATGCGCTGAATTACGGCTGCTACCAGGATGCCCGATTCATGGTCGTTGCGACGCCGTCCGGCCTGACCCTGGCGCCCGAAGGCGGCGCGCATCAGTCGATCAATACGCCACTGATCGGCATGGGCCAGCCCGGGCTGGCGGCGTTCGAGCCGGCCTATGTCGACGAATTGGCCGCGCTGATGGCCTGGGCTTTCGGTCATATGCAGGCGGAGCAGGGCGGCTCGGTCTATCTGCGCCTGTCGACCAGGCAGCTGGAACAGCCGACCCGGCCGCTGACGCAAGAGCTGCGCGACGGCGTCATCGGCGGCGCCTATTGGGCCGTGCCGCCGGCGCCGGGGGCGGAGCTGGCGATCGCCTATTGCGGCGCGGTGGTCGATGAAGCAAAGGCGGCGCATGCGGCGCTGCTCGAAGATCTGCCGGGCGCCGGGCTGCTGGCGGTGACCTCGCCCGATCGGCTTCATTCCGACTGGCTCGCGCATCGACGGGCCGGGCGCAGCGATAGCCTGGCCGAATGCCTGCTGTCGGCGCTGTCGCCCGACGCGGCGCTGGTCACCATCCTCGACGGCCATCCGGCGGCGCTGAGCTGGCTCGGCGCCGCCGGCGGCTGCCGGGTCGAGCCGCTCGGCGTCGAGCGCTTCGGCCAATCCGGTGATATCCCGGATCTTTATAAGGAATATGCGCTCGACAGTGCCGCGATTCTCGATGCCGCGGCGCGTGCCTGTCTCGGTCGCCTCGGGTGATCTGCGTCGCCGGAAGGGCGTGCCGCGACATTTTTTTTGTGTGACGCTAAAACTCCTGTGCTATGTCAACGCCCCTTGAGGGATTGGTGCGCGGGCGTGGCGGAATTGGTAGACGCACTGGATTTAGGTTCCAGCGACGCGAGTCGTGGGGGTTCGAGTCCCTTCGCCCGCACCACGATCCGATCTGAAACTCTTACTGCGGCGTCGCGCCGGACGCGTCGCTACGCATTGTCATAGGCACACCTTCCCATGCAGATCACCGAAACCAGCACCGAAGGCCTCAAGCGCGAATTCAAGATCGTCGTCGCCGCCGGGGATATTGAACAGCGCCTGCAGGACCGTCTCGTCGAGATCGGCAAGACCGTCAAGCTGCCCGGCTTCCGCCCCGGCAAGGTGCCGACCGCCGTGCTGAAGCAGCGCTACGGCCAGTCCGTCATGGGCGAGGTGCTCGAGGACACGGTCAACCAGACCTCGGGCGAGGCGCTTCGCGAGCGCAATCTGCGCCCGGCGCTGCAGCCCAAGATCACCATCGGCAGCTTCGAGCCCGGTCAGGACCTGACCTATGACATGGCGCTGGAGATTCTGCCCGACGTGACCGCGCCCGATGTCTCGTTGGTCGAGCTGGAGCGGCTGACGCCGGAGATCTCTGACGAGGAGCTGAACGAGGCGCTGGAGCGGCTGGCCGAACGCTATCGCAAGACCGAAACCGTGACCGACGGCAGCGCCGCCGCCATGGGCGATGTCGTCGTGATGGATTTCGCCGGCTCGATCGACGGCGTCGAATTCCCCGGCGGCAAGGGCGAGAACCACGAACTCGAGCTCGGCTCGGGCCGGTTCATCCCCGGCTTCGAGGAGCAGCTGGTCGGCGCCAAGACCGGCGATCACGTTACCGTGAAGGTCGACTTTCCCGCCGACTACGCCGCGGCCCATCTGGCCGGCAAGACCGCCTCGTTCGAATGCGACATCAAGGAGGTCAAGCGCAAGCTGCCGCCGGTAATCGACGACAGCCTGGCCGATGAAGTCGGGATGGAAAATATCGAGGCGCTGCGGACCGCGATCCGGGAGCAGATGTCGGCCGATTATGCCCGTGTCGCCCGCCAGAAGATGAAGCGCGACCTGCTCGACAAGCTGTCGGAAGAGCATGTCTTCGACGTGCCGCCGGGCATGGTCGAGATCGAGTTCGAATCGATCTGGAGCCAGTTCGAGGCCGAGCGCAAGCGCGCCCAGGAAGCCGGCACCTACGAGCCGGAAGAGGGCAAGACCGACGACGACTACAAGGCCGAATACCGCGGATATCGCCGTTCGGCGCGTCCGGCTCGGGCTCCTGCTTGCGGAAATCGGCAAGAGCAACAACATACAGGTAGCTCAGGACGAGGTGAACGGGCGATCATGGCGCAAGCGCGTCAGTATCCCGGCCAGGAGAAGGCGGTCATCGACTACTACAAGGCCAATCCCGATGCGGTGAACGCGCTGCACGCGCCGCTGTACGAGGACAAGGTGGTCGATTTCATCTTCGGCATGGCCAAGGTCACCGACAAGCCGGTGCCGGCGAAGGAACTGCCGGCGCTGGCCGGTCTCGATGACGAGGAAGAGGCGGTCGCCTGAGCTGTTTGGATCGGACAGGTTCGTCCCCGCGCCGGGACAGCAAGGGAATCAGGAACACCATGTCGGACCCATACGAAGTCTATATGAACACCTTGGTCCGATGGTCGTCGAACAGACCAATCGGGGCGAGCGCGCCTACGACATCTATTCCCGCCTGCTGAAGGAGCGGCTGATCTTCCTGGTCGGCCCGGTGAACGATGCCGTGGCGAGCCTGGTCTGCGCCCAGCTGCTGTTCCTGGAATCGGAGAACCCGACCAAGGACATCAGCTTCTACATCAACTCGCGGGCGGCATCGTGACTTCGGGTCTCGCGATCTATGACACGATGCAATATATCCGCCCGAACGTGTCGACGCTGTGCATCGGTCAGGCGGCCTCGATGGGCTCGCTGCTGCTAACAGCGGGCGCTCCGGGCAAGCGCTTTGCGTTGCCGAATTCGCGGGTCATGATCCATCAGCCTTCCGGCGGCGCCCAGGGCCAAGCGTCGGATATCGAGATCCAGGCGCGCGAGATCCTTGCACTGCGTCGGCGTCTGAACGAGATTTATGTGAAGCATACCGGCCAGACGATGGAACGGGTGGAAGCGGCGGTCGAGCGTGACTATTTCATGTCGCCGGAAGAGGCTAAGGAGTTCGGCCTCATCGACGATGTGCTGATGCCGCGTAGCCCGCGGCAACAGGAGACGAGACGAAGCGTTGATCCCTTGTTAAGGGGGTATTGAGGAGCCAGTTGTTACGGTTTGATGAGAGTGGTGCCGGATCCCCCTGGATTCGGCAGCGCGAGGCCGGCACTGTAGGCCTGCCGCCAAGTTTTGCGGTTTTACCATCGAGCCGCAGGCGGATACATGACCGAGGGTGAGCCTCGGGGGTTGACGGAGTGCCTATGACCAAACCCACCGGCGATGCGAAGAACACGCTATATTGTTCATTCTGCGGCAAGAGCCAGCATGAAGTCCGCAAGCTGATCGCCGGCCCCACGGTGTTCATCTGCGACGAATGCGTCGAGCTTTGCATGGACATCATCCGCGAGGAGCACAAGACCACCCTGGTCAAGTCGCGCGACGGCGTGCCGGGTCCCCGGGACATCTGCGCGGTCCTGGATGATTACGTCATCGGCCAATTCCATGCCAAGCGCGTGCTGTCGGTAGCGGTGCACAACCACTACAAGCGGCTGGCTCATGGCGCGAAAAACAATGACGTCGAACTCGCCAAGTCCAACATCCTGCTCGTCGGCCCGACCGGCTGCGGCAAGACCTTGTTGGCGCAGACCCTCGCGCGCATCATCGATGTGCCCTTTACCATGGCCGACGCGACGACGCTGACCGAGGCGGGCTATGTCGGTGAGGATGTCGAGAACATCATCCTCAAGCTGCTGCAGGCCGCCGACTACAATGTCGAGCGGGCGCAGCGCGGCATCGTCTATATCGACGAGGTCGACAAGATCAGCCGGAAATCGGACAATCCGTCGATTACGCGCGACGTATCCGGCGAAGGCGTCCAGCAGGCGCTGCTGAAGATCATGGAGGGCACGATCGCCTCCGTGCCGCCGCAAGGCGGGCGCAAGCATCCGCAGCAGGAATTCCTGCAGGTCGACACGACCAACATCCTGTTCATCTGCGGCGGTGCCTTTGCCGGGCTGGAGAAGATCATTGCCCAGCGTCGCCAGGGCAGCTCGATCGGCTTCGGCGCCGATGTGAAGGGCCCGGACGATCGGTCGACCGGCGAGATCCTGCGCGATGTCGAGCCCGAGGATCTGCTGAAATTCGGCCTGATCCCGGAATTCGTCGGCCGTCTGCCCGTCGTGGCGACGCTCGACGATCTCGACGAAAAGGCGCTGGTCGATATCCTGACCAAGCCCAAGAACGCGCTGGTCAAGCAATACCAGCGGCTGTTCGAGATGGAGGATGTCCGATTGACCTTCAACGAAGAGGCGTTGAAGGGCATTTCCAAGAAGGCGATTCTTCGCAAGACCGGTGCGCGCGGCCTGCGGTCGATCATGGAGGCGATCTTGCTGGATCCCATGTTTCGAATTGCCCGGCCTCGATTCGGTCGAGGAGATCGTCATCAATCGCGAAGTCGTCGACGGACGCGCCAAGCCGCTCTACATCCATGCGGATCGGCTCGGCGAAGCCGGGACGGGCAGCTGAAGGCTGTTTCAAGCCCCGGCCGCTCCTACCAGGAATGCGGCGGGACCGCGCAACCGGTTCCGCCGCCGCCTTGAACGGCCCTTCCTCGGGGCCAGATTTCCCTGGTAGGCTTTGCAACGGCCGTTTCGCCCGCGTGACGGGGAACGGCCAATAGGCAGAAGAGGCATCATGTTGGAAATTCCCCGCGGCAACCTCTACCCCGTCCTTCCGCTCCGCGACATCGTGGTGTTCCCCCCACATGATCGTGCCGCTCTTTGTCGGCCGGGAGAAATCCGTTCGCGCCCTCGAAGACGTTATGCGCGAGGACAAGCAGATCCTGCTGGTGACGCAGAAGAACGCGCAGCAGGACGATCCCACGGCAGCGGATATCTACACGGTCGGCACCGTCGGCACGGTACTGCAGCTGCTGAAGCTGCCCGACGGCACGGTCAAGGTGCTCGTCGAGGGCGGCCAGCGCGCCCGAATCACGAAATTCAGCGACAATGACGCCTTCTTCCAGGCACATGCCGAGGTCATCCCCGAGAAGCTGGGCGAGCAGCCTGAACTCGAGGCGCTGGCCCGCACGGCGGTGTCGCAGTTCGAGCAATACATCAAGCTCAACAAGAAGATCCCGCCCGAGGTTCTGGTCTCGATCAATCAGATCGACGACGCCTCGAAGCTGGCCGATACGGTCGCCTCGCATCTGGCGCTGAAGATCCCGGAGAAGCAGGAGCTGCTGGAGACCGAGACGGTCAGCGAGCGGCTGGAAAAGGTCTTCGCCTTCATGGAGGGCGAGATCGGCGTGCTCCAGGTCGAGAAGCGCATCCGCAACCGCGTCAAGCGGCAGATGGAGAAGACCCAGCGCGAGTACTATCTGAATGAGCAGATGAAGGCCATTCAGAAGGAGCTGGGCGAGGGCGAGGACGGCAAGGACGAGTTGGCCGAGCTCGAAGAGCGGATCAACAAGACCAAGCTGACCAAGGAAGCGCATGACAAGGCGATGGCCGAGGTCAAGAAGCTGCGCTCGATGAGCCCGATGTCGGCCGAGGCGACGGTGGTGCGCAACTACCTCGACTGGCTGCTGAGCATTCCGTGGCAGCAGCGGACCAAGATCAAGCGCGACATCAAGATCGCCGAGAAGGTGCTGCACCAGGACCATTACGGTCTCGAGAAGATCAAGGAACGCATCCTCGAATATCTCGCCGTGCAGCAGCGGATGAAGAAGGTCAAGGGCCCGATTCTCTGCCTCGTCGGTCCGCCCGGTGTCGGCAAGACCTCGCTCGGCAAGTCGATCGCCAAGGCAACCGGCCGCAACTTCGTCCGTATGTCGCTGGGCGGCGTGCGCGACGAGGCCGAGGGTGCGCGGCCATCGCCGGACCTATATCGGCTCGATGCCCGGCAAGGTCATCCAGGGCATGAAGAAGGCGAAGTCGTCCAACCCGCTGTTCCTGCTCGACGAGGTCGACAAGCTCGGTGCGGATTGGCGCGGCGACCCGTCATCGGCGCTTCTCGAGGTGCTGGATCCGGAGCAGAACGCGTCGTTCAACGATCATTACCTCGAGGTCGACTACGACCTGTCGGATGTGATGTTCGTGACCACGGCCAACAGCCTGCGCATGCCGCAGCCGCTGCTGGACCGTATGGAGATCATCCGCATCCCCGGCTACACCGAGGACGAGAAGGTCGAGATCGCCAAGCGCCACCTGATCCCGAAGCAGATCGAGGCGCATGGCCTGAAGAAGACGGAGTGGTCGATCTCCGAAGATGCGCTGCGCGACGTCATCCGCTACTACACCCGGGAGGCCGGCGTCCGGAATCTCGAGCGTGAGTTGGCGAATCTGACCCGCAAGGCGATCAAGGAGATCCTGTCGGCCAAGGATGTTGCCAAGGTGACGGTCACGCGCCGCAACCTCGAGAAATATGCCGGCTGTGCGCAAGTTCCGGTTCGGCGAGCTGGAGAGCGAGGACATGGTCGGTGTCGTCACCGGCCTGGCCTGGACCGAAGTCGGCGGCGAGTTGCTCTCGATCGAGGCGGTGACCGTGCCCGGCAAGGGCAAGGTCACGGCGACCGGCAAGCTCGGCGACGTCATGAAGGAGTCGGTCCAGGCGGCCGAATCCTATGTGAAGTCGCGGGCCGCTTCCTTCGGCATCAAGCGTTCGGTGCTGGAGCGGAAGGACATCCATGTCCACGTTCCCGAAGGAGCGACCCCCGAAGGACGGTCCCTTCGGCCGGCGTCGCGATGGTCCACGACTATCGTCTCCGTGCTGACCGGCATTCCGATCCGGCGTGATGTCGCCATGACCGGCGAGATCACGCTGCGGGGCCGGGTGTTCCCGATCGGCGGCCTGAAGGAAAAGTTGCTGGCCGCGCTGCGCGGCGGCATCAAGACGGTGCTTATCCCGAAGGACAATGAAAAGGATCTGGCCGAGATCCCGGACAATGTGAAGCGTGGCATGACGCTGATCCCGGTCGCCCATGTCGACGAGGTCCTGATGCATGCCCTGACCCAGCCTGTCACCGGTGGAATGGGAAGAGGGCGAGGGAGCCGTGGAGGCCAAACCGGCAGTAGTGCCGGAGGTCGAGGGCGAGCGCAGCGGAGTCGTGACCCACTGACACACGTCTGAGCGGTGTCCGTTCAGCGAGCCCGGTCCTGATCGACCGGGCTCGTTTCGTCTAAACTATGTTTTTTCGCGGGAATGCTGGGGATTAGGGGCGTTCCCCGATTGACGCGAAATCATCGGGCGATCTAAGCTCGCACTGATTTCCAGCAGGCAAGAAACCACCATCACTATAATTTACGGCGAGTTGGAGGGGGCAGCGTGAACAAAAACGAACTAGTCGACGCAGTCGCGACCGCGACCGAGTTGAAGAAGGCCGATGCAACCAAGGCGGTCGATTCGGTATTCGACGCGATCAGCGCGGCGCTGAAGAAGGGGGACGAGGTTCGCCTCGTCGTTTCGGCACGTTCAGCGTGCAGGCGCGTGAGGCCAGCGAGGGCCGCAACCCGCGCACCGGCGAGAAGATCAACATCGCGGCCTCGAAGCAGGCCAAGTTCAAAGGCCGGCAAGACGCTCAAGGAAGCGCTCAACTAAGCCGGTTTCCCGAGGCCGCCGAGGCGGCCATCCCGGTTCGGCGACGATAGCCTGTTCTTGCCGTGTCATCATCGGCGGGGACGGGCTATTATCGTCGCGATGGGGCGATTAGCTCAGCGGTAGAGCGTCTCGTTTACACCGAGAGGGTCGGCGGTTCGAATCCGTCATCGCCCACTCCTGCTTCGTGCTCCGCACCTCGCAGGATGTGCCGGGAATTTCGACGTCAAGCAGGCTGCCCTTCGATGTCTTGTCGAGGACTGGTGGGCTCCGTCGAGCGACACTCCCAATCCGGCTCGAGACGTGCTGGCGCAAACAAGCGCCTTTGGCCTCAGGGTTCTTTGGTGCTACATTGCCCAATGCTTAAAGCTGCGCCTTCTAGGAAAGCGGATGGCCCATGAGTGAGATTACTCCGACGACTGCCAAGCCGCAGTCTACGATCAACGATGCCAATACGGCCTCGAATCGCAACCAGTCCGGTGGATCGGCGGCACCGGCGGCGACTCCGCCAGGCGGCACGACACCGACCGATACCGTGACGATCAGCGCCGCTGCACAGGCGACGGGCGGGCAGGGTGGCGACAGCCAACTGACCGATTCCGAAGCGCAAAGCACGGCGAGCACGCTGCGTCAGCAGATCGGCCTGAATGGCCTGTCGGCCTCGGCCCGACAGAACGCGTCCGTTTTGGCGCTGCTGCGGCCCGGTCGCTGAACAAATAGCCTCGGCACCCGCGCCGAAACGCTCCGTCATTCGCCGGTGTGCGCAAAACCCTCCGCGCATCGGGGCGCCGGTATGCGCGAAATGTGTCAGCAAAAACATCATTTCGGCCGCAAATCTGCAATGCGTCGAAATTGACCCCGATCCGAGGCGGCGTGCTTGACTTGGGAGCCGGCGAGGGCGTAGCAAAGCGACCTCGGTACGGGATGGGGGTGTAGCTCAGTTGGTTAGAGCGCCGGCCTGTCACGCCGGAGGTCACGGGTTCGAGTCCCGCCACTCCCGCCATTCCGCACCGGACCCGCAAGGGAGTAGGCCACGCTCCGCCGGACGCATACCGGCCCCGTCGGCGAGGCAGTGCGTGCTTCCTTTTTCCGTCAGTTCTCCCTATACCTGGCACCCGACACCGAGGACCGGATCTCCTTTGAAAGAGCCCGGGTTTGGTGCTCGTCCGTCGTTCCGCCGGGCCGTCTAGTCCCTGAGTTCTCCGTCAGGACCGAGAAGCCGTCATGACCTCGCTCAGCCTCCTCAGTGAATATCTGCCGATCCTCGTCTTCCTCGGCATTGCCATGATCGTCGGCATCGCTGCCGTCGGCCTGCCGTTCCTGGTCGCAAAGCAGCGTCCGGATGCCGAGAAGCTCTCGCCCTATGAATGCGGCTTCGAGCCGTTTGACGATGCGCGGCGCAAATTCGATGTGCGCTTCTATCTCGTCGCCATTCTGTTCATCATCTTCGATCTCGAAGTGGCCCTTCCTGTTCCCCTGGGCGGTGACGCTCGGCAAGATTGGATTGTTCGGCTTCTGGTCGATGGTGGTGTTCCTGGGCGTGCTGACCGTCGGCTTCATCTACGAATGGAAGAAGGGGGCTCTCGAATGGGAGTGACCGATCCGACCCGCGGCGCCGGCACCGGCCTTGCGCCGATCCCGCCCGGTGCGACGCAGGACGCGCTGCTGAAGACGGTGGCCGATGAGATCCAGGACAAGGGCTTCGTCGTCGCCTCCGTCGACAAGCTGGTGAACTGGGCGCGTACCGGTTCGATGTGGCCGATGACGTTCGGCCTGGCCTGCTGCGCCGTCGAGATGATGCACGCCTATGCCGCCCGTTACGACCTCGACCGGTTCGGCGTCTTCCCCGCGGCCGAGCCCGCGGCAATCCGACGTCATGATCGTCGCCGGTACGCTGACCAACAAGATGGCGCCGGCGCTGCGCAAGGTCTACGACCAGATGGCCGAGCCGCGCTGGGTCATTTCCATGGGCTCCTGCGCCAATGGCGGCGGCTATTACCATTACAGCTACAGCGTCGTGCGCGGCTGCGACCGGATCGTGCCGGTCGACATCTATGTGCCCGGCTGTCCGCCGACTGCGGAAGCGCTGGTCTACGGCGTGCTGCAGTTGCAGAAGAAGATCCGTCGTTCCAGCGTCTTCGCGCGCTGAATCGCGCGCCACTTCCGAGGCATCATGTCCCAAGCGCTCACCGAGCTCGGTTCGACCGTCTCGCAGGCCCTCGCCCAGAATGTGACCAAGGTCGAGATCATCCATGGCGAGCTGATCCTGTGGGTGCCGCGCGCCGCGATCGTGCCGGCCCTGACGTTCCTGCGCGACGATTCGCGCTGCCTGTTCAACATGCTGGTCGATGTCACAGCGGTCGACTACCCGGCGCGGCCGGAGCGTTTCGAGATCGTCTACAATCTGGTTAGCCTGCGGCTCAATCGCCGGGTTCGCGTCAAGTGCACGACCGACGAGGACACGCCCGTGCCGTCCGGTTGTCGGCGTCTACAGCACGGCGGGCTGGTTCGAGCGCGAAGTGTGGGACATGTTCGGCGTGTTCTTCGCCGATAACCCCGATCTTCGCCGCATCCTGACCGATTACGGCTTCGAGGGGCATCCGCTGCGCAAGGATTTCCCGCTCACCGGCTATGTCGAGCTGCGCTACGACGACGAGCTGAAGCGGGTCGTCTACGAGCCGGTCAAGCTGAAGCAGGAATTCCGCAGCTTCGATTTCGTGTCGCCCTGGGAAGGGATGAACAGCATCCTGCCCGGCGACGAGAAGGCAGGGGAGTAAAGCCATGTCGACCGTCACGCCCCCTGATCGGCGGCCTGGACGAGGCACCCGCTGGCGCCGACATCAAGAACTACAATATCAATTTCGGCCCGCAGCACCCGGCCGCCCATGGCGTGCTGCGTCTGGTGCTGGAGATGGATGGCGAGACGGTCGAACGCTGCGATCCGCATATCGGCCTGCTGCATCGCGGCACCGAGAACGTGATCGAGTACAAGACCTATATCCAGGCGCTGCCTTATTTCGACCGGCTCGATTACGTCGCGCCGATGTCGCAGGAGCATGCTTTCGCGCTCGCGACGGAGAAGCTGCTCGGCATCACTGCGCCGCTGCGCGCGCAATATATCCGCGTGCTGTTCGCCGAGATCAGCCGCATCGCCAACCATCTGCTCAATATCACGACCTTCGCCATCGATGTCGGCGCCATCACGCCGGTGCTCTGGGGCTTCGAGGATCGCGAGCGGCTGATGGAGTTCTATGAGCAAGTCTGCGGCGCGCGGCTCCACGCCAATTACTTCCGGCCGGGCGGCGTGCATCAGGACCTGCCGGCCGGTCTGGCCGAGGAGATCTACGGCTTCTGCGAGGAATTCCCGCAGCGCCTCGACGATCTCGACCAGTTGCTCACCGAGAATCGGATCTTCAAGCAGCGCACGGTCGATATCGGCATCATCAGCGCCGAGGATGCGATCGATTGGGGCTTCACCGGCCCGATGCTGCGCGCTTCGGGCGTGCCGTGGGACCTCCGGAAGTCGCAGCCCTACGATGTCTATGCCGAGATGGATTTCGACATCCCGATCGGCAAGAACGGCGATTGCTGGAACCGCTTCCTGGTGCGCATCGAGGAGATGCGGCAGAGCGTCAAGATCATGAAGCAGGCGCTCGACAAGATGCCGCCCGGCCCGATCAAGGTGAACGACCGCAAGATCGCCCCGCCGCCACGCGCCGAAATGAAGCAGTCGATGGAAGCCCCTGATCCATCACTTCAAGCTCTATACCGAGGGCTATCACGTGCCGGCAGGCGAGACCTATACCGCGGTCGAGGCACCCAAGGGCGAGTTCGGCGTCTATCTCGTGTCCGACGGCTCGAACAAGCCTTATCGCTGCAAGATCCGGGCGCCCAGCTACGCCTTCCTGCAGGCGACCGACTTCATGGGCAAAGGCCATATGCTGGCCGATGTGTCGCGGTCATCGGCTCCATGGATATTGTTTTCGGCGAGATCGATCGATGAGTGCAGACCAGGACGATACGCCTTTCGAGCAGCCGGCGAGCTTCGCGTTCACGCCGGAGAATCTCGAGACGGCAAAGAGCATCATCGCCAAATACCCGGCGGGGCGGGAGGCGAGCGCGGTTCTGCCGCTGCTCTATGTCGCCCAGCGGCAGAATCAGAACTGGGTGCCGCGCGCGGCCATGGACTACATCGCGGACATGCTCGGCATGGCGCCGATCCGGGTCTATGAGGTCGCGACCTTCTATACGATGTTCCATCTGAAGCCGGTCGGGAAGTACCTGCTCCAGGCCTGCACGACCACGCCGTGCTGGCTGCGCGGTTCGGACGAGGTGGTCGAGACTTGCAAGCGCAAGCTCGGCATCGGCATGGGCGGGACGACGGCGGACGGCAAGTTCAGCCTCATCGAGGTCGAGTGCCTGGGTGCTTGCGTCAATGCGCCGATCCTGCAGGTGAACGACGATTTCTACGAGGATATGGATGCGGCGCTGACCGAGAAGCTGCTCGACGCGCTGGCGCGTGACGAGGTGCCGCCGATGGGTTCGATGATCGGCCGCAAGACCTCGGCGCCGGTCGGCGGCCCGGAAACGCTGACCAGCCTGCGCTTTGACGGCGTTAAGGTCGAGGGGGACGGCAATGCTGCGTGACGAAGACCGGATCTTCACCAATCTCTACGGGCTGCACGATCCTGGGCTTTCGGGCGCGCGCCAGCGCGGCGACTGGAGCGGCACCAAGGATCTGATCGTCAAGGGGCGCGAGTGGATCGTCGAGGAAGTCAAGGCCCTCCGGCCTGCGCGGCCGTGGCGGCGCCGGCTTCCCGACCGGATGAAATGGTCCTTCATGCCGAAGCAGAGCGACGGAAGGCCGAGCTATCTCGTCGTCAACGCCGACGAATCAGAGCCCGGTACGTGCAAAGACCGCGACATCCTGCGCCATGACCCGCACAAGCTGGTCGAAGGCTGCCTGCTCGCCTCGGTCGGCATGGGCGCGCATGCGGCTTACATCTATATCCGGGGCGAGTTCTACAACGAGGCCGTGGCGCTGCAGAAGGCGATCGATGAGCCTATGAGGCCGGACTGATCGGCAAGGACGCCTGCGGTTCGGGTTTCGATTTCGACCTCTATCTGCATCGCGGCGCCGGCGCCTATATCTGCGGCGAGGAGACCGCATTGCTGGAAAGCCTGGAAGGCCGCAAGGGCCAACCGCGCCTCAAGCCGCCGTTTCCAGCCGCGATGGGCCTTTATGGCTGCCCGACCACGGTCAACAATGTCGAGAGCATCGCGGTCGTCCCGACCATACTGCGCCGCGGCGGCGCCTGGTTCGGTGCCCTCGGCCGGCCGAAGAACAGCGGGACCAAGCTGTTCTGCATTTCCGGCCACGTGAACAAGCCGTGCAATGTCGAGGAAGAGCTGGGCATTCCGCTGAAGGAGTTGCTTGAGCGCTATTGCGGCGGCGTGCGCGGTGGCTGGGACAATCTGTTGGCGGTCATTCCCGGCGGCTCGTCGGTGCCGGTGTTTGCCGAAATCAATCTGCGACACGGTGCTGATGGATTTCGATTCGCTGCGCGAGGTCAAGTCGGGCCTCGGCACGGCGGGCGGTCATCGTCATGGACAAGTCGACCGACATCATCAAGGCGATCGCGCGTCTCTCGAAATTCTACAAGCATGAAAGCTGCGGCCAGTGCACGCCGTGCCGAGAAGGTACCGGCTGGATGTGGCGGGTCATGGAGCGCATGGTCAAGGGCAACGCCTCGGTCGAGGAAATCGACATGCTGCTCGACGTCTCGTTCGAGATCGAAGGCCATACTATCTGCGCGCTCGGCGACGCGGCGGCCTGGCCGGTGCAGGGGCTGATCCGGCATTTCCGGCCCGAGATGGAAGCGCGCATCAAGGCATACCGTGACGCGGCTGCCAGCCGCGCCGCGGCCTGAGGAGGCATAGATGCCGAAGCTGACGATCAACGGCGGTGAAGTCGAGGTCCCGCCCCGGCGTGACGGTGTTCCAGGCCTGCCAGATTGCCGGTGTGGAAGTGCCGCATTTCTGCTTCCATCAACGGCTGGCGATTGCCGGCAATTGCCGCATGTGCCTGGTCGAGATGGAAAAATCGCCGAAGCCGATCGCCTCCTGCGCGATGCCGGCGGCGGACGGCATGGTCATCCACACGAATAGCGAGCGCGCCAAGAAGGCGCGTAAAGGCGTGATGGAGTTCCTGCTGATCAACCATCCGCTCGACTGCCCGATCTGCGACCAGGGCGGCGAATGCGATCTGCAGGACGAGGCCATGGCCTATGGCTTCGATCGCGGTCGCTTCCACGAGAACAAGCGCGCGGTCAAGGACAAGAATTTCGGGCCGCTGGTCAAGACGACCATGAATCGCTGCATCCATTGCACGCGCTGCATCCGCTTCGCGACCGAGATCGCCGGGCGCCCCGGAGTTGGGCGCGACAGGCCGCGGCGAGGATATGGAGATCGGCACCTATATCGAGCATGCGCTGACGTCCGAGCTCAGCGGCAACATCATCGATCTGTGCCCGGTCGGCGCTCTGACGTCGAAGCCTTACGCCTATGTCACCCGGCCCTGGGAGCTGCGGAAGACCGAGTCGATCGATGTGCTCGATGCCGTCGGCTCGAATATCCGCGTGGATTCGCGCGGGCCGGAAGTGCTGCGTATTCTGCCGCGGTTGAACGAGGACGTGAACGAGGAGTGGCTGGCCGACCGCGGCCGCTTCGCGGTTGACGGGCTGATGAAAGCGCCGGCTCGACCGACCCTGGGTCCGGGCGCGACGGCAAGCTGCAGGAAGCCACCTGGGCCGAGGCGTTCGCCGCCATCGCGGCCAAGGTGAAGGGCCTCAGCGGTGACCGGATCGCAGCCATCGCCGGCGATCTGTGCGATGCAGAATCGATGCTGGCGCTCAAGGATCTGATGGCCGGGCTTGGCAGCCCGAATATCGACTGCCGCCAGGACGGCGCGAAGCTGATGTCGGGCAACCGCAGCGGCTACGTCTTCAACACCGGCATCGCCGGGATCGAGCAGGCCGATGTCTGCCTGTTGATCGGCACCAATCCGCGCTGGGAAGCGGCGCTGGTCAATGCACGGCTGCGCAAGCGCTATCTGCAGGGCGGATTCAAGGTCTTCAATATCGGACCGAAGCTCGACCTGACCTTCCCGGTGACGCAGCTCGGCCTCGGGCCGGAGGTGCTGACCGATCTGGCCGACGGCAACCATTCCTGGGTCGACACGCTGAAACAGGCCAAGAAGCCGATGCTGATTATCGGGCAGGGCGCCTTGGCCCGGCCCGACGGCGCCGAGATCCTGGGCCTGGGCGCGGCAGCTCGCAGAGAATGCCGGGCTGGTGCGCGAGGATTGGAACGGCTTCAACGTGCTGCATCTGGCCGCGTCGCGCGTTGCTGGTCTCGATCTCGGCCTGGTGCCGGGCGAGGGCGGGCGCGATGTCGCCGGCATCCTCGAGGGTGCGCAGAGCGGTGCGATCGAGGTGGTCTATCTGCTTGGCGCCGACGAGATCGATACGAGCAAGCTGGGCAAGGCCTTCGTGATCTATCAGGGCCATCACGGGCGATGCCGGCGCCGCGCGCGCCGATGTCGTCCTGCCCGGCGCCGCCTATACCGAGAAGGACGGCACCTACGTCAATACCGAAGGCCGCGTGCAGCTCGGCCGCAAGGCCGTGTTCGCGCCGGGCGATGCGCGCGAGGATTGGACGATCCTACGCGCGCTGTCGGATCCGCTCGGTCACAAGCTGCCCTATGACACGCTGGGCCAGCTGCGCCAGCGCCTGATCGCGGTCAACCCGGTCTTCGCCCATATCGACGATGTGGCGCCGGCTGCCTGGGGCGAATTCGGCGCTGTCGGCAAGGGCACCGGCGAGGCCTTCGCCTATCCGATCGAGAACTACTATATGACCGATACGATCAGCCGCGCGTCGCCGACCATGGCTGCCTGTACCGAGTCCTATCGCGCCAACACCAGCCCGAAGACCGGCACCCATGGCTGACCTCTGGAACACCGCTGTCGGCATCTGGACCGGCTACGCGATCCTGCGCATCGTCGTCGGCGTCGTCGTGGTGATCGCCGTGCTGCTCGGCTGCATGGCCTATCTGACCTATGCCGAGCGCAAGGTGCTGGCGCTGATCCAGCGCCGCAAGGGCCCCGAACGTGGTCGGGCCGTTCGGCCTGCTGCAGCCCATGGCCGACGGCATCAAGCTCGTCTTCAAAGAGACGGTGATCCCGACCGGCGCCAATTCGGGCGTCTTCATGATCGCGCCGCTGATCACCTTTGTGCTGGCGCTGGTCGCCTGGGGCGGTGATCCCGTTCAGCGTCGGCTGGGTCGTGGCCGATATCAATGTCGGCGTGCTCTATCTCTTCGCGATCAGCTCGCTTGGAGTCTACGGCATCATCATGCCGGCTGGGCGTCGAATTCGAAATATGCCTTCCTCGGCGCGATGCGCTCGGCGGCGCAGATGGTGTCCTACGAAGTCTCGATCGGCTTCGTCATCGTCACCGTGCTGCTCTGCGCCGGTTCGCTCAATCTGACCAAGATCGTGATGGCGCAGCAGACGGTCTGGTTCATCGTTCCGCTGCTGCCTATGGCGGTCGTGTTTTTCATCTCCGGCCTGGCCGAGACCAATCGCTCGCCTTTCGATCTGCCAGAAGGCGAGTCGGAACTGGTCGGCGGCTTCTTCGTGGAATATTCCTCGATGGCGTTCGCCCTGTTCTATCTCGGCGAATACATGAACATGATCTGATGAGCGCCATGACCAGCATCATGTTCCTGGGCGGCTGGCTGGCGCCTTTCGCCAACGTCCCGGTCATCGGCGCGATCACGGGTTTCGTACCGGGCGGGATCTGGTTCGTCCTCAAGATCTGCTTCGTGCTGTTCCTGTTCTTGTGGGTACGCGGCACTTTTCCGCGCTTCCGATACGATCAGCTGATGCGTCTCGGCTGGAAGATATTTCTGCCGCTGTCGCTGGGCTATCTGCTGCTGGTGGCTTTCGTGCTGGTCTATGCGGGCTGGCTGCCGGAGACCTGAGCGGGTCGCGGCACGTTCGTTTCGTCTTTCGCGGCTGGCGGCCGCGATGCCGCCCGTATTGGCGCGGCGTGTTGTAGAGAAGGGGTATCACGATGGCCTTCGTCGATCGCGGCGCCCGCAGTTTCCTCCTTTGGGAACTGCTCGGGGGCCTGAAGCTGACATTGGGCTATATGTTCAAGAGCCGGTGACGGTGAACTACCCCTTCGAAAAGGGGCCGCTCAGCCCGCGCTTCCGGGGCGAGCATGCGCTGCGCCGCTATCCCAATGGCGAAGAGCGCTGTATCGCCTGCAAGCTGTGCGAGGCTGTCTGTCCGGCGCTGGCCATCACGATCGAAGCTGAGCCGCGTGAACCAGAGCACGAGCAGCCCCAGAATCAGGCCCAACTGGATCGAGATCCGGCCGACCGGCGTGTCGGCCTTCCGGGCGATTTTCCCGTTCATGCGTCGACCCGCCCAGTCTGGATGTCGAGCTCGCCGCATAGGCTTTTGAAATAACCGGAAAAGCGTGGATCGCTGCGGGCGCCGATCGGGGAATGCTCCCGAATATCGATGTCGTAGACAGCCTTCACCGTGGTCGGTCGCTGGTTCAGCACGACCACGCGGCGCGACAGCGCTACCGCCTCATCGATATCGTGCGTGACCAGCACGACGGTCTTGTTGAATTGTGCGACTGCTTCCATCAGCACACCTTCCAGATAGAGCCGTGTCTGGTAGTCGAGTGCCGAGAAAGGCTCGTCGAGCAGCAAGATGTCGGGATCGACGATAAGCGTGCGGATCAGCGCCGCGCGCTGGCGCATGCCGCCCGACAGCGCCCGCGGATAGGCGTTCTCGAAGCCGCCGAGTCCGTAGAGATCGAGATAGCGGCGCGCCTTGTCCCGCGCCTCACGGGCATCGATGCCGCGGATTTCCAGGCCGAGCACGACATTGTCGAGCACGGTGCGCCAGGGCAGCAGCAGATCCTTTTGCATCATGTACCCGACTCGGCCGCGCAGCCCGGCAACGGGCGTACCCTCGTAAGTCAGTGTGCCGTCATCCGGCGCGACCAACCCGGCGATGATGTTGAAGACCGTCGTCTTGCCGCAGCCGCTCGGGCCGATGATGCTGACGAAATCACCTTCGAGGATATCGAAGGTGAGCCCGTCCAGGACGCGCATCGGGCCGGTGCGCGTGGCAAAGGACTTCCGGATGTCGCGGAGCGAGAGTTTGGCGAGCGGGGAGGTCATCGGGCCCAGGGCTTGTGAGCGATGGGCAAGCCTCCGCAAGTGCCATGCCATCTCGGCATGGCGGCGATTCTTGCTGATGCAAGGATGGACGCCTAGAAAATAGGCGCCGAGCGTGCGCCGCCGCCCTCAGGCGGTCAACGCCGGCTCAGTAGGATTTGTCTTCGGAGAACGCCTTGTAGGCGATGACGGTGAAGGTGTCCTTGACACCCGGCACGGTCTGAAGCTGCTCGGTAACGAAGCGGCCAATATCCTGGTCGTCGTCCAGATAGCATTTCATCATCAGGTCCCATTGACCCGAGGTCGAATAGACCTCGGAGACCTGTTCGATCTGCTGCACAGCCTCGTCGGCGACCTTATAGGCCTGGCCGAGCTCGCATTTCACATTGACGAAGATGGTCTTCATCGGTTGGCCGCGACGTCAGCGGCGGCCGCCGATGCGCACCGGCCGGAGCAGGAAGGCCGGCTGATGGTCGCCGAAGCCGATCACCCGCTCGTCGTCATCCTCTTCGTGACGGCGGCGCGACGCAGGGCGGGCGGCCGAGAAGGGGGGTGACGTTCGACTGCGCGCTGCCCATGCGGATCGGCTCGCCATGGGCGGAAACCGGCGCTTCGCGGCGCGGCTTGCGGGGCGCGTGATGGGCGGCGATCGGCTCGACTGCGGGTTCTTCGGCGCGGCTCGGCGCTTCGGTCGCTGCGACGTCGCGCGAAGGCTTGCTGCGTTCCCGGACGGGCCGGCCTTCGCGCACGGGGCGGCGGGCACTACGACCGCGGCGACGGCTGCCTTCTTCGTCGAATTGCGGGTGCTCGAAGCCTTCCAGCGTCATTGCCGGGATTTCCTTGCCGATCAGCTTGATGATGGCGGCGACATTGCGGCCGTCATCCGGCGTCGCCAGGGTGAAGGCACGGCCGAGATTGCCGGCGCGCCCCGTCCGGCCGATGCGGTGGACATAGTCCTCGGCATGGATCGGCACATCGAAATTGAAAACGTGGCTCAGGCCCTGGATGTCGATGCCGCGTGCCGCGACATCGCTCGCGACCAGCAGCCGGATCTGATTGCCGCGGAATTTCTCCAGCGTCTCGGTCCGCTTGGCCTGCGCCATGTCGCCATGGAGAGCTTCGGCATCGAAGCCGTGCTTTTGCAGCGACTTGTAGAGAATGTCGACGTCGCGCTTGCGATTGCAGAAGATGATCGCGTTCTTGACGTCTTCCTGCCGGATCAGCGCGCGCAGCATCGCACGCTTGTCCATGTCGTCGACCATCAGCAGATGCTGCGCGACATTGACCGCGGTCGAGGCGGGCGGCGCGACGCTGATTTCCTTCGGGTTCATCAGGAAAGCATCGGCCAGACGGCGGATTTCCGGCGGCATGGTGGCCGAGAAGAACAAGGTCTGCCGGATCTTCGGCAGCATCGATACGATGCGCTCGATATCCGGAATGAAGCCCATGTCGAGCATCCGGTCGGCTTCGTCGATGACCAGGATCTTGATGTCGGAGAGCAGGATCTTGCCGCGCTCGAACAGGTCGAGCAGGCGGCCCGGCGTTGCGATCAGCACGTCGACGCCGCGATCGAGCTTGCGCTCCTGGTCCGACATGCTTTCGCCGCCAATGACCAGTGCCATCGACAGCTTATGGCGCTTGCCGTAGACCTCGAACGCGTTGGAAACCTGGGCGGCCAATTCACGCGTCGGCTCGAGGATCAGCGTGCGCGGCATGCGGGCCCGGGCCCGGCCGCTCGCCAGAATATCGATCATCGGCAGCGTGAAGCCCGCCGTCTTGCCGGTGCCCGTCTGGGCGCAGCCCAGAACGTCCCGCCCCATCAGCACATAGGGAATGGCCTGCGCCTGAATCGGCGTCGGCGTCGTGTAGCCCGCATCGGCCACGGCGGCCAGCAGGTCGGGGGAGAGACCAAGGTCAGCAAAGTCGGTCAAGGGCGTTCCGGTTCCAGTCGGGTTCTTCAAATGCAGGGTTGGCGCTGTAATTGGTCTTTATTAGTACGAAAGTCAAATTGCATCCGTGTGTCAGGCGATCAGGACAGCCATGCCATGGCCGATTCCGGGTTGAAAGACGTAGCCTGCGACCGTTTGATCACAGGCGATCTACGCGAAGGGACAGAATGACCGGCAAGACCCCTCTGATTCTCCTGCCCGGATTGCTCTGCGACGCGGCGCTGTGGCAATACCAGATCAGTGCACTGGCCGATTTCGCCGAGCCGCGTGTTGCCGATCTCACGAGGTTCGACTCGATCGCGGCGATGGCCGAGGGCGTGCTGTCCACTGCGCCCGAGCGCTTCGCTTTGGCCGGCCTTTCGATGGGCGGCTATGTCGCCCTGGAGATCATCCGCCGCGCGCCGGAACGCGTGACTCGGCTGGCGTTGCTCGATACCAGCGCCCGCGCCGACACCGATGCGCAGCGGGCGCGGCGGCGTGGGCTGATCGAACTGGCGCAGCTCGGCAAATTCAGGGGCGTGACGCCGCATCTGCTGCCGATGCTGCTGCATGCCGATCATCTGAATGGGAGGCTTTCCGGCATCGTGACCGGCATGGCCGAGCGGGTCGGGCAGGCGGCGTTCATTCGCCAGGAGCTGGCCATTCTCGGCCGCGTCGACAGCCGAGCCTCGCTCGGAGCCATCACGGCGCCGACTCTGGTGCTGTGCGGCGATGCCGACGCGCTGACGCCGCCGATCGTCGCGCAGGAAATCGCCGGCAACATCTCCGGCGCGACTTTTGTTCTCGTCGAGCATTGCGGGCATCTCTCGACACTGGAACGGCCCGAGGCGGTGAACCGGGCGATGATCGACTGGCTGACCGAAGATCGATGAACGCCGCTCAGGCGGCGCTGGTCGACCGGTTCCAAATGTGGTTTTGCGCGGCGCGGATGAAGCGTGCGATCGACGGGGCGATGTAGCGGCCGGCCACGGTCATCAAATTGACGCTGCGCTCTAGGCGCAGATCGGCCAGCGGCCGCATGACGATGCCGGCGGCCGGTATCGTCGTCTCCGGCACCAGCATCACCCCCAGGCCGGCTGCGACCATGATCTGAGCCCAATCGTTGCTTTCGCTCGACATTTCCGGTTCGAGCGCGAGATCCCGATCCTGACAGGCGCGCCGGAACGCAGCCGAGGCCGCGCAATCCGGACGAGACACGAGCCGCTCCGCGGCGAGATCGGCGAGACGGACGCCGGTCATGTCCTGAAAGCGGTGGCCATAGGAAAAACCGACTTGGTATCGTTCGCTATAAAGACGAACGCTGCGGAACCTGTCATCCTCGTCTTCGGCTTCAGCCATCAGCGCCAGATGCAGCGTGCTGTCGAGCAGTAACTCCTGCAGACGTGTCCGGTCGCCTTCAATCAGATTGAGCTGCAGGTTTTTGTTGGCAGTGCCGAATTGCTTCAACAGATCCTTGAAGCCATGTGGGCTGATCGATGGCATCGTCCCGAGGCTGAAGGCGGCGGTATGCTTGGCCTTGTACTGGCGGGCGACGTCGCGCAGCCGGTCGGTATCGGCGATGATCTGCTCGAAATGCACGCGCATCAGCTTGCCGAACGGCGTCAGCTGCGTGAGGTGATGCTCACGCAGGAAGAGTGTGCCGCCGAGTTCTTCCTCGAGCATCCGGATGCTGCGGGTCAAGGCCGGCTGCGTCACGTTGCACGCCTTCGCGGCATGCGTGAAGTTGGTCGTCTCACAAGCGGCCAGAAAGTATTTGATCTGCGCGAGCTGCATTGAGCAGGTTCGTTTCCCCCGTTGACGCGCTACGATAGCATGGGTGCGGCGGTCATGGACAAGCGGTTTGACGGTAACGGCGTCCGACCGGGCCATATCAGGCGCGCGCGGTGCGGTCTCGATGATGGCATCGCGGCGCCGCGTGGATTATCGCGGCGCCATACCCTATGGTCCAGGCGCCGGCGAAGCCGGCGATATCGCCGACCGGCCCGAATTGTGTGAAAGACCGTGCAGCAGCTCGATCTCGCGACGATATTCCGACAAGCCGTGGCGGACCACCGCGCCGGACGATTGCAGCCGGCGGAAGCGGGCTATCGCCGCGTGCTGGAGGCGGCCCCCGGCCATGCCGACAGCCTGCATTATCTGGGGCTGATCGCAGCCCAGGTCGGACGACATGATCTCGCTGCCGATCTCATCGCACGTGCCGTCGCGGTGCGGCCGGTCATGCCGGACTATTCCAACAATCTCGGTCTTTCGCTTACGGCGCTCGGCCGTTTCGGCGAGGCGGCGGATGCGTTTCGGCGTGCCATCGCTTTGGCGCCGGACTTGGCCGAGGCGCATAGCAATTTGGGCAATGCGCTGCGCTCGCTCGGCCGGCCGGCGGAAGCGGAACTGAGCTATCGCCGGGCGCTGCAACTGGCGCCGGATCTGGCACCGGCCCACAACAATCTCGGTGCGGCGCTGGCGGATTTGGATCGCCTCGACGAGGCCGAACAATCTTATCGACAGGCATTGCGCTGCAATCCGGTCTATCCGGAAGCCTATAACAACCTTGCCAACGCTGTGCGCGGGCAGGGGCACTGGCGGGCCGCCATCGAATATTGCCGGGAAGCGGTGGCGCTCGCCCCCGACTATGCCGAGGCGCATTACAATCTCGGTTGGGCGCTGCTGCTGACCGGCGATTTTGCCGAGGGATGGCCGGAGTTCGAGTGGCGTTGGCGGGTCGAAGGCGGCGCCGGCACCCCTGGTTTCGGGGTGCCGCTTTGGCGGGGCGAACCGCTTGAAGATCGCACGCTGCTGCTGCATGCCGAGCAGGGCGCCGGCGACAGCTTCATGTTCTGCCGCTACGCCGAGAGGGCGGCGAAGCTGGGGCGCGTCCTGCTCGTCGCGCCCCCCGCGCTGGTCGGGTTGTTCAAGCGGCTGTCGGGTCTGGCCGGTGTCTTCGCGGCCGGGGCCGAGTTGCCGCCTTTCGACTTGCATTGCCCGCTGCTGAGCCTGCCGCTGGCCTTCGGCACGACGCTGGACAGCGTGCCGGATGCCGTGCCGTATCTCGCTGCCGATCCGGGCCGGGTTGCGATATGGCGGGATCGTCTCCGGACGATCGAGGGGCCGCGCGTCGGATTGGTCTGGGCCGGCAATCCGGCGCAACGCGACGATCGCCGCCGGTCCATGACGCTCGCCGATCTTGCGCCATTGGCCACGCTGCCGGCATTGAACTTCATTTCCTTGCAGAAGGGGCGCGCCGAGACGCCGCCGGCGGGCATGCGCTTTTTCGACTGGACCGAAGAGTTGCAGGATTACGATGATACCGCTGCGCTGATCGAGACGCTCGACCTCGTCCTCGCCGTCGATACCGGGGTCGCCCATCTTGCCGGCGCGCTCGGCCGGCCGGTTTGGCTGATGAATCGATTCGAGCCCTATTTCGCCTGGCTGACCGAGCGTGAGGACAGTCCTTGGTATCCGACATTGCGGCAGTTCCGCCAAAATCGCGCTGGAGAATGGGGCCCCGTCGTCGAGTCAGTGCGCAAAGCGCTGGCACTGCGATCGTGGCAAACCACTGCGTTGGGCGGAGGTTAGCCGCCTCGGACCGATGGTTGGCGGTGTAGCCGGCCCCGATAAAGTTTCCGGCGCCAGTTTCGGCTAATTACATTCCGCGTTTTTCTTCTGTGTTACAGTTTTGCTGTCCATTGGTGGAACTGGCGCGGTATTCGAAGTACGATGCCTTAAAATCGATGCAACTGTGGTCGATGAGCCACATGGGAATTTTGCGGTGCAATGCGCGCAGATGAGCGCCCCAAGAGTGGTCTGGAAGGCGCCTGTGCCGGCTTACCAATTTTCATTATTCCGTTGAAATAGAAAGAACTATTCCAAGTCTGCCGGCTCGATGCCAGGGGCTGTGCAAGGCGGCTGAAAGACGCTGCAGCGATACAAAAAGTACGGTTATTGATGTCAAATCTTTATTTGAGCCGCTCAAATAAACTCCGCAAAAGACAGGAGTAACTGCGCCTAGTGCGCCGGCGCGCATCAATGCAGCGTTGGGCTGGAGTGTGTGGTGCTACACCTGCTAGCGGGGGAGCTTGGAGATGGATCTTTTAGGCACAGGGCGCGTCTCGCGCCGTCGGTCGAGAATGGGCTTGTTGATGGTCGCGGGGGCGACCCTGGCGCTGGCGATGCCGCCGGTCGCGATGGCGGCGGATGACAACGCGTCGTTGAAGGCCCAGTTGAATGCCTTGACACAGCAATTGAAGGCATTGGCCGCGCAGAATGCCGCGCAATCGGCCGAGGTCAAGGCGCTGAGCGATCAGGTGCAGAAGCTGCAGGCGGGCTCCGCCGCGGCGGTGCCGGCGCTGCCGCTGACTATCACGGCGCCGGGCAAGAAGCCGGCTTTCGAGGACAGCAACGTCGCCGTGACCCAGCAGCCGGGCAACGTCCCGGGCCGCTCCGGTTATGCGCCTTACGCCGCGAACGGTGCGCCGGGCTATCCCTATCCGGCCGCCCCGACCACGCCGGGCTTCGGCACGGTCGGCACCAACCCGGTCGGCGCCGGCAACTCCGCGGTCAGGCTCTCGCTCTCGGGCCAGGTCAACCGCATGGAAGTCTATGGCAATGACGGCAAGTCGCAGGAAATCCGCAGCCTGGACAACAACGTATCGTCCTCGCGCTTCCGCTTCCAGGGCGAATCCTTCATCAACAACAAGACCTCGGCCGGCGCCATCTTCGAAATGGAGCTGCGACCGAACAGCTCGACCAACACTACGCTGACCTCCGACCAGTCGAGCTCGGTCTCGAGCTTCACCGCCGGTGTCCCGGGGGTCGGCTCGACCACGGGTTCCGCGGTCAACAACACGACCGGCGTGCCGACCGTGCGCTGGGCCGACGCTTATATCCAGAACGAAGATTGGGGCGCGCTGCATATCGGTTTCGGCGGCACTGCCGGCTATCTGACGACCCAGCAGGATCTGTCGGGCACGGCCAATGCCGGTTACGTCAACGTCTCCGACACCGATGGCGGCTTCTCGGTGGTCCGCCAGAACGGTGTGGCGCTGCTGCCGACCAAGGCGTTCCCGTCGGGTACGGCGACCGTGCCGTGCGCAATCACCGTGGCCGGCGAAGCCCAGACGAAATGCGTGAAGACGGTGGCTAATTCCTTTGGGCCTGAAGTCGGCAGCGTGTTCTTCTACATGGACGGCAAGGTGCGCGACGATCGTGTCCGCTACGACTCGCCGGTCTGGAACGGCTTCCAGCTTTCGGGTTCGGCGATCGACGGCGGCGCGACCGACATCGCGCTCCGTTACGGTGCCGATTGGTGGGGCACGACGGTCGTGGCTTCGGCAGCCGAGACCTTCGCCACCAGCCTCAACCACTCGGCTTGCGCGGCCGATTGCTACTCGAGCGGCATCCCGACGGCGGCCAATGCCGCGGTCGGCCAGCCGACCGGTCTCGCCCTGCAATACGGCCCGAGTGCGGCCGGCAGCAACCAGTTCGACGGTTCCGCCTCGATCCTGCATCCGTCGGGCCTGAACTTCACCGTCGCCGGCGGCATCCAGGATCCGATCTACAAGGATCCGCTGGGCCAGAACGTCACGCCGACCATGATCTACCTCAAGGCCGGCTGGCAGACTCCGGACCCGTGGTTCAGCATCGGCAAGACCGCCATTTCGTTCAGCTATGCCGAGAACGACGATCTGCAGTTCAAGGGCGATACGGCGAAGGACTACACCCTTGGCCTCGCACAGAACATCGATGCGGGCGCGGCCCAGATCTATGCTGGTTACCATCATCAGACCCTGGATCGCGACTTCGCCTCATACAAGCCGATCGATCTGGTGCTGATCGGCGGTATCGCTCGGTTCTAAGAGGTGTTCAGGATGCTCGCACAGGAGAGTAGCGTGGGGCGGCGAGCTGCGAAGCTCGTCGTTCTGGCCGGGTTGGTCGGGTTGCTCGGCGCCTGCGCAGGCATCAAGCCGGTGACGAGCGCTCCGGCCAGTACCGGCCCTCAGGAAATGGATCCCAACCAAGGCGGGGTCCTGAGCGGCGATCAGGGGTCGATCACTCTGTTCGAACGGAAGTAGATCGGAAGGACAAAAAGCGCCGTCTGCAGGACGATACTGCAGGCGGCGTTTTCATTTCGGTTCGACGTGTCCGTTCAGGTCGGCGCGAAGCTCTTGCGGAACAGCGCCCAATAACCGACCGGCAGGAGCCGCTGGATCAGCGCGATCAGGCTGGCGTCCCGCCCGATCAGGATGCGCTTCTCGCGCCGCTTGATACCTTGGAAGATGCGTTCGGCCGCTACCTCCGGCGTCGTCTTCGCGACCTGCTTGAAGCCGGCGACTGCCTGTTTCGCCTGGTCTGCGGTGACCGCGGCCGCGACCCGCGCATTCTCGGCGATGGCGGTGGCGATGCCGCCCGGATGAACGACGGACAGGCCGACCGTACTGCCGTCGAGCTCGTGCCGAAGCGCTTCGGAAAAGCCGCGCACGGCGAATTTGCTGGCGCTGTAGGCGCTCTGTCCGGCCGGCGCGATGATGCCGAAGACGCTGGAGAGATTGACGATATGCGCGCATGGTTCGCGCTGCAGGACGGGCAGGAACGCCTTGGTCATGCGTACGACGCCCCAGAAATTGATGGCGAACAGCCATTCGATATCAGCCAGCGCGACCTCGTCGAAGGTCCCCATCAACGCGACGCCGGCATTGTTGATCAGGAGATTGACCCGGTGATGATGCGCCAGGACCGCGTCGGGCAGGGCGGCGATCGCGGCGGCATCGCCGATATCCAGGCGATGGGTCGAGACCGCGACGCCGGCGGACCGGGCTTCGGCCGCGGTGGCTTCGAGGCGAACGGCATCGATATCCGCCAGGGCGAGAGCGACTCCCTCCTTCGCGAGGCGCAGCGCAAGCGCGCGGCCGATGCCTTGCGCGGCACCGGTCACGACGGCAACGCTGCCGCGGAACGGAAAGGTCATGTCCGGCCTCGCCGTTCCGCGGCAGTTCTCATTTAGAAGCTGTAGCTGATATAGGCCGACACGAAGTCCTGATCGATCGTGGGGTTCAGGTAGGGATTGCCGCCGATCATGAAGTTCTTCGCGTAGGTCAGGCCCCAGGTCAGGTTCTGCAGATAGCTGAAATCGACGCCGACGCCGATTTGCGCATTGTGGGCCTGAAAGAAGCCCGCACCGATCGGGCTAGTGCCCTGCACGTCGTGGCTGAAGGTGATGCGGGGCGTCATGTCGATACCGGCCGGCATGGTATGGGGCATGTCGAACGACCCCAGCATCACGTAGCCGTAAGAGACTTGGCTTGCGAGGCCGGTGCTCTGGATGCCGTTCTGGGTCGTGCCCGCGCCGGCCGGCAGAGCCCCTGGAAAGCCGGATGAGCCATCCGTCGAATTGAAGGCGTCGAAGATCGCCGCCTGCGACGGGAAGTTATGGACGTAGTCGAGGCCGGCTTCCGCCACGAAGGTGACTGTCTGGATCGGCGTGCCGGGAATGTCGCTCCACAGCTTGGTAACGCCGAACTGTACCTGACTGACCGGGTAGCGCTTATAGGTCTGGAACAGCGTGTTGTACCCATGCGTCCCTTCCAGTTGAATCACTGGATCGGTGAGGGCGGCGGCGCAGACGCCCTGGGTCAAGGCGAAGAGTGGCATGGTCGAGTCGCAGAGCAACGGCATGGCGTTCTCGACCGCCGTGTCGGCCTGCGCGAGCAGGATAGGCTGGTTGAAGCGATGTGACACTTCGCCTTGGAAGGCTATGCCGTACGGGCCGTTGAAGTTGAAGCTGGCGCCGAGCAGATGGATGTTCTCGGGGTAGGTCAGCGAGATGCCGGAACTCGCCGTATAGGAGATTTCCGGGCCCAGGCCGATCAAGCCGAGCTGGTTGGCCAGGCCGGCTGCCTTCGTGCCCGTCCGCCATTGCGGGAACGGCGTCCGGCTTGCGTAATTCTCGAAATAGCCGCCGAACTCGGCATCGTCCAATTGCGGAAGCGTGCCGCGCACTGCGAAGCCGAATTCGTTGGACAAGTTGTGGGCGCTTTTATCCGGGTCGCGCTCGGTGATGTAGCCGAACGGCGCTTGGCCCGGTCCGAGGCCGATCGCGTTGATCTGATCCTGGAACGGATCCCGGTGTCCACTGCCTTCGACCGCATACAATCCGCCCTGCGAAGCAACGTTGCCGGCGAAGAACGTGCCTTCGCCGTCCAGCAGGTCGTGGGCATTGAGAAACTGATAATAGCCTTCGACGCTGACTTCGGGGGTGATACTCGATTTGAAGTCGAACGCCGTCACCGGCATGATGATGTCCTTCAGCTCAGTGCCCGGCGAATGCGCGGCCTGGACATCGATCGGGGCGGCGGTGTTGATGCCGCCCTGGATGAAGGTGCTCTCGCCCCAATTGATCACCTGGTTGCCGATGCGGACACTGGACGCCGCGCCGAGCAGGTCGAATTTCTGATCGACGAAGGCGTCGAGCAGGCGCACCTGATGACCTGAGGCGTTGACCGAGCCGTGATCCAGCGCACGGAAATCCACATTTGAACCGGTCGACAGGACGGTATCGTAGAACGCGCTGCCGCGGATGAAGATCGTCGTCTCGTCTTTCTTGAGCTGGAGCTCTTCGAGAATGCGATTCGGCTGGGAGACGAGATCGCCCTGCTTGAAGTTGAGGTCGCCATCGGTCGGCGTGCCCGTGCCGGAGCCGCCGAAGATTTTGCCGTATAGCGGCAAATTCGGCCCCTCGGTGCGGATTGTGCCGGAAATGGTGATCGTCGTATCCACGCTGCCGGTCCAGCCGTCGACGTCGAAGTCGATCGCGTAGGCCGGCCGTGCCGCCAAGCCGGCCGCCAGCAAGGCGACCGCCGCAGCACTCGTCGCGAGTGTCAGACGCTGCCCATGAAATCCTGCCATACTACCCTCCCCAATTTGTTTTCTTATGCCCCTGCAGCGCCGCTGTGCGGCCGCCGATCCGTTTACAACCGTCCGGTGAGCTGCGGCGTCGAACGCCTCGATGCCTCGAAAGATCGCGACGTCGCCCCCGCGCCGTGTGACCTAGACTGAGGCCCGATCAGTTTCACCAACATTAACAATGCCCCGGCGAATCGTATACCGCCGACCGTTCCGGCCGGAAATTTCGCTCGGGGAGTGTGTGCTTTCTGCCCCATTCCAACGGCCAGTCCTTGCTGTCGCGCCGCTAGCATTCATGCTGCGCGGCACAGAACAGTTTCGCGCCCAGCGATTAGTGGGCAGGATTCGGGCGATTGTTGTAATGGACACGAAATTACTGCGCCCGACGCATTGCTCGCCAAGCTTGCCTCCCCGATGACACGGCTTCATAGAGCCTTTCCCGACAGTTGATCGCGGGAGAGGCTGGCCGCCTAGTTGCCATTACGCTAAGGTGAACACCTTAAACGCGTCAAGGGGCATCGCGACAGTCATGGCCGATGATAATCCGAGCACGCGGGCTCGTGTCCTGCGCGCGTGCCGGCAGTTGTTCAACGAGCGCGGGCCGGCAAACGCCACCACCGCCGAAATCGCCGCCTGCGTTGGCATCAACGAAGGCAACCTCTACTACTATTTCAAACGCAAGGAACAAATCCTCGTCACCCTGTTCGACGAATTCGAAGCGGCGATGGAGCAGGCGGCGACGAAGGGCCTCGAGGCGCCATCCGATCCCGGCCGGTACAGCGATTACCTGACCGGCTGGTTTCAGCTGATGTGGGAATACCGCTTCTTCTACCGCGACGGCGGCATGCTGGTGCGCATGGCGCCGTCGCTGCGCGACCGGGTGAGGGGACTGACCGAGCGCGGCCAGGAGAATGTCCGGCGCGTCTTGACGGACATGGCTGTCCACGGCATGATGCGCGCCAATGCGGAAGAGATCGATCGCCTGGTCATCAATTCCTGGATCATTGCGACCTATTGGATCGAATATCTGCGGTCGCGCGAAGGCGTCGACGAGATCACCGTGGCCGAGCTCGATTGGGGGTTCAAGCAGGTCAAGAGCCTGTTTGCGCCCTATATCGTCCGGCAGAAATGGGCGCGGTCACTGCACGCGCAGGTGCCGACGGTGATCCCGTGGGCTCATTCCGGTGAATCGGCGGAAGAAGGTGGCGAAATACTGGCTTGTGGAAAAGCCGAGCGTAAGCGCGACGTCGGTAACGGATAGGCCGCCATCGGCCAGCAACTCCAGGGCTCGGGCGAGGCGGCGCCTGGACCGGTAGTCGGCCGGGGTGTAGCCGGTTTCGCGCAGGAACCGGTCGTGGAACTGGCCGGGGCTGAGCCGGACTGCGGCCGCCAGCTCGCCGACCGTCAGGGGTTCGGCCAGGCGGTCCTCGATGATCGCCATCGCCACGGCGACCGCCTGGCCCGGCTCCGCCTGACCGCTGCCGCGTGGTGCAGCATCATAAGCGCGGATGATCTCGGCCAGCAGGCAGTGCAGCGCGGCACCCGCGGCCCAGGCGCCGTGCTCGTCGGCGCTGCGATGCTCGGCCAGCAGGCGGTCGAACATGAGTGCCGCCGCACGCGGTGCGCGGATGATGCGCAGGGCGTGACGGTCGAGGGCGTCGCCGATCGCCGCGGCAGCTTCGCCGGCGGCTGGATTCAACCTCAGCCGCAGCCAATAGAGTTCGCCCGCGGAGGCGCGTGTACCGCTGCGGCCAAGCGCCTGCTGTGTTGCCGTAACGAGCAGATCGCCCGGTCCGACGCGCAGCAGCCGACCGTCGACGCGCCACTCGACCGTGCCGCGCAGGACGAGACAGACGGTCCGGATCGACGGTGGATATTGCGTGTCCGTCGAACACTGGTCCGCGTCGAGATGAAAGGTCGTGAACGAGCCGCGCCCAAGCGATTGAATCTCCGTTGCGAGGGGGCGTGGATGCGGCGCTGAATCGGTGAACCACAGGTGTTGCCGCTTTAGCGCGATGGCCCGAAGGTTTGATGCGTCATTTATCGCACGACCGTGCACATCATCCCCCAAACGGCTTGCAACCCAACGAACATACGATATCCTTGACCAGAGAAAATCGAACGACAAGCCCTTTCGAGCAGGATAAGGTGAATACCTTAAAATCGGCCAGCCGGACGCAATCCATTGGTTCAAGGCCGTAGGAACACATGGGGAGGAACGATGCGGAAGATATTCCAGGCTTGCGGCGTGCTTGCGGCAGCGATGTCGATTTCAGCGATTGCCGAGGCGGCGGATCCAAGCGAGCTGGGCAAGTCGCTGACGCCGTTCGGCGCGATCAAGGCCGGTAACGCCGACGGTTCGATACCTGCCTGGGATGGCGGGATCACCAAGCCGCCAGCCGGCTACAAGCCGGGCCAGCACTATGTCGATCCCTATGGGGGCGACAAACCGCTGTTCACCATCACCGCCGAGAACGCCGACAAGTACAAGGACAAGCTGGGCGAAGGCACTCTTGCCAAGCTCAAGGCCTATCCGACGTTCAAGGTCGTCGTCTATCCGAGCCATCGGAGCTTTTCCTCCCCGCAATATATCTATGATGCGGCGATCGAGAACGCGAAGAAGGCGCATCTGTCCCAGGACGGCCAGACCGCCGAGGACAACACCACCACGATCCCGTTTCCGCTGGCCGCCAATGGCGCCGAGGTGATGCTGAATCACATCATGCGCTGGCGCGGCACGCAGGAAAAAAGCCACACCATGACGACTGCCGTAACCGAGAGCGGCGAATACACGGAACAGAAGATCGATCTCAAGATCATTTTCCCCTATGACGCGCCGGGCGAGCGCAACAAGATCAACGATTACTTCTACGCCGAGACGGTGGCGCCGGCCCGTACCGCGGGCGACATCACGCTGGTCCACGAATTCATCGATCCGATCGTCGAGCCGCGCCTCGCCTGGACCTACAACCCGGGCCAGCGCCGCGTCCGGCGTGCGCCGGAAGTCGAATACGATAATCCGATCAGCACCTATGACAGCCTGGCGACGACCGACGATTTCGACATGTTCAACGGCGCGCTCGACCGCTACGACTGGAAGTTGGTCGGTAAGAAAGAGATGTATGTCCCCCTACAACGATTACTCGTTGCAGGATCCGAAATATCAATACGCCGACCTAGTCAAGCCGCTGCACCTCAATGCCGATATCCCGCGCTGGGAATTGCATCGCGTCTATGTGGTCGAGGCGACGCTGAAGGCTTCGGCGCGGCATGTCTATGCCAAGCGCGTATACTATGTCGACGAGGACAGCTGGTACGCGCTGATGGGCGATCTCTACGACGGTCACAATCAGCTGTGGCGGACCGATACGAACTACACGATCAACTTCTACGACGTGCCGATCACCGCGTCGGTCGCGGAGGAGTATGACGACCTCCAGGCCCGGCGGTATGCGATCGCGAATCTGTTCAACCAGGACCCGGTGCCGACTTATACCGGCACGGATCTGCAGGTCAGCGACTTTACGGCGGACGCGCTGCGCCGCGGCGGCCACTGAGTAAAGGATAGTTCTGGTAATGGTTCGAACGCTTGCTGCGTTCGCATTCTCGACGCTGCTGTCTGTTGCGGGCCTTCCCGCACAGGCGGCAGCTCTCGATGCGACGCCAACGGCGCGGCCCCATGTCTCGTTGATGCTTGGCATCGCTCGGACGGGGGACCGGCTGGTCGTAGTGGGAGAGCACGGACGCATCCTGCTCTCCGATGATAGCGGTAAGACATGGCGCGGGGGTCGCTTCGGGGAGCGTGGCGACGCTCAATTCGGTCCGGTTCGTGACCTCCAAGACCGGATTTGTCGTCGGGTGGGACGCGACGATCCTGCGGACCGACGATGCCGGCGAGAGCTGGGTGCAGGAAAATTCCGATCCGACCGCCGACAACGCGCTCTTTGCCGTGATCGGCTTGCCCGACAGTGGCGCGCTGGCGGTCGGTTCCTACGGGCTTGCGCTCCAATCGGCCGATGGCAAGAGCTGGACGGTCGAGCACAACGATACGCTCGATCCCGATTCGCACATGAACTCCTTGTTCTCGCCGGAACCCGGGCATCTCGTCATCGCCGGCGAGGCCGGCAGCGTCTATGCCAGCGAGGATGCCGGCAAGGTCTGGCGTCATCTCGACTTCCCCTATGAGGGATCGTTGTTCGGGGGCCTGGCGCTGGGGGCGCAGGACTGGTTGGTCTATGGCCTGCGCGGCCACGTGTTCCGCACCCAGGATAGCGGCGCGCACTGGGCACAGATCGAGACCGGGACGACCCAGGGTATGCTGGGCGCGACCCGGCTTAAGGATGGCCGTCTCGTGCTGGTCGGCAATGGCGGCGTCGCTCTCGTGTCCAACCCGGAGGTAACGGCCTTCACCCCCATCCCGCACCCGCAAAACCAAACGCTCAGCGAGGTCGTCGAGGCGCCGGATGGCAGCCTCGTCGCGGTCGGCGATGTCGGGGTCTCAACGGAGGATTCCGCCATCGAGCGTTTCTCGATCCCCGCAAAGGTGGCGGTGAAATAATGAAAGAGAGTTTCATCCTGCGCACCGTGCGGGGCCTGGAGAACGTCGTCTTCGGCAGCCGTCCGGTCCTGATTGTTCTGTTCTGCGTGGCGACGCTGTTCTTTGCCGTCGTCATCGCCGGCGGCTTGTCGCCGCTCGGCGTCAAGGGCGTGCATTTCGATGCCAATCAGAACAAGCTCGTCCCGTCCGATCATCCCTATATCCAGACATCGAATCAGTTTGCTGCGGAGTTCGGCGGTCGCGATGTCGAGTTGATCGTGCTCGAAGCGAAGACCGGGACGATCTTTACCAAGGAATATTTCGACGAGCTGCAGCATGTGGCCGATGATCTGTTCTATCTGCCGGGCGTCGACCGTTCGCATCTCCAGCATATGTTTTCGCCGAACGTCCGAGTGCTGGAGCTGACCGAGGAGGGGTTCCACGCTTCCGGGGTCGTGCCTGATGATTTCAAGCCGACACCGGAGGGCTTTGAGGCCGTGCGGACCAATTTGCTGAAGGGCAACCTGGTCGGCCGGCTCGTATCGGGCGATTTCAAGTCGGCGATCATCGCCGTGCCGCTACTCGAACACGGCCCCTCGGGCGAAAAGCTCGACAATATCGAATTCGCTCAACGCCTCCAGCGCGACATCAAGGACAAATACCAGGCGCTCTATCCGAACGTCCAGATCCGGATTACCGGATTTGCATCGGCGGCCGGGCAAATTGCGGCCGGTGTCCTCTATGTCCTCGGCTTCTTTATCGCTGCGATAGCGATCACGGCGTTTCTGCTGTACCGGGTCAGCCATCATTGGTGGCTCACCACAGCACCGCTGCTCTGTTCGCTGGCCGCCGTGATCTGGCAGATCGGCCTGGTCACGCTGCTCGGCTACGGCATCGACGTCTATTCCGTGCTGCTGCCGTTCCTGATCATGTCGATCGGTGTCAGCCACGGCGTCCAGATGATCCTGTCGACGGGCCAATTGGCTGCCGCCGGAGAGGAATCCTATCAGGCGGCGCGGCACAGTTTCCGCCGGCTGTTCCTGCCCGGCGGCGTGGCGCTGATTACCGGCGTCGTCACCTTTCTGACCATCACGACGATCAAGATCCCGGTGATCCGCGAATTGGCCGCGACGGCGACGATCGGCATCGGTTCGCTGGCCTTCACCAATCTGATCTGGCTGCCGCTGATGGTGAGCTATGCCAAGATCAGCCAGGCGACGATCGCCAAGATGCAGGCGGCGCTCGATCGGCGCGAGAAATTCTGGCATCTCCTGGCCATCATGGTGCAGCCGCGCTATGCGGTGGCGCTGTCGGCCGGCGGCCTGGCGCTGGGAATCGTGGCATTCGTCGTGGCCGGAAACCTGGTCGTCGGCGATCTCAACCAGGGTGTCCCGGAACTGCGCCCGACAGCCAGTTCAACCGCGACACGCTCTATATCGCCGACCATTTCGGCAATGGCGTCGACTCGATGCTGGTCTATGCCACCGGCCCGGTGAATGCCTGCCTGAAGAAGGAGAACATTCAGGCGATCGACGATTTCGTCGACACGATGCGCTTCGTCCCCGGCGTGCACGGCACGGATGCCATGCCGGCGCGGATGAAGTTCATCAACAGCATCCTGAACGAAGCCAATATCCGTTGGGCGGTCATCTCCCATGACAGCCACGTCCTGGGCCAGGATTCAGGCGGAACCGATACGCAAAGCACGGTAACGAACAAGGATTGCTCGGTCATGCCGATCACCTTGTTCCTGAACGATCACAAGGCAACGACGCTCAGCGGCGTGATCCAGGCGATCAAGACTTACAAGACCGACCATCCCAATCTGCCGATCGGGCTGGAATTGGCCGGCGGCAATGGCGGCACGATGGCTGCCGTCAACGAGTCGGTCGATGCGGCGCAGATCCCGATGATGGGGCTGGTCTACCTGGCCATGATCATCATCTGCGGCATCACCTTCAAATCGATCCGGGCCGTCATCTGCATCATCGTGCCGCTGGGTCTGGTCTCGCTGATCGCCAACGCTGCCATGGCTATCCTCGGTATCGGCCTCAAGGTCTCGACTCTGCCGGTCGCTGCTCTGGGCGTCGGCATCGGCGTGGATTACGGCATCTACAAGTTCAGCCGGCTCAGCCACTACATGAGCGAGGGCATGTCGCTGCAGGAAGCCTATGTCCAGACCCTGCGCGAGACGGGCAGCGCGGTGATCTTCACCGGCCTGACTCTCTCGGTCGGCGTCGCGACCTGGGTGTTCTCGCCGCTGCAGTTCCAGGCCGATATGGGCCTGCTGCTGACGCTGATGTTCTTCATGAACATGGTGGGCGCGATCATCCTGCTGCCGGCGCTGATCGGCATCATGCAGATCGTCCGGCCGCAACGGGCCGAGGACATGGCGCGGTCCAGCGTGCTGCACCACGTCTAAGCAAGGCCGCAGGGCAGGGGGCGGAGGCCGCACGGCCTCCGCCCTTTTTGCTGTCTAGAGCGGTACCCCGGCGTAGCGCAATTCGCCGGCGACAATGCTGGCAACCACCTGCGGCAGCGTCGGATCCGAATCGTCGACCAGGATGAGATCGGCGCGGCGCCCCGTCGCGATCTCGCCACGATCGGCCAGACCGGCGGCGCGGGCCGCGTTGCGCGAGACCAGCGCCCAGCATTCCGCAAAGGGCAGGGCGCCACGGCCGGCCAGGATATAGGCCGCCTGCAGCAGCGTCGGATAGTAGTAGTCGGAGGTGAGGGCGCTGCACAAACCGGCCTCGGCGGTTTCAGCCGCGGAAAGCCGTGCCGCATGGCTGCCGCCGCGCACGACGTTCGGCCCGCCCAGGATGACCGTCTCGCCGGCCTCGATCGCGGCGCGGGCGGTTTCCTGGTCGACCGGGAATTCGCTGATATGGCAGCCGAGCGCGCGATAGTGCCGACGCAGCTCGGGTGAATTGTCGTCATGCGACGCCATCGGGATTGCCGCCTTGCGCGCCGCATCCGCCAGTCGTTCGACCGCGGCCGGCACCGCGTCGGCACGGGCGCGGATCCGCTCGAACAGGGCGATGAAACCCGCCTGGTCGAGTCGGGTGCGGCCCAGATAGGTGCCGAGCTTGCTGCGCCCGATATCGCGCGCAATATCGTTGGTGTGTTCGTTGAACGCCAGCAGATCGATCTTGCCGGATTCGATCCAGCCGAGAATTTCATCGACGGCGTCAAGGTTGAAGCATTCGAACCGCAGATGCAGCCGGGTATCGGCGCCGAGGCGCGGTCGTGCCGTGGCCAGTGCCGCCAGGAATTCCCGCGCAGCCTCGATGCCGCGCAGTCCGGGCTCCCAAGACAGGGTCAGGCCGTGATAGGCCGTGGTGATACCGTTCGCCAGCAATTGCCGGTCGGTCTCCAGCAGTGCCGGCACCGGCGCGAAATGGACGCCCGGCCGGGGCATGAGCTGACGCTCGAAGGCGTCGCCATGCAGATCGACGATACCCGGTAGGACGAGGTACTGGCCGGCTATCGATGCCGCTTTCCTTCGTCTCGGACGAGATCGCCGCGATTTGTCCATCCGCCAAAGCGAGCGCTCCCGACCGGATACTGCCGTCCGCCAGCAGCAACCGGGTGCCGGACAGGATGAGATCGGACATGACGAACCTGCTGCTGAAGGGGAAAGCCGGATCGGTTTTCTCGCATGTGCACAATGCCGCGACAAGCGCCGCGCGGCATTGCCCGCCATGCGAAACCGGAAATCAGGCCTCGGCCATCCGCTGCTTGGCCAGCTCGCAGGTCTCCTTGCAGGCTTCGATCCGCGCCATGTGGAGCTGCCCCCATTCGCACAGTGGCGTCACGGCCTCGCATAAGGAATGGCCGAATGCAGTCAGCGCATATTCCACGCGCGGCGGAACTTCCTTATAGTCGTGGCGGGTGACGATCCCGTCCCGCTCCATTTCCTTCAGCTGCTGAATCAGCATTTTTTCGCTGATGCCCGGGACGTCCCGGCGCAACTCGCCGAAACGGCGGGGCGCCATTCGCAGCGGCCACAAGATCAGCACCTTCCATTTGCCGCCGATCACATCGAGCGCCGCATCCAGTCCGCAGCTGTACTCCCGGTCGCGCATTGACATTTTCTCCCGCACCGCACAAAGTTTTTTACACTTACCAAAAGGTATGTACTTGCCGTTTGGTAATCAAGGGCGATATGTCGCCTGTAACCAATTCTTGGGCGCTGACGAACGCGCCTGCCAGCCGATAGGACATACGATGCCGATGAGACTGAACCGGGTAAAGGGGCGCCCGCTGGTCGCAAGCTCGATCCTGGCCGCCGTGATTGTGGGAGGGGTCCTGATTGCGGCCCCGGGCAGTCGGCCGAGCCAGGCCGAGCCGGCAGCGCCGGATCCGAAGGTGCCGGTGGTCGTGCAGACCCTGGCCGAACAGAAGGTGCGTGTCTGGTCGAGCTTTTCGGGCCGCCTGCATGCCGTCGATTCGGCCGAGCTGCGGCCCGAAGTCGGCGGCCGCATCACGCAGGTGTTATTCGAGGATGGCCAGAACGTGAAGGCCGGGGACGTGCTGTTCGTGATCGACCCGCGGCCCTATGAGGCGGCGGTCGCGCGTGCCGAGGCCAATCTCGCCTCGGCTCAGACCAATGCCGGTTTTCGCCAAGCTCGAGCTCGACCGCGCCGACGGCATGTTGAAGTCGCAAGCGATCGCGCAGCGCGTCTTCGACGAGCGGGCCAATTCCAGCCGAGTCACCAGTGCCGCGGTCAAGGCGGCGGAGGCGGAGCTGAAGCAGACGCAGCTCGATCTCGAGCATGCCCATGTCAAGGCGCCGATTTCCGGCCGCGCCAGCCGGGCTGAGCTGACGGTCGGCAATCTGGTACAGCCGGGCGCCAATGCGCCGCTGCTCACCACCATCGTCTCGAACGACACGATCTATGCCGATTTCGACGTCGATGAGCAGACCTATCTCGCGGAAGTTCGGGCCCATGCGACCGGGCGCGACGCGGAGCGCCATATCGCGGTGCGGCTGACGGTCCAGGAAGACAAGGGCCACGTCTATCAAGGCACGATCTACAGCTTCGACAACCGGATCGATGTTGCCAGCGGCACGATCCGCGCGCGTGCCAAATTCGACAATGCCGATGGCGCGCTGGTGCCCGGCATGTTCGTCTCGGTCGCCCTTGCCGATGGCGTGTCGAGCGACGAGCTGCTGGTGCCGGAACGGGCAGTCAGCTCGGACCAGAGCAAGAAGTTCGTCTATGTCGTTGGTGCCGACGACAAGGTCGCCTATCGCGAGGTCGAGCTTGGCCGGCAGGTCCGGTCGGATCGCGTCGTGGTGAGCGGCGTCAAGCCCGGCGACCGGGTCATTGTCGACGGCATCCAGCATGTCCGGCCCGAAGCCTTGGTCGAGCCGCAGGAAGCCGCAATCGCCACGCCGGTCCAGACTAGCGAAAACTGATACCCCGCCCAGGCGGTAGCCCGGGCGCCGTTTCCAAGACGATAGGACATTGCCGTTCCCCGGCGGAGCGGCAACCGGTCCCGTTTTGCCCAAGATCGGTGCATCATGAATTTGTCCAGGTTTTTCATCGACCGGCCGATTTTCGCCGGCGTGGTCTCCGTCACGATCTTTCTTGCCGGCCTTGTCGCGCTGTTCCAGCTGCCGATCTCGGAATATCCCGAAGTCGTGCCGCCGACCGTGGTGGTGAAGGCACAGTTCCCGGGCGCCAATCCCAAGGTCATCGCCGAAACGGTGGCGACGCCGCTGGAAGAGCAGATCAACGGTACGGAAAACATGCTCTATATGTTTTCCCAAGCCTCGTCCGACGGTCTGCTGACGCTGACCGTCACCTTCAAGCTCGGCATGGATCCGAACCTGGCGCAGGAACTGGTGCAGAACCGGGTCAACCAGGCCCTGCCGCGCCTGCCCGACGTAACCCGCTCGCTCGGCGTCACCACAGTCAAGAGTTCGCCCGACCTGACCATGGTCGTGCATCTGACCTCGCCCAGTGGCCGCTACGACATGCTGTATCTGCGCAATTACGCGGTGCTCAACGTCAAGGACCAGCTGGCCAAGCTCCAGGGCGTCGGCGACGTCCAGCTCTTCGGCTCGGGCGACTATGCGATGCGCATCTGGCTCAACCCGCAGAAAGTGGCCGAGCGGGGCATGAGCCCGCAGGAAGTCGTCGCGGCAGTGCGCAGCCAGAACGTGCAGGTCTCGGCCGGCGTGATCGGCGGCCCGCCCTACGGCTCCAGCGTCGAGGTGCAGCTGCCGATCAACGTCCAGGGCCGGCTGCAGGATGCCGAGCAATTCGGCGAGATGATCGTCAAGCATGACGCCAACGGCACGGTCACGCGCCTCAAGGACGTCGCGCGCATCGACATCGACGCGGCCGAGTTCGGCCTGCGCTCGCTGCTCGACAATAAATCCGCCGTCGCCATTCCGATCTTCCAGTCGCCCGGCTCGAACGCGATCGAGATCTCGAACTCGGTGCGCAAGACCATGGCCGAGCTGGCGCAGAATTTCCCGGAAGGCATGACCTATTCCGTCGTCTACGACCCGACCGTGTTCGTGCGCGGCTCGATCGAAGCGGTGGTCCATACGCTGCTCGAAGCGCTGGTGCTGGTCGTGCTCGTCGTCATCCTGTTCCTGCAGACCTGGCGCGCCTCGATCATCCCGCTGCTTGCGGTGCCGGTGTCGATCATCGGCACCTTCGCGATCATGTTCGCCGCCGGCTTCTCGATCAACGCGCTCTCGCTGTTCGGTCTCGTCCTGGCGATCGGCATCGTGGTCGACGATGCCATCGTCGTGGTCGAAAACGTCGAACGCAATATCGAGGAGGGGCTGAGGCCGCGCGAGGCGACGATCAAGGCAATGACCGAGGTGACCAGCCCCGATCATCGCCATCACCCTCGTGCTCTGCGCCGTCTTCGTGCCGATCGCGTTCATCCCCGGCCTGACCGGTCAGTTCTATCGGCAATTCGCGCTGACCATCGCCTTCTCGACCATCATTTCCGCCTTCAACTCGCTGACGCTCAGCCCGGCGCTGGCCGCGATCCTGCTGAAGTCGCATAGACGCGCCGAAGGATCGGCTGACCCGCTTCGTCGATTTCGTCTTCGGCGGTTTCTTCAAGCGGTTCAACCGCTTCTTCCTCAGCAGCTCGGTGCGCTACGGCAATGGCGTCAACGGCACGCTGAAGCGCAAATCGCTTTCGGTCGGCGTCTATGTCCTGTTGCTCGGCGCCGCCTATGTCGGCTTCCAGGCCGTGCCGCCGGGCTTCGTGCCGGTCCAGGACAAGCAATATCTGGTCAGCTTCGCCCAGCTGCCCGACGGCGCCACGCTCGACCGGACCGAAAAGGTGATCCGCGACATGTCGGACATCGCGCTCAAGGAGCCCGGCGTCGAAAGCGCCGTCGCCTTCCCGGGCCTGTCGATCAACGGCTTCATCAACAGCTCCAGCGCCCGGCATCGTCTTCGTCACGCTGAAGCCGTTCGAGGACCGCAAATCGGCCGATCTCTCCGGCTTCGCCATTTCGCAGAAGCTGCAGAAGAAATATGCCGCCGTCCAGGACGCCTTCATTGCGATCTTCCCGCCCCCGCCAGTGCAAGGGCTGGGCACGATCGGCGGCTTCAAGCTGCAGATCGAGGATCGCGGCGATCTCGGCTACGAGGCGCTCGACGCAGCGATGAAGCAGGTCGTCGCCAAGGCGCGCAAGGCGCCGGAGCTGGCCGGCATCTTCACCAGCTACGAGATCAACGTGCCGCAGCTCTATGCCGATCTCGACCGCACCAAGGCGCAACAGCTCGGCGTCGATGTGCAGGACGTGTTCGACGCCATGCAGATCTATCTGGGCTCGCTCTACGTCAATGATTTCAACAAGTTCGGCCGTACTTACCAGGTCATCGCGCAGGCCGACAAGGATTTCCGCTCCAAGCCGGAAGACATCCTCCGGCTGCAGACGCGGAACGTCGAAGGCAAGATGGTGCCGCTCGGCGCCATGGTCCGGGTGACGGATACGACCGGCCCGGAAAGCGCCATGCGCTATAACGCCTTCCGCTCGGCCGATCTCAATGGCGGCCCGGCACCCGGTTATTCGAGCGGCCAGGCGCAGGCGGCGATTACCAAGATCCTGAAGGAGACGCTGCCCAAGAGCATGTCCTATGAATGGACCGAGCTGACCTTCCAGCAGGAGGTTGCCGGCAATACGGCCGTGCTGGTGTTTCCGATCTGCGTGCTGCTCGTCTTCCTGGTGCTTGCCGCGAAGTATGAGAGCCTCTTCCTGCCGCTGGCGATTATCCTGATCGTGCCGATGTGCCTGCTCTCGGCCATTGCCGGCGTCTGGATCAGCGGCGGCGACAACAACATCTTCACCCAGATCGGCCTCTTCGTGCTGGCCGGCCTCGCATGCAAGAACGCGATCCTGATCGTCGAGTTCGCCCGCGAGATCGAGGGCCATGGCAAGGCCACCGTCGCGGCGGCGATCGAGGCGGCCCGGCTGCGGCTGCGGCCGATCCTGATGACGTCCTTCGCCTTCATCATGGGCGTGATTCCCCTGGTCACGTCGAGCGGCGCCGGCGCCGAGATGCGCCATGCCATGGGCGTCGCCGTGTTCTCCGGCATGCTCGGCGTCACCTTCTTCGGCCTGTTCCTCACCCCCGTCTTCTACGTCCTGCTCCGCACGCTGGAAAAGCGCGTGACGGGACATGTCCTGGTGCCCGCAGAATGAACACGATGCGCATCTTCCTGGCGCCGCTGCTCGCGGCCGCCATACTCGCCGGCTGCACCGATCCGGTCGGACCGCAGGAGTCCGGCATCGACAGCCCGAGCCGTTGGAGCCGCCTCGGCGGCACGGAGGAGGACGAGGCCTCCCGCGCGGCGCCGCTCGCCAGCAACGACGCCGTGCAGGTCGAACAGCGCTGGTGGAAGAGCTTCGGGGATCCGGCGCTCGACCAGCTGATCGACGGCGCGCTGGCCAACAACAAGACGCTGCAGATCGCCGCCGCCCGCGTCGAGGAGGCGCGGGCAAACCGGCGCGGCACGATCGCCAATCTGATGCCGGACATTACGGCGACCGGCTCGTCGACGCGCGGCAACCAGGGCTATGCCACGCTCGACAAGACGGTCAACATCAACGAGCTGGATCTGCAGGCGTCCTGGGAAGTCGATCTCTTCGGCAAGAATCAGGCGCGGGCTGCCCAGGCCTCGGCGATCCTGCAATCCTCGGACGCCAGCCGCCAGGCGGTCATGGTCTCGCTGCTGGCCGAGGTCGCGCGCAGCTATTTCGACCTGCGTAACAGTGAAGAGCAGATCGAGATCACGCAGAAGAACCTGCTGACCCAGCAGCGCACGCTCGACCTGATCAAGGCGCAGCAGGCGGGCGCGCTGACCAGCAATCTCGACATCGACCGTGGGGCGGCGCAAGTCGCGACGACCTCGTCCCAAATCCCGGCGCTGCGCGGCGCCTATGAAGTCGCGCTGGATCACCTGAACATCCTGATGGGCCAGCCGCCGGGCACGAAGCAGCCATGGCTGATGCCGTCCGGCCCGTTGCAGCCGCTGGCGCCCGAAGTGCTGGTCGCGGCACCGGCCAAGGTGCTGGCCGCCCGGCCTGATATCCGGGCCGCCGAACGTAACTTCGCCGCCAGCATCGAGGGAGCCGACGCGGCTGCCAAGGAGATCTATCCGACCATCTCATTGACGGCGCTGTTCGGCGTCCAGCAATCCAGCCCGTTCAACGCCACGCCCTGGGGCGTCGGCGCCGGGCTGGTCCAGCCGCTGCTCGATTTCGGCCGCATCCAGTCGCAGATCGACGCTGCCGATGCGCAGCAGAAGCAGGCCTTCCTGAACTATCAGGAGACGGTGCTCGAGGCGCTCGAAGACATGGAGAATGCGCTGTCGCTCTACTATCACGAGACCGACCGGCGCCGCGATCTGGCGAGGCGGCCGAGCGCAATCGCAAGGCCGTCGAGCTTGCCAACCGGCAATACACGGCGGGCTATATCGGGCTGCTCGATCTGCTCGTGGCCCAGCGCGATGAACTCGACGCGGAATCGAGCTTGGCTTCATCCGACGCCCAGTTGCGCAAGAACCTGGTGCATATCTACGCGGCGGCCGGTGGCGGCTGGGATCTCTAGTGTAGTGGTTCTGACACGTGTTGCCCCACTTTTCTTCGTCATGGCCGGGCTTGTCCCACTGGTGTCCGGTTGAGGGTTCAGTCATTCTTGGAAGCTCGCAAGCTTCGGCACTGGATTGCTTCGCTGCGCTCGCAATGACGACTTATCTTATATTGTCATTGCGAGGAGCGTAGCGACGAAGCAATCCAGCACGGCGTTGCAGCTTGCTCTCAACTCACTGAAATGGCTCGATAATCTAAACAGGACACTAGTGGGCTTGTCCCGGGGATGACGGTCAGAGGGAAGCGAGCATCGGCAACATTTGTTAGAGACACAGCACTGGATCGAGATGACATGAGGTCGAACCGACCTCATGTCGGCCTCTTGATCCGCCTCTAAGGCTTCAGCTCGCCCAGCACGGTCGGGATCAGCTCGGCGACAGTCGGGTGGATATGCACGGTTCGGCGCAAGGCTGAGGCAGGGGCTTTGGCGGCCATCGTGTCGAGCACGCTGTGGACCGCCTCGTCGCCGCCAACGCCGAGGATCGCCGCACCCAGGATCGCGTCGGTCTTCGCGTCGACGATGACCTTCATGAACCCTTGCGTCTCGCCCTTTTCGACCGCGCGGCCGACCCGGGTCATCGGCCGTTTGCCGACCCTGACGTCGTGGCCGGCATTGCGGGCTTCGGCCTCGGTCAGGCCGACCCGGCCGAGCGGAGGATCGATGAACAGGCCATAGGTCGGAATGCGGTCGCTGACGCGCCGGGACGAGCCGTCGAGCAGGTTCTCAGCGATGATTTCGAAATCATTATAGGCGGTATGGGTGAAGGCGCCGCGGCCGTTGCAATCGCCCATCGCCCAGATGCCCGGCACCGCAGTCCGCAATTGGTCGTCGACCGGGATGTAGCCATGTGCGTTGGTCTCGATGCCGGCCTTGTCCAAGCCCAGATCATCCGTATTCGGCCGCCTGCCGACGGCCAGCAGCAGATGCGAGCCGGCGATCTCCGGCGGTCCTTCGGTGCAGTCCACGCCGACCGTGACGTCCCCGCCGCTGCGCCCGAGCCGGATGCACTCCGCACCGGTGCGGACGGCAATTCCCTCGTTTTCGAAGATCTCGCGGACGGCATCGGAAACGTCCTCGTCCTCGCGATGCAGCAGTCGCGGGCCCTTTTCCACGACCGTCACGGCACTGCCGAAGCGCCGATACATCTGGGCGAATTCGAGGCCGATATAGCTGCCGCCGATGACGACCAGATGGCGGGGCAGGGTGTCCAGCTCCAGTATCGAGGTGTTCACCAGATAGGGCGCCTCATCGATGCCCGGCAGATCGGGCACGAAGGCGCGGCCGCCGACATTGATGAAGATGCGGTCGGCGCGGAGAAGCGTCTCGCCGACCCGGATCTCGCGGGGTGACTCGAAGCGCGCATGCTCCTGATAAATCGTGCAGCGCGCCATGCCGCGCAGCCACTTCTCGACATTGCCGCGCGCGGTCAGCGCGACCTTGTCCTTCCGGGCCTTGACCGCCGCCATGTCGACACTCACGGCCCCATCTATCCGCACGCCATACTCGGCGGCACGCCGCGCCAAATGGGCGGCTTGCGCACTGGCGACGAGGGCCTTGGTCGGCATGCAGCCGGTGTTGACGCAGGTGCCGCCGAAGAATTTGCGCTCGATCAGCGCCACATTCATGCCGGAATGCGTGAGCCTGTTGGCCAGCGACGGCCCGGCCTGGCCGGCACCGATGATGATGGCATCGAAATCCTGGTTCATCGCCGCACCCTACCGATGTTCGACTGCACGGTACTATAGCCGCTTGATGCCGGGCGGGTCGCTGCCGTTTCAGTCATACCGGAACACGGAACTATGTTGGCGAGAGCGGCTTGGGGAATTGCGCTCGACCTTGTCAGCTGCCGCTCAAGCGCCGCGCGAGAAGTGCCATGACGGCGGCTTCTTCGGCGGTAAGGCCTTCTGGGGCGTCTTCCAGTTCGGCGTTGATGCGCTCCGTCAGCAGCTCGGCCAGACCACCATCGAGATAGGCCTCGAAGATCGCCGGGTGGATGTAGCATTTGCGGCAGATGGCCGGCGTGTTCCCCAGCTTCTTCGCGACGCGCTCGACCACGCGGAGCATGGCCTTCTTGGTTGCACTCTTGGTCTTGAAGCGATCGAGCTCGGCAAAGGCGATCGCGGCCAGATGCGTGCCGGCCCAGGTGCGGAAATCCTTGGCTGTGATCTGCTCGCCCGAGATGTCGCGCAGATAGTCGTTCACGTCGGATGAATCGATGCTGCGTCGCGCGCCGTCTTCGTCGAGATACTGGAACAGCTTCTGGCCCGGCAATTCGCGCAATTGCCCGACGATGCGCGCCAATTGCGGGTTCTTGATGTCGAATTCGTGCAGGACGCCGGACTTTCCGCGGAACGACAGATGAAGCTGCCGCTTCTGCGCGGCGACATGCCGGTTGCGCAGGGTGGTGAGGCCGAAGCTCTTGTTGGAGCGGGCATAGGCCTGATTGCCGATTCGCATCAACGTCGTTTCCATCAGGCGCACGATGGTCGCGAGCACCCTCTCGCGCGGCAGGCCGCGGCGCGCAAGATCGGTCGCGACCTGGCTCCGGATGCGAGGCAGTGCCTTGGCGAAGACCAACACATGATCGTATTTGGCCTCGTCCCGCACCCGGCGCCATTCCGGGTGGTAGCGGTACTGGACGCGCCCACGCGCATCGATGCCGGTCGCCTGCAGATGGTTCGCGGGATCGGGCGAGATCCAGACCTCGCGATAGGCCGGCGGAATGGCCAGGGCGCGGATACGGGCCAAAATCGTCTCGTCGCGGATGAGCGCACCGTCCGGATCGCGATAGACCCAGCCTTTGCCGGCCCGGCGGCGAGCGATGCCGGGTTCGCGGATGTCCCTGTACCGCAGCTTGGCCGACCGCGCTGCCGCCTTGGCCCGAGCCATTGGTGGTCGGGCTGCCGGCGGGACTCGGTGAGGGAGAGATGCGATTGCGGCCATAGCGACATTCGGAACAGCGGAGCAAGGTATCCGGTTCCAGAGGTGCGGACCCTCGAGCGCCTGCTTGCGCAAGCGATCGAGGGGAAGGCTCGAATTGCGGCACAAAGCTGAATCAACAAGCAGCCCGCTTTGGCAAGAGCCGTACCGACAAATGAATGATGTGGTTATCGCGAAACGACCGGCTGATCGAGGAAGAAGCGCATCATCTCGCGCGTGGCGTCGGGTCCGCGGGGTTCGGTATAGGATCCGGCAGTGCTGCCGCCGGACCAGGCATGCCCGACCCCGTGCAGGACCCAATGCTCCAGCACCGGATGGCCCTGTTCGTCCGTTTGAACGGTACGGGTGAAGCGGATGCCGCCGGGCGCTTCGCCGCGACTGACCGTCATCCTGAGCTTCGCCGCCGCCTTCGACTGCGCAATCACCTGATCTCCGTTGACGGGGCTTACCGTCGCATCGCGGTCACCATGGAACACGATCGTCGGGATGAGTGCGGCTGTCGGGTTGAGCTTCCCTTCGGCTGGAGCGCCCTGGCGCATTGCCGTAAAGGCTGACGTCATGTCGAGGGCTGCCCCGCAGGCCAGTCCCGAATGGACGCCGATAGCCGAATAGAGATCCGGGTAGGTCGAGCCCAAGATCGCTGCCGCGGCACCGCCGGCTGAGAGACCGGCAATATAGACGCGCCCGGCATCGACCGGAAAATCGCTCATGATCCGGCGCGTGATCCCTGCGATCAGAGAAGGCTCGCCGCGGTCCCGTTGCTGATCGCCCGCATTGTACCAATTCCAGCACTTGGACATGTTCGCCGATTGAGGCTGGGCCGGATAGGCGACGAGGAAACTCTGCTCTTCGGCGAGGTCGTTCATTCGGGTGCCGGCGGCGAAGTCGTCGGGCGACTGGGTGCACCCATGCAGCATCACCACGAGAGGCAATGGCCGACCGTCAGAGCCGCTGGGAACGTAGAGTTTGTAGGCGCGGCTGCCGGCATCGTTCGAATATGTGTGCTCCTCGAAGGCCGCCCCGGCCGGGGCAGCGGCCGACCCGGTTCGTTTAGACCGTGCGGCTGGTTCTGTACGCGGCGATGACCAGGCGCCGCCTGTCTCCAAGGAGGGCGGCACCATGTCGAGAAACGGTGCCGCGGGCTCGAGGCGCTCGCCGTCGCTGGTCGCCGATGGACGAGGGGAGGCCACGGCTTCGCCGCGCAAGACCGCCATCGCCTCGTTGAGGCGCCCCTCCCGCGTCAGGCGGGTCGCCTCGTTCATATCGATCTTCGCAAATACGGTCAT
>JBBCHB010000069.1:0-41646 GCA_037200015.1 Aliidongia sp. | reverse complement strand
TGCGTGCCAGACGGCGAGGCCGACACAGGCCAGATTGATCAGCGTCGTCGCCAGCCCGATTCCGGTATCTGCACCGAGCGGCAGACGAAGCCGAGCCCGACCAGGACCACCCAGGCTGCAGCGTGGCGCCAGGACGGCCGGAACGCATCATCGAACACGGCAGCGGCGAGCGGCCAGAGCAGGGCCGGATCGCCGAACATGCCGATCTGGAACGGCACGAGCCAGGGCGCGGTCCCGCGGGTGAATTCAGGCGCCGAGGCGATGGCGAAACCGACGCTGCTGAGGGACGAAGATGCCGGTATAGCGCGCCGCCCGGACCCCGATAGCCGTCGCGCAACAGCACGGCGGCGAGGAACAGCAGCAGCGCCGTCGCTCCGCCTCTGAGGCCAATATCCAGAATCGGCATCGGCTCTCCTCCCGACCGCCCGTATCTCCCCCTCTCTGCCCCATTGGGGCGGAGAGGGCCGGGGTGAGGTGGGGGAATACGCCGACATCGACGTAGCGGCGCGACCCACCTCATCCTAAATCCTTCTCCCCCTAAAGGGCGGAGAAGGACTTCCGATCAGCTCTTCTGCCGGCGGATGAGCGTGCCCGCTCCGGCGCTCGACAGCAACTCGACCAGGATCGCATGCGGCTTGCGCCCGTCAAGGATGACCGCGGCCTCGACCCCGGCCTCGACGGCGGAGAGGCAGGTTTCGATCTTCGGGATCATGCCGCCATAGATCGTGCCGTCGGGCGATCATGCTGCGCGCCGCCTCGACGGTGATCTCGGGCATCACCTTCTTATCCTTGTCGAGCACGCCGCCGGTATCGGTCAGCATTAGCAGGCGAGTCGCACCCAGCGCGGCGGCCACGGCGCCGGCGGCCGTGTCGGCGTTGATGTTGTAGTCTCGCCCTTCTCGCACACGCCGATCGGCGCCACGACCGGGATGATGTCGGAGGCTTCGAGCAGCTTCAGCACCTTGGTATTGACCGAGACCGGCTCGCCGACGAAGCCCAGATCCAGCACGCGCTCGATATGCGACTCGGGATCCTTGGTCGTGCGGGTCAGCTTGCGCGCGGTGATGAGGCCGCCATCCTTGCCGCTGAGCCCGATTGCCATGCCGCCGGCGGCGTTGATCAGCCCGACGATTTCCTTGTTGATGCTGCCCGAGAGCACCATCTCGACGATCTCGACCGTGGCCTTGTCGGTCACCCGCAGCCCGTCGATGAACGAACTCTGGATCTTCAGCCGCTCCAGCATCTGGCCGATCTGCGGCCCGCCGCCATGAACTACGACTGGATGATGCCGATCTGCTTCAGCAACACGACGTCGCGCGCGAAGCCGGCGCCCAGCGCAGTGTCGCCCATGGCGTGGCCGCCATATTTTATGACGACCTGCTTGCCGGCATAGCGCCGCATAAAGGGCAACGCCTCGGAGAGGACGCTGGCCCGGTTGGCGATCTCGTCACGGTCATGGCAACCCTTTGCTTAGGGATGGAATTGCTGGAGCCCGATTACCCGACCGGGGCCGGCTCCGCAAGCGCCGCGAGGGCGGCGCGCAAAACGGCCACGCCGCTGCCGTCCTCGGCGCTGGTGACATGCAACACGGGATGGGCCGCGACATGCTTGGCGATCACCGCTTCGGTCTCGGCGATCCGCGCAGCGCGCGACTGGGGACCGAGCTTGTCGGCCTTGGTCAGCACGAGCTGGTAGGAGACGGCCGCCTCGTCCAACATCTTCATCACCGGCTCGTCGGTCTTCTTGACGCCGTGCCGGCTGTCGATCAGCAGCAGCACGCGGCGCAAGGTCGGCCGGCCCTTGAGATAGGTGTCGACCAGCCGGGTCCAGCGCGCGATCTCGGTCTTGGGCGCCTCGGCATAGCCATAGCCGGGCATGTCGACCAGGGTCAGACGGCCGCCCAGATTGAAGAAATTGAGCTGCTGCGTGCGGCCCGGCGTGTTCGAGGTCCGCGCCAGCGTGTTGCGCCCGGTCAGCGCGTTGAGCAGGCTCGATTTTCCGACATTCGACCGGCCGGCAAAGGCGAGTTCCGGCAGCTCGATCTCGGGAATCGTCTCCAGCTTGGTCGAGCCGTTGACGAAGGTGCATTCCTGGGCGAACAGCCAGCGCCCGAATTCGAGCGCGGCCGGTTCCGGTGCGCGCTCGTCGGGTTCCTGGACGCTCATTCCGCCGCTGCCGGGGATGATCGCCTTGGTACGACGGGTGATCAGCCATTGCTGGGCCATGGTCAGCGTGTTGCTCCACGACCAGTAGATCACGAGCCGACCGGGAAGCTCGCCATCATGAAGGTGAACATGAAGGGCATGAACTGGAACATGCGCGCCTGGACCGGATCGACCTGCATCGGCTGCATCCGCTGCTGCAGCACCATGGAGATGCAGTAGATGCACGGCCAGACGCCGATCGCCGGCAGGATATGCGGCGGGATGAAGGGGATCGCCCCGAACAGGTTGAACAGGCTCGTCGGATCCGAGGCCGACAGATCGTGGATCCAGCCGAAGAACGGCGCATGCCGCATCTCCAGGCTGACATAGAGCACCTTGTAGAGCGAAAAGAAGACCGGGATCTGCAGCGCGATCGGCAGGCAGCCGGCAACCGGATTGGCGCCGACCCGCTTGTACAGCGCCATGGTCTCCTGCTGCAGCCGCACCTTGTCTTCGCCGAACTTCTCGCGAAGCTTTACGATCTCAGGCTGCAGCGCCTTCATCTTTTTCATATTCATGACGGCGCGCGTCTGCAGCGGGAAGAACGCCCCCTTCATCAGCAACGTCAGCAGCAGGATGGCGACGCCGAAATTCCCGGTCAGACGGAAGAAGGTGTCGAGCACATAGAAGATCGGCTTGGTGAAGAACCAGAACCAGCCCCAATCGACCGCATTGTCGAAATGCGGCAGCTTGAGCTTGTCGCGTATTCCGCCAGCAGCGTGACCTCCTTGGGCCCGGCGAAGATGAGGACCGAGTTCTCGATGGTGGCACCGGGCGCGACGCTCTGCTCCGGCCCGAGGAAATCCGCCTGAATAGGGACGGCTCGGCGCCGCCTGAGCTCGCGAAGCCGGCGCTGAGCGCCTTCCGACTGATCGGTCGGCGCCACGGCGGTCAGCCAATATTTGTCGCTGAAGCCGAACCAGCCGCCGGTCACGCCATCCCGCGAATTGCCGACGACGTTCTTGTAGGTCACGTCTTTTTCGACGCCGTTGAAATCGCCGATGGCGCCTTCGAAGGAATATGTCCACCAGCTGGTCGAGGCGGTCTTCGGAATGCTCGCGCGCGAAACCAGCGCATAGGGCGCCAGGGATACGGGGCGCGCTGCCGCTATTGGCCACGGCCTGCTTCACGGTGAAGACGTATTTGTCGTCGATCGCAATGGTGCGGGTGAATTTCAGCCCGTCGCCATTGTCCCAGCTCAGCGTGACCGGCGTGGATGGCGTCAACTTGTCGCCGCTCGCGGTCCACAGGGTCTGGTCGTCCGGCAGCTTCACCGCCTTGTTGGCGGCGTGCCAGCCCTGCTGCGAGAAATAGGCGTCCGGGGCTGCCCGACGGCGACAGCAGCACGATGGCCGGGCTGCCGCGCTCGACCGTCTCATGATAGCGCTGCAGCGTCAGATCGTCGAAGCGCGCGCCGCGGAGGTTGATCGAGCCCCTTGACGCTCGGGCGTATCGATGATGACGCGCTGGCTCGCCTGCAGCGCGTCGTCCCGGCTGAGCTTCGGCTCCTCGGTCGGTGCGACGGTCGCGCCCGGAGCGGCGCCAGCCTGCTGCTGCGATTGCTCGACCGGCGCCGACGGCGGCGGCGCCTTCTTGGGCATGAGGAAATCCCAGCCCACCAGAATGACCAGGCAGAGCGCAATCGCCAGGAAGAGGTTTTTGTTTTCCGGTCCCTGCATCAAATCCTCTTGCGCCCCGCAGGGCCGTTCAGTGCCGCCCGCAAGAGCGGTGCGAGATCGCGATGTGCTCGGGTACCGGGTCGTAGCCGCTGCCGCCCCAGGGATGGCACCGGCCGATCCGCCGCAGCGCCAGCAGCGAGCCGCGCCAGGCGCCAAATCGGCCGATTGCCTCCATCGCATAGGCCGAGCAGCTCGGCTCGAAGCGGCAATTGGGCCCGAGCACCGGCGACAGCAGCATGCGATAAAGCCATATAAGCACGCGCAGCAGGCTTGCCATCGGGAGCCTCCGGCTTATTCGGCGTTGCGCCAGACACCCAGCCGCTTGAGCGCCAGCTCGAGCTCGGCTACCAAAGACGTATACGGACGATCCGGAGTTTCGTTGCGCGCGATGACGACGTAGTCATGCGCCGACGCGGCGTGCTCCGTCATTACCTGCTGCACCGCCGCCCGCAGGCGGCGCTTGGCCCGGTTGCGCGCGACGGCGTTGCCCACCTTCTTGGAGGCGGTGAAGCCGACACGGCGACCCTCGGCATGAGCCCCGGCTGCGGCCGCTTCCGGCGCCGCCAGGGCTTGCAGGATCAGACCCGGCGCCACCCATTTCCGCCGGCCGCCGGCGATGCGCAGGAAATCCTTGCGCTGCATCAACCGGCCGAGGCGGCGGGGCATGGTTGCCGGATCCGCTCCGGCCTTAGGCCGAGAGGCGCTTGCGGCCCTGGGCGCGACGGTTCGCGAGGACCTTGCGGCCGCCGACCGTGGCCGCTGCGGGTCCGGAAACCGTGCCGACGCTTGCGGACGATCTTGCTGGGCTGATAGGTGCGCTTCACGACGAAACTCCAAGAACTCTGATAAAATTCGAGCCGGTGCTTATAGGGGACCGTCCCCCCGAAGTCAATTCGCGGCAGTGCGGCAAGAACCGCAGGGCTGGCGCGAGGCGGCCTTGGCATAGCCCATATCCGCCCTCGCCGACAAGACGGTCATTCAGCATCGGCGCACGCGTCACGGTTGCCTCAATCCGACCAAAATGGCCGGCTAGCGTTGATCTCACCTGATTCTCACGGGAGGACCGCCATGAAGCTCGGATGGTTCGTCGGTGCGGCACTGGCCTTTCTGCCTCACCGCCGGCGGCGCCGGCGCCGGCGATCTCGCCCTGAAGCGGGTCATGCTGTCGTCCGGCGGTGTCGCCTATGTCGAATACGAAGCCGAGATCGACGGCGATGCCGAGTTGCCGCTCGACGTGCCGCTCGACCAGGTCGACGACGTGCTGAAATCCATCGTCGTGTTCGACAGCAAGGGCGGCGTCGGCAGCGCCAGCCTGCCCGGGCGCGAGCCCTTGGCGCAGAGCTTCCGCGACCTGCCCTTCGACCAGCAGGCGCTGAACTCCCCGGCCGACCTGCTGAACGCGCTGCAGGGCGCCGAGGTCAGGATCGGCGGCAACCGGCCGCTGTCCGGCAAGCTGCTGCGCGTCGTGCCCGAGAGCGAGACAATCGGCCAGGCGCAGAGGGTCACGCGCAACCGGGTCACGCTGCTGACCGCGTCCGGCCTGCAGCAATTCGTCCTCGAAGAGGCCGACAGCGTGTCCTTCGTCGATCCCGCCTTGCAGGCCAAGGTCGACAAGGCGCTGACCGAGATCGCCGCCAACCGCGCCAAGGACCGTCGCCGCCTGGTGCTGAGCGCGCACGGCACCGGCAAGCGCACGCTGCGCGTCGGCTACGTCGTCGGCGCGCCGTTGTGGAAGGCGAGCTTCCGCATGGTCCTGCCCGACGATCCCAAGGCGGTGAAGGCGCATCTGCAGGGCTGGGCCGTACTGGAGAATATGAGTGGCCAGGATTGGCAGAACATCGAGCTGACCCTGCTCTCCGGCAATCCGTCAGCTTCCGCCAGGCAATCTACGAAACCTATTACGTGACCCGGCCGGAAGTGCCGGTCGATGTGGTCGGGCATATCCTGCCGAAGAAGGATGCGGGCGCGGCGGAGGCGATCACGGTAACAGCGGCCAAGATGAGGGGTGGAGCAGCAGCGGGGGTGGCAGCGCCTGCACCGATGATGGCGTTGCCACGGTTCGACCTCCCGCCGCCGGCGCCCGAGCCGCCGCAGATCGCTCAGACCATCAACACCGCCGAAGCCAGCGAATCCGCCACGCAAATTGCCTTCCGCGTCCCCGTGCCGGTGACCGTCGCGAGCGGGCATTCGGCCATGATCCCGATCATCGACCGCGACGTCCCCGTCGAGCGGCTGGCGCTGTTCCAGCGTGCGACGCTGGCGACGCATCCGCTGGCCTCGCTGCGGCTCAAGAACGATTCGCCGAACGGCTTGCCGCCCGGCGTCATGACCCTGTACGAGCGCGGCGCTACGGCGACCGCTTATGTCGGCGACGCCCAGCTCGCCTCGCTGCCGGCCGGCGAGTCGCGGCTGATCTCCTATGCCGCCGACGAGAAGACGCAGATCTCGGTGACCGACGACAGCACCAATGCCATCGCTCATGCGACGATCTCGGAGGGCGTGCTGAAGCTGACCCGGCTCTATCGGCAGAGCACGACCTACCATATCAAGGCGCCGACCGCCGAGCCGCGCCATCTGCTGATCGAGCGCGACAAGATGCCGGGCTGGAAGCTGACCGCGCCGGCCGGCAAGGGTGCCGAAGAGACGCCCCAGGCCTATCGCTTTCCGCTCGATCTGGAAGCCGGCAAGAGCGCCGATCTGACCGTCACCTTCGAGATGCCGCAGGAAGAGAGCGAGCAGATCGCCGATTTCAACGACGAGCAGATCGGCGCCGAAGTGGCGAGCCGCGAGCTCGACCCGAAGATCCGCGCCGCCTTCGCCGAGCTGGCCAAGCTGCGCCAGGCCGCTTCGGCCAAGACAGCGGCGGTCAGCCAGATCGACCAGCAGATGGTCGCTCTCAACACCGATCAGGGCCGCGTCCGGCAGAATCTGGGCAGCGCCGACCGCGACAGCGACCTGCACAAGCGCTACATGGCCAAGCTGGCCGAGCAGGAGACCCAGATCGAAGACCTGCAAACCGCCCGCACCAAGGCCGACACCGAACGCCAGGCGGCCGAGAAGGCGGTCACGGATTACCTGGCGAAGCTGGAGCTGTAGAGCGGCGCGCGCCCTCCGGCGGCCCCGCATCACAGGAACCCGATCGACAGCCACGGCACCGCGGCGACAAGGATCAGCGCCAGCAGCACCGTGCCGAGATAGATCCAGACCCGGCGCATCGCCTGGTCCGGCGGCACGCGGCCGATGGCGCAGGCGGTGTAGAAGCCGACGCCGAAGGGGGGCGCGAACAGGCCGATGCCCATGGCCAGGATCGCGATCATGGCGTAATGCACCTCGTTCACGCCCATGGCGCGCGCGACCGGGAAGAGCAGCGGCCCGAACAGCACCATGGCCGGGATGCCTTCGAGCACGCTGCCGAGCAGCGCGAAGGCCAGGATCGAGACGGCGAGGAAGCCGCCCTTGCCGCCCGGCACCGCGGCCATGGCGGCGACCAGCTCGCGTGAGAAGCCGGATTGGGTCAGCGCCCAGGCCATCGCCGTCGCCGTGCCGATGATCAGCAGGATGGCGCCCGACAGCGCCGCCGTCTCGACCAGCAGCGGATAGAGCCGGCCGAAATTGCGCCGCCCGTTCAGCGTCACGCCGACGGCCAGCACATAGAAGATGCCGACGGTCGAAACTTCGGTCGCGGTCGCGATGCCGTCGACCACCGCGGCGCGGATCAGGAAGGGCAACGCCAGCGCGGGCAGGGCGACGACGAAGCTCCGGCCGATCTCGCGCGCCGTGGCGCGGTGTACGCCGCTCAGATCGTCGTTGCGATAGCGCAGCCGGGCCAGCACGACCAGGAACAGGGCGGCGACCGCGGCCGGCAGCAGCCCGCCGACGAACAGCGCCGAGATCGAGACGCCGGTGACCGAGCCGATGGTGATCAGCACCAGGCTGGGCGGGATCGTCTCCGACATGGCGCCCGACGCCGCCAGCAGTGCCACCAGCTCGCCGCCCTCGGCCCCCGCGCCGGCGCATTTCCGGGAACAGCACCGGTGCCACCGCCGCCATATCGGCTGCCTTGGAGCCGGAAATGCCGGAGACCAGATACATCGCCGCCAGCAGCACATAGGCGAGCCCGCCGCGGACATGGCCGAGCACCGCCGCCATCAGATCGACCAGCTGGCGCGCGAGGCCGGCCCATTCCATCAGCAGGCCGAGGAACACGAAAAGCGGCACGGCGAGCAGGATCAGCCCGGACATGCCCCCATCCATGCGGTTGACCACGATGATCAGCGGCACTTCGGAGGTCAGCGTCAGATAGGACAGGGTCGCGACGCCGAAGGCGAAGGCGATCGGCACGCCGAGCAGCACGCAGATCGCCACCAGCCCGAAGAAGAAGATCAGCAGGTTCCAATTGCCCAGCGTCATGAACCAGGGCCGGGCCAGCAACAGCAACGCCACGACTGCCGCGGTGACGGCGAGCCCGCCCAGGATCTGGCGCCAGGTCGAGCGCTGCGGCAGGCGGATCGCCGCGACCACGATCATCAGCACGGCAGCGACGCCGATCGCGCCGACGCGCCAGCTATCCGGGATGCCGATTGCCGGCGAGGTCACCACGTCCTGCGCCACGGCGTAATCGCGCGCCGGCAGGATGATCTCGAGCACGAACAACCCGACGATGAGGGCGGTGAAGGTCTCGACCGCGCCGCGCCAGCCGGGCGGCATGCGCTCGACCAGGGTGGTGAGCCGCATATGCTCGCCGCGGCGCAGCGCCACGACGGAGCCCAGCATGGCAAGCCACAGGAACAGGATCGAAGCCAGCTCGTCCGACCAGGTCAGCGGGTCGTTGAAGACATAGCGCGCGACGATGCCGGCAAAGAGCACGCCGATCTCGACCGCGACCAGGATCGCCGCCGGCACCTCGGTCAGCCAGGCGAGCGCGACATCGACGCGCCAGAGCCGGGCCGGCGCGACTGCGACCGGCGTCATGGCTCAGCCCAGCGGCCCGGCATATTTCTCCAGCACGGCCCAGGGCTCGGCGCCGAACTTGGCCTTCCAGTCCGGATAGAAGCCGGCCTTGACCAGCACGGCGCGGAACGGCGCCAGATCGGGCTTGTTGAGCACCATGCCCTTGGCGGTCAGCTCGCCCTCGACGCTGGCGTTGAGCTTGGCCGTCTCGGCCCGGTTGGCCAGCGCGCCGGCCTCGAAATTGCGCGCGACGATGTCCTGCAACTCGGGCGGCAGCTTCTGCCAGACCGCGCCATTGGCCAGCGGCCAATAGCCATCCCACATGTGGTTGGTCATCGAGCAGTATTTCTGCACTTCATAGAGCTTGGCCGCGGCGATCAGGCCGAGCGGGTTCTCCTGGCCCTCGACCAGATGAGTCTGCAGCGCCGAATAGACTTCGCTGAAATTGATATTGGCCGGGGCCGCGCCGAAGGCCTGGAACATCGAGGTCCAGAGCGGCCCGGCCGGGATGCGGATCTTGAAGTGCTTCAGATCGTCGGGCGTCTCGATGGCATGGGTGCTGCTGGTGATCTGGCGATAGCCATTGTCCCAGATCTTGGCGAAGACATGCAGCCCGACCTTGCCGATGACGGCGCGCACCAGCGCGCCCAGCTCGCCATCCATCGCGGCCCAGACCGCGTCGTAATCCTTGAAGGCGAAACCGACGCCGTTGATCGAGGCGAGCGGCACCAGGGTCGCGAGAATCAGCGGCGAGAGCAGCTGGAATTCCAAGGCGCCGGCGCGCAGCTGGCTCAGCATGTCCTGGTCGTTGCCGAGTTGGCTGTTGGCGAAGATCTTGATGTCGACCCGGCCGCCACTGTCCTCGCGGATCCTGTCGGCCGTGGCCTTGGCGTTGGTGCTGAGCGGATGGGTATCCGGCACATTGGTGCCGAATTTGAAATTGAACTCGGCGGCATCGGCGCGCCAGGTCAGGATATTGCAGCCCGCGACGCCGGCAACCGCCGCCGTGCCCAGAAACCGTCTGCGCGTCACCATCCCCATCGCGCCCCCCGCTTCGCGTTTTGTCAGCGCAATATCCGGGAGGTGCGGTGAAATGGCAATCGGCAAGGGCCGGCCTCAACCAGCCGGTTCGAGCAGGCTCTCACGCGTCGAACCGTGTCGGATGATCGTCCCGCAAGCGCGCCGTCACGGCGGATCGGCGCCGCTCGGCGGCGGGATCGCCGTGGGCTCGGGGTCCGGCACGAGCGGCTCGGCACCATCCGGCGGCGGCATCGCCTCGGGCTCGGGGTCCGGCGGCCGCTTGAATGATTCCTGCCCCGGCGCGTCGCTCCATTCGCCGGTCGGGCCGAACATGATCTTGGCCAAGTTGAGGATGATGCCGCGTTCGAGCAGGAAGTCGGCACCGATCTTTTCCGGACCCTCGATGTGCTTAAGCAGCGTCTTGTCGTGCTGGCCGCTCTCCAGCTCGTCGCGCAGCTCGGCCATCAGATCTTCGATATCTTCCGGTTCGAGCCGCTCGTCATAGGACAGGGCCGTGGCGTTGAAGCTCTCGACCTTCGCCTTCGCCTCGGCCAGTATCACCGAAGGCGCGGGCTTGCACCATTTGCTCTTCCGCGTCGTCTCGGGCTGGGGATCGGGCTTCGGCGCCGGCGCCGGCACGGGGGCCGAGGGCGGCGCCAGCAGATCCCGGATCAGCTTCTCTTCGAGCGCGATGTCGTAACGCACCACCCGCGACAGCCGATGGATCGCCAGCGAGATCTCGGCGGCGGGTGGCAGCCCGATCGGTCGGAGCCTTCTGCGCTTCGGCCTCGGCATTCTCGGTCGCCGGCGTTTCCGCTGCCGCTTCCTGCGCCGCGATCTCGGCGGGTCTCCGCGCGCGCTTCGGCTGCGTCGGCTTGCCGGTCGATCCGCTCCGCCGCCTTCATCGCCAGATCGCTGAAGCGCCGCAGCATCAGCACATGCCGTTCGGTCCGCTGTGTCTCCGTCTCGCCGAACAGACAAGCGCCAGCCTTCCGGTCCGGATCGGGATCGGTTGGCGACGCATCGGCCGTAGGCGGGAACGAATTCGAGTTTTCCATAGAACATAATATGTACAACTTGGCGCTCGACTTCAAGATCCGTTTTTTAGAAATGCAATGCCAGACGGGAGGAGACGCTGCGCGGGACTCCCGTTGGGGCCGTGACGGCATCGAAGAACCCACTCGGATATGCAGTGGGGCGGCCGTCCCTGGCCGCCTTGCCGGCAAAGCCGGCAGGAGTTGGCGCCGCCGGTGCCGGCTCCGCGGGCAAGACGGCCAGGGAGGACCGCCCGACTTCGCGTCAGAACGAACCCCAGCGGGCGGCGGCGCCCACCCCAAATCGGCCCGCAAAACATTGGTGCTGATAACATCCGCTTATCAAAGTCGCGAGAACCGATATTGGCCGAGGCATCGGCCAAGCCCCAACTTCTTGTGTGTCGAAGCGAACTGACTTCGCCATTCTTTGAAAAAGGGGAACCATCATGTCCACTACTTTCAAGACCCTGCAACGGACCGTCTTTGCTTCGTTGCTCCTTGTGGCCGTTGCCGCGTGCAGCAATCTCACGCCCGTCACGCAGGTTTCCGCTTCCGACCTCGCCGCGCAGAACGCCGTCGTCCAGGGCGACTGATCTCCTACGCTTGATCGGCTCTCCGGAGATCGATCGGGTCGCTTAAGCCGAATGCCATCGACCGCGCCCGCCACGACATTCGTCGCCGCGGGCGTGTCGCTGTCCGGGTCATCGCATTGCTGCATCTGCATCGGCCGACGACGTCATGACTGCCCGCTCGTTCTGGTGCCGCTCTTGCGGAGCCGCTTGATCGCATCCGCCAACGGCTGCTCTCTTTCGCGATGATCTTCCCATGCTCTTGTCTTCCCGCTTCACTGAGGACGGCGGCACGGATCTCCCAGGCGATCAAGCCTCCAAACGCCCACCACGTCGCCCCGGTGAACGGCCTTCAGGCAAAGACACTGGTAGAGCTGGCGCAGCTGTTTGACATTCTTACGAACGAGATCACGAAGTGGAGGGCTCAACTGCTCAAGGGGGCGGCCGGCGTGTTCGACTCCGGATCGCAGAGGTTGTGGACCGGGAAAACTCGGCTCCGGACCGCAATCAGGCTACCCTGGACCAGCGAGGTCATGGTAGATGCGCGACATACAACTCATGGGAGATAAGTATGTTGCGCACGTTCATCGTTGTCGGCGCCGCCTTTTCGATCGTCGCGCTAGCGGCGGCGGAGGACATGCCGGCCGCCGACGCGCAAACCTATGTTCAGACGATCGCTAGTGGCCAGGTCAACCGGCTATCAGCGATCGCTGTCGACACGGTGAACGGCAACAACATCCTCGTCGCCAACGGAGACCAGATCGACGTCTTCAGCGCGAGCGGTACCTATCTCAGAACCATCGGCGAGATAGGTTCCGGGAATGGCCAATTCTACGCCCCGGACGGCATCGCGATCGACACGGCAAACGGTGCCAACGTCGTCGTGACCGACCTCGGTAACAACAGGATCGAGGTGTTCGCAGCGGACGGGACGTTCATCCGGACCTTCGGCAGCATGGGCAGCGGCCCCGGCCAGTTGCAGAGCCCGACCGCCGTCGCGGTCGACACGGCCCATGGCGGCAATATTGTCGTCAACGATTTCAGGCAATAACCGCATCGAGATCTTCAGCGCGACGGGCGACTACATCTCGTCGATCAGCCAGCAAGCCGGCGGGAAACGGCGAGCTCGCGGGCCCCTGGGGCTCACTCGCCGTCGATCCGGCCAATGACGGCAACATCCTCGTCATCGATATCGGCACACCGCGCGTACAGGTGTTCACCGCCGGCGGCAACTTCATCCGAAGCATCGGCGAGGCCGGGCAAACGCTCAACAGCGGTGACCTGTGGCAACCGAACGGGCTGGCGATCGATCCTGCGCATGGCAGCCGCGTCCTGGTCGGCGACACCCGGCTGGACGCGGTCAAGGTCTTTTCGGCGACCGGCGACTACCTCGGAACGATCACGGGCGGCACCATCCAAAATTGGATCTCGAGTGTGCAGGCCGTGGCCGTGGACGGCACTTCCGACGGTAACGTCATTATCGGCGGTAACGGCATCCAAGTCTTCACCGACAGCTTCTATGTGAACGACTCGCCCATCGCCGCCGCAGTCTTACCCGGCGGTCGCGTGGTGGACTTCACGGCGACCGCGACGGTTTTCGCGACGATGGCGAATGCCGGCGCCACGCCGCTTGAGGGCTGCCAGGTCAGGTTGCCATACGATGTGGGATTGACGCTAGATTATCAGACAACCAATGCCATGACGAACGCGCCGACCGGGTCACCGGACACGCCCGTGACCATCGCCGGCGGCAGCTATCAAAGCTTCCTGCTCAGCTTCCGGTCGCCCAACGGCTTCCTGAACGCGCAGTTGCTGCCGCTGGTGTTCGTCTGCCAAGGCGTACCACAGGCCGCGGTCGTGCCCGGCCTCGATACGGTCGACCTGAATTTCGGCTATGGCGACTTGGACATGATCGTGCTGGCGGCGACACCCAGTGGCAATGGCGTCCTCACCATTCCCTATTCCCAGAGAAAGGGCGGCGCCTTCGCTGTGGCTAGCATCAATGCCGGCAGCGACGATGACGGCGTCGTGGTGACCGCCGACACTGGCCGGGCCATCCTGCCGCTTCAGCTGTCCCTTTGCCAGACCGACCCGACGACCGGCCAGTGTATGGCGGCGCCGTCATCCTCGGTCGTGCTCGCCATCAACCCGAACGACACGCCTACCTTCTCCGTCTTCGCGACCGCGACCGGCACAATTCCGTTGGACCCAGAGAATTCTCGGATCTTTATCCGCTTCATCGCCCAGGAGGACGGGATCGACCACGGCTCGTCCAGCGTCGCCGTTCAGACGCAGTGAGCCCAGCTCGCCGGTCAGAGTGCCGATTTGCCAGGGGATTGCGGTTTGCTTCTCTCCTGGACTACAGCCGCCGCGCCGGCCCGCGCCATCAGATATCTCAGTGACTGTGGTCCTGGCCGTGGACAAAGGGCGTCCCGTCCGACCACTTGCCCGCGGCTACCATGAAAATGGTCTCCGGTTCAGGCACCTCGGTGTGGTCCGTGTCCTGCATGACGGGCGACAGCGGCAGGTTCGCGCCCCAGGTCGCACCGTCCGTTTTTGGGAGATGGAACATCAGATGCGGAGCCCACGACCCGCCCTCATCCCCCAGATACTGCTGATGCGACATCATGTAGGACATCGAGCCGGTCTCCGGCGCCGGCAACTTCTTGCTAGCGACGGTGGCCTTGATGGCGTCCGGCATAGCGGGCTTGGACCGGTCGGCCAGGGCCAGGGCCGTCCGCTCGACGGTGCGAGGCAGGATGGATCGGGCGGCCGGCGGATTGTAGCAGACCGGACCGCGCATCTTCGGGTTCCAGAACTCCGGGGAGTCGAACGGCGACATCCACGACCGTTCCACCAAGCAAACGAAGCCATTCTTACCCTCGGCTGCGATTTCGTAGCCGCCACGGCCGAGGACCATGATCGTCGCGTCGTCTGATATCGCCGGCGGCGCGGCGCTGCGGGCCATGGCGATCTCGGCGTTCCGATCGGCTATCAGGTACTGTGCGACCGGCGCCATGGTCGCGTAGGCCGCCGCACCGTCCCCAGCCCAGGCCGGCGCCGCGCCGAGCGTCAGAGCCATCGCCAGAACAATCCGCCCGACCGCGCTCTTCCTATTCCCTATCATCGCGTCCTCCCGACCTGTATTCGCCCGGCCCGGATGGGCGGCTCAGTGGTCACAGGACGAATGGAAAGCCGCGGCGCCGACAGTGGCGGGCAAATTGATTTCAGCGCCGGTCAACGCCTTCAAACGGGAACACTGCAAAGGAACGGCGGAGCCGCATCGAACTGGAGCATCATCCGACAGCTTGTTCCGTGGCATCAGCTCAACAATTGACGTGCCGCAGCGCCGTAATGAGAGTCTCGCTCGTTGCCGAGTGGATCAAGCCCGAGGTCAAACCCAACCGTAACGTCGACGGTCCCGCAAGGCGTTGGAAGCACCTGACGCCGACGCCCCTACCCCTCAATGCGCGAAGATATCCAGCTCCGGCCAGTCTTCCAGATCGAGCACCGCGCGCGTCGGCAGGAACTCGAAACACGCCTGCGCCGTCGCTGTCCGCCTTTCCCGTGCCAGCATCACATCGAGTTTGGCGCGCAGCCGCTTCCACCGCACCGACCTTCTGGACGATCGCATCACCTCCTCGAGCCGCGTGACACGGAGCTCCAGCGCCACCACACCACCCGCGCCCTCATGCCCCGGAATGAAGGACGGCATAAGCTTGACCGGCCAGTCGCCGTTGGTAGCATGGAGATCGATATGGCACACGCCGGTCGCGACGATCTTTATCGGCACTTCGCCCCGACCGGGGGTCGGGATCGGCACCTCCTCGATCGTCCGGGGTTTACCGAACCGCCGCCCCCTCGTGCCATCGTCGTCGCTCCGTTCCGTCAGGTGGCGCGATCTCGGCATTGATCGGGATCAAGATAGCGGGTTACAAACGCGGAAAAGGTTCACCACCCGAAATTGTTCCTGAAATGGCACAATTAGCACCTTCGTAGCAATGCGCTCAACCTATCTTCACCTTGGACCGCCCAAACTCGACACTCTTATGAACGTAGATGTTGCATTTTGTACGACGCTCACTAAACTTTCTAGTCCTCTATCCAATTTTTGGAGTGTACTTTGCTTGTCTCTGAAATAGCCGCGATGGTCCTAAAGGGGTCTACCGAACTCGGCACGACGCTGATCAATGCATACGCAAAGCGTGCCGTTGAAACAAATCCAGAGAAACTGAAGCTGCTTAAATCAAACATAACACCGCACATCGACTCCACTTTCTTGAAATGTAGCGTAATAAAAACACTTCTGAATCCTCATAGGCCGGCAAATTTTTTATCCATATACGCCACTCAACGCTTTCATATATCGGATGAAAAACTAGACCACTACGGACTTGTTGATTACATAAAGGAGTCTGAGAGCAATATTATCCTGACGGGCACTGGCGGATCAGGCAAAAGCATGTTTACGAGATACCTCTGGCTATCTCTATTTATCGACGGAGCAGGAAGAATACCGCTATTCATAGAAATGCGAAATATAAATGGCATATCTATGGACAGTATATTTGCCTACATACATTATTCGATTTCGCAGGGCCAAGCCTCTTTAACAGAAAAGGACTATCGAGAGCACCTTCACAAAGGTGACTTTACCATAATACTAGATGGTTTTGATGAATTACTACAGGAAAAGAAAGATTCCATTCAAAATCAAATTATACAGCTGACAGAAAATTACCCAAAGACGCGGATAATTGTTACAAGCCGACCAGATACCGGGTTCAGTTCTTGGCCCTCATTCGAGGTCGCCTCAGTTTCACCTCTCGAACGAAACGATGTCATGGAGTTAATTGAGAAATCCGAGTTTGATGACGAGTCAAAATCATTGTTCTTAAAGCGCCTAAGAGGAACCAATCTGTTTCAAAGGCACCACAGCTTCCTAACGAACCCTCTTCTAGCATCAATGATGCTGCTAACGTTCAGTCACAACTTTGATATTCCTGATCGCATGCATCTTTTCTACCAGCAGGCTTTCGATGCGCTTTATCAGCGCCATGACAGTTATAAGGCGGGCGGATTTAAGCGACAATTTAAAACAAAACTTTCCGAGGACGTCTTTAAGCGCACGATATCGTACTTTTGTCTAATAACATATTACGAAGAAGTTTTCACGTTTACGCGCGATGAAGCAATAGAAGCCCTAAAAAAGGCTATAAATTTGGCAGAAGCGAAAGCAGATGCTCCAGATCTGCTAGATGACCTCAACGGCTGCGTTTGCTTTCTCATCGTCGACGGTCTACAATATATATTTTCCCATCGTAGTTTTCAAGAGTATTTTGCCGCCAGTTGTATGGCCCATGTAAGCTCCGACAAATTTGAGAGCCTCATTTCGAAATTTTCAAAACGACCTAATGATCAAGTCATTACGCTCCTCGCCGACATGAATCCGGAAGCACTTCGTCGACTGTATATTTTACCAGTTTCCGACCGATTTTCAGATAAAATACAACTTTCCAGTCGAATAAAATCGGTTTCACTATTTCACGAATATACAAAAATGGTTTTCTGTATATCACCGCCCAAGATTGTGCCCAGAACTCGTGGAACTGGCCAACTTAAGAGTGCCGTCCGTGCCAGCATAACATTGATCGGAGATGGTGAGTTCTACGATTTTGTAAGGCTCGTCGAGCATCTATATAGAAAAGGACGCAGCCCAGTCCTCTCAATTAGAAGGACGCGCGCCGAGTGATGAGGAGGTTGTCAGTTTCATTTTTAACGTACTGGGCGTTTCGAAAAGTAGAACAATATATATAGTCGGCCACCAAGGAAAATTTGGTTATGTCGTCGAAACCGGAGAGCGCTTTGAACACGTTAGCAGGTATTCTGAGGATAAAATCTTAGTTCACCCCGACATAGATGCCATGTTCTCAAAGTCCAATATGTACTTACACCAGGAAACCCGAATGAAGCAGGTCATTGCCTACGTCACCTCTCAAAGAAAACTAGAAAAATCAGTTTCTAACGCAATGAAGGATATTTTCGGCGGGTAATCTTTCGTCGATTATAGATTACTAAAAATAATTCCTTCAACAGTACCTGTAGGGGAAGAAGGACAGCATACTGGCTGGGAGCCCCAAAACGGTAGAGCTACTTCCAATTCGCGGCGCTGCTAGTCTCATCAAGTAAGACTCGAACGCGGCACGAAGCTTTCGCCGACGCTCCTACCTCTCAATGCGCGAAGATATCCAGTTCCGGCCAGCCTTCCAGATCGAGCACCGCACGCGTCGGCAGGAACTCGAAACACGCCTGCGCCGTCGCTGTCCGCCCTTCCCGTGCCAGCATCACATCGAGCTTGGCGCGCAGCTGGTGCAGGTAGAGCACGTCCGAGGCCGCGTATTTGAGCTGCTCTTCGGTCAGCTCGTCGGCGCCCCAATCGGAGGATTGCTGCTGCTTGGACAGCTCGACATTGAGCAGCTCCTTGCACAAATCCTTGAGGCCGTGCCGGTCGGTGAAGGTCCGCACCAGCTTGGAGGCGATCTTGGTGCAATAGACCGGGCCGGTCAGCACGCCGAGATAATGCTTGAACACGGCGATGTCGAAGCGGCCGAAATGGAACAGCTTGGTCACGGCCGGATCGGTTAACAGCGCCTTGAGATTGGGCGCGTCGTATTGGCCCTGCGGAAACTGCACGAGATGGGCGGTGCCGTCGCCGCTCGAAAGCTGCACGACGCACAGGCGGTCGCGATGCGGGTTCAGCCCCATCGTCTCGCTGTCGATCGCGACGGAGGATCCGAAATCGAGGCCGGCGGGGAGGTCCCCGCGATGCAATGTAATGGTCAAGGTTGCCGCCCGCGGGGTTCGCCTCGGCCCGCCGCCGTCACGAAGGACGACAGACGGGCCGGAGGATCGAATTTGGTGCCCAGGAGAAGACCTCGAACTTCCACGAGGTTTCCCCCACTAGGACCTGAACCTAGCGCGTCTACCAATTCCGCCACCTGGGCTCAGGTGAGGCGCAGGGAGTTAATGGGTCCGGCGGGGCTTGTCAATGCGGATTTCGGCAACTGCATCGGGGCTGTGCGCGTATATTTCCCCAAGAGCCCAGGGGTTTCCGCGGCGATGGCCGCCTGCCCCGCCATCAGGGAATGACCGATATGATCAACGCGCGGCAAGTTGCGGTTTTCGGCGGCTCCGGCTTCATCGGCCGGCATGTGGTACGACGCCTGGCACAGCGCGGCGATGTCATCACGATCGTGGCCCGGCAGCCCGCGCCCTATCTGCAGCCGATGGGCGATGTCGGCCAGATCACCGTGCGGCTCGGCTCGCTCAGCGACGAGGGCTTGGTCGAGCGCGCCGTCGACGGCGCCGATGCCGTGATCAATCTGGTCGGCATCCTGGCCGAGACGGGGCGGCAGCGCTTCGACGCGATCCAGCATCGCGGGGCGGCCACGCTCGCGCAGGCGGCGGCCAAGGCCGGCGCCACCCGCTTCGTCCAGCTCTCCGCTATCGGCGCCGATCCGGATTCGCCCTCGCACTATGCCCGCAGCAAGGGTCAGGGCGAGCAGGCGGTGCGGGCCGCCTTCCCCTCTGCCACGATCCTGCGCCCGTCGATCGTGTTCGGGCCGGAGGATCAGTTCTTCAACCGCTTCGCCGAGATGGCGCGCAGCCTGCACATGGTGCCGCTGATCGGCGGCGGGACGACGCGCTACCAGCCGGTCTATGTCGGCGATGTCGCCGATGCCGTGCTGGCGGCGCTCGACCGGCCGGATGCGCCGGGCCGGTTCTATGAATTGGGCGGGCCGGAGATCCTGAGCTTCCGCCAGCTGATGGAACTCATGCGGGCCGAGATCCGCCGCCCCGGCGTGATCCTGGTGTCCCTGCCCTTCCCGCTCGCCAGCCTGATCGCGAGTTTCGCCCAGTTGATGCCGGGCGCGCCGCTGACGCGCGATCAAGTGATCCTGCTGCGCCACGACAACATCGCCAAAACCGGCATGCCCTCGCTCTATGAATTGGGCCTGCAACCGACGCCGCTGTGCCAGGTGCTGCCGCTTTATCTGCCGCGCTTTCGACAGGGCGGACAATTCGCTTTTCCGAACTAGATCCGTTCCGGATATTTCTTGCCGCAGGGATGAGCATGTTTTGCTCATTTTGAACGCAATCTGCCGAAGCGGGTCTGATTATATATCCGTTTCGGATATATATCCGATTTTTCACTTGGCACGCCGCTGCCGCTTTGCATAGTCAGACTGAATGGATCGGTGTGCCGTTCCATCGAGTCTTGTGCGCGCGGAAGTCAGCGATGGGCCAGAAGCTGCTGAAATTCGTCTCGGTCGAGCAGGAGATGCCGGATAAGCGTCCCGCCGAGGAGCGCCGGCACGATTTCGCCGAGATCTATGCCCGCTTCGATCCGGCCGCGGCCAAGCTGCAGGCTTCGCGCTGCTCGCAATGCGGTGTGCCGTTCTGCCAGGTTCATTGCCCGCTGCACAACAACATCCCCGACTGGCTGATGCTGACCGCCGAGGGCCGGCTCGAAGAGGCTTACGAGCTGTCCGCCGCGACCAATAATTTCCCGGAGATCTGCGGCCGGATCTGCCCGCAGGACCGGCTGTGCGAAGGCAATTGCGTCATCGAGAAGGGCTTCGAGGCGGTCACGATCGGCTCGGTCGAGAAATTCATTACCGACACGGCCTGGGAGCGCGGCTGGGTCAAGCCGCCGGCGCCGTTGCGCGAACGCAGCCAGTCGGTCGGCATCATCGGCGCCGGGCCGGGCGGCCTCGCCGCGGCCGAGCAGCTGCGCCGCAAGGGCTACCAGGTCCATATCTATGATCGCTACGACCGGGTCGGCGGGCTGCTGGTCTACGGCATCCCGAACTTCAAGCTCGACAAGGAGATCGTGGCGCGCCGGCACAAGCTGCTCGAAGCCGGCGGCGTGGTGTTCCACCAGAATTACGAGATACTGCAGATCGCGGCGCTGCTGCGTCAACCAAGCCAACGCAATCGGTATGGAAAAATAGGAAGCGCCGATTACTGCATCGGATACCGCATGGAGCACGACAAGTCCTGGCTGCCAACTTAGACAAAACCCATGAGGAGTGAGACCAGCGGGATCGAGCAGCCAATCCGCTACGCCCATTTGCTTGCTCCTATCCGACGAGCCTTATAAAGGCATCCGGCAGCATCATCCACGACACAACGTCGTAAAGTGGATTATGCGGGAGCAATTGTAACCTGAAGTCAATAGGAAGCGGAAGCTTTGTCGGCGGCGCCGAGCGGCGTCCTCAATCGACGCCACCCGCCCGGTTCGGCTCAGGCCGTTTGCAACATCGGTATGCGCTGCCGCCAGCCGCTGCCGCGCGCCGCCAGCCCCTGCTCGACCAGCCGGCGCAGTGCGATCAGCGATTCGAGGCAACCGGCCGTCGTCGCGACATCGCCGGCCCAGCTGCCGTCCGGATCCTGGCAGCGCAGCAGATGGGCGAGACCGCGGGCAAGCGCCGGCGCGCCCTCCGGATCGAGGATCGTGCAGCAGGGTGCAGGCGGCCAGAGCCCGGGCGCTGACGCCGGCGTCCGCCCCAGCTGCCGTCCTCGGCCTGTGCCGCACGCAATCCCTTTGCCGTGCGCGCCAGGATCGGCAGCTCCGGCAGCAGCCGGCACAGCACGCGGACAGCCAGGAAACTCGTGCGGATCCGGTCGCCGTCATCGTCTCCCTGCCAGAGCCCGTCGCGATCCTGCCGCGCCGCGAGATGCAAGGCGGCCGAGCGCGCCTTGTGCAGCGAGCGGATATCGCCGCGCAGCACCAGGGCATGAGCGAACTCGGCCCGTGACCGCCGGATCCGCCCTGTCATCGGCCGGATCGAACAGGAGATCCAGCAGGTCGTCGCACAGCGCGCCGGCCTCCGGCGCCTTCGCGAGCAGCGCCAGTTGCAGCAGCGGCAAGAGCGCCGCAGCAGTATTGCCCGGCCCGATCGCCAGCGAGTCGAGTGCCGCCGTGATGCGATCGTGATCGATGGCGAAGCCATGCGCGGCCGCCTGCAGCAGTGCCAGGGCGCCCTCCGCCCCGATCGGCGTATCCGGCCGCTGGAGGGCCGTGATCGACTTGCGGCACGCGGCGTCGAGTTCGGCCAGCATCGACGGCTTCAGCCGCGGCCGGCAATCGGGCGAGAGATGCTCGGACTGGCAATCGAGCGGCAGGAGCCGCAGCTCGAGCCCGAGGCGTCTCGCCCAGCGCCAGGCTGCAGGAATGCTGCAGCCGCTGCAACCCGGCGAGTGGCGTGTCGGGCGCCAGCAACTGCAAGGATCCGTCATGGCCGGGCAGCGGGATTCCGAGCCGGGCGGCAAGCGCCGCAACGGCACCGGACGCGGCGAAGTCGTCGGGATAGCGGCCCGGCAGCGGTGCGATCAGCATCAGCTCGGAAGCTTGCCCGCCCAGCCCGAGCCGGAGCTGCAGGCCTGGTGTCGTCCGGTCGCGGTCGAGTCCACCGAGCACATGCTCGTTGAAGAGGTCGAGCTGAGCGGCCCAAGCCTCGCCGCCGCAGGCCCGCGCCAGGCGCCGAAGCCGGGACAGCGGATAGGCGGCACCCATGATGTCGATACGCGCCCGATGCTCGCCGCCCGGCAGGAAATCGACAGTGACGATGCGGCAGGGCGGCAATGGCTCGCCATCCTCGAGCAGGCGCGCCAAATCGGTCCAGGCCCGATCGGCCTGCAGCCGCGCGACCACGCGGCGCAGGCGATCCTCGGCACCGAACTGGCCGCCGGCGAACAGGTCGAAGGCGCAGCTCACCATCGGCGCACGGCCGGCTCGCCACGACACGGCGGCGCCGAAGCGCAGCCTGGGCGGACGGAACCGCGGCACCTGGCTGCCATGGACCAGTTGCACGAGATCATCGAACAGGGCGGTGTCATAGATGACGCGGTGGTGCCGGTGCAGCGCCGCGAACAGGTCGCCGCCGACCGCCTCCAGCGCATGGGCATCGGCCGGCTCGGCCGGTGCCGCGGTCAGCACCTCGGCCGAAGCGCGCACGGGTCGGTGGACCATGCCGGTCGGAAGGCCAGCGAGAACTGGCTGATACCGAATTGCCAGCGCCGTGCGGCACGCTTTTGCAGGATCGGCAGCACGGCATCGAGCGCCTCGCGCGGCACGGCGCAGCCATGGAGGTCGAAGCAGTCCGCGCAGGATGCTTTCGGTCGATTTCATTACGCTCATGATCGATACCTCGCCTCAAAAATGCCGTGCCGATGGTTCAGAGCTGGATGCAGATGCCGATATCCGCGCGGATATCGCCCGCCGCGCGCACCACGCCTTGCGGATGCATGGTAAGGGTGTTGCAGAAGAAGACGCTGGCCCCAGCGCCGATCTCGAGCACGCCGCAATCCTCGATCACGACGTCGTCGAACAGGAAGATCGGCACCGGGTCGAGCAAACCGCCGGCCCTGCTCAGACGCGCCTCGATCTCGGTCCGGAAATCCCCAATAGCGCGGGAGTTCCCGTGGAGGAACTCGCCCGCCAAGGCATCGAGATCGGCGTCGACAGGCAATTCACCGAAGCGCGGCGCGGCGCCGGCGAAGGCCGTGTCGGGGGCGCCGATCCAAGCCTTGAGATCCCAGATCGACGCCGGGTGGAGCAACGCGACATGCGGCGCGGTGCGGCCGTTCCTGCCATCGAGCACGACGCGTTCGCCGCTCGGCACGGTCAGAGGGACGAGCCGATCCGGGGTCCAGCCCATAGACCGCAAGACGTTCCGCCGCGCTCGGCCGGACGAAGCCGCGCTGGCGCAGCCGCAAGATGCATCGCAACGACTGGCCGGGCTCCAGCCGTACCGTTTCGCGCCCCACCCCGTAGCCAGCGGCAAAGAGCTGCGCGGTATAGCTGCCGGCCGGAAAGGACCCGCCGATTTCCGCAGCGCCGGGCTTGGCGTTGATCCGGTATTGCCGGCCGCGGCTGGCGACGGTCTCGCCGAGCAGCAGATGCAGTGAGCCTGCCATCGGCCGGCCGAACTCATCCTCGACCGCGAACATCAGTTGGCCGTTTGCGGGAACTCCGGTCATCGCCGGACCTCCATGCCGGGGCGGATGCCGACGAAGACGATCATCCGCTCTTCGCCGTCGGGCTCGCCGGCGCCGTGGAAGCTGACCGAGCTGTTCATGCCGGCGAGCTGTGCCGGATCGGGCAGATAGAGATCGAAGCTGTTGGCGATCCCGAGGCCGCCATGGACGGTCACGTCGAGCGTGCCGCGAAAGCCATCGACGATCAGCGCCAGATGGCGCGGGCGTGTCGCCACCTTCCTGCGGCGAAGTGGGCGCTTCGATAGCGAAGGGCATGGGCGCTCCATCTCGATTGGCGGAGCCCGTCGCCGACGAGACGGGCTATGGGCATTGATTGCCCGCAAGATAGGAACCGGCTGGCGTCTTCGTCCCTTAAGCCGCGGCCCAAAGAATCTTAATTTTTGCTAAGGATCTCCTCACGCGCGTAAGGTGAACCATGGTTATTGGTGCCAGACGACGGTATGCTGCTACGCATCGAGGCGGCGACCGGCGCCCGGGACCGAGGGAGCCGGATGGACGGAGGGGAGGCCGTGGAGCAGGGGTACCGATTCGGAGCGTTCCAACTGCTGCCGACACGGCGACGGCTGCTGCGTGACGACGCCCCGGTCCAGCTGAGCCCACGCGCCATCAGCATCCTGCTCACCCTGGTTGAACATCACGACCGGCTCGTGACCAAGGACGAGATCTTCGCCGAAGTCTGGCCCGGCACCTTCGTCGAAGAGAACAATCTGACGGTGCATGTCTCGGCCCCTGCGCAAGGTGCTGGGGCCGGAGGCCATTACCACGGGTTCCAGGCCGCGGCTACCGCTTCACCGGCCGAGGTGAGCCGCCCCTGCGATACGGTGCCAGACCCGATTGCCGATGAGCCGACCGCGGACGCACCACCGGAACCGAAACCGGTCTCGACCAATCTGCCGCAAACGGCTCGGCGCGGTGATCGGGCGCGATGCCGAACTCGACGAACTGGCCGGACGCTTCGCCGAGCACCGGCTGGTGACGCTGGCCGGGCCGAGCGGTATCGGCAAGACCAGGCTGGCGGTCGAGCTCGGCTGGCGCCTAGCCACGGCGTTCCCGGACGGCGCCTGGCTGATCGATCTGGCGCCGCTGACCGATCCCGCCGTCGTGACCAGCGCCGCGGCAACCGTGCTGGGCGTGGCGCTGCGCGGCGCCGAAGCGCCGGTCGAGACCATCGCCGCAGCGATCGGCAAGCAGCAGCGGCCTGCTGATCGTCGATAATTGCGAGCATCTGATCGGCGCCGCTGCCACCTTGATCGAGGCGCTGCTGCAGCGCGTCCCGGGTCTTGCCGTGCTGGCGACCAGTCAGGAGACGCTGCGTCTCAGAGGCGAGCAGGTCTATCGGCTGAACCCGCTCGCCCTGCCGCCGGCAAGCTCGGGCAGTCCCGAAGGGCAGCGTCTGCAAGATCGCCGGCTTCGGCGCCGTCACCCTATTCGTCGAGCGCGCCCGCGCCGCCGACCGGCGCTTCGGCCTCGATGCCGAGAATGCCGCTAGCGTGGTCGAGATCTGCGCGCCCTGGACGGTATGCCGCTGGCGCTTGAAATGGCCGCGGCACGCCTGCCGCTGCTCGGCCTCGAAGGGCTGCGCGCCGGGCTCGGGCAGCGCCTGCAGATGCTGAACACTGGCCCCGCGCACCGCCGAATGGCGCCACCGCACGCTGCGCGACACGGTGGCCTGGAGCTACGGCCTGCTCGATCCGGCCGACCGGCGCATCTTCCGCCGCCTCTCGGGCTTCGCCGGCAGCTTCTCGCTCGACGCCGCCATCGCCGTCGCCGGCGAGGGACGGCGCCGACCGCTGGGAGATCGTCGACACCATCGGCCGGCTGGTCGACAAATCCCTGCTCAGCGCCGAAGGCGGCGAGCAGCCGCGCTACCGCTTGCTGGAAACGCTGCGTCTTTACGCTGCCGAAAAGCTGGCGGCCGAGAGCGAGACGGCGATGATCGCGGAGCGCCATGCGCGCTATTTCACGGCGCTGTTCGACGGCGCCTACGAGGCCTGGGAGACGACGCCGGACGCCGAGTGGCTGGCGCTGTACCGGCCGGAGATCGACAATGTCCGCGCCGCGCTGGATTGGGCCTTGGCGGATGCGGAACGGTCGGAGATCGCCGTGGCGCTGGCGGGGTCGGCAGCACTGTTGTGGGACAAGCTGTCGTTGTTCTCCGAGGGCAGGCGCTATGTCGACCGGGCGGCAAAATTCATCGACCTCCCCCAACCTTCGCTGATCGCAGCGCGGCTTCTGAAACAGGCCGGCGGTTTATGGCATCCGCCGATCGGCCGCACGCTTTGGCTTTGCTCGAACGGTCGGTAAATATTTACCGCGGGTTCGAGGATTTTCTGGAAGTTGGCTCGACGCTTCGCACTATCGGTAGCGTACTCGCATTTTCTTGGTAGGCACGACGATTCGAAAGCAGCGTTGTCCGAGGCATGGCAACTGTTATTCGCGACCGATCGATATAAATCCTTATCCAATATAATGAATTAGCCTTGGCTTCCTTGCTTTGTTCATGGACGACGCGCCTTGAGGCACGCCGCTGCTTCTCTCTAGCTCTGGATCTAACGAAGGATAAAAACGACATTACTCGGCAAAGCCAGATACTTGTAAACTTGGCGGAGGTCGAATTCGGCTTGGAGATATCAATCGGGCTGTTGAGTTCGGACAAGAAGCCGTGAGCCGGCTCAGATCGATTGGCGAACGCTCCTATTTGGGATGGGGATTAGTGAATCTAGCGTCATATCTGATCGCCCGGGACAGCATCGCCGACGCCCGCGAAACGGCCCGAGAAGGGCTTTCGATCGTCCGGGGAGAAGGTGGCTTCATCGTCAGAGTATGCCTGCAGCAATGGGCTCTGTTCACCGCTCTCGCCGGTCGCCAGGTCGAAGCCGCCCGGCTCCTAGGCTTTGTCGACAACGGCTATTCGGCCGCCGGAGAAGAAAGGCAACCGACCGAGCTGAAAATTCATAGTCGCTTGATGAAGCACTTGGCCGCCGTCCTCACCGATGTCGATATTGCGAGGTACGCGCTCGAAGGAACCTGCTGGAGCGAGAACGAAGCCGTACGCTTCGTTCAGAGCGAGATCCAGCAGCAAACAGCCGAAAGATGATCTTCGGCCGATTGCTTCTCGAAAAAATCCTCACTTAGGACGACAAATTATCAGACAGCTTCGTCGCTTGGAATAGGCACCTGAGCTGATGGCCATGACGCATATTCGGCATCTCAGTTTGCCGGCGAAATCACTGCATTCGGTACCGGAATCGTCACCGTCACCTGGCCGCTCTTGCCGCCCTGCCCACCGGCCGGCGTAGCGTCGAGCGCATGCACGCCTGTGGGATCCGCCGCGGCAACAACAGTCGGCCCGCCCGGGACGGGAATATAGGCGACCGTGATCTCGGGCGTCGATTTCGGGTCGAGGGCAATGGTCACGATCTGGTAGGGCGGTGCCTCTACGACCCGCTTGATGGTGCCCTTGAAGGTATTCGAAACGGGATTCGTCATTGCCGCCTCCATCCATTGAAATAGATCGCGCAGAAGTATAGGCGCCGATGGCCGGACAGGCCATCGGCAACACCGGTCGAAGCTCGGAAAGGAGCGCGCCGCCGACGACAGCGAAATAGGGCCGGCTATCGGCATTTCAACCGCAAGCTCGTCAGCCCATTCGAAAATCCCGCCCGGCCGCTGTTGACAGTATCAGCCGAAACCAACAGCATCGACGGCAATACGACCGCGCGTCCCCCGGCAGGGCAGTGCGGTCGCCGGGCAAGGTGGCGTCCGGACGACAAAAAGAATAGCCGGACAGGGGTGGAGACTTGCATCAGGCTGCGACCTCGCTCGACAGGACAGCTGTATCCGGCGCAGGACGGCGATGACGGGAGGCCGCGTTTCCCGCAGCCTCGTCTTCGGTCCGGCGCTCGTCTTCGCTGTCCTGCTGACGCCGGCGCAGGCCGATCAGCCGCCGCCCCCGGATGCCGCGGAACAGCAGCCCGCTGAGATCGAACAGGTCGTCGTCACCGCCCGGCGCCTCTCGGAAAACCTCGAAGCCGTGCCGATCGCCATCACCGCGCTGAGCGGCGAGACGCTGCAGCGCGACACGGTGCAGACCGCCTATGACCTGCAGCAGCATGTCCCCTCGCTGCAGATCGATGTCGACGGGCTGAACGGTTCGGGCCAGCCGAATTTTACCATCCGCGGCCTCGGTCGCGTGCTCGGCACCGATCCGACGGTCGTGACCTATTTCGCCGAGGTGCCACAATCCGGCCGCGGCCTGGTCGAATCGATCTATGACATGTCCGATATCCAGGTGTTGCGCGGGCCCCAGGGCGTCGCTTTCGGCAAAAATTCGACCGGGGGCGACGTGCTGTTCACGCCGCAGCGCCCGACCGACCAGCTCGGCGGCTCGATCCAGGGGCAATGGGGCAATTACGGCGACCAGGACTATACCGGCATCCTCAACATCCCGGTCGACGGACACCCTGGCGATCCGGTTCGCCGCCGATCTGGAGCGGCGCGACGGCACCACGCGCAACATCGCCGGCCCCGATCTCGACGACCGCAATCATCAATCGGCCCCGCCTGTCGCTCGACTGGAAGCCGGCACCGAATTTCGAGAACTACACCGTCATCGACGGCTTCAGCTCGCACGAGCACAACGAGGCGCAGAAGCTGGTCGGCATCGGCACGTGCCAGAGCATCATCATTGCCTGTTTCTTCACGCCGGGCTCCGGCAATATCCCGATCCCACCCGGCCTGCCCTTCTTCGCGCCGGGCGCCGCCAATCTGCCGGCGGCGCTGGCCGAGGCCAATGCGCTGGGTCCGCGCACCGTCGACATTCCGGCGCCGCAGCTGGCCGAGAGCAATGTCTACGGCATGTCCAATACCAGCACGGTCAAGCTGACCGACACGCCGCTCGGCGACATCACCTTCAAGAACATCGTCGGCTACCGCCATGAGAGCGACACCAGCGCGCTCGATCTGTCGGGCAGCCCGATCGCCTTTCTCGACGTCAGAACAGCGACACGATCTCGCAGGTCAGCGAGGAGCTGCAAGCGATCGGCGTCTCGCCCAGCGGCGATTACGACTGGCTGTTCGGCGTGTTCTTCGAAAGCAATACCGACGCTCAACCGAGCCAAAACGCGCAGAATTTTGCGCTCGGCGCCTTTCCCAATCCGCAGGCGACGCTGCTCTACACGCTGAGCGCCGCGGCCGGCGATCCGATCGGGCCGCAATCGACCTCCGGCCCGAACGAGCTCGACAGCCTGTCGACCGCCCTCTATGGCCGTGTCAGCTATCATTTGGCCGGCGCCTTTCCCGATCTGCCGCGCTGGCTGTCGGCGGCCAGCCTCGATCTGGGATATCGCCTGACCTGGACAATTACCGGGTGCAGAGCAGCTGTTCACCGATGTCGCGACCGCGCCGCCGATCCATCAATGCGTCTTCCTCAACCCGGCGACCGGCCAGCCCTGCCCGGCTCGCCGCCCGGCAGCGTCGATGCCGTCAACTGCACCCGCACCGGCACGGTCGGCTTCGCCGCGCCGAATTGGTCGATCGGCGCGCATGACCAGATCGCCGACAATCTGCTCGCCTACGTCGTCGCCTCGCATGGCTACAAGGCCGGCGGGCTGAATTTCTATGCGGTCAGTCCGACCGACGATTCCTTCGCGCCGGAGCGCGTGACCAATATCGAGATCGGCACCAAGGCGGATTTCCGCCTGGGCGATCTGCCGGTGCGGACCAATGTCGCGCTCTACCACGAGGATTTTACCAACATCCAGACTCAGGTCGTGGTGGTCGAAGGCGGCACGCCGCAATCGCTTATCACCAACGCCAACCGCGCCACCATCGAAGGCGGCGAGTTGGAGGTCTTCGCCGGCCGTTCAAGGATCTGGAACTGAACGGCTCCTGGTCGGTCACCCCAGGCGGTCTACGACAATTTCGCAACCGAGGTGAACGGCGTGCCGACCAATCTCGGTGGGCTCGACCTCGCCAATATCTCGCGCTCGACCTATACTGCCGCGATGACCTGGCACCTGCCCGTCGCCGAGCGCTGGGGCGACCCCTCTTTCACGGCGGATTATTATTACCGCACCAGGCAGATCGGCAATGCGCAGCAGCCGCTCGGCCAGTTCAACGCCGTGCCGGGCTGGGGCATCACCAATCTGCGCTTCGACTGGAGCGGCATCGGCGGCAGCAATGTCGATGCCGGGCTCTATGTGAACAATTTGACCAACAAGCTTTACGCGGTGACGGCGTCGGACGAGCGCGGCAGCCTGCTCTACGCCACCGTGCAATATGGGAGCCGCGCCTGGTCGGTGCGACGCTGCGCTATCGCTTCTGAACCGCCCTTGCCGCCGATCATCCGGATCGACGATCCGCAGGATCCGCGTATCGCGCCCTATCGCGACGTGCGCGAGCGCGATCTGGTCGGGCGCGACGGCATGTTCATCGCCGAGGGCGAAGTCGTGCTGCGCGCCCTGCTCCGGAGCCCGCTGCACAGCCCCGTCTCGCTGCTGATCGCCGAGCAGCGCCTGGCCGCTCTGGCGCCGCTGCTCGCCACGCTCCCGGCGGAGGTGCCGATCTATGCCGCGGTCAGGGCGCGCTCGACGGCATCGTCGGCTTCCGCTGCATCGCGGCATCCTGGCACTCGGTCGGCGCGGCCGGCTGCCGGGCGCCGCCGAGCTGCTGGCCGCTGCCCGGACGACGCGCCCTCGTCGTCCTGCTGTTCGGCACGGCCAATCACGACAATCTGGGCGGCGTGTTCCGCAATGCCGCGGGCTTCGGCGCCGACGCCGTGCTGCTCGACCGGCATTGCTGCGACCCGCTCTATCGCAAGGCGATCCGCGTCTCGGTCGGCGCTACTCTGCTGGTGCCCCTGGACCCGTTTCGCCTCAGGCGAAGACCCGATCGCACTGCTCTCGGCCCAGGGTTTCGAGGCGGTGGCGCTCAGCCCGTCCGGTACCGCCCCCTTGGCCGCGTATCGTCGCCCGGCGCGCGTCGCCGCGCTGTTCGGCGCCGAGGGCCCCGGCCTGCCGCCCGATCTGATGGCGCGGACAGCGACATTATCGATCCCGATGGCCGGCGGCTTCGACTCGCTGAACCTCGCCACGACCAGCGGCATCGTGCTCTACCACCTCGCTTGCGGCGGAGACCGGGCGTGACGGAAGGCGCCTTTACCCCTGCCGGCAGCGTGGCACAAGGTCCGGCTGGTGCTGATCCGGCCAGCGGGGCTGCGCCATGCCGACGCCGTCGCCGAGGTGATGGAATCGCTGCTGCACGGCCTGCGCGCGCTGGGCGTCGACGTCGATCTCGCCGAAAATGCGGCGCGGCCGGACGCCATCAACATCGTGTTCATGGCCTTCTATCTCGGCGCGGAGCAGATCCTGCAGCTCCCGCCCGACACCATCCTTTATAATTTCGAGCAGGCCGGCGGTGCGCTCAACTTCCTGACGGCGGCGTTCCGTGCGGGACTCGCGCGCTATCGCATCTGGGACTACAGCCAGCGCAACATGGACCGGCTGCAGGACCTGATCGGGCATGAGCGCCGGCAGGTCGTGCCGGTCGGTTATGTGCCGGCCTTGAGCCGGATCCCGCGCGCCGCGGTGCAGGATATCGACGTGCTGTTCTATGGCGCGCTCAACGAGCGGCGCCGCGCGATCCTGACCGGGCTGCAGCAGCAGAGCGGCCTGCGCCTCCATGCCGTGCAAGGCGTCTATGGCGCAGAGCGCGACGCGCTGATCGCCAGGGCCAAGCTGGTGCTGAACATCCATGCCCATGACAGCAAGGTGCTGGAGGTCGTCCGCATCTCCTACCTCCTCGCCAATCGCAAGGCAGTCGTGGCCGAGATGGACGAGACGACGGAAATCGAGCCGGATCTGCGGGACGCCATCGCCGGCGCACCGGCCGATGGGCTCGCGGCCCTGTGCCGGGAGCTGATCGAGGATGCCGAGCGGCGCCACGCGCTGGAGGATCGCGGCTACGACATCTTCCGACGGCGCGATCTGGTCCCTATCCTGCGGCGCGCGATCACAGATGCCGCGCGATAGGTGCTATTGGACACCGACCGTCGCCTCGATGCGGGTGACGGCGCGGGCCAGACCGTCCTCGGCCCGGATCAGCGCGCCCAGATCGGCGGCACGGCCACGCAGAGCCGGATCCGTCAGCGCGCGCTGCAACGCCGCCGCCAGCGCCGGCCCGCCGAGGCGGCCATGCGGAATGCCCGGCGGCGCCACGCCGCGCTCGCGCAGCCGGCGCGCCCAGAAGAACTGATCGACCATGAAAGGCACCAGCACCGAAGGCACGCCGGCCCGCAGCGCCGCGGCCGTCGTGCCGGCGCCGCCATGATGCACGATCGCCGCCATGCGCGGAAACAGCCAGTCATGCGGCACCGCCTCGGCGGCGAAGATCTCGGGCGGCAGATCGGCGGCGCGCAACCCGCCCCAGCCGGCGCTGACCACGGCGCGGCAGCCGCATTGCCGGATCGCGGAGAGGATCGCCTCGATCGTCGCATCGGCATCCTCCAGCCCCATGCTGCCGAAGCCGACATAGACCGGCGGCGGCCCCGAGCGGATGAAGGCGTCGAGCGCGGGTGGCGGTTTGCCAGGCTTCCGGCCGGTCGAGATACCAGTAGCCCGTCACCCGTGATGCCGGTATCCCAATCGGCCGGCGGCGGCACGACATGCGGGCTGAACGCCATCAGCATCGGCCGGCCTTCGCGCCGAAAACCGCTGGAACGGCCCGAACAGCGGCCAGGGCCCGAGATCGGCGACTTCGCGCCGGCTCTGATTGACCAGTGCACGGAACGGTTGCCACAGCAGCTGAGTGACCATGTCGTGATGCAGCCGGTTGAGCGCGCCCGGCAGGCGGAACGGCAGCGGCGGCGCCATCGGGCTTGGAAAGGCCCGTGTCCGCCAGATCGGCTGCAAGCAGACCTGGACCCAGGGAATGCCCCAACTCTCGGCCAGGGTGGCGCCGGGATAGGCTGCCGTCATCTCGGGAATCAGCAGATCGACGCCCTGGGCCAGGTCGCGGATCTGCAGGCCCCAATCGCGTGCCTGGCGCCGCGTCATCTCGACCATGGCGCGGATTGCCTGGACTGGATTGCGCCCGCTTGCCGCCATGCGCCCGCCCGGCGTCGCTGCCGGCGAATTCGGCCCGGATATCACCGGACAACGCCCGGTACTCCACTCCGCCGCCCGGCCACCAGCTCGGCATATTCGCCGTGGCTGATCAGCCGCACCTCATGGCCGCGCGCCGCCAGCGCAACCGCCAGCGCCGCTTGCGGCTGGACATCGCCGCGGGACCCGAGGGAAAGGACGGCAATACGCATGCAGGGCAATCACGGCGGAAGAAGCTTGCTCAGCCGATGGGATAGCGGGGTGCCGCTCCGGCCGCAATGCGAAACTGGCGGTAGGAAGCGAGACCGAGCCCCCTTTGGAATCGAATGCTCAATCGATATAGTCGCCGGGGAAAGTCACGTCGCTTCAACCGACTGCCGCATTGGGACGGACGACACCATGATCAACGTACTCGCCTTCATCACCGCAAGGCCCCGGACAGCGCGCCGCCATACTCGAAGCCTTCAAGGCGAATGTCCCGACGGTCCTCGCCGAGGCAGGCTGCATCGAGTACGGCGCGACGATCGACGTGGCGGGCGCGCAGCCGGCTTTCGGGCCGGATACCTTCGTCGTCATCGAGAAATGGGAAACCATGGCGGCCCTCAAGGCTCACGCCGCCTCGCCCCATATGGCGGCCTATGCCGCGAAGGTGAAGGATTTGATCGAGAAACGCGCCGTGCACGTGCTGGATCCGGGCGTAAGGAGAGCGGTTCTCACGATCTCGACTACGCCAGATCAAGCACATCCGTCGCCGGACCAGTCTTCTCCCAGCCCTGCACGAGCAGCCGGCCGCTCCGGAGATTGGCCATCACCGCGAGCCGGGTATCGGGCTGCAGGATCGGGGCGCGCAGCCAGTCGAGCGACCAGTCATGGCCTTGCCCGAGAAGCGCCGACATCGCGTCGCGGCGCTGCGGGCTCGACTCGTTGCGCGGCCGGCCGAAGGAGGCCGGCACGGCCGCCCAGTGATTGGCGGCAGCGGCATCCGGCAGCTCGAAGCCGGCGAGTTCGGTCCGCTCGATCACGACCGCCTCGCCCGGTTCGGGACCGGCCAGGGTGAAGATTGCCGGCAGGCAGATCGGCGTCCGGCGGATCAGCGCCACCGCTTTCGGCGAAGCTGCGGCAGGTGTCGAAAGCGAGGCGCAGCAGATGGCTCGGCGGCAGCGCCGTCGAGCGGCCCACTCTGAGCCGGGCCGCGAGCCAGCCGATCGCCCGGCCCCAGCTCGGCAAGGGCAGCGGCGGCTGGTTGATCGCAGCGGCGAAGCGGCCGGGCGCCAAGCCGGTCAGCACCCCGACATAGCCCGGCCAGGTCACGCTCAGATAGCGCCCGGCCGCCGCATTCTGGCGCACGACCATCAGTGCCCGGCCCAGCCCGTCGAACGGCCAATCCAGGGTGCGCAGCAGCGTCGCGCCCCCAAGCGCCGGATCGTCAGCGGCGCCGGTGGTGCAGCCCCATTCATAGGAGTAGTTCAACAGGAAGGCGCCGGGGCCGCCGAGCGCCTGCTCGACCGCACCGACTGCCGCGGCATAGGGACTGGCCGAGCGCGCGGCCCAGCTGCGCGATCGGGCATCGGCCAGGCGCAGGCCGGCCGGCGTGTAGCTGCGCCGGGCCTGGGCGATGAGCAGCGCCAGCCGAGCTGGCTCGGCCTGCGCCGACGCAACGGCGGGCTCGATCGCAGGATCGGCGTCGAGGACCGGAATTGGGACCAGATGATCTGCGGACAAGGCGGTGGTTCCAGGCTCGTAGAACCACGACCCTACACGCTCCGCGCGACCACCGCACCTTCTGCTGGGTCTAGCTCAGCCCGCCGATCCAATCGGCGAGCCGGTCGATCGCCGTGCTGAAGGCCAGATCGATGACCACCAGCAGTCCGGCGCGCCAAGCGCCAATCTCCAGCACCGCATCGGCGAGGAAGGCTTCGAGCACGTAGAAATAGACGAGCAGCGCATCGAGAACCACGGCGCGCAAGCCTCCGCCGGGCATGTCCCACATCAGGGCCGAGCAGAGCGACCAGCGCGATCGCCTGCGCCATCATCAGCCAATTATAGCCGGTGACAAACCAGGCCAGCGCTCGCTACGGCCGACCCGGCGCAGCAGCGGCAGCAGCAGCAACGGAAGCCGACCGCCTGGACGATGTCGCCGACGATCTCGCTCGCAGCCAGCAGATACGCATCCTTGGGCTGGGACGCGGCGACGGAGATGGCGATCAGCAGCAGCGTTGCCGGCGCGGCAATGGCATAGGCCCAGAAGGAACGACGCGCGCAGGCACGCAGATCCTTGCCGAAACTGGCGGCGCCCGGCGCGGTCGAAAACGGCGATCCGGTAGACGCCGCCAAGAGCGTGCGCCATCTCGTCGAGGGTCAGCATCGCCTCAGCTTGCCCCGGCGAAATAGCGGTCGAGCAATCCGACATAGATCGCGGTAAGGCGGTGCAGGTCCTCGATCCGGACCGCCTCGTCCGCCTTGTGCATGGTCTGGCCGACCAACCCGAACTCGGCGACCGGGCAGACCCGGCAGATGAAGCGCGCATCCGAGGTACCGCCGCTGGTGCTGAATTCCGGACGCCGCCCGGTCTCAGCTTCGGCAGCATCGGCGATCAGCTCGGCGAGAGCGCCGGGGGGCGTCAGGGAAGGACTCGCCCGACACCCGGATGTCGAGCGTCCAACGGCCGCCATGGGCCGCGAGCCTTTCGCGCAGCCAGGCATCGAGCGATGCGCCGCTCCAGCGGTCGTTGAAGCGGATGTTGAAGGCGGCGCGTGCCTGACCCGGAATGACGTTCGAGGCCGGATTGCCGATATCGATGGTCGAGATCTGCAGTGTCGAAGCCTGGAAATGATCCGTGCCCTCGTCCATCGGCGTCGCCGTCAGATCCGCCAGCATCGCGACCAGCCGATGCGCGGGATTATCGGCGAGATGTGGATAGGCGGTATGGCCGGCCGTGCCCTCGACGGTCAGCACGGCATTCAGGCTGCCGCGCCGGCCGATCTTGATCATGTCGCCGAGCTGCTCGGGATTGGTCGGCTCGCCGACGACGCAGGCGTCGAGGCGTTCGCCCCGCTCGTCGAGCCAGCCCAGCATCTTGACCGTACCGTTGATCGAGGCGCCTTCCTCGTCGCCAGTGATAAGCAGGCTTATCGAGCCGGCGAAATCCTCACCGCGCTTCGCGAGGAATTGCGTCGCGGCGGCGGCGAAGGCGGCGACGCCGCCCTTCATGTCGGCAGCGCCGCGGCCGATCAGCCAGCCGTCGCGGATCGTGCCGTCGAAGGGACCGGTGCTCCAGGCGGCGAGGTCGCCCGGCGGGACGACATCGGTGTGGCCGGCGAAGCAGAAATTGCGCCCGCCCTTGCCCCAGCGCGCATAGAGATTGTCGACATCCGCCATGCCCGGCGCCGAGAAGCGCAGATCGTGGCAGCGAAAGCCATGCGGTTCCAGCGCCGCCGCCAGCGTGCCGAGCGCACCGCCATCCGCCGGCGTGACGCTCGGGCAGCGGATCAGCGCCACCGCCAGTGCGACCGGATCGATCGGCGCCGTATTGCTCATGCCCGCAGCAGATCGTTGATCGATGTCTTGCTGCGGGTCTGCGCGTCGACCCGCTTCACGATCACGGCGCAGGCGAGGTTCGGGCCGGGGCTGCCGTCGGGCAGCGGCTTGCCCGGCATCGAACCCGGCACCACGACCGAATAGGGCGGCACGCGGCCATAGAAGATCTCACCGGTCGTGCGGGTCGACGATCTTGGTCGTGGCCGACAGGAACACACCCATCGACAGCACCGAGCCGCGCTCGACCCGGACGCCCTCGACCACTTCGGACCGGGCGCCGATGAAGCAATCATCCTCGATCACCACCGGATCGGCCTGCAGCGGCTCCAGCACACCCGCCGATGCCGACGCCGCCCGAGAGGTGCACGTTGCGGCCGATCTGGGCGCAGGAGCCGACCGTAGCCCAGGTATCGACCATGGTGCCGGCGCCGACATGGGCGCCGACATTGACGAAGCTCGGCATCAGCACGACGTCGGGTGCGATGAAGGCAGAGTAGCGCACCACGGCGCCCGGCACGGCGCGGAAGCCGGCGCGCTTGAAATCCTCGGCCGCCCAACCCGCGAATTTCGGCCGGACCTTGTCGTACCAGACCGACTCGCCGCAGCGCGGATCGTTCGGGCCGCCCGCGATCACCACATTGGGCGACAGCCGGAACCAGAGCAGCACCGCCTTCTTGATCCATTGATGGACATGCCAGTCGCCGTCATCGCCGTGGGTGGCGACGCGCAGCGCGCCGTCGTCGAGCAGGTGCAGCGTCTTCCAGATCGCCTCGGCTATCTCGCCATGCGTCTCCGGCGTGATGCTGGCGCGCTGTTCCCAGGCTTGGTCGATGATCGGTTCGAGCGTATGGGCATTCATCGGCGATGGCTCGCGGTCTGAAGAGACTTGGGGGCCGGCACGATGGCAAGCACGCGCCGCTCCGTCAACTGCCGCCCGGCGAATGGTTGACCCGCTCAGATCCCGGCCGGCAGCGCTGCCAGCCAGCCGGCCAGATCGTCGGTCCGGTGCTGCACCCAATCGCCCTCGGCGCCGTCGAGGGCCCAGTCGCTGTCATTGTGCACCAGCACGGTCACCATGCCGAGCGCCGCGGCCGGCGCCAGGTTGCGCGCCATATCCTCGACCATCACAGCCCGTTTCGGCTCGATCGCGAAGCGCTCGATCAGGGTGCGATAGCCGGCCGGGTGCGGCTTGGGGATGAACTCGGCATCGGCGATGTCGAACACGCCGGTCATGTGCTCGGCCAGTCCCAGATGACGGAGCACACGGTCGGCATGCCAGCGCGAGCCGTTGGTGAACACGAATTTCCGCCCCGGCAGCGCCGCCAGCGCCGCGGCCAGGGCCACGGCCGGCTCCAGGCCCGAGAGATCGATGTCGTGCACGAAATCCATGAACAGCTTCGGATCGACACCATGCTCGACCATCAGTCCGCGCATCGTCGTGCCGTGCGACCGGAACAGCTGCTTCTGCAGCACCCGCGCCGCTTCGTCGCCGAGCCCGAAGCGATCGGCGATGAATCGCCCCATCCGCGCCGAAATCTGCGGGAAGAGATCCGAGCCGGCCGGGTAAAGCGTGTTGTCGAGATCGAAGATCCAGGCGTCGATCTCGTTTCGGATCAAGGACATAAGAGCAAGCTTCCCGGCGTGGCGTTGCGCCACGGAAAGTGCGTTTGTAGCGGTCGTTCCACCATCGGTCCAGCAGGCGGCATTGAGCCTTCGATTCGACATGATCGGTGGCACGTCGTCCCAGGCAATGCAACTCGACTGGAAAGTAAGTATTTTATGCACGCCGGCATTTGACATTCCCGGAGGCGATGCACACTTTATGCACACCATGGAGAGCGAGCATCATGACGAGCGCGGAGGTCATCAAGAAGCTTGAAGCCGATGGCTGGTTCCATGTTAGGACGCGCGGTGACCACTATCAAATGAAGCATGCGACGAAGAAGGGTAAGGTGACGGTTGTCCATCCGGAGAAAGATATCGGAATCGTGCTGCTGAAATCGATCGAGAAACAATCAGGCGTCAAATTTCGCTGATATTTGAAGGAGCTCGACAATGAGCGAGACCGGCTATCCAGCAGTATTCTACGATCAAGGCGGCAGCGTTGGTGTTGTATTTCCGGATCTTCCCGGATGCGTGACTGTTGGGCGCGATACGAAGGACGCCGTCCCTACGTGCCGAAGAAGCGCTCGCCGTTCATCTCGAGGGGATGGCAGCCGATGGCGACACGCTGCCGCCCCCGACCTTGCCGGTCGAGAATACCGAAGCCGATCCCGACGGTAAACTCCTCGGCAAGCTGTGGATCACGCCTCAGGCGAGCCGGGCGGCGCGCGTCACTATCACGCTCGACGAGACCTTGCTGGCACGTGTCGATCAGGCTGCAAGCGCGCGCGGCATGACGCGATCCGGTTTTCTGGCCGAGGGTGCACGGCAGCTGATAAAGGCGTAGCCGCGCGGCCTCACTGCTGCCACCGCGCGAGCGGGATTCGGCCGGGTTAACAAGCCTTTTACTTTGGGCACGCTATGGATAAGCCCCGTCTGGAGGCCGGTTTGGGAGGTTACGTGGCTCGCCATTGGAGGTCCGCGGCCCAGGGAACGGCCGCATGATCCGGACAGCCCTGTCCCGCCTGTTCGGGCGGCGCGAGCGGATGCCGGCTGCGCTGGGCGATATCGATCCCAAGGTGCTGGCGCGCAGCCCCGATCCTGTAGTGCGCCATGCCGTCGCGAGCGCCGCGGATACCCTGCCCGAGCTGCTCTATTTCCTGGCGCGCGATCGCGTCCCCGAGGTCCGCCTCGCAGTTGCCGGCAATCCGGCGACGCCGCGCAAGGCCGATCTGCTGCTGGCGCTCGACGAGGTGCCGGAGATCCGTACGCTGATTGCCGAAAAGATCGCCGCCCATGTCCATGGCAGCGGGCGCGAGGAGACTGCGCAGCTCTGGCAGTTGACCGTCTCGGTGCTGGAGGCGCTGGCGCAGGACCGGATGCCGAATGTCCGCCATCTGGTTGCAGAGATGGCGCGCGGGCTGGAGCGGATGCCGGTCGGCATCGTCACCAATCTCGGCCGCGACCGCGTGGCCGATGTCGCAGTGCCGGCACTGAGCTATCCGGGCGCTATTCCCGAGCACGATCTGGTCGAGATCGTCGTGCAGGCGCCCGATCCCCGCATTATCGGTGCCGTCGCGCGCCGTTCTTCGGTCGGGCCGCGCCTGGCCGAAAAGATCGTCGAGCATGGCGACGAGGCGGCGATCACCAGCCTGCTGCAGAACCACAATGCCGAGATCTCCTCGATCGTGCTGGAAGGCGTGGTCGAGCGGGCAAGGCCGATCGAGTCGTGGCACGAGCCCCTGGTCGAACGGCCGACCCTGACCGAATCCGCGGCCATGCGCCTCGCGAGCTTCGTCGCGGAGCGGCTGGTGCGCGTGCTGCAGAACCGGACTGATCTCGATACAGCAACGACGAACGCCATCGCGGCAGTGCTGCACGAGCGCGCCAGCGTCGCCCCGGCCGCGACCACCATGGCCGCGACGCCGACCGTGACCGTCTCGGTCTCGGTCACCGATTCGAGCGAAAGCCCGCTATCCCGCGCACGCCGCCACTACGCCAACGGCACGATGACCGAAGACCTTGTCAATCGCCTCACTCGGTACCGACCAGGATTTCGTCATTGCGGCCTTGGCGCTCCGTGCCCGGCTGAAGCCGGCCGTGGTCAACAAGATCCTGGTGTCGCATAGCGCCAAGGGCCTGACCTCGCTCGCCTGGAAGGCGGCTACACCATGCGCTTGGCCTCCCAGCTGCAGCTGCGGCTGGCCCGGGCTGCCGCCCAGATCCCGGCTCAGCGCGACCAGCGGCGGCAGCTACCCGCTCACGCCGGAAGAGATGCGTGGCAGATCGAGTTCTTTCAGTCGCTCGTCCCGGCCGGGATGTAATCGCCCGCTGCCGGCAGGACGGGAACCGCCGGCCGGCCGCGCAGCCGCGCCCGATACTCCGGATGCTCCGTCCCCATCAGCGTGTCCCACCAAGTGAAATAGAGCCCGTAATTGTAGCGGAAGCTCGAATGGTGCAGATCGTGATGGGTCGTGGCGTTGATCCAGCCGAACCAACGGCTGTCCGCCAGGCCGCGCGGCATCAGCTCGACCCCGGCATGGCCCATGACGTTGCGGATGATCATGAAGGCGAGGAACACGAACAGGCCGAGCGGGTACATCGGCACCATCAGCAGCCATAACGGCACGATCAGCGACTGCACGACCGCCTCGGGCAGGTCGAAGGCATAGGCGGCAAAGGGCGTCGGCGCGACCGAGCGGTGATGCGTCCGGTGGAACCAGCGGAACAGCTTGGGATGATGCATCGCCCGATGCGTCCAGTAGAAGTAAGTGTCGTGGAACAGGATCAGCCCGATCGTGCTGACCACGAGATAGGGAATGCCGTGGAGGCCGGGCGGCCCGAGCAACACCATGACGCCGCCGACCACGCCCAGATAGGTCAGCACGCCGTTGATCGAGAAGACCAGGACCGTGCGCAGCGAGGTCAGGATCTCGCGCCGACGGTCGGCATTGGTCGGCTCGCGCGCCTGGATCTTCCGCTCGCGCAATCCCGCATTCCAGAACAGCTTCAGGATCAGCGCCAGACCGAAGGCCGGTACGACATAGCGCACGGCGTCGACGATGAAGTTGATTTCCCAGACCTGTACCAGGCGGGGCCAAAATTCCACGAAACCCGACATCCGCAACCTCCGATCAGATGGGCGGCTGGAGCGAGGTCCGCCGCTGCATCAGACTGAGCGGGATCGTGGATAAAGGCTCGCCGGTTTCGGAATCGGCGAGGGCGTTTTCGGAAACGGCAGGTTTGCCCATCGTTCCGGATGTCCGGTCGCGCCGGAACTCGGTCGGCGTCCGCCCGGTATGAGCCTTGAAGGCACGGTTGAACGGCCCGATCGAGCCGAAGCCGGCATCGAGCGCGATGGTCAGGATCGGCACCTCGTCCTGCGTCGGATCGCTCAATGCTGCAGTGACGTCGGCCAGACGGTAGCGATTTAGGAACTCGCTGAAATTCCGGTACTGGAGGCCCTGATTGATCAGGCGGCGCAGGCGGTACTCCGGCAGGTCCAGCCGTGCGGCCAGCGCGGCGATCGTCAGCCCCTCCTCCCGATAGCAGCGCTGCTTTTCCATCAGATCGTCGAGCGCGGCCAGGGTCGCCGTATCGGGCAATTCCACCGCCCGGACGGTCTCGGTCACCGGCAGGATGCGTTTGCACCGGCAAGAGCGACAGCACCGGCCCGTCCTGCAGCATGCCGAGCATCGCCAGGCGAAAGTGAAGGTCACGGCGAGCAGCAGCACAAGCCGGGCCAGATCGACTGCGGGCGGCGCCGGGCCGCCAGCCATCACAAGATCGATGGTGACATCGGCGAGGACCGAAAGGCCGACGGCCAGGATGAAGACGGTGCGCAACCGCCGGCGCCCTTCGACCAGATCCTCCGACCGGCCGGCCAC
>JBBCHB010000068.1:0-40089 GCA_037200015.1 Aliidongia sp. | reverse complement strand
GGGATGCGCCTCGGCTTTGCACCAGGCGGTGACCGCCTGCGCCTTGTTCCAGGCTGTCGAGCAGGATCGCCAGATCCGCGCCGTGCTGCCGGCGGATCCGACCGACCCGGTCCAGCTTGCGCGGCGCGATGCCGACGCCATAGGTGAGGTCGCGGATGCCCTGCGCGGCGAAATATTCGGCCTCTTCCAGGGTCGAGACCATAGCCGGACCGTCGGCCGCTCGACCGCCCTTCGCGCGACCTCTATGCTCGCGACCTCTATGCTCTTCGCCGTCTTCAGATGCGGCCGGAGGCGACGCCGAACGCTGTCAGCTTGTCGCGCATCCGGGCCAGATTGCGCTCGAAGCGCTGCTGGTCGAGCAGCAGACTGGGCGTAGGCAGGTCGTCGAGCGGGTGGCGCATGGGGCATAGTCCTGCTGTGATCGGCCAGCACAGCATATCGGCCCTCAGTCTGCCATTAACTCGAATGACATAAGATGTTAAGCTGAAACTTAATGCTCGACGCCGATGATCTTCGTTTCTTTGCGGCGGTGGCGGTTTCCGACACGCTGGCCGCGGCGGCGCGGCGTCTCGATGTGTCCGCACCGGCGGTGACACAGCGGCTGCGCGCGCTCGAGGCCCGGCTGGGTGTGCAGCTGGTCGAGCGCGGCGGGCGGCATCTGGTGCTGACCGGAGAAGGCGAGTTGCTCCTCGAGCGCGGCCGAGCGATCACCAGCGCCCTGGGCGAACTGGCCGAAGCTTTGGCCGCCCGACGCGGCGCGGTGGCTGGCGAGCTGCAGGTGCTTGCACCCTTCGGCTTCGGCCGCCGCCATGTGGCGCCGCTGGCGGCGGACTTCCAGGCCGCGCATCCGGAGGTGCGGATTACGCTGCGCCTGACCGATCGGATCGGCCGCGCCACCGCGGAGACCGAAGCCTGGGATGTGGCAATCCATGTCGGCACGCTGGACGGGGCCGCTGCGGGGCTCAGCGTGCGGCATCTGGCGCCGAATGAGCGCTTTCTTTGTGCGGCGCCGGCGTATCTGGCGCAGCGCGGCGTGCCTCTCTGCCCCGACGATCTGCGCAGCCATGAATGCATTGCGCTCCGGGAAAACGACGAGGATGTGACGCTGTGGCGGTTCCGGCGCGATGCGGCCGAAGAACGGGTGCGGATCCGGCCGGCGCTGGCCAGCAATGACGGCGAAGTTGTGAAGCTCTGGGCTCTGGCCGGGCGCGGGCTGATCATCCGCTCGGAGTGGGATGTCGCCGAGGAGTTGCGTGGCGGCCGGCTGGTCCGGCTGCTGGCTGACTACGCCCTGCCGCCGGCACCCGTCGTGGCGCTGGTCGGCACAAGGCGGGGAGGCACGCGCCGGCCGGACGCGCCGGTTCCTGGATCATCTCTCGGGCTGGTTTGCCCGACCGAGCTGGCGCAGCCCGTAAAGACTATCGAGGCAGTCATCCCGCCCGAGGCGGATAGGCAGGACCGAGTTGACCAACTCGTCCGGGCCGTTCCGGTTGCCGGACGAGCTGAGCACGTCACCGCGCCGTCCCCCGAGCCGGCCGCCAGCCGGCTCGGGACCGAGCGCGAGGGTTAGCTCGACGCCTTCACCTGCTGCACGAGACGCGCCGCAATGCACGGCCTTCGCCTGGACCGCTTTCCGCGCCGTCTGCGGCGGCAGGATCTCCAGGGACGCCGCCAGCTCGGGCATGTTCAACAGGAAGGCATAGGCCTTGGTGTGCTGGAAGGCCATCTGATCCAGATAGTTCTGGAACGTCACGACGGTGCCGATCACCTTGCCGGAGGTCAGCTCGCTCGCCTGCAGCTGCTGGTAATCCGGCCGGACAGCACCTGGCCGAGGATTTGCGCTCCCAGCACATCGAGATACGCATCGGAGTTGAGGTTGTTGCCGTAGAGCGTCGGGAGGCCGGTCAGGGTTGTATAGTCCCAGGCGCGGGGTACGACATCGAGCGCGTTCCAGACGTCGCGATTCCAGACCTGATAGGTGCCGGTGTTGCCGGTCGGCTCGAAGAGCGAGGTGAAGAACTGCGAGAACGCCTGGTTGCCGGGCGAATAGCCCGCCGTCGGATAGACATTGACCGCTTGCCATGCCGGCAGGCTGAGGCCGCCCTGCGTGAACAGGTAGAGAGCGAGGGTCGGTGACAGCGCGCCAGCCAGGCTATGTCCGGTGAAGATGAGCGTGCGGTTCTTGCCCGTGCCGGCCGCGGCCGCCAAATAGGCCGCCAGCGACTGCGTGCCGGACGACATGGCGTTCAGCTTGTCGAGGCCGATCTGGGTGCCTTCGGAGATCCAGGCGCCCGATGGCGCCCCTGGCCAGGCGACAGGCTGCTTCAGCGTGACATCGGCGTCCTCGACCAGCCAATCATAGATCGAGAGGGCATTCGTCCCGGCGATGGCAACCACAGTGAGCGAGCCGTTGGCGAAGGCCGCCATCGCTTGGTCACACGCGTCGCTCCCGTCCGCTTGCCAGACGCACGGCCCCCAGCGAGCGACCAGCCGGGCGAGTTTTGGTTGAGTAGCTTTAGCTTAGCAGCAATTTGACTTTGCAGATCGGTCAGCAATTGTGCGGCCGTACCGGTCGTGCCGAACGGGAGATTGACCATGGTCGAAAGCGCGAAAGTCTGTTGGTAGAGATCGTAAGGACATGACGGTGTCTCCTCCATGGAACGAAACCGCGGCGTCGATCGCCATCACGGGGCGGGCTTCCACGGCCGCGCGAACGCACGGCCCGCATGGTAAAAGCGGTTCCCGGTGCAATTGGAGATCGACACGATCATCACTCGCCATTCGAGTGTGATGTTGCATTCTTACACGCAACTAGAATTGAGTCCATGTCTGTTCGAGAATTTATCTCTAGATTTTCAATCTAGGAGATCATCTCCGGATACCATCAGGCGCTGTCCGAGGAGCCGCCTCGAAGCCTGTTCCTGGCCGTCGCGGGCGAAAGCTGATGGCGTCTCGCTCAGGGGTCGAATGCGAAGAGCGTCAGAATCCCGGTTGATGGGCGAGGTCTTGCTGCTCGGCATCGACCTTCCGGCGGCGCTCCAGCGGCAGGTTGAAGGTCACGGTTGCGCCATAGGCGCTGGGCGCCTGCGGATCGATCCTGACTTTGTCGAAGGTCAGCACGCGGGTCGCCAGGCCGAAGCCCTCCTTGAGGTCGTGGGTGACCATGAAGATGGTGATCTTCTCCTCGCGCCAGAGCCGCGTGACCAGCTCGTACATCTGCTGCTTGGTGCCGGGATCGAGCGCGCCGAAGGGCTCGTCGAGCAACAGCAGCTTGGGCTTGCGGATCAGTGTCTGGGCCAGCGCCAGGCGCTGCTGCATGCCGCCGGAGAGCTGCGCCGGGTATTTGTCGCGGGCCGCCGCGAGGCCGACCGAATCGAGGCAATGCTCGGCTCGGCGATGGCCCGGCGCCGGGTTGCGCCGAACAGCTTGCCCAGCAGCCGGGCGCCGGCGAATTCGAGGCCGAGGATGACGTTCTGGATCACGGTCAGATGCGGGAAGACCGAATAGCGTTGGAACACGACGCCGCGATCGGGGCCGGGCTCGTTCGGCAGCTTCGTGCCGTCGAGCAGGATCTGGCCGCGCGTCGGCCGCTCCATCGACAGCAGCAGGCGCAGGAAAGTGGTCTTGCCGCAGCCCGAGGGGCCGAGCAGCGCCACGAACTCGCCGGAGGCGATATCCAGATTGACCCGCTCCAGCACGACCTGGCCCGGATACTCCATCCAGAGATTGCGCACCGTGACCCGGCTCAAGACGTGGCCGCCTGGAGCCAGGGGAAGTAGCGCCGGCTGATGCGGCGCAACGCCCAATCCATGACGAAGGCGAGGAGGGTGATCCAGGCGACATAGGGCAGGATGACATCCATCGCCAGATAGCGCCGCATCAGGAAGATCCGGTAGCCGAGCCCGTCATTGGCCGCGATCGCCTCGGCCGAGGATCAGGAACAGCCAGGCTGGACCGAGCGACAGGCCGCACCCCGTCGAGCAGGCGCGGCGCCAATTGCGGCAGCACCACGCGCAGGATGATCTGCCAGGTCGAGGCGCCGAGCGTCTGCGCCTTGATCAGCAGCTCCTGCGGCAGCTCGCCGGCCCTGAGCGCCAGGTCGCGGATCAAGAAAGGCGTGATGCCGATCGTGATCAGCACACCTTGGAGAGCTCGTCCAGGCCGAACACGATGAACAGGATCGGCAGCACCGCCATGGCGGGATCATCGACAGCACGGCGATGAAAGGCGACAGCCCGGCGCGGATATAAGGATGATCCCGGTCGAAATGCCGAAGACCAGCCCAAGCGCGGTCGCCGACGCCAGGCCGAGCAGCAGCCGGCGCAGGCTCGACAGCGTGTCGGCCCAGAGCAGAACCTGGCGGTCCGCGCATCCTGTGTGAAGGCGGTGGCGTGGATCGCCCGGCCCAGGGCGGCGAGGCCCGGCAGCAACTTGTCGTTCGGGTTCTCCGCCAGGCGCCAGGCCGAGAATCCCAAATAACACATCATAGCCAGCAGGAAGGGCAGCGCACCGAGCAGGAACAGCCCGGCGCGATCCGGCCGCCGGTTGATCAGGCGGCGCTTCATAGCGGCCTCCGACCGGATTGCTCAAGGTTTCGATCTTCAGTGGGGCGGGCGTCTCGCCCGCCTGCCGGCGCATAGCCGGCACGGCCTGTCGGCCGAAAGATGATTGCCGGCTCTGCCGGCAAGGCGGGCGAGACGCCCTCCCCACTGGGCAACTGAGCATTCGGCGATAGTTTCACAGCCATGCTGCGAGGGCATGGCCACGCCTCGTATTCGACCGCCTTCACAGTTGATGCGCCGCCGCCAGCTTCATGAATTCATCGTCGAAGCGCAGCTTGATGTTGCCGGCATCGCCAGAGGTCTGGCCGCTTGGGAAGAGGATACCGACGACATCCGCCGAGGGGGCTGTGGGGCCGAGCAGCCCGTGCTCGAAGGAGAATTGCCGGACCAGGGCCATGGTCTTCGGCAAGGCCGGGCCGTCGGCGAAGGACACCGCCTCGGCCGGGTCGTAGAACATCTTGGTCGTGACCAGCTGACGGTCGAAACTGGCGAGATCGGTGCCGGAGCGCTTCGCCATCTGTTCATGTGCGGCCTTGCTGGCTGCCATCTGCGCCATCACCTCGTACCAGGCGCCGGTCAGCGCCTTGGCGAGCGCCGGGCTGTCCTTCAGCGTCTCGGTCTTGAGCGCCATCATATCGATGATCTCGCCCGGTACCTCGGAAGAAATCGAACACCTTCTCGGCCAGCGGCTCCTTCAGGATCTCGCCGACCTGCGGATTCCAGGTGACGACCGCGCCGACATCCGGCGAGCCGAAGGCGGCCACGATATCGGCATCGGAGGTATTGACCAGGGTCATGTCGCGTTCGGTCAGATGCGCCGTGTCGAGCGCCCGGGCCAGCAGGTATTGCGAGACCGATAGCTCGACCAGATTGACCTTGCGCTTGGCGATATCGGCCAGCTTCGGATGGTCGTCCGGGCCGCTGCGCTTCAGGATGACCGCGTCATTGCCGTTGGAATAGTCGCCCAGGATGATCGCCGTGGTATCGACCCCGCCGGCCGAGGGGATGGTCAGGCAGTCCATGTTGGTCAGCACGACGCCGTCGAAGGCGCCGGCCGTGTATTGGTTGATCGATTCGACATAGTCGTTGATTTCGACCAGTTCGATCTGGATGCCGTATTTGTCGGCCCATTTCTTGAGAATCCCGGCCTCGGCGGCATAGGGCCAGGGCATCCAGCCGACATAGATCGACCAGGCGATGCGGAACGAGGTCCTGGGCGCGGCCTGCGCCGGCGGCGCCATCAGGATGGCGAGCGCCAACGCGGCGAGAAGCATCGGACGAATGCGCATGAGTGGCCTCCCCTTACGACCCGAATTTGTATTTGGCGGTCATGCCGACGGTCAGCGGCCGGACCGTGTAGCCCTCGACCACCGTGTTGATTTCCGGGCTTTGGATAATTTCCTTGTTGTCGAGCAGGTTCTTGGCATAGAGCGCGATCTCGTAGCGATCGGCCACGAGTGCGATATTGAGATTCATCACGCCATAGGACGGGTTGTAGTAGTCGGAATTGCCGATCTGGTAGGAGCCGTTCGACCGGCCGGTCCAGTCGTAATCGACCTGCGTCTTGAGCAGCCAATCCTCGGTCAGCGGAAAATTGTACTGCGCCGAGGCAGTGTAGGTGTCGTAGGGCACGTCGATCAGACGCTGGCCGACCTGCACGGTCAGCGCATTGTCGGTGCGCGAGATCGCGGCATGAGTATAGGAGCTGGTCAGCCCGAGCGTCAGGCCGGGCAGCCAGCGCGGCCGATACGAGGCCTCGATCTCGCCGCCATAGATCTGCCCGTCGCCGACATTGGCCGTGAAGTAATAGCCGCAGGTCGGCAGGTAGAGCTGCTGCTGGATATCGTCCCATTGCGTGAAATAGCCGGAGACGTCGAGCGAGATCTGGTTGTCGGCCAGCCGGTTCTTCGAGCCGAGCTCATAGGTCCAGAGCTTGTCCGAGGCGAATTTGAGCGGGTTGCTGGTGACGCCGAGATTGGCGAAATCGCCGGCGCAGACCGTGGTCGGCCCGAACGGCACCGGCGACGGCTCCGGCCCGCCGAGCCGGAAGCCCTTGGCCGCCGAGGCATAGACATTGGTGGCCGGGTCGACGTCGTAGCTCAGCGTGAATTTCGGCGTAAAGGCGTAGGAATGCGAGAGCTGGTTGAACGGCGAGATATTGCCGATCTGGTAGAAGCCCAGCGTCGAGAAATTCACCACGTCGCGCGCTTCGAGATAGCGCAGGCCGATCGCGGCATGGAGGTCCGGCAGGATGTCGTAATCGGCCTGGCCGAAGATCGCGCCCTGACGCTCGTCGTATTTCTTCTGGTCGTATTCATCGATGTCGTCCGGGAAGAGCTGCGTGACACCCGGCGCGCCATAGACGGAGTTGACCAGCGAATCCTCGATCGGAAAGCCGTAGATCTTCTCGAACGCGGCATTGAGGCCGGGGATCTGCTGGAAATTCGTGTTGTGGATCTGCTGGTCCGAATAATAGATCCCGGCGACCCATTTCAGCGGCAGGTCGCCATCCTGCAGCGGGTCGGAGGCGAGCCGGACTTCCTGGGAAAACTGGCCGTAGCGCGTCGTCGATTTCACCGGGGAACGCAGATTGCCGATGATCGAATCGTTCTGCTGCTGGTATTGCGGATAGAGCGGGTCGAGGAAGGCTTCGGCGAACAGCGTGCTGTTGTAGAAGGTGCCGTCCTCCTGCCGGGCGAATTCGCGCCAGAAATAGCCGGTGACCGAGGTCAGTGAGGCGAAGCCCAGGTCATGGGTGATCGTCAGGCTCGGCAGGAACATCGTGTCGCGGCCGTATTCGTCGACCTGCTTGTCGGTCTCGTACAGGCCGAGAGCGGGGTAGAACGCGCCATTATCGTCAGCATGGTCGCGCTGATAGAAGATGCCCGGCGTGATCGTCGTGTTGTCGCCGACCAGGAACTTGCCGGTCATGCGGAAGCTGAGGTCGCGATCCTGGTTGGTCCGGTCTGGTCGAGCGTGCCGCTCTGCGTGAAGTGATCGATATAGCCGCTATTGTCGGTGTAGCTGATGCTGGCGCGGATCGCGGACCGGCCTTCGACGATCGGCTCGTTGACGACGCCCTGCTCCTTGTAGTTCAGCCCGCCATGCTCGGTGGCCGCCCAGATCGGTCGAGATCTCGGCGCTGAAATTGTCGAGATCCGGCTGCTTGGTGACGAAGCGGATGGTGCCGCCTTCCGAGCTGGCGCCATAGAGCGTGCCCTGTGGGCCGCGCAGCACCTCGATGCGGTCGATGTCGAACAGCTGCGGCTGGCTCGAGCCGTCGAAGAAATTCTTCACCGTGATCGAGACGTCGTCGAGGTAGACGCCGACCGTGGCCGAGCCGGAGGTCGAGCTGACGCCGCGGATCGTGATGTTGTCGAGGCCTTCGCTTGCCGCCAGCGCGTTGAATGACAGCCCGGGCACGGCGCGGGCGATGTCGTCGTAATCGGCGATGTGCTTGTCCTCGATGGCGCTGCCGTTGAAGGCGGAAATGCTGATCGGGATATCCTTGAGCGTCTCCGCCCGTTTCTGTGCGGTAACCACGATCTCCTCGACATCGCCGGGTGTCGCATGCGAGGCGGCAACGGAGCTGCCCGTTGCCGCCTGGTCGGCGAAAGCCTGCCCCGATAGCCCGATCAGCAAGGCCAATGCGCTGACAAGACCCGGCGATGTTCTGCGAGCTCTCATGGTCCGAAGCCTCCTGTGCCGGATGCGGTTTGCCGCATCTTTCGAAGAGACTTCGCGCGTCTAGGACGGGCCGCCGCACGCCGGCGAGATCATCCCGGGCGCGAAGGCTCCCCGACATTGGATCTCCCGGGCTTTGTCCCGCCGTGTGTCCGCCGGCGGCGCCGACGGATGGCATCTCTCGGACCGAACACCCGCGGAGCGGGCTGGAACCCTAGACGCCCATTTCGGATCCTAGCTACGCAAGCGGTGTGCCAGGCATCGTCGACAGCGGCGTCATTTGCGCGAAAATGCCGCCAGCCCAACAAACCCTCGCCCGCTTGGCGGGAGAGGGTGCCGAACGTGAGTGAGGCGGGTGAGGGTGGGTGCGCCAGCTAGAGTTGTTGCGGCCTGTCCGGCGCGCTCACCCTCACCCGGCTCGTTCCACTCGCCACCCTCTCCTGCACTGAGGCTGTGAAAGAATCTCTGTTGGCCGCCGTATGCTCGCGAGCCACGCAAAAGGGAAAATAAGATCGCCCGAAAAAGTCCCTCTCCGCCCTTCAGGGGGGAGAGGGATTTAGGGTGAGGTGGGTGTCGATGCCGGCGTAAAGCGTTGGGATTTCTGCACTATTGAAGCGTTCCCCACCTCACCCCGACCCTCTCCGCCCCAACGGGGCGGAGAGGGAGGTTTGGCCGATTTGCCCCGTAATTTGCGGTTCAATCTGCGCGTCAGAGATCGAGATTCTTTCACACGCTCAGTGCAGGCGAAAGTTTGCACGCCTGAACCGCCACTCCCGGCAGCATTTGCTGCAGTGCAATGACGCTGATTTAGGCAGTCTTTTGTGCCAGCCAGGCGCGCCAACCGCCGAAGCGAGTAATGTCCTCGGCACCGGCGATCGCATGCGCCTCGCAGAGGAAACCCTGGACCATGCCGCCGTCATCGAGCGCGATGGTGCCGAGGCCCAAAGGTGCTGGAATTTCCGCCACGAAGCTGCTGAAACCGGCGGCATCCAGCGCCCAGATTTCGAGCTCGAGCCGCCCGCTGCCCTGCCATTGCGGACCAGGCCCGGCTTGGCCGGCACAGTGCCGGGCAACAGGTAGAGGCTGTAGCCGGGCGCCGTCCGGGCTGAACCGATCAGCGCGGCCTTCCGGCCGGTCAACTGATGGTTCAGTGGCTGGCCCGAGAGATGCGCGCCAACCACGGCGATGCGGAACCCGGCAACCGGCCGCTCCGTCTGAGCGGATAGGGGCAGGGGCCAACCGTGGCGCCGATCGTGGCGCGCTCGATCGTCCGATGCAGCCGATCGGCCAGGGCTGCAACCATTGCGTCCTCGAAGGCCCGGCCGATCAGCGTCACGCCGAAGGGCAGGCCGTTCGGCCGGAATCCCGCCGGCACGGCCATGGCCGAAAGGTCCATTAGATTTACGAAATTGGTGTAGCGGCCGAGATTGCTGTTGAGCGTCACCGGGTCGGCCAGCACCGCGTTGATCGTATATGTCGTGCCGGTCGTCGGCAGCAGCAGCACATCCATCTTGCGCCACTCCGGTTCGGCCGCCCGGATCAGCTCGGCCAGACGATGGAAGGCCTGGAAGGACTCGACGGCGGAGAGCTTGGCGCCGCCGCCGATGATCTGCCAGACCACCGGATGGATCGCCTCGGCCGCTCGAAACCATAACCGCGCAACCCCGCCAGGCGCTCGGCCACCCAAGGCCCCTGATAGAGCAGCCGGGCGGCTTCCTCGAACGGCGAGAAATCGATCGCGACCGCTTCGCCACCGATCGATTTCAGTCGCTCGATCGTCTCGGCGTAAAGGGCCGCCGCCGCGGCGTCGCCAAAGACTCCAGCGGCTGGTCCGGCACGCCGAAGCGGAAAATGGCGGGTGCGGCCGGGTTCGCCGCCGGCACCGTGCGCGAGAACGCATCCTCCGCATCGAACCCCTGCGCGACCGCCAGCACGCGCGATGTGTCGCCGCTGCTGGCCGCGAAGATCGAGACGCAATCCTGGCTGCGGCAGGCCGGGACCACGCCGCGCGTACTGAGCAGCCCCTTGGTCGGCTTCAGCCCGACAATATTGTTGAAGCCGGCCGGGACCCGCCCCGACCCGGCCGTGTCGGTGCCGAGCGCGAAGCTGACCAGACCCGCCGCGACGGCGACGCCCGAACCGGAGCTTGACCCGCCCGAGATATAGGCCGGGTCGAAGACCGAGGCGCAGATGCCATAGGGCGAGCGCGTGCCGACCAGCCCGGTCGCGAATTGGTCGAGATTGGTCTTGCCGACCAGGACCGCACCGGCCCGCTTCGAGCTTCTCGACCACGGTCGCGGAGCGAGTCGGAACATAGGCGAATTCCGGACAAGCCGCCGTGGTCGGCAGCCCCGCGACATCGATATTGTCCTTGACCGCGAAGGGGATGCCGTAAAGCGGCAGGGCCTCGCCGGCGGCCCGGCGGCGCTCGGTTTCGGCCAGCTGGGCCGCGACGCGGCTCTGCGGCGCCAGGCAGATCCAGACCGGCCGCTCGCCCGTCTCGGCGATGCGCGAGAAGATCGCGTCGAGCACCGCTTTCGGCGTTGCGTTGCCCTCGGCATAGGCGGCTTCGAGGCTGGCGATGTCGAGCGGGGTCATGGTGTCACCTCCTCATCCGGGCGGAAGACGATCAAGGTCTGTCCGGTCGCGACGCTGCGGCCTTCACTGCAGCGCAGCTCGACGACGATACCGGACGTCGGCGCCGTGACCGGCATTTCCATCTTCATCGATTCGACGATGACCAGTGGGGCATCGGCCGCGACGCGCTCGCCCATGCCGGTTACGATCCGCCAGACGCTGCCCGAGACCGGGCTGGCCACGGCGATGCAGCCCGACGCCAGATCGTCCTGGCCCTGATCGGCCTCGACATCGGGCAGCTCGGCAGCATAGCCGATCTGCCCGCTGGCTTCCCAGCACGCCCGCTCCTCGGCAAAGGCCGCCTGCTGGCGCGCCTGGGCCGATTGGATGCTGCTGGCGTTCTCGGCCAGGAAACGGCGATATTCGGCCAGGCTGAAGCGTCCCTCGACGATATCGAGCCGGGTCCGGCCATGGAGGAAATCGGCCCGGAATTTCAGCAGCTCTTCGGCGCTCACCGGATAGAAGCGGATCTGGTCGAAGAAGCGCAACAGCCAGGGCCGGCCTGGCTCGAACTCCCGCGTCACCCGATAGGTGTTCCACATCTGACAGGTCCGGCCGGTGAATTGATAGCCGCCCGGCCCCTCCATGCCATAGACGCAGAGATAGGCGCCGCCGATGCCGACGGCGTTTTCCGGCGTCCAGGTGCGCGCTGGGTTGTATTTGGTCGTGACCAGGCGATGGCGCGGATCGAGCGGGGTCGCGACCGGCGCGCCCAGATAGACATCGCCCAGGCCGAGCACGAGATAGCTTGCGTCGAAGACGATACGCTGGACGTCTTCGATCGCGTCGAGCCCGTTGATGCGCCGGATGAACTCGATGTTGCTCGGGCACCAGGGCGCGTCGGCGCGCACCGACTGTATGTATTTCGAGATGGCGAGCTGAGTCGCCGGATCGTCCCAGGACAAGGGCAGCCGGACGATCCGGCTCGGCACGGTCAGCGCCTCGACCGGCGGCAGCGCCGCTTCCGCGGCCTGCAGGCGGTCGAGCAGCGTTTCGAGCGCCAGGATGCGGCTGTCATAGTGGATCTGCAGCGAGCGGATGCCGGGGGTCAGGTCGAGGATGCCTGCCGGTGCCTGGGTTTCGAGCGCCAGCATAAGCGCATGGACGCGCAATCGCAGCTCCAGATCGAGCACCAGCGGCCCATATTCGATCAGCAGATATTTGTCGCCGGCCCGGCGATAGACCACGGCCGGCCGCCCCGCCGTCTCGGGCAGAGTGGCGAGGATCGCCGCATCCGGGCCGGTGCCGGATGGCGCCGGCAGCGCTGCGACCGGCCGCAGTTCGGCCAGCTGCTGCTCCTGCAGCATTTCGGCCGCGGCCGCTTCAGCCGGCGTCAGGCGACGGAAGCGCACCCGGTCGTTCGGCCGGAGCTGGCCGATCTTCCACAGCTCGGCCGCGACGATCGTCACCGGGCAGACGAAGCCGCCGAGCGACGGTCCGTCCGGCCCGAGAATCACCGGCATGTCGCCGGTGAAATCGACCGCGCCGATGGCATAGGCGTTGTCATGGATATTGGAAGGGTGCAGCCCGGCCTCGCCGCCATCGGCCCGCGCCCATTTCGGCTTCGGCCCGATCAGCCGAATGCCGGTGCGGCTGGAATTGTAATGCACTTCCCAGCTGGCGGCGAAGAAGGCGGCAATATCCTCTTCAGTGAAGAAATCGGGAGCGCCATGCGGGCCGTAAAGCACGCCCAGCTCCCAATCATGGCCGATCACCGGGCGGATCCCGGGCGGCAGATCGCGCGGTTCGCCCGCCACTGCCCCGCCCGGATGCAGCACATCGCCCTGGATCAGCGCCCTGCCGCCATGGCCGCCGAATTTGCCGAGGGTGAAGGTCGCCCGGCTGCCGAGATAGGCCGGCACGTCGAAGCCGCCGCGCACCGCGAGATAGGCGCGGCAACCGCCATCCTCGACCGCGCCGATGCGCAGCACACCGCCGGCCGGTACTTCGAACACTGTCCAGAACGGCACCTTCGCGCCGTCCAGGGTCGCCGCCATCCTGGCACCGGTCAGGCAGACGAGCGCTGCAGTGTTGAATTTGAGCGTCGGGCCGGCGACGGTCAGCTCCAGCGCGGCCGCCTCCGGCGCATTGCCGACTGCGCTGTTGGCCAGCCGGAACGACACTGCGTCCATCGGCCCCGAGGGCGGCACGCCGACATGCCAATAGCCGATGCGGCCCGGATAGTCCTGGATCGTGGTCTGCGTGCCGGCCTGCAGCACTTCGATGCTGCGCGGCGCGTAGACGAGGCGGTCGAGGCTGCCCGTCGTCATCCTGCCATCGGCGAAGACCGGCGCCGCGACGAGCTGGCGCAGATAGGCCAGATTGGTTTCGATCCCGGCGATCTCGGTCTGCTCCAAGGCCATGCGCAGTTTGGACAGCGCTTCGGCGCGGTCCGCCCCGGCAACGATGATCTTGGCGATCAGCGGGTCGTAATAGGGCGAGACTTCCGCGCCATCCTCGACCCAGGTCTCGACACGGCAATCCGGGGGGAAGCGCACCCGCGTCAGCAGCCCGGCGGAGGGCCGGAACGCGCGCGCCGGATCCTCGGCATAGAGCCGGACCTGGATCGAGGCGCCCTGCGGTGCCGGGATGCTGCCCGGCAGCGTCTCGCCTGCGGCCTGGCGGATCATCCATTCGACCAGATCGATGCCGGTCACTTCCTCGGTAACGCCGTGCTCGACCTGCAGCCTCGTGTTCACTTCGAGGAAATAGAACGCGTCGCTGGCCGTGTCATAGATGAACTCGACCGTGCCGGCGCTGGCATAATCGACGGATTGGCCGAGCCGCACGGCAGTCTCGCGCAAGGCAGCACGGGTTGTCTCGGAGAGGCCGGGCGCCGGCGTTTCCTCGATGATCTTCTGGTTGCGCCGCTGGGTCGAGCAGTCACGCTCGCCCAGCGCCACGACCCGGCCCTGGCCGTCGCCGAAGATCTGCACCTCGATATGCCGGCCCTGTTCGACATATTTCTCGAGGAAGATGCCGGCCTCGTCGAAATTGCTGCGCGAGAGCCGGGCGACTCGGGCGTAGAGCGCCGACATCTCCTCGGCGCTGCGGCAGAGCTGCAGCCCGATGCCGCCGCCGCCGGCCGTACTCTTGATCATGACCGGGTAGCCGATGCGCGCCGCCTCGCGCGCGGCATGCTCGGCATCCGCCAAGAGCCCCGTGCCCGGCGCCAGCGGCACGCCGGCCCGTAACGCCAGCTCGCGCGCCGCATGCTTCAATCCGAAGCGGCGCATCTGCTCGGGGCGCGGCCCGATGAAGACCAGCCCGGCTGCGGCACAGGACTCGGCAAACCCCGGGTTCTCGGAGAGGAAGCCATAGCCGGGATGAATTGCCTCGGCGCCGGTCGCGCGTGCCGCGTCCAGGATGCGATCGGCCCGCAGATAGCTCTCCGCGACCGGTGCCGGGCCGATGCAGATCGCCTCGCCGGCGAGCGCGACATGGAGCGAATTGATATCGGCTTCGGAATAGACAGCGACCGAGGCGATGCCGAGCCGGTCCAGCGTGCGGATGATCCGGCAGGCAATCTCGCCGCGATTGGCGATCAGGATCTTTTTGAACATTGAGTCAAACCGGATCCCAGATCAGGACTTCGAGCGGCGTCGGGTTATAGCCGTTGCACGGATTGTTGAGCTGCGGGCAGTTCGAGATCAGCGCGATGACATCCATGGCGGCGCGCATCTCGACATATTTGCCGGGCCCGCTGACGCCGTCGGCGAAGGTCAGTCCACCCTCCGGCGTCACCGGGACATTCATGAAGAAATTGATGTTATGGGTAATGTCGCGTTTGGCGAGCTTGAGATCCTCATGCTCGGCGATCGCGAGCAGCCAGCTGTCGCGGCACGCATGCATGGTCCGCTTCTCCAGCGCGTAGCGCACCGTGTTCGATTCCGTGGCACAGGCGCCGCCCAGCGTGTCGTGCTGCCCGACCAGATCGGCCACGATCTCCAGCATGACGTTGCATTCGGTCGAGAGCAGCCTTGTGCCGGTGCTCAGATAGACATTGCCCTGCTCGCGGATGGTATCGACCGCGCTGTAGCGCTCGGCCGGATCGGCTGCGCTGAAGAACAGCGTGTCGGCCGCCTGGTTGCCCTCCAGATCGACGATGCGGAAGACCTGGTCCTTGGCGATGGTCTTGACCCAATAGTCGCCGGCCGGGATCACGGAGCGGTAGGTGGCGGTCTCGGGCGTAAAGCGCGCTTTCTTTCAGCATGTCAATGCGCCTCCCCGCAGAGATGATAGATCGCGTTGTTCTCGAAGCCGCGGCGATTTTCCGGCCGGAAGTTCCGGCAGAAATCATCCTCGGCGACCGGCGGGGCCTGGCGAAACTCGACGCCGATGGGCTTGCGCGGATACTCTGCGGCCGGGTTCATCGGATGCGGGCAGGTGTGCAGCAGCACGAGCGTATCCATCTCGAAGCGCAGCTCGACCGAAGATCCGGCCGGGAATTCGCCGGATCGAACACCATCCTGCCATCGGCCTCGGCCGCGACCTTGCTGAACCAGTTCACATTGGCCGCCAGGTCGCGCCGGCCGAGCCCGTATTTGCCGGCCTCCACCAGGAAGGCGTCATGGCCGTTCTGGGTCCAGTCGTTGCGGAACTCCTGGTAGCGTTGCAGCCCCCAGCGTTGCGCCACCAGCGACTTGTTGGCATTGCCGGCGACGGTATCGTGCCAGCCGACGCTGTCGGCCACGATCGAGCAGAAGATCCGCCCCATATCGGAATAGAGGCAATGCCCGCGGGTCAGCTTGAAGCTGTGCTGGCATTTCAGCGTATCGGGCGCGTTGTAGCGCTCCAGCGGGTTCTGCGGGTTGTAGAACAGCATGCCGACATTGGCGCCGCCCTCCCGGTCGACCAGGCGCAGCGCCATGCCGCGCCGTGCCGTGAAGGACCAATGTTTGCCGCCCTCCAGGACGGTCTCATACAGCATCCCGGCCTCAGCCATGGCGCGGCCCTCCGGCGAAGACAGATCGAAAGCCCATGACACGCAACCCCTCTGGTTGGTCCAAGCATCAGTATGTCGAGGAGAGTCGGCGCTTCGGGATCGCGGCTGCCGCAGGCGGAAGACCGTCCCGAGGCGCCTTCGCCTCGTTCGTCGATCTCCCGGGCTTTTGTCCCGCCGTGTGTCCGCCGGGCGAGTGCCGCCGGATGGCATCTCTCGGACCAGTCGCCGCGCACGGCCGGAACCCTAGACGCCTCTTCAGCCCTATAGCGCAAAAGCCGGGCCAGATCCAGGAGATGCGGTTGCGCTGCCTCCTTCCATGCATCGCCGGGCGGAATGCCTGCAGATCGGGCAGGTCGATGAATTGCAGGGCGGTCTTACGGCTCGGGACGGTTCGCGCCAGCTTCACCTGATTCGGCGTGGGACGCCTGCACCGATCAGCTTCCGACGCGCTCGACCCCTGCTCGATCGAGCAGGGGTCCGACGCCCTTTCGCAGACTCGACTTTCCCTCGCACGCCGTGGCACGCTCCCCGCCGACACACTGGGAAGAGAAAATGTCCGTAGGTTGGCGCACCTTTCTGATTGTCGCTGCTGTTCTCGCCTGCAGCCCGGCTTTTGCTACTGAAAACCTGCACTGCGCTGCCACGGTCAGTTTTTACCCCGCGTCCAATAGCTGCCCGGTCCCGTGGGTCAAGATGACGACCCCAGGGGCAGCTTCCCCTCAGCAAGCGCAGCAGATCGCGCAACTGGTCCAATGCAAGGTGGCGGACCGGGACATCCGCTTGCTCACGGCTGCCCAGTGCCCGATCGAGGGCGCCCGCGTCAAGGCCGAAGCCGAGGCGCGCGCGAATGCTGCGCAGGCAAAGCAGGCCGCGAGCGCCTCAGCGGTTCTTCATACGGCGGCGCCGGTCGCGGACAACACCATCAGTTGCTCGGTTTCTGTCGAGACCGAAAAGCAAGTGTACGAGATGCACAATGAACGGATGACGTATGAACAATGCGAGGCTGAGCACGCCCGCGAAAATGCCGCGCTGCTCGCCGAAGATCACGAGAAAAAGAAGGAGCAGGCCGAACGGGCGCGGGCGTTCAAGAATGCCGCGGGCAAGCCTTTCGCCATTTACAAGGAAGAGCTGGCTCAAGCGAATGAGGAGGCCGATTCGCGTGGTTTCAAACGGATGACGTTCGAGGACTTCAAACTTGACGGGGCAGATATGGCCCGCGAAGGCGGGAAAGCCTCGATATCCGGAGCGTTTCAGAAATACGGCCGTGTCGAGTATCTCCTTCCGAACTCCGGCTACGTCATGCAGTTGATGACCAGCGGGAACGTCAGCTCCGGTATCGTTCTCGTGACCGACGGCGCTCCGAGAGATGTGCGCAAGTATTTTCTCGAATGCCCGGACGATCTGTTGCCGTCATCCCGCGGATGCCCGATCAATATCCTCGCCCACGCTACGACATGCGAGCTGAAGACGCTGGTCGGAACTGTGAATGTGCCTTGTCTGGCGGTCGACGACGGCTGGCACGTGATTGAAAATACTGAAATCCAGCACGAAGCCACGACGCGACCAGGACCGTGACATTCGGGGTGACGGCGTGCCGCAGCCCTATCAGCGCCGTCTTCGGCCACGCTCGCTGCTAACCTGGCTCCGCCAGAACGCTTGGAAGAGGGTTGCGATGACAGCGACGGAAAATGCCATTCCCGAGCAGACGATTTTCCAACAACTCCGAGCGATCCCCAGCACGACGTCCGGTCGTGTCATTATCATGGTATCGCTGTGCTACCTGCTGAACATGATCGACCGGAACATCGTCTCGGTCGCAGCGCCGGAAATCCAGCGGGAGTTTGGTCTCAATAACACGCAACTTGGACTGGCCTTTTCCGTCTTCGGGTTTGCCTATCTTCTTCAGGCGCCGGTCGGCTGGCTGTGCGACAAGTGGGGAGCCGGCGCGGGCTGACTGTCTTCGGCACCATCTGGTCGGCAGCGACTATCGCCTGCGGCCTCACCTCCAGTCTGGGCGGACTGATCGGCGCGCGCGCCGTGCTGGGGCTTGGCGAAGCAGCGCCGTTTCCGGCCATGACGCGGGTCATCGCCGACTGGACACCGCCGACCCGCCGCAGCTTCGTGCAGGGGCTGACGCACAGTTTCGTCTCTATCGGCACGACGGTGACGCCTCCCTTGGTCGCCTGGCTCATGGGCATCGTGGGGTGGCGCGGCGCCTTCCTCCTGCTCGGTGCGCTCAGCACCGTCTGGGTCCTCATCTGGGCAGTGTGGTTCCGCGATGATCCGCGCACCTTCCCATCCGTAACCCAGGAGGAACTGGACCAACTCGTCGTCACGCGCAAGGAGCAGGTCAGGGTGCCGTGGCGGCGCTTGATCCCGGCGATGCTGCCTCCCGCCATCGTCTACATGTGCATCGGCGCGACGTTTTGGACGTTCTGGACCTGGCTGCCGACCTATTTCGCCCGGAGCTATCACCTGGTGCTCGCGGATTCCGCCATCTTCACCTTCGGCGTGCTGTTCGCCGGGGTGTTCGGCGATATCAGCGGAGGCTGGCTCAGCGATGCCATTTTTCGGCGCGCGGGCAAATTGCGCATCGCCCGCAGTGCCTTGATTGCGACGGCGCTGGTCGCCGCGGCCTGCTCGATTGCGCCGGTGTTGTTCACCCGCGACGTAACCTTGCTGCGCTGGCTCTGGCCGGTGGGTACTTCTTCATTCGGATGGCGGTTTCGCCCACATGGGCCGTCTGCACGGACATTGCGCCGGCCTGGGCGGGATCCGCGGGTGGAATGCTCAATACCGGCTCGGCGCTGTCCTCGATCGGCGCGCCGCTGACCTTCGGATTCATTGCGGATTGGACGGGCAACTATTCGATTCCGTTCAGCGCGTCTTTGTGTCTGTTGCTGGTTGGCGCTGCAATGTGCGCCGTCATGCGGCCTGACCATCGCATCCAGGACGAGGCCTGACACCGCGTGACAAACCCGGGGAGTAAACGCTGGAGAAGGATGCGGAACTGACGGCGCAGGCTGAGAGTTCCCAACGCCCCCGAACGGAGGCTGTGGCCATGCCGTTGCCGCGAGGCTACGGTGGCCGCCTTCGCGGCGATCCCATCATCATCCATCGACAGGACACCTCAATGCGCGCCTTCCCCAAATTCTCGGGCATCTAGTGCGGCCGGGCGTCGTCCGTGTCCGCGGTGCGCGCGAGCACAATCTCAAGAGCGTCGATGTCGATATTCCCCGCGACATGCTGGTGGTCTTCACCGGCGTGTCCGGATCGGGCAAATCCTCTCTCGCCTTCAGCACACTCTATGCGGAAGCCCAGCGACGGTATTTGGAGTCGGTATCTCCTTATGCCCGTCGGCTATTTCACCAGATGAGCGTGCCGCAGGTCGACGAGATCGAAGGCCTGCCGCCAGCCGTCGCTCTCCAGCAGCAGCGCGGCTCGCCGACTGCACGGTCCTCGGTCGGAAGCGTCACGACCCTTTCGAACCTGTTGCGGATGCTTTATTCGCGAGCAGGCGATTACCCTTCCGATCAGCCTCATCTTGCAGCCGAAGCGTTTTCGCCGAACACGCCGGAAGGCGCTTGCCCACGTTGTCACGGTCTTGGCCGCATCCTCGATGTCACGGAGGAATCGATGGTGCCCGATCCGTCGCTTACCATTCGGCAACGGGCTGTTGCGGCGTGGCCGACCGCGTGGGCGGCCAGAACCTGCGGGATATCCTGATCACCCCTTGGCGTCGACGTGGATATGCCGTGGCGCGATCTGCCGAAGGAAACGCGGGACTGGATCCTGTTCACCGAGGAGCAACCGGTCGTGCCGGTCTATCCTGGCTTCGACCGGGAGCAGGTTCAGCGGGCGATCCAGCGTAAGCTCGAGCCGAACTACATGGGCACCTTCTCCAGCGCCCGTCGTCATGTCATGCACAGCTTCGCCACGACGCACAGCGCGATGATGAAGCGCCGGGCCGCGCGCTACATGATCAGCACGCTCTGTTCGGTATTTCGTCCTGACGGAGCAGGTTGCCTCCGCCAGCTCCGAAATCCCGGGAGGCAGCGTCCTATGAGCCGGAGCTGCATTGGATGGTCGATCCGAACGACTTCGCCCGGCCGATCGTCTTCGATCCGAATGACGAGCGTTGGGCCGACAGCGAAAAGAACCTGCGCGTCGGGCAATTCTGCCGCGGGTCGCACTGAGGTCGGTCCGTCTCCGCCTTTCGGGGGAGACGATTGCGGGATGGGGCAGGGCGCTGCCCCGCCTCATCCCGAACCGCTCCGCTCACTCGGCGAGAGGGAAAGATTAGCGAGGAGCAATCGATGGGCTGGGCTCTTGTTGCGCGGAGAGGCGTCGTCCTATCCCTGATTCTGCTATGCGTGGCCACGGCGTCGGCCGCGGCCGGCGAACCGGAACCGGTACATATTGCGCTGACCCGCGACGCCAGCGCGGCGCCGCTGTTCATCGCTGTCGCGGGAGGGCTATTTCCAGGCGGAAGGGCTCGCTCCGCAGGTGACCTATCTCAAGACCGAGCCTGCGGTTTCGGCAGCCGTGGCGTCGGGCAAGGCCGATATCGGCTTCGCGGCGACCTCGGCCCCGTTCTACGCCTTTGCCGCTGCACACAGCCTCAAGATCATTGCCTCGCGCTCGAGCGATCAGACCGGGGTTTCCGGTCGCGGCCTTGCTGGTCAGCGCCAAGGCGGCGGGCAGCAGGGTTTTCGAGCGTACACGGATTGGCCGGAGCGCGGATCGGCGTGGCCGATACCGGGGACGGCGCCTATTACGCGCTGTTCAGCGTCGCTGCGAAATTTGCGATCGACCCGCAATCGATCAAAACGGCCGCGCTGAAATCGCCATCGGCCGAGCTCGGCGCCTTGTCTCGCGGCAGCATCGACGCAGCGCTGCTGCCCTATGCGACGGCTCTGCAGGATGCCGGCAAGCAGGGTTCGGTGCTGCGCATCAGCAATTTTGCCGAATGGCAGCAGGGCGTGGTGTTTGCTACGGCGGACGCCACCGCAAACCGGCGCGATCTGATCGCTCGGTTCATGCGCGCTTATCAGCGCGGCACCGCGGCATACCAGATCAACTTCCTGCATTACGACGACGGCGGCGACTTCATTCCCGGCCCGCGCTACGACGATTATCTCGCCCTGATCGCCCGCGAGGCGCATGTGTCGCCGGCCGTGCTGGCCGCGACGAAGACCTATTGCGACCGGCGCGGCAACCCGGACGCCGCTGATATCGGGAAGCAGGTGCAGTTCTGGCAAGACCGCGGCCGGCTGGATAAACAGGTCACGGCTGCCGATCTGCTCGATCTCTCCTTCATCGGCGAGGAAACCGCGGCCGGCAATCCGTCGGCAGGGCGATAATTGTCGGGGGCGGTTATGGCGCGCTGCCGCCGCGGTCCTTCGTGGCGAGCAGGCGGCGAATCCGATCGAGGACTAGTTGATGGTCGTAAGGTTTCGTCAGAGCCGGTCCGTCGCCGCACAGCTCGCCGGCCTTCGCCACGGTCTTGGCGAGAGTGCCGGCCAGGATCACTTTGACCTCGGGACGGTTCTCCCGGATCCAAGCGGCAAAGGTGAAGCCGTCATTGTCCGGGCCTGCGCATCGGCAAAGACGACGTCGACCTGTTTCGCGCCGTCTATAACTAATACGTTGGGCTTCGTTCGAGCTGGCCGCCTCGATGACCTCGTAGCCGCATTCCCGAAGATATTCCGACAGCGGATGACGTACCAAGATCTCGGAATCGACAATAAGTATTATCTGCCTGTCCATACTCCACCATCGGGTTGTTGTGCCCCTAACGCCTCGAGGACGAGCGCGACGGCTCGATCTATTGCGAAAGGCTTAGGTAGGAACAACCCCAACGGGCCAATGTTCTGTGACATAAATTTTCCGGATGTGAGGATTACCGGCAAGTCAGGCTCTGTCGATTTGAGTTTTTCGACGAGTTCCCACGCCATTCATCGAGCCCGGCATCTCGATATCGGTGAAGGCGAGATCCACGCGCCCGCCGGCCGCGAGGTAGCTCAGCGCCTCATCAGCCGTCGCGGCTTCGATGACGGCGAGCCCCGCTTCCCGCAACCGGTCGGCAACGACGAACCGAACCAGCACATCGTCCTCGACGAGCAGGATATGCGCCTGTCCCGGTTGCTCGTCCGGTCTCGGTACCATCTGCACCCTCAAAGCCTGTCTTTGGAACACTATGCGGCCGGACAAGGTTCCGTAGCGAAATACCACAGGTTCGGAAGAGTCAAATGCACGATGATTGAGGTAAGGGGATTAATTCCGCCCGATCAGCAGCAGTGTGCCGATCGATGCCAGCAAAGCCGGCGGCATGACGAGCAGGCCGAGCCGCAGGAAGCGCCAGGCCGCCACCGTCTCGCCTTCGCGCCGGATCGCGGCCAGCCACAAAATGGTCGCAAGCGATCCCGTGACGGAGAGGTTCGGGCCGAGATCCACCCCGATCAGCAAGGCGCCGGCGATCGGCGGCGGCAGTTGCGGCGTGTCGATCGACCCGGCGATCAGCCCGACCGGCAGGTTGTTCATCACATTGCAGGCCAAGGCGGACAGAATACCGGCCGCCCAGGATGCGTTCGGAACCGAACTGGTCGCAGCGGCTTGGAGCCGCACGCCGAGATCGCCGACGAGTCCGGTCTGCGCCACGCCCTCGACCAGCACGAAGAGACCGGCGACAAGCGGCAGAACGCTCCAGGAAATGCCGCGAAGCAGGCTTCGCGGCGATTCGCGCCGCTGCCATAGCATGATCGCCGCGGTCGCCAGCCCGGCCGCGCAGGTCGGCAGGCCGAGCTGCCGATCGAAGGCTGATGCAAGCAGCAGTAGCACGGCCCGTGCTGCCGATGCCGCAGGCGGCCAGCATACCGCCGGCCGGCAGCTTGGGCAGCATCACCTCGCGTTCGATCGCGGCGTGCAGATGATGGCGCAGCGCGATCCGCAGCGCGGCGTAAGTGAGTGCGATCGCAAACGGCGGACGGCGCGCCGAACCGGCTCAGCCAATCCGACAGCGGCGGCATATGGGCGCGAAAGATGACCAGATTGGCCGGATTCGAGATCGGCAGCACGAAGCTCGCGGCGTTGGCGATGAAGGCGCAGACGAAGAGATAGGGCAGCGGCTTGGCCTTCGCGGCTTTTGCCGCGGCATAGACGGCCGGTGTCAGCACGATCGCCGTCGCATCGTTCGACAGGAAGATTGTGACCAGGATGCCGACGCCGTAGACGAGGGCGAACATGCGTCGGGCTGAGCCCCGCGCCGCCCGTGCCGCCAAGGCCGCCAGCCAGTCGAACAGGCCTTCCTGCCGCGCGAGCTCGGCCAGCAGCATCATGCCGATCAGGAACAGATAGACGTCGCCGCCCCTCGGCGACGGCCTGCAGCGCGTAGCGCCACGGCAGCAGGGCCAGCGCGACCAGGGCGACGGCACCGGCGACCGCCCAGATCGCCTCCGGCAGGCGTCCCGGCCGGAAGATGATTCCGGCTGTCGCCGATGCGGAAATCGCCCCAGATCAAAAGCGTGGGCGTCGCGGGCAGAAAGCCCATGGAGTCAGGCTTCTCCGCTCGGGATGACGGCGGCGCGCGGCTCCGCGGGTTCGATCCGGCGGTGGTCCAGCGTCTCGGGCACGCCCAGCCAGAACAGGACGAGGGCGCCGAGGGCGCAAGCCGCCAGGAAGAGGAATGCAGCAGAGTAACCGAACGGCGTTCACGATGAAACCGGCAATAGCATTGCTAAGCGCCGCGCCCAAGCCCCAGCATGCTGCTGAGACGCCCTGCCGCGAGATTGTACCGGCCGCTGCCCTTGGTCAGATCCGCCACCACGATGAAGAACAAGGCGCCGAAGATCCCGGCACCGACGCCGTCGAGCACCTGGATCGAGACCAGCGCGATTGGGAGATTGGGTCAGCGTGTAGAGCAGCCCGCGAATCGGCAGGACGGCGAAGCCGGCGAGGAACAGCGGCTTGCGGCCCCACACATCGGCCTTACGGCCCACAAGGATTTGCCATCGGTACCATGACGATCTGGGCCGTCACGACGCAGGACGCCATAAAGAGGCTGCTCGTTTGCTGATTGCCCTCGGAGAGTTTTTCGCCGAGCAGCGGCAGCATCGCGGCGTTGGCGAAATGGAACAAGGTGATCGCCGCGGTGAAGATCAGGAACGGACGGTTGCTGGTCAGGACGCCGAGCCCGTTTCCCCTCCCGCCCTGTGCCCGTCATCGGCGCCGCGCGCCGCATCGTGGTCGATCGCCGTCGCCTGGATGCGGAAGACGCTCAGGATGCTGGCGGCGGCGAGGGCGGCTATGATCCACAGCACGGCACTCGGATCCAGCAACCAGCCGCCGATGCCCGCCAGGATCGCGGCCACGACGTTGCCGGCGTGATTGAAAGCCTCGTTCCGCCCGATCCGGCGGCTCAGGCGCCCGCGCCCGAAGATGCCGAGGCTGATCGCAGCGACGGCGGGCGGAAATACGGCATCCGCCACGCCGGTGACGGCCTGCCCTGTCGCGACGACCCAAAAACCCGGGTGCGATGGCCATTGCAACGGTCGCGAGCGCGACGATGACAGCGCCGATTGCGATCAGGCTCCGCTGCCAGCGAACCGCGTCGATCAGCGCGCCGGCTGGCGCCCGGGCGAGGACGGTAGCGACCCCGGCGATCGTCAGCACGAGGCCGATGCGGCCGGCATCCCAATGCTGGCTGCTCATCAGAAAGATTGCCAGGAACGGGCCGAGCCCGTCCTTGACGTCGGCGAGGAAGAAATTGAGCCAGTCGAGCGGCGCCTGATTGGCGTCGACAGTGCCGCTGCCGGGAGCGCGCTGGGTCATGCTTCGGGGCGGGTTCATGGACGCCGCGGCCACCGCCGCTGAAGCGGCCTGCGCCAGCCACCGGACGCGTTTCAGTGCTTGCCCGGCTGTGTCATCGCGGGCGGGTCGCTCGCGGGAAAGGATTCCTCGACGGCCTCGTCGAGCGCGTCCTCACGCGCCGCGATGCCCCGATCCTCGGCCGCCAGTTGCGCGCGTGCCTGGTGCCAAAACGCGCTCGATTGGCCGTCCGGGCAAACCGGCTTGTTGCCACAAGGCATGCGCCCGCTCGCGGATACGGTGTTCCATCGCTTGATCGGTCATGCCGTCATTCCCTTGCCCATGCATCGGCGCTCTCCGAGACGCGTCCCAACCTCTGTCAACCCTTGTGCCGCCGCCTTGTTCCTGCGCTGTGGCGCGCGGAGCAAATTCCGGCGGCCGTCGGCTGGTTATACGGTCCGGTCCGTCGCGTCGGGCAGCGTCATCATGGGCAGGGCCTTGCCGGCCAACCAGTGGCCGCAACTCGGCGCGTAGTCGATAATGCCTTCGCGCATCGTATAGGAGCAGCAGGAATTCGCAGCATCGATATGCGATATGCGCGACGGCAATGTCGGCTTGGCAGCGTCGAACGATGCGTCGCCGGCGATGCGCGGAATGACGTGCAGGCGGCAGCAGCCCGAGCACCAATGGACATAGCCGCCGGGCATGCGCCGCAGGATCGAACTTGCACAGTTGATCATCGGGTCGCCTCGAAGGGGACAGAGGCACGATACGGCACGATCACGCTTCCTCGCCGATCCATCGAGGCCGCTCGTCCCGATAGGCGGGCCAGAGCTATACAACCGCTCGGGCCGGTGCCGGGTTGCAGGGCGAGGCCATGGCCAGGATGGGACCTCACGAGGACATGCGATTGTACTCGATTCTACAGGCCGCCGCCATCACCGGGCGATGCCAGGGTCGAGAGCAGTTCGGACAGCTCGGCGGTCGCGGCGTCCGGTGTCGGCTTGGTGAACACGGCGAATTCCAGCTCCGGCAGCGGCGGCATGGCATGCGCCTCGCCCAGCGTACGCAGCCCCTTGCCGAGCGCGCTGCGCGGCAGCGGCGTCACGGCGAAGCCGGCGAGGGCGGCGGCGCGCACGCCGGTCAGGCTCGGGCTGGTATAGACGATGTGCCAGGGCAGCTGGGTCCGGCGCAGCGCTTCCAGAGCGGCGACCCGTGACACGGTGCTGCCGCGATAGAGGGCCAACGGCACGCTGCCGCCGGGCGGCAGTTCGAACGTCTCGGCCGCGGCCCAGACCAGCGGCTCACGCCATAGCAGGCGACCGCGCGTCGTGCCCCAAGGCCGCTTGGCCAGCGCCAGATCCAGCTCGCCATGCTCGACCAGGTCGATCAGCTCGGCGCTGACGCCGACGACGACCTCGAAGCGCACTTCCGGGTGCAGCCGGGCGAACCGGCCGAGCAGCGGCGGCAGGCCGGTGCTCGCGACCTCTTCGACCGCGCCGAGCCGAACCATGCCGCTCAGTTGCGGTCCCACCAGCCGACGCCGGATCTCCTCTTCCTGCCGCAGCAGCAGCCGGGCTTCGCTGAGCAACGCCTCGCCGTCATGCGTGAGGGTGACATGCCTGGTATCGCGCGTGAACAGGTCGCGGCCGAGCGTCTGCTCCAGCCGCTTAATCTGCTGGCTGACCGAAGATTGCGTGAGATTCAGCCGCTCCGAAGCCCGCCGGAAGCCGCCAGCTTCGGCCACCGCGATGAAGCTGCGCAGGAGCGTGAGTTCAAGCATGGGATTGATCCGTTTTTTTCGATCAGTGATATTCGATAATATTACTTCTCTTATCAACTCCTGCGACTCACCCTGGCGTCCACAGAGACGGGAGACGTTAGCCATGGCGAAGACGACAGCCGTTCAGACGGCACGGTCCTGGATCGAACGCCTCTGGGTCCGCATCGCCGAGCGAGGCGGATCCGATGCGGCGCAGCCCGGCGGCGTGTCGCCGCTGGCGCGGGTCCGGGTGTTGGCCGATACCCTGGTGTCAGAGCGCGGCGAGGCCTCGGGCGCCGTGGTTGCGCGCGAGCTTCAGCTGGCGCTGGCGCAGCTGTCGCCGGAAGAGCAGCTCAGTTTCTTCGACTATGTTGCGACCGGCTTTACGCCTGACCAGGCGAAGCTGCGCGCTGCGGCCGAGGCCTATCTGGCCGAGTCCGGAGCACTCCAGGCGCAGCGCCTGGCCGATGCGGCCGAGCCGCCGCGTCAGGAATTGCTGCGGCGGATGAACATGTCGCCTTCGGGCACGGCGACGCTGGTCGAGATGCGCCGCGTCCTGCTCGGCAAGCTGCGCGAGCATCCGGAGCTGGCGCCGCTCGATGGCGATCTCCACCACCTGCTATCCTCCTGGTTCAATCGGGGCTTCCTGGAGCTGCGCCGGATCGATTGGCAGACGCCGGCTGCAGTGCTGGAAAAGCTGATCGAATACGAAGCGGTGCACGAGATCCAGGGCTGGGACGATCTGCGGCGGCGCCTGGCGCCCGACCGGCGCTGCTTCGGCTTCTTCCACCCGGCGCTGCCCGGCGAGCCGCTGATCTTCGTCGAGGTGGCACTCACCGAAGGCCTGGCCGGCGCTGTGCAGCCGCTGCTGGAGCGCGACGGCGGGGGCCGGGAAGCGGAGGCCGCGGCGCAGGCGCGGGCGGCCAAGGCGGATACCGCGATCTTCTACTCGATCTCGAACTGCCAGGATGGCTTGCGCGGCGTGTCCTTCGGCAATTTTCTGATCAAGCAGGTCGCAGCGGATTTGAAGGCTGAGCTGCCGCAGCTGACCTCAATTTGCGACCTTGTCGCCGGTGCCCGCCTTCCGCCGCTGGTTAGAGAAGCGTTTGGCCGCACCTGAGCCGGTGCTGACCGAAGAGGAGCGCGCCGCGCTCGGCGGTGATCCGGCCAAGACCGATAGCGAGACGCTGCTCGGCCTGTTGACCGGGACCGAAGCGTGGTGGGAGTCGGAGACGCTTGCCGCGACGCTGCAGCAGCCGGTCAGCCGGCTCGCCGCGGTTTTCCTCACCCATGCCGAGGGGCCGAAAGGCGTCGGCGATCCGGTTGCCCGCTTCCATCTCGGCAACGGCGCAAGGCTCGAACGCATCAATTGGCTGGGCAATGCCTCGCCGCGGGGCATGCGCGAATCCTTCGGCATCATGGTCAATTATCTCTATGATCTGAATTCCATAGAGGCTAATCACGAGGCCTTCGTGCGCGATGGCACGGTGGTGCGCGGCGCCGCGGTCGAGGCGCTGCTGGCGCCGCCGCGCCGAACCCCACCCAAGCGCCGCGCCGGCTAGACAGAACAAACCAATAAGTCCGGAACAGGGAGGAAGAACAGGATGGATCAGAAAGCCGGAACGGCTGCCGCATCGCTGCCGCGGAGGGGGCGTACGCCCCTGAATCGCCAGCAGATTATCGGCTTCTGGGCGGCCTGGGCCGGCTGGCTTCTGGACGGCATGGACAGCGTGATCTATGCACTGGTCCTGGCGCCTGCGCTGATCGAACTGCTGCCGCGTTCGGGCATGGAGGCGACGCCGGCCAATGTCGGCTTCGTCGGTTCCGTCATGTTCGCCCTGTTCCTGGTCGGTTGGGGCCTGTCCTTCATCTGGGGTCCGATCGCAGACCGGTTCGGCCGGACCAAATCCCTGGCCGCAACCATCCCTGGTCTATGCCGTCTTCACCGGCCTTGCCGCCGTGGCGCAGGACGTCTGGCAACTCGCGCTGTTCCGCTTCCTGGCCGGCGTCGGCGTCGGTGGCGAATGGGCCATTGGCCGGCACCTATGTCGCCGAATCCTGGCCGGAGGACCGCCGCAAGATGGGCGCGGGCTATCTGCAGACCGGCTATTATTTCGGCTTCTTCGTGGCTGCGGCGCTCAATTTCACGGTCGGCGCCACTTACGGTTGGCGCGCCATGTTCCTGTGCGGCCTCGCCCCCGTCGCCGTCTCGCTGATTACCTTGTTCAAGGTGCACGAGCCGGACAAGTGGGAGCATGCTCATGAGCCCCGCAGCCGTTTCGAAAGCGAAACGACGCAGCCCGCTGGCGGTGATTTTCCAGCCACCTTATCGCAACCGGACACTGGTGATGTCGGCGCTGCTGACCGTCGCCATCATCGGGCTATGGGCCGGCGCGGTCTATGAGCCGACCGCGATCATCACCCTGGCCAAGGCGCAGGGCATGGACGCGCCGAGCGCCGCGAAGATGGCCTCCTTCGGCACGGCGCTGCTCTCCGTCGGTACCATCATCGGCTGCATCATTCTGCCCTGGATGGCCGAGAAATTCGGCCGGCGCATGACCCCTTGGTGTCTATTTCATCGGCATGGCGATCACCATTGCGCTGGGCTTCTGGTTGGGCCTTCTACCTGCCGGCCGGCCAAGCGCTGCCCTGGTTCCTCGGCATCCTGTTTTTCCTCGGCATGGCGGGCGGCAATTTTGCCGTGTTCAGCTTGTGGCTGCCGGAGCAGTTCGGCACCGAGGTGCGCGCCACCGCCTTCGCCTTCTGCACTTCGGTCGGGCGGTTCATCGGTGCCGGAGTGAATTTCGCGCTCGGTGCGGCGGTACGTGAAGTGGGCACGCTCGGCACGCCGATCGCCTGGACCGCCGCCGCCTTCCTGCTCGGCCTGCTGATCATCCCGTTCGCGGTCGAGACGCGTGGACAGCGCCTGCCGGGACTGAAGCGGGTTAGCGACGCGGCAGCAGCCGCGTCGCATGGCCCATCTTGCGGCCGACCGGTGCGTCGCGCTTGCCGTAGAGATGCAGCTTGGTCATCGGATCGGCCAGGAAGTCGCGCCAGCGCTCGACATCCGGGCCGATGATGTTCTTCATGATCGCATCGGCATGGTTGTCGGTCGAGCCGAGCGGCAGCCCGCAGATCGCGCGCACCAGCTGCTCGAACTGGCTGGCGTAGCAGGCGTCGATCGTCCAATGGCCGGAATTATGCGGCCGGCGGGCGCCAGCTCGTTGACCAGGATGCGGTCGTCCTGGGTCACGAACATCTCGACCGCCAGCACGCCGACGACGCCGAGCTTCTCGGCGATATGCCGGGCGATCGCTTCGGCCCGCATGGCGAGATCGTCCGAAATCCGGGGCCGGGGCGATGGTCGTGTCGAGGATGTGGTTGAGGTGCTGGTTCTCGACCGGCGGGTAATTGGCAATGGCGCCCGATTCGGTGCGGATGACGACGACCGAGATCTCGCAGCGGTAATCGACATAGGCTTCGAGGATCGCGAGTTCGGCGCCGAGCGTGGCCCAGGCCTGCTTGCTGTCGGTCTCCGGGCCGATCATCAGCTGACCCTTGCCGTCATAGCCCATGCGCACGGTCCTTCAGCACGGCGCGCCCGCCGAGGTCGCGCATCGCACGGCCGAGCGAAGCGGCACTGGTGACTTCGCGATAGGGCGCGGTCTCGACATCGATCTCGCGCAGGTAATCCTTTTCGCGCAGCCGGTCCTGAGCGACGCGCAGCACCTCCTGGCCCGGATAGACCGGCGCGTGCGGCAGGATCCGCTCGACGGCTTCGACCGGGATATTCTCGGTCTCGTAGGTCACGACATCGACCGAGCGGGCAAAGGTTTCGAGGCCGCCGTATCGTCGAGCTCGGCGACGGTGACGAGCGAGGTCACCTGGGCGCCCGGGCTGTCGGCCTCGGTCGTGTAGATATGGGTGGCGGTAACCGAGGCGGGCCGCTGCGAGGGCAGTCATGCGGCCGAGCTGGCCGCCACCGAGGATGCCGATAATGGCGCCGGGGTTCGAGCATTCAGATCTTCGAGTCGGAGGGAGGATCGATCGGGGCGGGGGCGACCGCCTCGGTCTGGTTCGCGCGCCAGTGGTCGAGCGCCGCGGCGATGCCCGTATCGTTCAGCGCCAGGATGGCACCAGCAGCAGAGCTGCATTGATCGCGCCGGCCTTGCCGATCGCCAACGTGCCGACCGGCACGCCGCCCGGCATCTGGACGATGGAGAGCAGGCTGTCCATGCCCTTCAACGCATGGCTTTCGACCGGCACGCCGAGGACCGGCAGCGGCGTCATGGGCAGCCGTCATGCCGGGCAGATGCGCGGCACCCCCGGCCCCGGCGATGATCACCTTCAGGCCGCGTCCGCGCGCCGATTTGGCATAGTCGACCAACCGGTCGGGGGTTCGGTGCGCCGAAACGATGCGCGTCTCGAACCCGATTCCCAGCGCCTCCAGCGTCGCAGCGGCATGTCTCATGGTGTCCCAGTCGGACTGACTACCCATAATGATACCGATCTGCGCCAATCGCTCGCTCATCGGCGCGTCTTCCTTTTGTTTGAGCGTTAACGAGGAGCACGGCATTATAGGTACCGGTATGGTTTGGGCAAGCACAGCCGAGGCAGGATCGGCTATGCTGGTGTTGCCGAAATCGACTGGTGGCAGAAGGACCTTTGAAGATCGCCGAAAGCAAGACCAGGGCGCGGAGGCGGACGCCGGCTCCGCGACGCGACGACCCCGCCCCGACAGGCGGCGTTGAATCCTTCATACGTCAGACCGGGTTGCCCGAACGAGACTTGTCGCCGGTGGCGCGGGCGGCGATCAACGATCTGCTCGCCGAGAACCAGCGGTTGCAGGCCGAGCTCGATAGGGGCGAAAGAGCCGCACGGCGCATCTCGAGCGGCTGGCCGACGAGGATGCGCTCATGCCGGTGGCGAATCGGCGCGCCTTCATGCGCGAGCTGTCGCGGCTGATGGCGCTGGCCAAGCGCTACGACAGCGCGTCCAGCATCATCTATATCGACCTGAACGGCATGAAGGTGGTCAATGACCGCTACGGCCACAATGTCGGCGATGCCGCCCTGCAGCATGTCGCGCGGATCCTGATCGAGAATACGCGTCACGCCGATATCGTCGCGCGTCTCGGCGGCGACGAATTCGGCGTGCTGCTGGTCAAGACCGATCAGCACAATGCCGAGGAAAAGGCGACGAGCCTGTCCCATGCGATCGAGCAGCATCCGCTGATCTGGGACGATACGCCGATCCGGCTGTCCGCGGCCTTCGGCGCCTATTGCTTCACTGGTTTAGAAAGCGTCGCCGAAGCGATCTCGGCGGCCGACCAGGCAATGTATCGCGCCAAGCAGGCGCGCCAGTCCGAGCCGAACGGACCGATGGCCTCACGCCGGAGCCTGAAGCGTAGCGGCGAGCGCCGCCGCGCGCGGGTGATCGCTCGCCTCCAGGGCGTCCAGCACGCAATCCGCCAGGCCCGGTACGCGCTCTGCCATGCGGCGCAGGAGAATGAGGCAGTCCTCATCCGCGATGATGCCGAGCGCGCCGATGACTCTCCGGCGTCGGCTCGCTGTCGAGCAATCGCCGCAGCATCGGCCGGGCCTCGCTTCGACCGTGCCGGCCGAGCGCGCAAGCGGCTTCCCGAAGCACGGCGGGATGGAGATCGTCGAGCAGCTCGACCAGAACGGAAATTACGGCCGGTGACGGCGGCGCGCAGCGGCAGGCATCGGCCCCGCAGATCGGCATCATTGTGATGCAGGAGGCGGAGGGCCGCGGCCTCGGGCACGGTAGCGTCCAGCGCGGCACAGGCCGCGACCGCGATGCCGAGGGTGGGACCCAGGAAGATCGCCTTGACGATGCCGTCGACGATAGCTGCAGCCGCGGCCTTGCCGCCGATCGTGCGCAAGGCTTCGAGGCCGCCGCTTGCTCGCGTACGAGAGTGGTTTCGCTGCCCCAGCCGGCGAAGCGGCGGCACAGCATGGCCAAGGCCGGCACGGCGTGCGACAGCTTCCGCCGGCCGATCTCGGCAGCCAGCGCCGAACAGCTCCGTTGCCCGGGTTCGGACAAGGCGGCAATCAAGGCCTCGTCCGACAGCGCTTCCGGCACCGGCCGATCCGGGATCGGCGGTTCGGAGCGCAATACGGCCGACTGAGCCGGGGCGAAAAGATCCCAGTTGCCTGTTATCCACCGGTGCCTATCCGGAGCGTTCCGCCCTCAGGCGATCGAACTCACAGATTAGCGCCGGGTCCGTCCGGCACGGAAGTCCCGGCCGAGATAAGCTACCGGCCGGCGCCCGTGGCGGCTGAAGCCGTACCGCGATTCGGCCGGCGACGGCCGCGAGCGCGAGGGCGGCGGGCGGCGCCTGGCGGGCCGACTGTCCGGGAGGACGGCGCGACTCGCGCGGCGCTCCAGGGGCTGCGCTCGGCACCGGCGTGCCTTCGATGAAGGGGTGGTCGGTGATGACCGGCACCTTCAGCCGGATGGTCTTCTCGATGTCGCGCAGAAACGCGACCTCTTCGCGATCGCAGAAGCTGATGGCGATACCCTCGGCGCCGGCGCGCGCGGTGCGGCCGATCCGGTGGACATAGCTTTCCGGGATATTGGGCAGCTCGTAATTGATCACGTGGCTGACGCCGTCGACGTCGATGCCGCGCCGCGATATCGGTCGCGATCAGCACCGGCGTGGCGCCGAGCGGAAATTCGCCAGCGCGCGCTCACGGGCGGATTGCGACTTGTTGCCGTGGATCGCCTCGGCGACCCAGGCCGTCCTTGGCCAGCTGCTCGGTCAGGCGATTGGCCAGATGCTTGGTCCGGGTAAAGACCAGCGCGCGCGTGATCGTCGGATCCTTCAGCACATGGGCCAGCAGATTGCGCTTCAGCCCCTTGTCGACGAAGTAGACCGATTGCGCGATGCGTTCGGCCGTGGTCGCCTGCGGCGTAACCTCGACCTTGACCGGGTCGCGCAGGATCGAACCGGCCAGCGCCTGGATGTCGGCCGGCACGGTGGTGGAGAAGAACAGCGACTGGCGCTTGGCCGGCAGCAGCTTCAGCACGCGCTTCACGTCATGGATGAAGCCCATGTCGTAGCATGCGGTCGGCTTCGTCGAGCACGAAGATCTCGATCTTGCTGAAATCGACATGGCCCTGGCCGGCGAGGTCGAGCAACCGGCCCGGCGTCGCCACGAGGATGTCGATGCCCCGGCGCAGGCGCTCGACCTGCGGCACGGCGCCGACGCCGCCGAAGATGACGTCGACCGAGAAGGATAGATGGCGGCCATAGGTGCGGAAGCTGTCGCCGATCTGGCTGGCCAGCTCGCGGGTGGGCGACAGGATGAGGGCGCGGATCGGGCGGCGGACGCCCTTGCCCTGGTTCGGCGCCGGCGCGGCGGCCAGACGCTGCAGGATCGGCAGGGCGAAAGCGGCAGTCTTGCCCGTGCCCGTCTGCGCGCAACCGAGAAGGTCGCGTCCGGCAAGGACGGGGGGCACGGATTTCTGCTGGATCGGCGTCGGCTCGGTATAGCCTTCCTCCGCGACAGCCTGAACGAGCTGAGGGATAAGGCCGAGAGCGGCGAAGTCGGAAATGTGGATAACCTTTCAAAGACAGGCGAAATGCCTGCGTTTATATACATTGTGCGCTGCAACAGGACGAGCGGGAATTCTGCAAGCGCTGCTCAGCGCGGCGTTTCTTGTCCTGCGGTGTCAGGGGCTAAAGCCGGGTCGCAAGCCAGATGGCGAGGCGTGAGCCGGTCTTGATCACGGCAGTCAGCACCGTCGTAGGCCGGTGCCTGCTCGGCACCGTGTTCGGAGGCCGGTGTCGCCGATGCTCCAGCTCGTCGGCGCGGAATTCCTCGATGGTCGCCTTCAGCGCAGGCTCGTGCTCGCCGAGCGCCGCAGCCTGCTGCTGGTAATGCTCGTCGATCACCTCTTCGACGGCGACGGTGCAGGCCATGGCGGCGCGCTCGCCGAGTAGGGCGGTCGCGGCGCCGAGCGCGAAGCGGCCGCGTCCCACAACGGGCCGAGCAGGGTCGGCCGCACGCGGCGCTCGACCAGCAAGCCGGTCGAAGGCGGCGCGGTGTTCGCGTTCCTGTTCCGCCATCTTGCGGATGGTGTCGCCGACGGCGCGCTTGCCGAGCACGGCGAGCTGGCCTTCATAGATCCTTGCCGCACCATGCTCGCCGGCATGGTCGACGCGGATCATGCGCTTGACCTGTTCCGCCCGGCAGCGGGTCGCCGGGCAGGCGGCGGTCGAGGGTCGGGCCGGCGCTCATACCGTGGCCCGCGCGCGCGGGCCACGCCGCCAGCCGAAGACGCAGAGAGCGAGCAGCAGGATCGACGCGACCAGATTCCAGCCGGCAAGCGAGACGCCGAACAATTCCCATTGCGGCTCGTCGCAGCGGACCACCGGCGTCCGCTTGCAGGAGCTTCAGCAGCTCGGCGGCCGATTTGCCGGCCAGTGACGGCGCGGTGCAGGCGGTTGGTCCGGCGAAGACGTGCTGCTCGACGCCGACATGATAGACGGCGAGCCCGGTCGAGACCAGGAACAGCAGGGCGAGGAGCAGCGTGGCCGGACGGTCCAGCCCCGGGCTGGCGCCAGCGCCAGCACCAGGCCCGACAGGACGATCGCGGCATACCAGGGCCAGCGCTGCAGCAGGCACAGCTCGCACGGCACGAGGCCGATCACGAATTCGAAGAACAGCGCGCCGCCGATGACGAGCACGGACAGGATGAAGACGGCAGCGGCGACCGGAATGGCGCGCATCGGGCCTCTTTCAGAAATACCGGATCAGGACGACGCCGCCGACGATGACGCCGGCCGAAACCGTCGTGACCAGGCCCAGGCGCTGCTCGATGAAGATCCGGCCGCGTTCGCCGAAGGCATAGAGCGCGATTGCCTCGACATAGAAGCGCATGCCGCGCGCGATGATCGAGGCGATGGTGAATTGCGCCAGGTCGAAATGCACGAAGCCGCAGAAGATGGTCACGATCTTGAACGGGATCGGTGTCAGCCCCTTGAGCACGATCGCCCAGAAGCCGTATTCGGCGAATTTCTGCTGCACCGCCTCGAAACCGGCCGGGCTCGACAGCGACGAGATGATCCAGTGGCCGATCGTGTCGAAGGTGTAATAGCCGATGGCGTAGCCGAGATAGCCGCCGAGCACCGACGTCGCCGTCGCCACGGTGGCCAGCCAGAAGATGCGCCGCCGGTCGGCCAGCATCATCGGCACCAGCAGGATGTCCGGCGGCAACGGGAAGAATGAACTCTCGGCGAAGGACAATCAGCCCCATCACCCCAGATGGCGTGCGGTTTGCCCGCCTGATCGAGAACCCAATCGTATAAGCGTCGCAGCATGCCGGCTCCGCGTAGAAATCCCGATGGATGTAACAGTTGCCCGGGGCTGGCGCAATCTGGTGCGACGCAAGGCTGCGTCGAAGCGGCCGGATCATGGGGCGGATGCACGGAGCTCTCGCCTCATCCGCGGCACGGCGGTTGATTTTAGGCCGCCGGTCAGGTAGGTCAGAGCGAGCTACGGCACCGCGGGCGTGGTGAAACTGGTAGACGCGCCGGACCTCAAAATCCGGTTCCGCAAGGAGTGTCGGTTCGATTCCGACCGCCCGCACCACCGCGCACTCCAATCTTGCCAAGGTTGGGCCGAGGATTTTGAATCTCCGCGCCAGCTCCTATCTCCCTTAGAAAAATCAGAGTGTTGGGCAGGGCCTCGGGCCAGTCCGCTCCTTACATTCGTGGTCGCGCGCAAATGTAAGCCCCATATGTAGCGCGCCACCTACCTTTGAGCCCGACGTCACTTACTTTTGGTCCGGCTATTCAAAGGCTCGGCGGGCGGCTTTTGCGGATCAGCCCGACACTTTAGGCTCTGCGGCATCGTTACGGACGATTGTTCTGCTGCTTTGAAGTACGCGATCCGAGAGAACTGCTCCGGAGCGTCGAAAGCGTCCTAGTCAGAAGCAGCGCCGGCGACCTCTCTGTTACGGCTTGTGTCCCGCGGCCGCGGATTCATCGGGGTCAGGCGATGGTGGTTTCTGTACGGGCGGCGGCGATAGCCTGGTGGAGGGTCGCGAAGACATGGGCTTCACCCGCGGCTGCGGTCACGCCGTGCCGATCCATATCGGCGCGGAGGTAGGGCGAGACGCGGGCGAAGAGGATAGTGACGTTTCGGGCTGCAAGCTCGGCAAACAGGTCACGGATGGCCCGGGCGGCGGAGAAGTCGATGTCGTGATGGCGCTGGCATCGACGACGAACCAGCGGACGGGTGCCGGAGCGTGGTCGACCAGGGCGCACACATCATCGATGAAGCGGGGTGTAGTTGGCATAGAACAGGTCCGCACCGAAGCGGTAGATCATCAGGCCTGGCTCGGTTTGCTTGCCCGGAGCGACCGGGATCGGCTCCCAGGTTCCAGCGGCACCGGGCGTAAGCATCATCGTATGCGGGCGATAGCTGTGGCGGACGTGCCGGAAGAGGGAGAGGGCGATTGCGAGCAGGATACCCTGTTCGACGCCGACGGCCACGACGGCGCCGGCGGGTGGCGGCGGCGAGAATGAACTCGCCGGGGCTTTCCCGACGGATATCGGCGCAAGGCCGTGATGTCGATCATTCCAATCGCGATCGTGAAGACGATGGCGCCGAGCACGCAGCGCGGGAGGTATTGGAGCGGTCCGGTGAGAAAGAGCAGAACCGCCAGGACGACGGCGGCGAAGACGAGCTGGGCGATCTGGCTGCGCGCGCCTGCGCGATCCGCCATCGCGGTCTGGGTCGGGCTGCCGTTGACGGTGAAAGTGCCGCTGATCGCCGCGGCGGCATTGGCGGCTGCGAGGCCGAGGATGTCGGCATCTTCGTCGACGGCTTCGCGGTAGCGACCGGCGAAGACGCGCGACGTGGCGGCGCTCTGTGCGATAATCATGACGAAGCATGACCCGGCAACCGGCAGGAGCCCGAGCATTTCGCTCCAGGTGACGTCGGGGAGGCCAAGCGCCGGCAGGCCGCCCGGGACCGGGCCGATGACGGCAAATGCCATCGGCCGCCGAAAATCGAACGCAGCGCTCGCGGCAATGCTGCCCAGCACGGCCACCAGCGGCAGCGGAATACGAGGGACGAAATGGTTGCCGAGCAGGATGCCGGCGGCAACGAAAGTGGAGAGTGCCACGGATGGCAGACTGGTCCGCGGCAGCGCCAAACCCAACTGCCAGGCCTGGACGAGTGTGTTGTGGGCGTCGGTGGTGAGCCCGAACATGTCGCCCAGCATGGCGATACCGACCTGGAGGCCGACCGCCGGCGAGAAAGCCGACAAGGACGGTGCGAGAAAGGAAATCGGCGAGGAAGCCGAGTTTGAAGACGCGGGCGACCAGCAAAAGGGCCGCGGTCAGCAGCGCCACCGTGCTGGCCAGCGCAAGGTATTTGGCACTGCCCGGTGCCGCCATATGCGATAGGGAACCCGAGAAGATGGCGGCAGTCGCACTGTCGGCGGCGACGACAAGATGGCGGGAGGAGCCGAAGACGGCGAAGGCGCCCAGCGGCAGCAGCACGGTGTAGAGGCCGGTCACAGCGGGCGTGCCGGCAATCCGCGTGTAGCCCAGAACCTGCGGAATGTTCATCGAGGCAGCGTGATGCCGGCAATCGCGTTGCGGGCGGTGCCCGCCGGGAGTGAAGGGGCGAAGACCGCTGAAGAGCGTCAGGCGCATCGGGATAGTCCGGGCCCTCGGCGCCATGCTGTCAAGGATAGAGGTTTATCTGCGTGCAAGTGCACGGCTCCGCGGCGGCGTGCTCGATCTCCTCTGGAAGGGCCGTGGGAACTTGTCGGTCACGGATCGAGTGCGTCCGACAGCATTTTCGATCCGCTGCTCTTCGATGAACCGTCCCGGCTTCGACGCCCAGGTTTGTCAAGCGAGCCCGCATAGTGCGGGCAAAGCCTCCAGGTCGCTCGCATGAGCCAGCGGCGCGGGCGCGCCCTCCGGGGCTGTCATGCCGATCCGATCATGCCAGAAGGTCGGCAGGCTGAGCGATGCCGTGCCGAACAGATCGTAGGCTGACCGGCGACGAAGAGGCAACGCGCCGACGATACGCCCAGTTGCTCAAGCGCCGCTTGGTAGGGGCGCGGATCCGGCTTGTACCAGCCCGCCTCCTCGGCGGTAACAATGCAGGCGAAATCGAGGCCGAGCCGACCGGCCGCGACGCGCCCCAGGCGGCGCGAGCAATTGGTCACGATACCAAGTTTCAGCCCCGCCGCGGCGAGGCGGGACAGCACCGGCACGACGCCCGGCCAGGGCTGCAGCTCGGCATAGCGGGCATCGAGCGTCTTCGGCCAGGCGGCGGTCGAGCCCGACCGCCTCGGCCGCCTCCGCCACCAGAGTCTCATAAGGCCGATAGGCGCCTGTAGCATAGGTTTGGCGCAGATAGGCCGTGCGCCAGCGTTGCCCTGCCTCGGCGCCGCCGGCGACCTCGTTCCACAGCGTCCAGCTGTCGAGCAACGCCGTCAGCAGGTCGAACAGGACGGCGTCATAGGGGCGGCTCACTGGCGTCGGCCCTCGCACGGCGACGGCTTCGATTTCGATCAGATAGCCGTGATGCAGGCACGGGATCGGTACCACGGCGCGGGCCGGTTCGCGCCGCGCCGAAGGCCTCGGCGAAGAGCCGGTTGAACTCCGGCCAATGTTCGACGCCGACGATATAGGCCGTCACCTTCAGCACCCGGTCGGGCCTGCTGCCGGCGGCATCGAGGATGGCGAGGAGGTTCGCCAGCGCCTGACGGGCCTGTTCCTCGAAAGGGCGGTCGGCGGTGTGGCTGCCATCCGGCCGCGCGCCGAGCTGGCCGGAGACATGGACAAGCCCGCCCCAGGCAGTGGCCTGAATGTAGTGGCCGAAGGGAGCAGGGGGCGGCATCGGTCGCGATCCGCCTCGAGTCGGGATATCGGTCATCCTTGCCTCACCAGCCGTTGAAGCGCTGCCACTCGGCGACCACGACCGAGTCCGTGTCGAGCACATGGTAGCGGTCATGCTGCGCCGCCGTGGCGCAGGCATGGTTGGGCAGACGCGCAGCAGCGTGCCGAGCGGCAGTTCCGGCGCCGGGGCGGCACTGCCCGGGCGCAGGGTGACGATGCCCGTGCTCCCTGGTTGGCATCGGCCACCACCAGATCGGGATAAGGCCGCCCGGCCGGGTCGCAGACCAAGCCATAGCCCTGGTCGATTGCCTGCCCGGCGGTACCTCGGTCGCGCGACAGCGCCATCCAGCCGGCGTCGATGATGGTCCAGCCCTTGGCGCGCTGATGACCGATTACGCTGGTCAGCACCGACAGTCGCGATGTCGTCCACGGTGCAGGAGCCGATCCCGGTCTGAACCAGATCGCCGAACATGTAGACGCCGGCGCGGAGTTCGGTGACGCCGGTGAGATCGGTCGCGAACAGCGCGGTCGGGGTCGAACCGATGCTGACGACCGGACAGGGCAGCCCGGCGGCGCGCAGGGTTTGCGCCGCCTTGATCGCGGCCAACCGCTCGGCCGCGGCGGCCGCGCGCAGATCCGTCGGCCGGCTCAGCGCATAACTGCCGCCGGCATGGCACAGCACGCCGCGCAGCACGGCACCGCCCTGCTGAAGGCACCGGCCGATCGCGACCAGGCTCTCGGCATCCGTGGGCTTCACGCCGGCGCGATGGTCGTCGGCATCGATCTCGACGAGCACCGGCAA